>NZ_BDBV01000058.1 GCF_001613165.1 Nocardia mexicana NBRC 108244
CAGGGGCTGCGCGGCCGGGTGGTCGGCGTCGAACCGAAGGGCGCGCCCACGCTGCACGCCGCGCTGGCCGCGGGGCGCCCGGTGGACGTGCACGTCAACAGCATCGCCGCGGATGCCCTGGGCGCCACCAGGATCGGCGATATCGCGCTGGAGGTCGCCACCCGGTATTCGATGGGCTCGGTGCTGGTTACCGACGACGCGATCGCGATGGCGCGCGAATACCTGTGGCGGGAGTTCCGGATCGTGGTGGAACCGGCGGGCGCGACGGCGCTGGCCGCGATCCAGAGCGGGGCGTATGTGCCGGAGCCGGGGGAGCGGCCGGTGATCGTCCTGTGCGGGGCCAATACGGACCTGGCGACGCTGTAGCGCGATCCGGGCAATCGGAACAGTGGGTATTCACATCCCGGAATTCCATCCCCAGAACCGGATTCGGTCTGTTGCGCGGACGGCGGATCGAGCAGGCTGGAGGTACTTCCGGAACGGAGGGGCGGCCGGGGATCCGAGGGCCGCCGAGTCCCGAAATGGTCGAAATGGCCGAATTCTCGAGGGGTGGAATCATGTACGAGGCGAATACGGCCGTCATCGGCACCGTGGTGACGCATCCGGTGCGGCGCAGTCTGCCGGGCGGGGAGCAGGTGATCACGTTCCGGATGGCGAGCAATGCCCGGCGCTTCGACCGCGACCGCGGCGAATGGGTAGACAACGGCAGCCTGTTCGTCACGATCAGCTGCTGGCGGCGCCTGGTCGAGGGTGTGGACGCCTCGCTCCGCCGCGGCGATCCGGTCATCGCCTACGGGCAGCTGCGCACCAACGAGTACCGGACCAAGGACGGGGCGGAGCGGCACGATCTGGAGATGCGGGCCAGCGCGGTCGGCCCGGATCTGGGCCGCTGCTCGGCGACGGTGACGCGCCGCCGATCCGGGAACTCCGCGGAGCCCCGGGGCGTTGAGCCTGCGGCTGACGATCGACCGGTCGAGCCCGCTCAAACTCCTTGACTACCTGGGGGAATTCGCCAGCCGGGTAAAGCCGATCGCTTCGGAACTACTAGGGTGATGCACATGGCAGAGTTCATTTACCAAATGCGCAAGGTTCGCAAGGCGCACGGAGACAAGGTCGTCCTCGATGACGTGAACTTGAACTTCCTCCCCGGCGCCAAGATCGGCGTGGTCGGTCCGAACGGCGCCGGTAAATCGAGCGTGCTGAAGATCATGGCGGGGCTGGACCAGCCGAACAACGGCGACGCCTGGCTCGCCCCCGGCGCGACCGTCGGCATCCTGCAGCAGGAGCCGCCGCTGAACGAGGAGAAGACGGTCCGCGGCAATGTCGAGGAGGGCCTCGGCGAGATCAAGGTGAAGCTGGACCGCTTCAACGAGATCGCCGAGCTGATGGCCACCGACTACTCCGACGAGCTCATGGAAGAGATGGGCAAGCTGCAGGAGGACCTCGACCACGCCGACGCCTGGGATCTCGACTCCCAGCTGGAGCAGGCGATGGACGCGCTGCGCTGCCCGCCGCCGGAGGAGCCGGTCACCAACCTGTCCGGTGGTGAGCGCCGCCGCGTCGCGCTGTGCAAGCTGCTGCTGAGCAAGCCCGACCTGCTGCTGCTCGACGAGCCGACCAACCACCTGGACGCCGAGTCGGTGTTGTGGCTCGAGCAGTTCCTCGCCCAGTACGCCGGTGCCGTTCTCGCCGTCACACACGATCGCTACTTCCTCGACAATGTCGCCCAGTGGATCCTCGAGCTCGATCGCGGCCGCACCTACCCGTACGAGGGCAACTACTCCACCTACCTGGAGAAGAAGGCCGAGCGCCTGGAGGTGCAGGGTAAGAAGGACCAGAAGCTGCAGAAGCGACTGAAGGACGAGCTGGCGTGGGTGCGTTCCGGCGCCAAGGCGCGCCAGGCCAAGAACAAGGCCCGCCTCGGCCGGTACGAGGAGATGGCGGCCGAGGCCGAGAAGATGCGGAAGTTGGACTTCGAGGAGATCCAGATCCCGGCCGGTCCGCGCCTGGGCAACGTGGTCGTCGAGGTCGAGCACCTGGGCAAGGGCTTCGGCGACCGCCAGCTGATCAAGGATCTGTCATTCACGTTGCCGCGCAACGGCATTGTCGGCGTCATCGGCCCCAACGGTGTCGGTAAGTCGACGCTGTTCAAGACCATCGTCGGTCTCGAGCAGGCCGACAGCGGCACGGTGAAGATCGGCGACACGGTCAAGCTGAGCTACGTCGACCAGAACCGCGCGGGCATCGACCCGAACAAGACGGTGTGGCAGGTCGTCTCCGAGGGCCTGGACTTCATCCAGGTCGGCAGTCAGGAAATGCCTTCGCGCGCTTATGTTTCCGCGTTCGGCTTCAAGGGCCCGGATCAGCAGAAGCCCGCGGGTGTGCTGTCCGGTGGTGAGCGCAACCGCCTGAACCTGGCGATGACGCTGAAGCAGGGCGGCAACCTGATCCTGCTCGACGAGCCCACCAACGACCTCGATGTCGAGACCCTCGGCTCGCTGGAGAACGCCCTCGAGCAGTTCGCGGGCTGCTCCGTGGTCATCTCCCACGACCGCTGGTTCCTCGACCGCACCTGCACGCACATCCTGGCGTGGGAGGGCAACGACGACAACGAGGCCGACTGGTTCTGGTTCGAGGGCAACTTCGAGGCCTACGAGGCCAACAAGATCGAGCGGCTGGGGCCGGAGGCCGCGCGGCCGCACCGGGTCACGCATCGCAAGCTGACTCGCGACTAGGTCCACGCCTCGGGTTACTCGCGGGTTCGGTTTCCGGTTACCCGCGGGTACTACCGTCGGTTACTCGCGGGTTATCGACAAGCAAACAGTGTGATTCGTCATAATGGGACGGGCGTCAAATAACAACTGGCGCAACGTCTGTCGCGCGCTACCTGGAAATTCGGGCGGTGTGCTGGTGCGGTCGTACCAACCGTGCCGTTCGGACTGCCCGGCGCCGCCGCAGGTTTGGGAGGATTCCTCGGCGGCGTCTCGGGCGTCCAGCTACTCTCGACTCCGGCGTCACTTTGTTGCGGAACCGAATCCGAGGAGTTGGCGAAGAAAATGACGGTCTCGTCCGAAATGTCCAGCGCGGCGTGGGCCGCCGGTTTGCCGGCGCAGCTGCGCGGCGAACTGGCGAACCTCGAGGAGGCGTACTTCCGCCACGTGGACGCCGGCGATGTGGACGTCGCGATCACAGGCGGTTCGAGCCTGGTGTTCCGACGACACCTCGAGCTGGGCATGCAGCGCCCGCCCGGGCAGGCACGGGTGCGGGTGTACCACCCGGACGACGGCGCCGGTCTCGGGGCGGCGGTGCAGATGGTCACCGACGATATGCCGCTGCTGGTGGAGTCGGTCACGGCGTATCTCAGCCGGCACGGCGTCAGCATCAGCGAGGTGATCCACCCGATTCTCGAGTCGACCCGCGACGCCGAGGGCGCTCTGGAATCCGCCGTCCCGCACGAGGTCGACGGCAACGGCGCGGACGCCCTGCGGGAATCCTGGATTCACGTACAGCTGCACCCGTCGACCAGCCCGGCGCTGCTGGCCGAGCTCGAGACCGGCATCTCCGACGTGCTCACCGACGTGCGCCAGGTCATCGGCGACACCAAGGCCATGCGCGGGGTGCAGGACGGGCTGGCCGAGATGCTCGAGCTGGCGGCCAAGGAGGGCACCCCGCCGTTCTCGCCGACCGATCTCGTCGACTGCGCGAATCTGTTGCGCTGGCTGGCCGACGGGCATTTCACCGTGCTCGGCTACGCGCGCTACCAGCGCCCCGCGACCGGTGGCGTGCAGGCGAAATCCGTTGTGGACCCGGACAGTTGCCTCGGCGTGCTGCGCCTGGACGTGGGCACCGACTTCCGCGTCCCGGTCGACGGCGGCGACCGCCCGCTGCTGATGCTCACCCAGGGCTTGGTCCCGGCCACCGTGCATCGCTCCGTGTATCCGTACTTCGTCGGCGTCGCCGAATTCGACACCAGCGGCGCCATCACCGGTGAGCACCTGTTCATCGGCGTGTTCACCGTCGCCGCGATGCACGAGAACGTGCTCGACATCCCGGTGATCGAACGCCGGGTGCGCTCGGTGGTCGAGCAGAGCGGCCACGAGCTGGAATCGTATTCCGGGCAGGCGATGCTGGAGGTGATCCAGTCCTTCCCGCGCACCGAGCTGTTCTCCGCGGACGTGGAGACGATGCGGCACACCGCCGGTGCGGTGCTCAACGTCGGGCTGCGGCGGCAGGTGCGGCTGTTCCTGCGTTCGGACTCCTACGGCCGGTTCGTGGCCTGCATGGTCTATCTGCCGCGCGACCGCTACACCACCCGGGTCCGCCTCGAGATCCAGGACATTCTGGTGCGCGAGCTGGGCGGCGTCTCCATCGACTATTCGGCTCGCGTCTCCGAAAGCGAGCTCGCCAGCGTGTATTTCACGGTGCGCCTGCCGGAACCGGGCACACCGGTGGATGTGTCCGAGCCGAACCGGCTGCGCATCCAGGCGCTGCTGGCCGAGGCCAGCCGCACCTGGGACGATCACCTGCGCGACGAGGTGGCCGCCTCGACGGTGCTGGATCCGGCCGTGGTGCAGCGCTACACGTCCGCGCTGCCGGACGCCTACAAGGAGGACTTCCGGGCCGGTCGCGCCCTCGCCGACATCGTGCGGCTGGAGCGGCTGGCTCCCGGCCAGATCGATCAGCACCTGTACCGGCGGCCCGAATCCGCGCCCGGCTCATGGCGTTTCACCCTCTACATCGGCGGCGGCATCTCGCTGAGCCAGGTGCTGCCGCTGCTGCAGAGCCTGGGCGTGGAGGTCGTCGACGAGCGGCCGTACAAGCTGCAGTTCGAGAACGGCCGCGAGGCCTGGATCTACGACTTCGGCCTGCAGGCTCGGCCCGACCTGCTGCGGATGTCGCTGGACCGCAACATGGATGCCGAACTGGTGGAGACGTCCGACCGGCTGGACGCGCTCGACGCGCAGGAGCGCGGGCTGCGCGAGCGGTTCACCGCGGCGTTCGACGCGCTCTGGTACGGACGCGCCGAGGCCGATGCGCTGAACGAGCTGGTGCTGCGCGCGGGTCTGGACTGGCGCACCGTGTCGATCCTGCGGGCGTACTCGAAGTACCTGCAGCAGGCCGACTTTCCCTACAGCCAGGCCAATATCGCCCGGGTGCTGCTGGTTTCGCCCGATGCGGCGCGGCTGTTCGTGGACCTGTTCGCGGCGCTGTTCGATCCGGACTCGGCCTCGCCCGACCGGGCCGCCGAGCTGGAGGCCGCGGTCGCCGAGCGCATCAACGAGGTGGTGAGCCTGGATGCCGACCGCATCCTGCGCGCCATCCTGAGCCTGGTGCGGGCGACGCTGCGCACCAACTACTACCGCACCGACGAGCACGGTGGGCCGCGCGAGTATCTGTCGATCAAGGTGGAGCCGGGCGAGATCGACGAATTGCCCAAGCCGCGGCCGCAATTCGAGATCTTCGTGTATTCGCCGCGGATCGAGGGTGTGCATCTGCGCTTCGGTCCGGTGGCGCGCGGCGGGTTGCGGTGGTCCGACCGTCTCGAGGATTTCCGCACCGAGATTCTGGGTCTGGTGAAGGCGCAGGCCGTCAAGAACGCCGTGATCGTGCCCGTGGGGGCCAAGGGCGGGTTCGTGGTGAAGCATCCGCCCGCGACGACCGGTGATCCGGCGGCGGATCGTCAGGCGCTGCAGGCGGAAGGGGTGGCGTGCTACCGCACGTTCATCTCGGGCCTGCTGGATGTCACCGACAACGTGGATCAGGCGACGGGGCAGGTGCTCCCGCCCGCGCGGGTGGTGCGCCGTGACAGCGATGACACCTATCTCGTGGTCGCTGCCGATAAGGGCACGGCGACGTTTTCCGATATCGCCAATGATGTGGCCCAGTCGTATGGGTTCTGGCTCGGTGATGCGTTCGCGTCGGGTGGTTCGGTGGGTTATGACCACAAGGCGATGGGGATCACGGCCAAGGGCGCGTGGGAGTCGGTGAAGCGGCATTTCGCCGAGATGGATATCGATACGCAGTCGCAGGAGTTCACTGTGGTGGGTGTCGGTGACATGTCCGGTGATGTGTTCGGTAACGGGATGCTGTTGTCGGAGCACATCCGACTGGTCGCGGCGTTCGATCACCGGCACATCTTCCTGGATCCGGATCCTGTTGCGGCGCAGTCGTTTGCGGAACGCAAGCGGTTGTTCGCCCTGCCGCGCTCGTCCTGGCGTGACTATGACACGTCGCTGATCAGTGCGGGCGGCGGCGTGTACGACCGCACCGTCAAGTCGGTGCCGATCAGCCCGCAGGCCCGGGCCGCGCTCGGCCTGGACGACGACGTCACGTCGCTGTCGCCGCCGGAGCTGATCCGGGCGATTCTGCGGGCGCCGGTCGGGCTGCTGTGGAACGGCGGCATCGGCACCTACATCAAGGCGTCGGCCGAATCGAACGCCGAGGTGGGGGACAAGTCCAACGACGCGGTGCGGGTCGATGCGAACAGCCTGCGGGTCAAGGTGATCGGCGAGGGCGGCAACCTCGGCCTCACCGCGCACGGACGGATCGAGTTCTGCCTCAACGGCGGCAAGTGCAACACCGATGCGCTGGACAATTCGGCGGGTGTGGACTGCTCCGACCACGAGGTCAATATCAAGGTGCTGATCGACGGGGTGGTGTCCGCCGGTGAACTCCCCGCCGCCGAACGCAATTCGCTGCTGGCCTCGATGACCGACGAGGTCTCGGACATGGTGCTGCAGGACAACGTCTCGCAGAATTTCCTGATGGGCATGTCGCGGGCGGAGGCGCCGCGGATGCTGAACGTGCAGAAGCGCCTGATCGCCGACCTCGAATCCCGCCGCGGGCTGGATCGTGAGCTGGAGGCCCTGCCGTCCGATCCGGACATCAAGCGGCGCGCCGAGGCCGGTGCCGGGCTCACCTCGCCGGAGCTGGCGAATCTGATGGCGCACGCCAAGCTGTCGCTGAAAACCGATCTGCTCGATTCTGATCTGCCCGACAGCGCGTACTTCTCGGCCCGGCTGCCGCGGTACTTCCCGACGCCGCTGCGCGAGCGGTTCGGCACCGCGATCAAGCGGCACCGGCTGCGCCGCGAGATCGTCACCACCATGGTGATCAACGAGATGGTGGACCTCGGCGGGATCACCTACGCGCATCGGCTCAACGAGGAGATCGGCGCCAGCGCCACCGACGCCGTGCGCGCGTTCGCCGCGGCCAGCCAGATCTTCGACCTGTCGTCGATCTGGAGCCGCATCCGCGCGGCCGACATCGCCACCGCGGTGAAGGACGATCTGGAGCTGGAGACCAAGCGCACCCTCGACCGGGCCTCGCGCTGGCTGCTGAGCAACCGGCCGCAGCCGATCGCGGTCGGCGCCGAAATCCATCGGTACAGCGGAGCGGTGCGCGAGCTGGCGCCCAAGGTGCCGGGCTGGCTGCGCGGGCACCACGTCGACTCGCTCGAGGAGCAGTCGGCGAAATATATCGACCGCGGTGTTCCCGAGGCGCTCGCGACCGAGGTGTTCGGGCTGCTCAACCTGTTCCCGCTGATGGACGTCGTAGATATCGCAGACATCACCGACCGCAGTGGTGAGGAGGTCGGTGCGCTGTACTACGCGCTCAACGAACACCTGAAGATCGACTGGCTGCTGCAGGCGGTCAGCCACCTCGAGCGCGGTGACCGCTGGCATGCGCTGGCCCGGCTGGCACTGCGCGACGACATGTACGGATCGCTGCGCTCGCTGACGCTGGACGTGCTGTCCGGCGGCGATCCGGAGGAGACGGCCGAGGAGAAGATCGCGTACTGGGAGTCCAAGAACCAGTCCCGCCTGGGCCGCGCCCGCGCCGCGCTGGCAGAGCTGTTCGAGTCCGGAACCCACGACCTGGCAACCCTGTCGGTGGCAGCCCGCCAGGTCCGCAGCATGGTAAGCGGCGTCGGCGCACAAGCAGAGGTGCGCTGAGACACGCCAAAGTTCCCACCGGCCCGGGGCTTCACCACTGGATCTTCGGGGCCTCCGTACTGGGTCCTCGGGGGTTCCGTACGGGGTCCTCGGAGCCTCCGTACGGGGTCTCGGGGGCTCCGTACCGGGTCCCCGGGGCGTCCGTACTGGGTCCTCGGGGGCTCCGTACTGGGTCTTCGGGGTTCTGTACCGGGTCCTCGGGGTTCTGTACCGGGTCCCCGGGGCGTCCGTACGGGGTCCCGGGGCCTCCGTACCTTGTCCCCGGGTCTCCTGTGCTGGTCCCTGGTCTCCTACCAGCCCTCGGGGACTCCTATCGGTCCCCGGGACCTCCCATCGATTCCCCCTACCGGTCCCGCTAGGGGCCGGTAGGGGGCGACGCGGCCGCTGTGCCAACTCACAGAAAGCTGTCCAACACCCCGCTGACCGGCCCGGATCAGATGTGACGCCAGTGGCGCAGTCGTGACCCGATCCGGCGCCGCCCGCCCGACCCGGCATACTGGATAGCCGAATCGGTCCGGAGGCAGCGTGGCGCCGGAACGGTTCCGACCCGCTGCTTCACCACTCGCGGCGCCGGCCGCCCGGGGCGGCACGGTGCGCGGGCGGCAATCCGATCGGAGGTTAGTGTGACGAGTGTCGGTTCGGTGAACGGGCTCGCGAAGACGGCCGGTACCGCCGTGCTGCCCAAGCGTTTTCACGCCAAGGTCGATGTCCGCTGGTCGGATATGGACGTCTTTCAGCACATCAACCACGCCCGGATGGTGACGCTGCTCGAGGAGGCACGGATCCCGTGGCTGTTCGACGACCGTCCCACCTCCGGGCTGCGCTCCGGATGCGTGCTCGCCGATCTGCACGTGCGCTACAAGGGCCAGCTCCGCCACGAGGACACGCCGCTGGACATTGCCATGTGGATCGATCAGCTGCGCGCGGTCGACTTCACCATCGGCTACGAGGTGCGCGCGAACGGCGCCGCCCTCGACTCACCCCCCGCCGTGATCGCCAGCACCCAACTGGCCGCATTCGACATCGACACCCAGCGCCTACGCCGCCTAACCGCCCCCGAACGCGAGTACCTGGCCCAATGGAAGGCCGACTGACCACTCCCGTATGTGAGTAGTTGTGCCAGTGGATGGCCTGGCTGG
>NZ_BDBV01000059.1 GCF_001613165.1 Nocardia mexicana NBRC 108244
GTCGGTGGAAGGCCTGACTGGCCGCTCACGTACGCGAGTACCTGCGCCGGGGGACGGCTGACTGACCGCGCGCGAACGTAAGGTGCCTGCGCCAGCGGAAGGCCGACGACCCCCGAACGTGATACCTGGCCCAGTGCAAGGCCGACTGACTCCATCGACCGGATCGGTGTCGTCGGTGTGCGGTGCGTGACGGGTGGTGGTCGGCGTCTGCGACGATGGCACCGTCGATGGTGAGCGTTCGGGCGCGGTGGTGCGGAAGGTGAGTGTGGTGGCGCGATGATGCCGAGTTTCGAGCATTCCGACCAGCGGGCACTGCGGGTGCCCGATCCGGCCGAGCGGGAGAATCTGGCGACCTTCGCCGCGCGGGCGGTGCGGCTGGATCCGGCGGCCGTGATCCGATTGCGGCGGCGCGGCGAGCAGTACGTATCGGCATGGGTGGCAACGGGTTTCGAAGCCTTGGCGGTCCGGACCGTGGTCGCGGAGCTGGGTGTCGACGATGTGACCGTCGGCGGGGACACGCTGCTGTCCGGGCTGACCGGCCCGGGTGCGAGCGGTCCGATCGATCTGGGCTTCTCGATGGATTCCTCGTGGCGGACCGCGCTGCCCCCGACGACCGGTTTCGTGCACGTCGACGACGTCCCCGCGCGCAGCCTGGTGGAACTCGCCGAGCGCGGCCAGGAGGTCGCCGCCGAACACGGCAGCGGCCTCGGCCCGCCGGTCTCGCTGCTGGAGCAGACCGTGCTCACGGTCACCGGCGGCGGCGAGGAGGTCGAGGTCCCGATGCGGGTCGTATTCACCCTCACCGCCATGGATTTCATCCCGCACTCCGGCGAGAAGGCCGACGCTCGGCGTATCAGCCCCACCGAGATCGTCCGCGTCCGCACCACCCGCACGTGGCTGCGCCTCGACGCCCGCTACGGCTCGGTCGCCCGCCGCCGCGGCCCCGGCATGCCGTTGATGCCGCGCTGATCACCGCGCTGTCGGTGAGTCGTGCCGTTGATGTCTTGCTGATCACCGCGCTGTCGGTGAGTCGTGCGGTTGATGCCCCGCTGACCACCGCGCTGTCGGTGAGCCGTGCCGTTGATGCCGCGCTGACCACCCCGCCGTCGCTGAGCGTGCCGCTGATGCCCCGCTGACCACGGCGTAGCCGCCGAGCGTCAAGATGACGGGATGGCGAGCGACAACTTCATGCTGATCCACGACGCCGAGCTCCTGGCCCAGGGCGAACGGGTCCTCGGGGCCGAGTTCACGGCGATGCACGAGAGGGTTGTGGAGATCACCGCGCTGACCTCCCGGCTCAACATCCTGCCCTTCGACGACGAATCGGGTAGGGCTGCGCTGTTCGAACAGATCCTGGGTCGTCCGCTCCCGGCGGGGGTCACCATCTACCCGCCCTTCTACACCGATCACGGGCTGCGCCTGGACCTGGCCGAGCGCGTATTCGTCAATCAGGGGTGCACTTTCCTGGACTACGCCGGTATCCGGTTGGGCAAGGGCGTGATGATCGGCCCGAAGGCCACGTTCATCACCGTCGGCCACCCGGTGGATCCGGAGGAGCGGCGCCGATTCCTCACCGGTGCACCGATCGACGTGGCGGAGAACGTCTGGATCGGTGCCGGGGCGACGATCCTGCCCGGGGTCAGCATCGGCCGTGACTCGGTGGTCGCCGCGGGTGCGGTCGTGTCCGAGGATGTGCCCGCGAAGAGCTTGGTGGCAGGTCCGAAGGCCGAGGTGCGTCGGAGTTGGTAGCGCGAGTGGCGGTTTCGGCGTGCGTCACGGATCGTCCGGAGCGCCGAGCATCTTGACCTCGAGCGCTCTCGAGGTCATAGGCTGCGCTGCGTGACGGAACCTTTGGACCCGGGTGCGGAACGACATATCCTGCTGGTGGGCATCGATCCGGCGCTGGTCGACTTCAGCGCCATTCCGAATCTGGACACCGACGGGGTGCGCCTGTCCCGCGCCGAGATCGACGCCGCGCTGGAGTCCCTGGGATTCTCGGTCCGGCGATGCGTCCTCGACTTCGATACCACCACCGAGGCCGAACTCGAAAGCACCCTCACCGCAGGCGATTTCGATTGCGTGATGATCGGCGCCGGAGTCCGGGCCGTCCCGGAGAATCTGCTCCTGTTCGAACGCGTCATCAATATCGTCCACCGCCTCGCCCCGAAAGCGGTCATCAGCTTCAACTCCCGACCGGGCGACACGGTCGAAGCCGCGCGCCGTTCACTCGCGGCCATGCCTGCCTGATGTCGCACGGTGAGTCGTACCGCAATATCTCGTGAGACCTGGAAATGACTGCGAATCAGCCATTTCGGGACTGCCGATCCGGCTCAGGCGACGCCGAGGAGGCGGAGCAGGGCGGTGGTGACCGCGGCCGAGAGGGCGACCACGATCAGCGGAGCGCGGCGCCAGGCGACGATGACGGCGACGAGAACGCCTGCGGGGAGGGCGAATCCGGCCTTGTGCCCGGCCGGGACGAGCTCGATGACCGCGAGGGCGACCAGCAGGACGACCGAGCCGACCTCCAGCAGCTGGGTGACGCGCGGGGGAAAGGTGATGCGGCGGCGCAGGACCGGGCCCGCGAAGCGGATGGCGTAGGTGCCCACCGCCAGCACGAGGGCGCCCGCGATCAGGGTGGTGTTCACGATCTCTCGCCTCGCAAGTCTCGGATCTCGCTGGGGTCCGGTGAACGCCCGCTCGTCATTCCGGCGTGCTGGGCTGATGTAGGGGAGGGCTCTTCGTCCGTGCGGTCCGGTTCGGGATCGGCGGTCGTGTCCTCGGTGCGGCCCAGGGCGAGGAGCACGGCGGGCAGCGCCAGCAGCACCGGGAGCCCGGCGCCGAGGAAGGGCGTGGTTCCCGCCGCCACCGCCGCGCCCACCAGGGTCGCCCGCCGGGTCGCCCGGTCGCCGCGGATCGCGGGCAGGGCCAGTGCCACCAGCACCGCCGGGAAGACCGCGTCCAAGCCGAACCGGTCCGGGTCGGGGACCGCGGCGCCGATCGCGACTCCGAGCACGGCGCCCAGCGGCCAGGCCAGCAGCACCCCCAGCCCGCACAGCCAGAAGGCGGCGCGGCGTCGGTCGCGATCGGATTCGGCCAGGGCCAGCGCCACCGACTCGTCGTTCATGACGTGCGTGCCGATCAGCCGCCGCCACCCGGTGCCCACGACGTCGGGCACCGCCAGTCCGTACGGTAGGTGGCGGGCGTTGACCACCAGCCCCGCCAGTACCGCGGCGACCAGGCCGCCACCGGCGGCGATGATCCCGACGAACAGGAATTCCGCGCCCCCGGCCAGCACCAGGACGCTGAGCAGCAGTGGCAGCCAGGCGGGCATTCCGGAGGTCACGGCCGAGGCGCCGTAGGACACGCCGATGGCCACGACCGCCAGGCAGATGGTCGCTATACCGGTGAGGTCACTCCGATCGAGTGTTCGCCATATCGAACGCACGACTACTATATTGAACACAACCGGGTGGACTCGTCAATCTCGCCCCGGATGCGGAGAGGTACTGTCTGAAGCCATCATGACCGAGCACGACGCCGCCCAGTCCGCGCCCCCGCAGGAGGCCATCGCCGCCGCCCTCCGCCGCGAGCGGGGCCGTGTCGGCCTGTCGCTCACCGAGGTGGCGCGGCGTGCCGGTGTTGCGAAATCCACACTGTCCCAATTGGAGTCGGGCGTCGGCAATCCGAGCATCGAGACCCTGTGGGCGCTGTGCGTGGCGCTGGGTATCCCGTTCTCCCGCCTGCTCGATCCGCCGCGCCCGCAGGTGCAGGTGATCCGCGCGGGGGAGGGGCCGGTGCTGGCCTCCTCGCAGGCCGACTATCAGGTGGCGCTGCTGGCGGCCAGTCCACCGAACGCCCGCCGCGACATCTACCGGATCTCGGCCGAGCCCGGCCAGCCGCGCCGGTCCGAACCCCATTCGCGCGGCGAGGTCGAACACCTGATCCTCGCCGCCGGGCGAGCTCTCGTCGGCCCGGCCGCCGACCCGATCGAGCTCGGCCCGGGCGACTACATCTGCTACCCGGGCGACCGGCCGCACATCTTCGAGGCCCTCGAGCCCGGCACCTGGGCCATCCAGGCCAGCGAACATCTCTGACACCGGACAGCGTCGTCCGGTCCTCGCTGTTCCGGTTCGCGGTGCGGCGCCTGCCCTTCTGCGGTTCCGCACCGTCGACGCCGTCCAGTCGGTGCTCAGGCTATGCGGCGAGGCTCTTGTTACCCTGGGCGACAACCGTTTTCCACCAGGCGACGGTGCCGCGGGCTACCTCGTCGATGGGTGTGGGGCGCAGGCCGAGCCTGCGCTCGCTGGCCGAGGAGTCCAGTTCGAAGGGGCGCTCGAATTGGTAGTTCATCTCGGCCAATTCGCGCATCATGCCGTTGGCGAGCCCGGCCGTGCGGAGGACCCAGCCGGGCAGCGCCAGCACCTTCGGGGCGGGCACGCCCGCGGCCGCGGCCAGGGCGGCGACGAGTTCGCGCATCGTCACGGCGGGAGCGGTCGGGGCGTGCAGGAAGGAGTTCCACAGCGCGCGGTCCGCCGCGGCGGTGATCATCGCCGCCGCGAGGTCGGGCATATAGGTGAACGAGTGCGGCAGGTCCGGCTTGCCGAAGACCTGAACGGTCTTGCCCGCCAGGATATTCGGGACCATGCGCTCCCCGGCGTGCGACATCCGCACGTGCGGGCCGATGAAATCCGAGGCCGCGACGCTGACCGTCGGGGTCGGCGACGCCTCGCGCGCCCGCAGTAGCGCGACCCGCACGGCGGGCTTGCCGAAATCGGCTGTGCGGGGCATGGTCTCGGTCATCGGCCGGGTCACCGGGCCGTAGGAGTACAGGCTCTCCGGGAATACGACCACGGCCCCGGCCTGCCCGGCCACCTCCAGCACGGTCTGCTCGGCCGCGGGCAGTTCGGCCCACCAGGCTTTCGCCTCGTACTTCGACCCGTGCGTGCAGTGATACACCGCCGCCGCGCCGTCCACGGCCGCCGAAAGCTGTTCGCGCCGAGTGACATCCACACGTCGCCGCTCGATCAGGGGGTGCTCGGGCCCGCTTCCGGACCGGGTCAGGATGCGGACGTTCTTCCCCGCGGCGGCGAGTTGCTCGGCGACGGTGGTGCCGACGGGTCCCGCTCCGGTGACGACATGCAGTTCGGACATTCTGTGTACTCCTCTCACATTAGAGAGCGGTGCTCTCTATCTATGGGCAAGCATGCCTCATCTACCGAATCTCTGTCAAGAGCAGTGCTCTCTATTTGGGGTCGCCGCAACTCGACTCCCCAGCCGAAGAACTGAGAAGATGTGACCATGTCGATAGATCGCGCAATTTTGTTTCGGCTGGCCACGAATGACGTTGTGGAGCAGGTTGTTCGGGCCGTGCCGCGAGGTGAGGCCCTGGCCTGGCGCGCGGCGTCGCGGTATGTGCCGGGGACGGCGGCGGCCGATGCGGTCCGTGTGGCCGGAGAACTCGGTGCGCGCGGCGTGGCCGCCGCCATCGATCATTTCGGTGAACTGGTCGACGACAGCGTGGTCGCGGGGCGGGTCGCCGACGACTACTTGCGCCTGGCCGACGACCTGACCGGCCTCCCGCACGACGTGTGGCTGGCCGTCGACCTGTCCCACCTCGGCCTCGATATCGACCCGGCCACCTGCGCCGACCATCTCGCGGCGATCGCGCGGACATTGCCGGAGGGCCGCCGGATCCAGGTCGGCGCCGAGGACTACGACCGCGCGGACGCGGTGCTGAAGTGTGTACTCGACGTAGCCGATCGGGGCCTGGCCGACCGCCTCGGCGCCACGGTGCAGGCCAATCTGCATCGGACACCCGGCGATATGGAACGCCTGATCGAGGCCGGTGTCCACATCCGGCTGGTCAAGGGCGCCTACCTGGAATCACCCGATCGCGCCCTGCACTACGGCGAGCCCACCGACATCGCCTTCGTGCGCGCGGCACATCGGCTGGCGGCGGCGGGTGCTTCGTTCGCGCTGGCCACCCAGGACGGCGTGCTGCGGGAGTCGCTGCTGACCGCGCTCGGGCCGATACCGGTGGAGCAGTTGCTCGGGGTGCGGCCGGAGGTGCTCGACGACCTCGTTGCGCGCGGCGTGCCGGTGCGCGTGTATATCCCCTTCGGCGACAACTGGTTTCGCTACTGGATGCGTCGGCTGGCCGAATCGCGGGGTGCCTGAGCTACGCGGCGCCCTCGCCGAGGTACTGCAACCACACCGGGTCCAGCTCGGCGGTGGTCGACAGCAGGCGCCAGTGCGGACCCTTCGGCGCAACCATCGGGTGGTGCAGCGTCCAGCCCAGCTCGGCCAGCAGCTTGTCGGCCTTGCGGTGGTTGCACGGGGCGCACGAGGCGACGCAGTTCTCCCAGGTGTGCGGCCCGCCGCGGCTGCGCGGGATGACGTGGTCGATCGTCTCGGCCTTGCCGCCGCAGTACGCGCAGCGGTACCGGTCGCGGTGCATCAGCGCCGCGCGGGTCATCGGGACCCGGGCGCGATAGGGCACGCGGACGTAGTTGCGCAGGCGGATCACCGACGGCAGGGCGACCGATGCGCCGGCGGAATGGACGACGGGACCGTCGGGATTGTGGTGGACGGCGTCGGCCTTGTCGCAGATCAGGAGCACGACGGCGCGGCGCGCGGACAGTGCGGTGAGCGGCTCGTAGGTGGCATTCAGAAGCAACACCCGGCGCTTCACCCAGGTGGCGACGCTCGGAGCGGGCTCGACGGTGCGGTGCGGATACGCACCCGGAGCGGAACGTTTATCGGACAGGACATGCAGCGGAGAAGCCCCCGACCCACGATTGTGGACGTCGGCGGGCTGGAGTTGTCGGTGTGTCCGCGCCTCGTGTGCCCGGGCGCCGTGCCGCTGCTTCATGGGAACCCCGAATTCGATTTGTCCCGTTCGTGTGGTATCCGGTCAGACACTGCCAACCAGTTGACCATGGAACCGTCACCATTGCCAGCTGATTTGACACATTCCGGCTGTGGTGTTCGTGAACGCCGGGTTACACCCGGGGGCGGTATGCGTGTGTCGGGTCGAATGTGATGTTCAGCCGGTCATCCCAGGATGCCGCCGAACCGGTGGGTCTGCCGAGCACGCCCCGGTTCCGATTGGGTGCCGACTTGTTGCCGGGCGGCGGCGGGTGGGAAGCCGGGCGGGGCGCAGATATGCTGGCGGGTGTTATGACTTCCGGAGAGCAGACGGCGACATCCTTCTACGAGGCGGTCGGTGGCGCGGAAACGTTCCGACGCCTGGTGGCGGCCTTCTATCGGGAGGTGGCCCGCGACGAGGTGCTCCGCCCGCTGTATCCCGAGGAGGATCTGGGCCCGGCCGAGCGCTGGCTGCGCATGTTCCTGGAGCAGTACTGGGGCGGGCCGCGCACCTATTCCGACGAGCGCGGACATCCGCGACTGCGCATGCGGCACATGCCGTTCCGCATCGGCCCGATCGAGCGCGACGCCTGGCTGCGGTGCATGCAGATCGCCGTCGCCGAGATCGAACCGGAGGTGCTCGACGACGAGCACCGGCGCGCGCTGCTCGATTACCTGGAGATGGCGGCGAATTCGCTGGTCAACTCGCCGTTCTGAGATCATGGCGTAAAACCGCGTCCGGACCGGAGGATGTCCGATTCCTGCTGAGGATTAGCTAGTTCTCGCCAACACGCGCACCGCGGGCGGCTTTTACCGGAAATCTTTGGCACTATTAACCGTTGTGACACCTTCATCCCCCGGGGAGCGGACCGCGTCGGCGGTCGGGTCCGATGCGGCGTCCACCGATCCCTCCGCCGCGCCGTGGTGGCGCTCGGCGGTCTTCTACCAGATTTATCCCCGCTCCTTCGCGGACACGACCGGCGACGGCGTCGGCGATCTCGGCGGCCTGCGAGATCGGCTGGGATACCTGGAGTTACTGGGCGTCGATGCGCTGTGGATCTGCCCGGTGATGCGCTCGCCGATGGCCGACGGCGGCTACGACGTCAGCGATCCGCGCGATATCGACCCGCTGTTCGGCGATCTCGCGGTGCTCGACGAGTTGATCGCCGAGGCGCACGACCGGGAAATCAAGATCACCATGGATCTGGTGCCCAATCACACCAGCGACCGGCACCCGTGGTTCGCCGCCGCGCTGGCCGCCGGGCCGGGCAGCCCCGAACGCGCGCGCTACCACTTCTGTGACGGCCGCGGCCCCGGCGGCGCCGAACCGCCCAACAACTGGCCGAGCATCTTCGGCGGCCCGGCCTGGACCCGCGTGACCGAGCCCGACGGCACCCCCGGACAGTGGTACCTGCACATCTTCGCCGCCGAACAGCCCGACCTGAACTGGGACAATCCGGAGATCGCCGCCGACTTCGAGCAGACCCTGCGGTTCTGGCTCGACCGCGGGGTCGACGGCTTCCGGATCGACGTGGCGCACGGCATGGCCAAGCCGCCGGGGCTGCCCGATATGGCGCGCGTCGACACCCGGATGCTCGAGCACGACGACGACGATCCGCGCTTCAACAATCCGGGCGTGCACGAGATCCACCGCCGCCTGCGCAAGGTGTTCGACGAATACCCGGACGCGGTGTCGATCGGTGAGGTCTGGGTGCAGGACAACACCCGCTTCGGCGAGTACGTGCGTCCCGACGAACTGCATCTCGCCTTCAACTTCCGCCTCGCCGAAACACCGTTCGACGCCGCGAAGATTCGTGCCGCCGTG
This sequence comes from Nocardia mexicana NBRC 108244, assembly GCF_001613165.1. Classification (GTDB taxonomy): domain Bacteria; phylum Actinomycetota; class Actinomycetes; order Mycobacteriales; family Mycobacteriaceae; genus Nocardia; species Nocardia mexicana. The sequence continues at coordinate 8,693 of NZ_BDBV01000059.1, forward strand.
GACAATTCGCTGACGTCGGTGACATCGGTCGGTGCCAGCGCCACCTGGACGCTGTCCAATCACGATATCGAGCGCGAGGTCACCCGGTACGGCGGCGGCGGTGTCGGGGTGGAGCGGGCGCGGGCGATGATGATGCTCGAATTGGCGCTTCCCGGAGCGGTATTCGTCTACAACGGGTCCGAACTGGGACTCCCCAATGTGGACGACCTGCCCGACGAGGTGCTGCAGGATCCGGCCTGGGAGCGGTCCGGGCATACCGAGCGCGGCCGCGACGGCTGCCGGGTGCCGATGCCGTGGGAGGGGCAGCGGCCGCCCTTCGGATTCACCACGGGCACACCGTGGTTGCCGATTCCGCCGGAATGGTCCGATCACACGGTGGAGGCGCAGCTCGAGCGGCTGGACTCGACGCTGTCGCTGTACCGGGCGGCCATCGACCTGCGTGCCGAGCGTTCGGAATTCGCCGGTGACGAACTCGACTGGTACGGCAGCCCGCCGGGGTGCCTGGCGTTCCGCCGGTCGGGCGGTCTGGTCTGCGCGCTCAATGCCTCCGACGAGCCGATTCCGCTGCCGCCGGGGGAGGTGCTGCTGTCCAGCGCGCCGCTGGTCGGCAATCGTCTGCCGGTGAATGCCGCGGTCTGGCTGGTGTGAGGAACCGCGACACGTTCACCGGTCTGCGATCCGGTCGGGAGGATCGTCTACCGTTGGGCTGTGAGCATTCTCGAGACAGTGCTGATCTTTGTCGGCATCCCGCTGGTGATCTACGCGGTGATCGCCGGATTGTCGTATCTCGGCAAGCCGCTGCCCGGAGAGAAGCCGGTCCACTACAACCTCGGTGACAAGTGGACCGCCGACCCGGTGCTGTGGAGCGCGACCGACGAGGTGACCAAGTTCGGTCACGATATTTCCGCAGGGTCGCATGGCAGTCATGCGGCCATCGAATCCGCCGCGTCGGATCTGATCGGAGGCCGGGCAAGTGGCAAGTTCTAACTGGCCCGCGGTGGTCGAGGCCGACCTGCCGCGCGGATATGCAGTCACCAGCAGCGGGCGCGTGTCCGGTGTGCACGAGTCCGGCGACGTGTTCAAGGAGGCGCCGTTCAGCGACACCGAGCGGCTGATCATGGACAACACGCTCACCGAGGCCACCCGCTCGACCAAGGTGCGGTTCACCGTGTACATCGGCGACCTGCGCCCGGAGCCCGCGAGCGGTGCCGACGCGATCTTCCCGAACACCCCCGAGCCGGAGCGTTCGGTGCTCATCGCCGTCTCGCCGAACGACCGCGCCGTCGAGGTCCGCTCCGGCCGCGACGTCGCCGACCGGGTCAACGACCGCATCTGCCAGCTCGGCGTCACCGCCGCGCTCAGTTCGATGCGGCAGGGTGAGCTGATCGACGGCCTGGTCTCGGCCGTGCGTGTGATGGCGGCGGCCATCGGGCGTCCCAGCTGAGTTGGTTGTCTCGGCGCTGGTGCGGGGCTGAGGTGCGTCGTTCGCGGATTGAGGTGCACCGTCACGGTGGGCGCGGGCTGTATCTTTGGC
>NZ_BDBV01000060.1 GCF_001613165.1 Nocardia mexicana NBRC 108244
GGCCTCTGAAAATCGAGACGCGCCGAAAACCTCCCAGGTGTAGTCGTCAGGCTCTCGCTTCGCGGCCGGGGTTGGTAAAGGGCGGAGCTGGCGGGGGACGGAGATGCTCGGCCGTGGGCCGGTTCTGTTCGGCTCGCTCCTTCGTCGCATTGCTGCCTGGGGTAGGGCCGTGATCGATTCGTGTAATCCGCATCCTTGATGCGGAGCGGGAACCATGGGTGATTACGCTCTGAGCGGAATCGGGGGGCATAAAGCCGTTGGCAGACTTTACGCTCGGAGTATGGCCGAGCACCCGCGACTTCATTCGATTCCCGGCGGACGCGACGACCGGTCGCCCGAATCGCCGGACGAGACGGTCCGGGAACCGCTGTGGCGTGAGGTGCTCGGGGAGCGGCTGCGCTCGCTGCGGCAGGACCAGAGCGAGACGCTCGCGGAAACCGCGGGGCGCGCGGGGGTTTCGCCGCAGTACCTGTCCGAGGTGGAGCGCGGGCGCAAGGAGCCGTCCAGCGAGATGATCGCGGCCCTGGCGGGTGCGCTCGGCACCTCCCTCGGCGGGCTCACCGAACAGGTCGCCGACGAGCTGCGTCGTCAGCGGCGGCTCGCCCTGGCTCGCTCGGCCGCCCGGCGGGGTAATGCGGTGCCGAGCATGCTGGTGGGAGCGCGCGGCACTGCCCCAGCGGACCTCATCGAGGTGGCCCGTAAGGTCCGCCGGATCGACCTCACCCGAGCCGACGCACCGGACCGCTCCGCGCCCGACCGCCCTGCGGGCCCCACCCTCATGGCCCTGGCAGCCTGAGCGTTCGCCGATTCGGCACGCCGCTCTGGCCGTGTACTGCCCGCCGCCTGTACCGAGCACGATCTCGCACAGACCCGTGGAGGCACACACCGGCCGTGCTACGCGGACGGCCCGAGGGTCCGGCCGCGGGGCGCTGTTGACCGACCGCATGCGGTTGCTGTCGCCGAAGACTGGGCGATGGCGGCGCAGCGGCTACCGTTTCGGCGGTACGCGCTGTGCCGCAAGCCTTTTCACGAAATTCTCGGTGTCGTTCGCCTATTGCAGCGTCGTGCCCCGCAGCGCCTGCAGTGCTTGGCCGAGCCGGGTCCGTCTGGCCTCCGGCGTGAGGGCCTGCAGGAGCGGCAGGATCACCAGGTAGCGATCGGTCTTGTCCAGCGTCTCGAAGGCGGCCGCGGCCTGCGGGTCGGAACGCAGTGCCCGGGCGAGGTCGGGTGGTACGGTCGCCGTCTTCTGCGACTCGTAGGCCGCCGCCCATCGGCCGTCCTCCTGTGCCTTGCGCACCTCGGCAAGGCCCGGCTCGCGCATGCGGCCCGCGGCCGTCAGCATCGCGACCTTGTCGACGTTCACCTGCGACCAGAGGCTCCGGGCGCGGCGCGGCACGTACTTCTGCAGGTAGTACCGCTCATCGAGCGAGCGCCGCTGCCCGGAGATCCAGCCGTAGCACAGCCCGGCGTCGACCATCTCGTCCGAGGTGATCGTCGGCAGGCCGGACGACTTCTTGGCGGCCTTGATCCAGACACCCTCGTGGCGCGTGTGATGCTCGGCCAGCCAATCGTCGAAGGCCTCGGCATTCGCGAAGGCGATGATCTCCACACCGTCGAACTCGTCCACACCACACAGGCTATCGCCGAGGTACGACAGGAAATTCGCCTCCGATACCGAGCGATCGGTCAGCCGCGGGCGCCGAGGATCTTGTCGACCAGCCCGTAGTCGATGGCCGCCTGGGCGGTGAAGACTCGGTCCCGGTCGGTGTCGTGGCGCAGCGTTTCCACCTCCTGGCCCGTGTGCTCGGACAGGATGGCTTCGATCTCGGCGCGCATCCGCACCAGTTCGTCGGCCTGGATGATCAGGTCCGGGATGGCGCCCCGGCCGCTGGCGGCGGGCTGGTGCAAGACGATCCGGGCGTGGCCGAGCGCGCTGCGGCGGCCCTGCGCACCACCCGCGAGCAACACCGCACTCACGCCGATGGCCTGGCCGACGCAGGTCGTCGCCACCGGGGACGAGATGTGCTGCATGGTGTCGTAGACGGCGAGCATGGCGGGCAGGTCGCCGCCCTCGCTGTTGATGTAGAGGTTGATCTCCTGGCCCGCACTCTCGGCGTCCAGGTGCAGCAGCTGCGCGATGAGCGCGTTGGCGACACCGGAATCGATCGGGGTGCCGAGGTAGACGATCCGCTCGGTGAGCAGGTGCGAGTAGACGTCCATGATCCGTTCGCCGCGCGGATCGCGCGCGATGACATTGGGAATCGTGTAGCTGGTCATGCCGCGGCCTCCTGAAAGCGCGAAAGATGGATGCTCATGCTGCGTTGTCTTGCGGCACGAGCGGGGCCCTGCGTGATTACGCTCCGCTGCCGCCTCCGGGCCTGACCGCTCATGCCGTGATCCCCACGCGCTGCCGTTCCGGGATCACCTGGTGGAACGAGTCGACGATGCCGTCGATGAAGCCGTACTCGCGCGCCTGGCTCGCGGTGAACCAGCGGTCGTGCAGCGAATCCTCGTAGACCCGCTCGAACGGCTGCCCGGTGTCCTCGGCGATGAGGCCGAGCACGGTGTTGACGGTGTGACGCAGATCGTCGGCCTGCACCTCGACCTCACCGGCGCTGCCGCCGATACCGGCCGAACCCTGATGCATGAGAATCCGCGCGTGCGGCAGGGCGAACCGCTTACCGCGGGTGCCCGCGGAGAGCAGGAATTGCCCTGCGCTGCAGGCCAATCCGAGCGCCAGCGTAGAGACGTCGCACGGCACCAGCCGCATCACGTCGCGGATCGCGAGCATCGACGGCACCGACCCGCCGGGGGAGTGGATCCACAGCGAGATGCCGGAGTCGGGATCCTCGGCGGCCAGTGTCAGCAGTTGCGTGGCGAGCAGGGTGCCGTTGTCGTCGTCGAGTCCTCCGTCCAGCACCAGGACGCGGCGGCTGAGCAGTTGCTCGCGGGCGCGCCAGCTGAAAAGCGGGGTCTTGTTGTCGTCAGCCATGACCCCACGGTGCCCGACCGCGCCCCCGAAAACCGCCCCTCGCTGCTGTGAGCGGATCTGCCCACAGCAGCGAGGGGCGGTGATCAGTTCGAAGCGGCGGTCCGGCGGTCCGCGCCGGGTGTCGAGGGATACTCCTCGACGCGGGTGCGATGAGTTTCGGAGGGCCGATTCGTCGGTATCGGTGTGACTACGACCGGGAGATCGACGATGGACCCAGACCTGATCCGGACGTGGGTGTGCGCCGAACGGCTCGCTCTCGCCGGCTTTCTCGACGACCTGACCGAATCCGAATGGTCGCGCCGATCGCTGTGTGACGGCTGGACGGTGCACGAGGTGCTTGCCCACATCACCATGTCCAACCGGGACACGCTGTGGGGCACGATCGCCGGGGTCGTGCGCGCCAGGCTCGACTGGAACCGGATGACCGCGGTGCAGGCCACCGAGCGCGCCGCGCGCTTCACCCCCGCCGAGCTCATCGCCCAGCTGCGCGAAGGCGCCGACCTGCACCGCCGCGCGCCGGGCGCGGGAGTGGCGGATCCGCTGGTGGACATCATCGTGCACGGTCAGGACATCGCCCGCCCGCTCGGGCGCACCCTGCACTCACCGCCCGAGCGGGTGGTGGTCGCGCTCGATCAGGTGCTGGGCAGCCGGTTCTACGGTGCGCCGCAACGGGTTCGCGGAGCGCGGTTGACGGCCACCGATACGGACTGGACCTACGGCGAAGGCGCGCAAGACATCCGGGGTCCGGTCATCGACCTGCTGCTACGGGCCACCGGGCGCCCGCTCGACGGCAGTGGGGCCGGCCCGCGAGCGGAGGAGAGTGCCTGAATGTTGATCATCGCCGGATACGTGACGGTCGACGCCGAGCGACGCGACGAGTTCGTAGCGGCGCATCGGGACTTGGTGCGGCGGGCACGGGAGGCGCCGGGATGCCTCGACGTGGCCATCACCGCCGACTCGCTGAACCCACAGCGCGTCAACAACTTCGAGCGCTGGGAAACCCGCGCTCACCTCGATGCCTGGCGAGCCGTAGCCGACGCCCCCGACACCGGCATCGAATTCCGCAACAGCAACGTGATGCTGTACACCATCGCCGACATCGCCCCTCCCTTCCCCTGACGCACCGCCAGGGTCCCGACGAGGGGCGGGACCCTGGCGGCGCGGGTTGTCCGGCCCCGAGGCGCTGGGCTACTCGGCGTCGAAGGCCCTGGCGCGCAGGGAGCGTTCGATGCCCGCCTTGCCCTCGGTGACGAGGCGGCGCAGGGCCGGCGGGTGGTCGGCGTCGAGGAACTTGTCGGCTACGGCGACCGCCTCGTCGCTGATGGCCCAGTGCGGATAGAGGCCGATCACGACGGTCTGGGCGACCTCGCTGGAGCGGCGCTCCCACACGGAGGGGACATCGGCGAAGTAGCGCTCGACGTAGGGGGCCAGCAGGTCCGCCTGGCCCGCCGGGGCGAATCCGCCGACGATGGCGCGGGCGGTGATGTTGGGGACCGAATCGTCGTTCATCACCGTCTCCCAGGCGATCTCCTTCACCGGCGCCTGCGGTCGGGCGGCGGTCGCGGCGGCGGCCTGACGGCGACCGGCGGCGGTCGGATCGCGGTCCAGCTCGGCGTCGATCACCGGGGTGGCGTCGCCGTCGGCGTCGATCGCGCCCGACTTGGCCAGCGCCTGCACCAGGCGCCAGCGCAGATCGGTGTCGACCACCAGCCCGGCGAGGCCGACGCGGTCCGGGTCGCCGCTCTCGTACAGCGCACCCAGCACCTCGACATGCTGCGGCGACAGCCGCGCGCCGGTCAGGGCGTTGACGAACGCCAGCTGGTGATCCGAACCCGGCGCGGCCGCGCGCGCCAGCTCCAGCAGCCGATCGGCGAACTCCGGCCAGCCGTTCCGCGCGGCCCACTCCGGCTCGGCGTAGCTGGCCAGCGCGGTGTGGGCCTGCATCAGAATCCGTTGCACCACACCGATTTCGGTCTCCGCGCCGATACCGCGCTGCACCAGCGCGACGAAGTCGCGGGCCCGCATCTCGGCCTGGCGCGTCATCTCCCACGCCGCCGACCAGCACAGCGTGCGCGGCAGCGATTCGGCGATATCGGCGATGCGCGTCGTCACCGTGTCCAGCGAATCCGGGTCCAGCCGCAGCGAGCAGTAGGTGAGGTCGTCGTCGTTGATCAGCACCAGCTTGCCGCGCGCGACACCGACGAGATCGGGCACCTCGGTGCTTTCCGCGGCGTCGAGGTCCAGTTCGACTCGCTTGGTGCGCACCAGCTTTCCGTCCTGGTCGTCGTAGACGCCGACGGCCAGCCGGTGCACCCGGCGCTCACCCGCGCCGGGCGCCGCGCCCTCCTGGACCACGGCGAACCGGGTGAACTTCCCGTCGGCGTCCACGTCGAAGTCCGGGCGCAGGGTGTTGAGCCCGGTGGTCTTCAGCCACTGCGCGCCCCAATCGGAAAGGTCACGGCCGGAAGCCTTTTCGAGCGCACCCACCAGGTCGTCGAAGGTGGCGTTGCCGTAGGCGTGCTGGGCGAAGTAGTCGCGCAGGCCCGCCAGGAACGGTTCCAGGCCCACATACGCCACCAGCTGCTTGAGCACCGAAGCGCCCTTGGCGTAGGTGATTCCGTCGAAGTTGACCTCGACGGCCGCCAGGTCGGGGATGTCGGCGGCGATGGGATGGGTGGACGGCAGCTGGTCCTGCCGGTACGCCCACGACTTCTCCACATTCGCGAAAGTGGTCCAGGCGCTGGAGTATTCGGTGGCCGAGGTCATGGCCAGCACCGAGGCGAAGGTGGCGAACGACTCGTTCAGCCACAGGTCGTCCCACCACTTCATGGTGACCAGGTCGCCGAACCACATGTGCGCCATCTCGTGCAGCACGGTCTCGCAGCGGCGCTCGTAGGAGGCGCGGGTCACCTTGGAGCGGAACACGTAGTCCTCGAGGAAGGTGACCGCCCCCGCGTTCTCCATTGCGCCCGCATTGAATTCGGGCACGAACAGCTGGTCGTACTTGCCGAAGGCGTACGGCACACCGAAATTGCGGTGATAGAAGCCGAAGCCCTGCTTGGTCTCGGTGAAAAGCCGCTCGGCGTCCATGAATTCGGCCAGCGAGGCCCGGCAGTAGATGCCCAGCGGGATGCTGCCGTGGTCGTCGGTGTAGGTGTCGGTCCACTTCGCGTAGGGGCCCGCGATCAGTGCCACCAGGTAGGTGCTCATGCGCGGCGTGGTGCCGAACACGTGCCGGATCACCGTGCCGGTCTTGTGCGTTTCGACCGCGGCGCCGTTGGAGATGACCTCCCAGTCCTCGGGGGCGGTCACGGTGATGTCGTAGGTCGCCTTGAGGTCCGGCTGGTCGAAGCAGGCGAACATCCGCTTGGCATCGGCGGTCTCGAACTGCGAGTAGAGGTAGACCTTGTCGTCGGTCGGGTCGACGAAGCGGTGCAGGCCCTCGCCGGTGTGCGAGTACTCGCAGTCGGCCTCGACCGTCAGCTCGTTGCGCTCGGCCAGACCGGTCAGCGTGAGGCCCTCGGACTCGTCGTAGTCGCCGACCTCCAGCGCCACGCCGTTCAGCACCGCCGACCGCACCCCGGCCGCGACGATGTCGACGAACGTCTGCGATCCGGGTGTGGCCGTGAACGTCACGGTGGATCGCGAATGGAACGTCTCCGACGCCGCCGCCTCGGCGTTGGTGGGCTGCCCGGTCAGGTCGAGTTCGACGCGATAGTTCTCCACGCTGATCGTCGCGGCGCGCGCGACCGCCTGCTCGCGGGTGAGATTCGGTGCGGACAAGGAGACTCCTTCGCTGATCGGAGAGCTGTGCCGGGCAGCCGCTCATCGCCGATGATGAGAGCGCGACAAACCCCACAATGCCACGTCGGTAGGGGGCCGGGCGTGCCGACCTGCAACGAGCTGGTCAGTCGGTCGCCGATCGTGGGCACACGTGTCGGTCGGTCGGCGATGCCCTCGGTAGGCTGTGCAGCGTTCAGGCGGCCGTCCCGCGCATTCTCGGCTCGGGAGGCTGAGGTTGTCGAGCATCCACGAGGAGGACAGTTGAAGCACATCCACTCCGGCAAGGTGCGCGATCTGTACGAGGACGGCGGCTCGCTGCTCCTGGTCGCCTCCGATCGGGTGTCGGTCTACGACGTGGTGCTGCCGACGCCGATTCCGGACAAGGGTGCGTTGCTGACCCAGCTGTCGAACTGGTGGTTCGAGTACTTCTCCGATGTGCCCAACCACGTGCTGTCGGCCACCGATGTGCCGGACGAATTCGCCGGGCGCGCGGTGCGCGTCAAACCGCTGAAGATGGTGCAGGTCGAGTGCATCGCCCGCGGATACCTGTCCGGTTCGGGGCTGAAGGAATACGAGCGCACCGGTTCGGTCTCCGGCATCGCGCTGCCGCCGGGGCTGCGCGAGGGCGACAAGCTGCCCGCGCCGATCTTCACGCCCACCACCAAGGCGGCCGAGGGGCACGACGAGCCGATCACCTTCGACGACGTGGTGCGGCAGGAGGGCCGCGAGGTCGCCGAACGCCTGCGAGATCTCACCCTGGGTGTGTATTCCCGTGGCGCCGCCTACGCCGCCGAACGCGGCGTGATCATCGCGGACACGAAGGTCGAATTCGGCTGGGACGGAGACGTTCTCACCCTCGGCGACGAGGTGCTGACCTCCGACTCCTCGCGCTACTGGCCCGCCGCCGAATGGGAGCCCGGCCGCCCGCAGCGCTCCTTCGACAAGCAGTTCGTGCGCGACTGGGCGACCTCGACCGGCTGGGACAAGGAGCCCCCGGGCCCGGAGATCCCCGCCGACATCGTCGCCGCCACCCGCCAGAAATACATGGAGGCCTACGAACTGATCACGGGAAGTGGCTGGGGAACGCGCGGCTGATCCTCGCCTTTTCGGCGCGTCCAACTCCGTCGTCCCCGGCATGCGCGTCCGCCCCGTCGTCCCCGGCATGCTTTTGGCCGGGGCCAGATCAGCTCCGCGCCTTGACCTTTCGCCATCCGCCCGCACGATTGGTCGCGATGATGTGTCGGAACATCTCCGTCAGGGCGCTGGTGTTGATCTTGTCGTTCTCGTAGACGGCGATCGTGCGCCCGGTCTTGTTGTCGTGGCCGCCGGTGACGATGCCTTCCGGATCGGGAGTGAGGCCACCGTCGTACAGGAAGACGTTCACGTGGTCCTTGGTGGCCAGTAGCGCGCAGATATTGCCCTGCAGCACGAAGTACGGCTGCACCGTGCGCTTGACCGTCTCCGTGACTTCCGGATCGGCGGCGTGCACCAGATCGCGGACCTGGTGGCAGATCTTCTGTTGCCAGGCCGGAAGCGCGTCGATATAGGCGTCGACGCGCGAATCCTTCTCGTACGGCACGTCATTCCTCCCTCGGAAAGGCCGCCGGTCGGCAGCTCACAGCGGCGTCGAGGTGTCGGCCAGTCGCTGCGGGTCGACCGGATCTCCCGTCTTGATCAACTCCTTGATCCGATCGGTGACATCCCAGACGTTGACGTTCATGCCCGCCAGCACCCGATTACCGGAATCCAGCCAGAACGCCACGAATTCGCGCTTGCCGGTATCTCCGCGCACCACGACGGACGCCTCCTCGCCCGGCGCGACGTAGCCGGTGTACTCCATCCCCAGGTCGTACTGGTCGGTGAAGAAGTACGGCAGCCGGTCGTAGGCGGCGGGCTTGCCGAGCATCGTCAGCGCCGCCACCGCCGGTTGATTGAGCGCATTCGCCCAGTGCTCGACCCGGATGCGCTGACCGAGCACCGGATGCTGCTGATCGGCGATATCGCCGACCGCGACGATATCCGGATCGCCGGTCGCCAGGCTCTCGTCCACCAGCACGCCGCCCGCCACGGCGAGGCCCGCGTCGGCGGCCAGCTCGGTATTCGGCCGCGCGCCCACCGCCTGCAGCACCGCGTCGGCCTCGATCACCGTGTCGTCCTCGAGGCGCACCCCCGTCGCCGTGCCGCCGGAGGTGGTGATTTCGGCGACCCGGACCCCGCAGCGCAGGTCGACGCCGTGGGAGCGGTGCAGGTCGGCGAACACCTCGCCCATCTCGGTGCCGAGTGCAGCCTGCAGCGGCACCTGCTCGGCCTCCAGCACGGTCACCTCGACACCGGCGGCGCGGGCCGCGGCCGTCACCTCCAGGCCGATCCAGCCCGCACCGATCACCGCCAACCGTCGCGCCGAGCCGAACAGTGCGATCAGGGCGTCGGACTGCTCGATGGTGCGCAGTTCGTACACGCCCTGGGCGTCGGCGCCGGGGATCGGCAGCCGCCGCGGCCGCGATCCCGTAGCCAATGCCAGCTTGTCGTAGGGCAGGGTCGAACCATCCGGCAGGGCAACGGTTTTCGAGGCGCGGTCGATCGCGGTCACGGTGGTGCCGAGCATGACCTCGACGTGGTGGTCCCGATACCACTGGCCGGGATCGGTGGTGAAGTCGGCCAGCGCCTGCTTGCCCAGCAGATGTTCCTTCGACAGCGGCGGCCGCTCGTAGGGGAGATGCTCCTCCTCGCTGATCAGGGTGAGCGTGCCGTCGAAATCGTTGCCGCGCAACGCCTCCGCGAGCTTGGCCGCGGCCAGCCCGCCGCCGACGATGACAAACCTGGAATCTGTGGTCATGAGAACCTCCGAACAACGGCGGCCAGGTCATTTCCGACCCTACTGCCCGGCGCGGGGCCGGGTCGGGAAATATCCGGAAGTTTCCGTCGTTGATGAGTGTCGACGGCACCTGTGCGATGCGGTGCCGCCCCGACTTCCCGAGAGGACTCCGACGTGAGCGATACGACGACCCCGTCCGGCACCAAGGACCGCGTGGACTTCTGGTTCGACCCGCTGTGCCCGTGGTGCTGGATCACATCCCGCTGGATTCTCGAGGTCGAGAAGGTCCGCGATATCGAGACCCGTTTCCACGTGATGAGCCTGGCGGTGCTGAACGAGGACCGCGAGGACCTGCCGGAGATCTACGTGGAGCTGATGAAGTCCGCGTGGGGGCCGGTCCGGGTGGCGATCGCGGCCGCCCAGCAGCACGGTGAGAAGGTGCTCGCCCCGCTCTACACCGCGATGGGCACCCGGATCCACAACCGCCGCGACGAGTACCCGCAGGAGGACCGGGGCGAGCGGCTGGCCGTGGTCATCGCCGAATCCCTGGCCGAACTCGGCCTGCCCGCCGAACTGGCCGCGGCCGCCGACAGCACCGAGTACGACGCGGCGCTGCGCGAGAGCCATCACGCCGGGATGGACAAGGTCGGCAAGGACGTCGGCACGCCCACCATCCACATCAACGACGTCGCCTTCTTCGGCCCGGTGCTGTCCCGCATCCCGCGCGGTGAGGATGCGGGCAAGGTGTGGGACGGCGCGGTCGCCCTCGCCTCCTACCCGCACTTCTTCGAACTCAAGCGCACGCGCACCGAGGACCCCCAGTTCGACTGAGGTCGCGGGCCGATGCCCCGGGCCGTCCGCCCGGGGCATCGGCCGCTCACGCGACGACGGATAATCTCCGGTCGCGGTGAAACTTATTGCTGCTCGGTCGGATTCGAGGACGGGCCGGGGGGTTCGTCGTCCGTGCTGTCGACCGGCGGTGGATTTTCCGAAGGTGGTGGCTCGGGTGTGGTCGGCGGGTAGATCTGCCCGCCCGCTGCGGGTCCTTGATCGCCCGGCGACTGGCCCTGCTGATATCCCCAGCCACCCGACGACTGACCCTGCGGCACGCCCGGAGGCTGGTTTTCCGGTCCCGCAGAGGATGGCCCGGAGGTGGTCGGCGACTGATATTTCTGCCCGCCGGGTGGCGGGCCTTGATCGTCCGGCCGGTGCCACCCACCTGACGATTGCCCAGGTTCGCCCGCCGCGGACTCGGGTGTAGCCGACGGCCGAGCTTGCGGTCCGCTCGGCGAAAGGCCCGGATCGTTCGGCCCGTAGCTCTGTCCGCTCGGAGACGGTCCCGGCGAGCTCAGGTAGCTCTGCGTGCTCGATTGCTGCCAGGGTGGGCTCGGTTGGTAACCCTGTGTGCTCGAAGTTTGTCCGAGTGTGGTCGGCTGGTAGGCCTGCGAGGTCGGCTGTTGGCCCGGGATGCCTGGCTGGTGGCCCTGTGTGTTCGGCGGTTGGCCGGGTGTGGGTTGGTAGCTCTGTGCGCTTGGCGGTTGGCCGGGCGTGGTCGGCTGGTGGCCCTGTGTGCTCGGCGGTTGGCCGGGTGTGGTCGGCTGGTAGCCCTGCGAGCTCGGCGGTTGTCCTGGGGCGCCCGGCTGGTAGCCCTGCCCGCCCGGCAACTGTCCCGGTGCGTAGCCCGGCCCGCTCATCGGCGGATATCCCGGTGGTGGGCCCTGGTTGCCCGGCGGGACCGGGGCGCTCGGGCGCCAGAACAGCTTGCCGTGCCTGCTGCGGTCGCGCAGGGCCCACATGCGCCAGGTCAGTACGGGATGCGAGGACATGGCGTTGGCGATCCAGACGAAGAACCCCTTCTCCTGCGCCGCCCGATCGGCCATCTCGTCGAACCGGACCAGCGGGTTGAGCCATTTGCCGCCCGCCAGGACCCGCATCGCCCCGGGTGCGCCGAGGTGCCGGTTGCAGTAGCCGTGATTATCGGCGGTGTACTCCTGGCTGCGGATCAGCGAATTGCCGAGGATCGGCAGGAACGGCACCAGGAACATGCCCAGCTGCCGCCAGTAGGACACATGCCCGGCCGCGATGTGCCCGACCTCGTGGCCGACGATGAACGCCAGCGCATCGGGGTCGCGAGCCCGGCCGCCCACCTCGAACATGTCGCTGTAGACGACGACGTAGCGGCGGAACCCGTGCCCGGAGGCGAAGGCGTTGATCTGCCCGCTGCCCATCAGGACGAAGGCGTCGGGGACGGTGGCCATCCCGAAGCGCTGTGCCGCCTCCTGCACCATCCGATAGCCCTCGGGAAACTGGGTGGGCGACATCTTCACCGCATTGACCCGCTGCATCGCGTAATTCAGACCGCGGCCGAGATACAACAGCAGCGGCGCCGCCAGCAGCAGGAGCATGTAGTCGTTGATCTCGCCGACGAACAACAGCAGCAGGCTGAGCAGGTAGCCCAGGACGGTGACGACGATGACGATCACCAGCAGCGGAATCTCCCAGCTGTGCCGCGCGGGCATGCCGAACGGCGACAGCCCCCGGGTCTGCTGGACCACCGGCGGATGCGGGGGCGAATACGGCGTCTGCGGCGCCCAGCCCGGCGGACCGTCCTGCGGGTCCCAGCCGGGAATACCGGTGAGACCGCGGTCGGCCGGTCCCGCGGCGGGCACCGAATGTGCTGTCGGAGGCGACGTTCTGTCCTCGGGCTGCATAGCTGCAACCCTAGGCAGTGTTCGCTCGCCATGCTGTCGGCGCACCCGGCGGGGCCCGCGCGGCATGCCTCGGCCCCGGGCGAAACGGCCCCCGAGCGCCTGACACAATGCCTGCCATGCGCGTATACCTGGGTGCCGACCATGCCGGCTTCGAACTGAAGAACCACGTCAAGGACCACCTGCAGCGGGCCGGTCACGAGGTCGTCGACTGCGGTGCCCACGAGTACGACGCCGCGGATGATTACCCGGCGTTCTGCATCGATGCCGCGCGCCGTGTCGTCGCCGATCCGGGCAGCCTCGGCATCGTGCTCGGCGGCAGCGGGAACGGCGAGCAGATCGCCGCCAACAAGGTGCCCGGCGCCCGCTGCGCGCTGGCCTGGAGCGTCGAGACCGCCCGGCTGGCGCGCGAGCACAACAACGCCCAGCTCATGGGTATCGGCGGCCGCATGCACAGCACCGAGGACGCGCTCGCCATCGTCGACGCCTTCGTGGCCACCCCGTGGTCGGGCGAGGCCCGCCACCAGCGCCGCATCGACATTCTCGCCGAGTACGAGAAGACCGGCGAGGCGCCCGCGGTCCCCAGCTGAGCGCGGGCCGGTGAGGCGGACGTCATAAATGCCTGAGGGTCATACGCTGCATCGGCTGGCGAAGTTGCACCACAAGCGCTTCGCCGGGGGAGTCGTGCGGGTATCGAGCCCGCAGGGCCGCTTCGCCGACGGTGCCGCACTGGTGGACGGGCACGTTCTGGTGCGGGCCGAGGCGTGGGGCAAACACCTTCTGCACCACTACGATTCGGGACTGGTCGTGCACGTGCACCTGGGCCTGTACGGCACCTTCACCGAATCGGCCGGGCCACTGGGTGATCCGGTGGGGCAGGTGCGGATGCGGATGATCGGCGGCGGCCGCACCGCCGAGGCGTACGGCACCGATCTGCGCGGTCCCACCGCGTGCGAGGTGCTGCACGATCCGGAGGTGTCGGCCCTGACCGCGCGGCTGGGCCCGGACCCGTTGCGCCGCAACGCCGATCCGGATCGGGCCTGGGAGCGCATCCGGCGCTCGTCGCGGCCGCTCGGAGCGTTGCTGATGGATCAGGCAGTGGTCGCGGGCGTCGGCAACGTCTATCGCGCCGAACTGCTGTTCCGGCACGGCATCTCGCCGCAGCGCCGCGGCCGCGACCTGACCGCGGACGAGTGGGACGAGCTGTGGGCCGACCTGGTCGAGCTCATGCGGGTCGGGGTGCGGCGCGGCAAGATCGTGGTCGTGCGCCGCGAACACGACCGCGGCGCACCGTCATACGCCGACGGCAAGCCCCGCACCTACGTCTACCGGCGCGCGGGGGAGCCCTGCCGCATCTGCGGCTCGACGGTCCTGCACAGCGTGCTGGAGGGCCGAAACCTGTTCTGGTGCCCCACCTGTCAGCCGGGCTGAACCCGCGGAGCAACGATGTAGCATGGGGCGCCGGGTTTCCGACGGAGAGGTGTCATGGGAGGGCCGATCGGCGTGCGGACGCAGCGCCTGAGTATCGCGATGGGCACGGCCCGGACGGTCACCGTCGGATGCCTTGCGCTGCTGCTGATTCCGGCGCTGTTGCTGTTGGTTCTCGCCGTCTTGACGGTGCTGGGTTCCACTGCGGCGATCCTGCTGGGTGTCGCGGTGATCGTGCCGATAGTGGCCTTCGTCGGGCACGCGCTGTTGTACGTGACCCGAAGGGCCGCATGGCTGGAGGGCACCACGCTCGCCGTGCGCGGCGCCTACTCCACACGCCGGGCGAACTTGGCGCACGCGCGCGTGTGGGTCGACTCGGTAGCGGAGAATACGGCGGTGTCGACGGGCTCCGGAATGACCGTGGTATCGACCGGTCGCCGGATCCCGCGGCTGGTCGCGCAGGATGTCCAAGCCGGCGCCACGGTGAAACTGCCCCTGCGACAGTCGAATGGGACGCTGCTTCCGGCACCCGAGCTGCACGCCTTGGCGGCAGCGATCACCTCCGCCCCGCGCCCGTCCCCCGACGCGGAACATGCCCACTGGATCGCCCAGGGCCTGTACAGCCTCACCGCCAACCCGTTCACCGGGAACCTTTGAGTCGGAGCAGAAAACAGGGCTCGCACGCCGCAGTTGCCGACCGACACCGGGTTCAGAAGTTGCCGTGGTTCGCACTCGCGGTTGGCTGACCCGCGCCGGGCTGAGAAGTTGCCGGGTTCAGAAGCTGCCGCAGCCATCAGCCGCCGGATGCTCAGGTCGGTGACAGGTCAGAAGCCGCCGCCGTCGAACCCGCCGCCCATATCGAAGCCGCCGCCGTCGAACCCACTGCCGCCGTCGAACCCACTGCCGCCGCCGTCGAATCCGCCCGGGTCCCCGCCGGGATCTCCGCCGCCTTGGTCGGCACCACCCTGGTCGCCGCCGTCCTGCCCGGCCTGCAAGCCCGCGTCATAGCCTTCGCCGTAACCGTTCTCGAATCCCGTGGCCCCGTACGCCACCCCGGACATGCCGCTGAAGAGGGCGTCGAACAGCAGCACCGACCCGATACCCCAGGCGCCCGCTACCAAGGCCGTCTTCCACCACGGCTCGGAGTACCAGCCCGCGGGCACCGGGCGCCCGGCGACCCGGCCGCCGGGGTAGTAATTGGGGGTCTGCGGCGACGGTGACGGCGACGCCTCGATCCGGCGGCCCTCGAAGTCCACCGTGCGGTCCTCGGTGACCTGTCCCGCCGAGCGCTGTCCGTCGAGTTCGGGCACCGGCGGGCCCGGGTCCAGGTTCATCGCGGTGCGCGCGGCCCGCACGTAGTACAGGCCCTCCACCGCGGTCTCCTTCGCCAGGCGAGCCTGCGCGACAGTGGTCGCCTGGTCGATCTGCGAACCGGCCGCGTTCAGCCGTTCGCCGGCGTCGGCCAGGGCCTGCTTGGACGCGTCGTTGCTGCCGACCAGGTTGTAGACCTGCCCACCGAGCCGCTCGGTGAGGCGGCGGGCCTCGGCCTTGGCATCGGCCAGCTGCGTGGCCTGCCGGTTGCGTTGCGCGGAGCGGCCGAAGTACGTCACGGCCAGAAACACCGCCAGGACGACCACCACGAGGACCAGAAGCGTTGTCACATCGACCAGCGTACGCGGACGCCGACGGGCCGATCGGACGCCGAGAAGGCAAGCATCGGGGTCACCTCGCCCGGTCGGCGCCGCGGTCGCTCAGCCCGCCAGGGTGGTGTCGTAGTCGTCGAGGTCGGCGAGCCTGGCGGGGGCGTACCCGCCGGGCTCGGGCTCCTCGTCGTCGAGTTCGGACAGCGCGAACCTGCGCTTACCGGCCGTCTTCGCCGAGTACATCGCCCGGTCGGCACTGCGCAGCAGGTCGGAGAAGTCGCAGGAGCGACCGGGCGGGCAGTACGCGGTGCCGACGCTGGCCGATACCGGCACCGGACCCGAGCTGGTGGGCACCGGGT
Source organism: Nocardia mexicana NBRC 108244 (assembly GCF_001613165.1). Classification (GTDB taxonomy): domain Bacteria; phylum Actinomycetota; class Actinomycetes; order Mycobacteriales; family Mycobacteriaceae; genus Nocardia; species Nocardia mexicana. The sequence goes on from NZ_BDBV01000060.1 coordinate 15,729, forward strand.
TCTGCAGGGTGCCGAGGATCCGCATGGCCAGCTCGCCCAGCGTATTTCGGCGGGCGGGCAGCGCGAGGACGAACTCGTCGCCCCCGTACCGGCAGACCACCGTGTCGTCCGGGCAGGTCGCGCGGAGCCGGCGCGATATCTCCACCAGCACCTCGTCGCCGACCGCGTGGCCGTGGCCGTCGTTGATCTGCTTGAAATCGTCCAGGTCGATCAGCAGCAGCCCGACGCCGCGGGCGCGGTCGGTCGCCATCAGCCGGACGCGCTCCTGCAGCAGCGACCGGTTGGCCAGGTCGGTGAGCGCGTCGTGGGTGGCCTCGTGGCGCAGCCGGTGCTGCAGCGCGGCGATCTCCTGCACTCGCACCGACACCGCCGCCGTCAGATTTCGCTCCTGCTGGGCCAGGGCCCGCTGCTGCAGCGCCTCGGCGTAGGCGTCGATGGCATGGCTGGCCACGAACGGCCACCGGGTCGCCACCAGGGCGCCCGGCTCACCCGGGGCGAAGCCCAGCAGCGCGCGGGTCGCCGGCGCCAGCATCCGGGTGCGATCGAACGGCGTCTCGGCCAGCCGGCGGCCGACGGCGCGGGCGGCCGGGACCGGAAACGGTTCCGAGCCGGCCAGATCCAGCAGTTCGTCGATGATCCCGGCGAAAACCCGTTCCAGATGTTCCGGTGAAACGGTCAGGCCGCTGCCGCTGTAGACGGCGCGGACCCAGTCCCGGGTGGTGGCCGCGATGGCCTGCGTCTCGAGTTCGGCGGGCATCGATGCTCACCTCACACGAACGCCGTCTGTGCCGGCTCCCCAGCCGGTCACGCCCTCCGGATCGTGCTCACTGCTATGCGGTCCGCTACACCTTGCTCGATGCACGCTCACCGCCCCCTTTCCAGATACCCCCGTCCGGCAAAAAGGATC
>NZ_BDBV01000061.1 GCF_001613165.1 Nocardia mexicana NBRC 108244
CGGTGTTGTCACGCCCTGTCCCGGGCGTCTCCGATCGGCGCGGCATGGTTGCCAATCCCGACCACCTAGATCATGTGCAACGGTCTCTGAGGCGGTTGCAACGCCGAGCTGCCCGCCGCCATGGCCCCGACCGGCGGCGGAGTGTGAAGCCGTCCCGGCGTTGGCAGCGCGCGAATGCGAAGATCACTAGGCTGCACGCTCGCGTCGCAAACTGCCGGGCGGATGGTCTTCGTAAGCTCACCACTGCGCTGACCCGGCGGTTCGGTGTCATCGTGGTCGAAGACCTCAACGTTGCCGGAATGCTGCGCAACTCCCGTTTGTCACGGCGAATCGCCGGTGCCGGGTGGGGTGAACTGCGCCGCCAGCTCGCCTACAAGGCAGTCTGGTGCGGAAGCCACCTGGTTATCGCTGACCGCTGGTATCCCAGCTCGAAGACCTGTTCAGCTTGTGGCGGTGTGAAGACCAAACTCCGTCTGTCCCAACGGATCTACCACTGCGAATTCTGCGGCTATCACGCTGATCGGGACCGCAATGCCGCTCGGAACTTGGCAGCGCTCGCAATGCGGACAGTGGAAGGCGGCACGTCCTCCTCGAGTTGCGGGGCGACGTTAAACGAGCCCGCTGGAAACCTGCGGAAGACCGGCACGGCCGGCGGCGGGTACTGCCACGGGAAGCCCCACGAGGGCAACATCGCGTGAGCAATCGCGTGATTGCAGCCGAGCATCTCGAAGGTTTGGCGGCAACGGTTCAAATCCCTCCGCCATCGAACGGAGGAATCGCGACCGATCGAGATGCCCCGTGCGATGATGCACTCTCGATATTCTTGATCCGGAGCTGTCATGGTGAACGAAATGCCGTCTCGTCCCAGGTTTTTCGACTCTCGGTTCTATGCGCCGGTGATGCGGGTCTTCACGCAGGGGCATGTGGCGCTGTTTCGGGTGACCGGGGGACGGGTCGGTGGGAAGTTCCGGTTCGGGAGTGGGTTTCCGCGCGGGGTTCCGGTGGCGCTGTTGACGACTCGGGGGCGGAAGACGGGTAAAGCGCGGACTATGGCGCTGCTCTATATGGCCGACGGCGACCGTGTCGTCTTCGTGGCTTCGCGCGGCGGGACACCCCGGCATCCGCAGTGGTTCCACAACATCAAGGCCGATCCGAAGGTGCGGGTGCATACGCGGGGCGGAGTGCGGGCGATGATCGCGCACGAGGCCGAGGGGGACGAGCGCGCGGACCTGTGGCGGCGAGTGGTGGAGTACTACCCGGAATGGGGCAGCTACCAGACGTGGACCGATCGTCGTATACCGCTCATCGTCTGCGAACCTGCCTGAGCGTCTGGAAGATTCGCGCCTCGCCGGGGGTTGGCGCCGTGCTTCGGCCGATCCGCGCAATGCCCGCACTGCGCGGAGCTGCCGAAAATGCATACGGTTCGAGGCAACGAGACGCACGGGCCGGGTGAGGTTGTCCCGCAATGGGATCGGCCCGATCTCTCGCGGTCAGGACTTCGCTGTCGGATGCATGGCGAGCACTCGGCGGTCTTCACCCTCTCTGCCGGTGGCGCTGTGCCAGGGCGGGATTGCCGGGTAGCGCGGGTCTGTGCGGGTGGGGCGGCGCGCCGGGGGCGTGGGCCGGGAGCGGGAGGCGGCGCCATGGTCGGGCGGGTCGTCGGTGGACGGCTGCCCCGCCAGCTCGGTGAAGATGCGCAGGCCTTCGGCGACCTTCCCGGACATGACGTTGAGTTGTTCGGCGGACAGGTTGGTGCTGGTGGCGGCGGAGGAGGCGAGGTGGTCGCGCACCTGTTCCAGCCACAGTTGGGCGAGGTGGATGTGGCGGTCGAGAGGCATGCCGTCACAGTACTCCGATTCGAACACAAGTTCGATAGCTATTTTCCCGTGTCGAGTTTCCCGGCATAGACGGCGCGCAGGCCCGCCGCGGCCAGCGCCGTGCAGTGGTCGATGAGGTCGGCCATCGGCAAGGTCAGGTGTCCCTCCTGCTTCTCCACGATGACCCGCTCGAGCATGCCGACCACCGAATGCGCGAACACGTCCACCAGTGCGTCGGGCGCCGCGTCCGGCCGCGCGCGGTGGGCGGTGTCGGCGACCAGCCGGGTGAAGCGCCGCAGCGACTCCTGCATGTGCCGCTCGGCCTGCGGTCCGGCGCCGGCCGGTTCGGCGAAGACGATGCGCAGCTTGCGCCGGTCGTCGCCCAGCGCCTCCAGGAAGATGCCGATCCCGGCGCGCAGCTTCCGGGTGCCCGCCGCGGGCGCCGCCTCGACGCCCGCGGCGACCGCGCCGTACAGCTCCGCGATGACCCGGTCGAATACGGCCACGAACAATTCCCTTGTCCCGGAGAAGGATTCGTAGAAGTAGCGGTCGGTCAGCCCGGCCTCCCGGCAGATGTCCTTGACCCCGGTGGCCTGGACACCGCGCGTGCCGAACAGCTCGTATCCGGCACGCAGCAGTTGCTCGCGGCGGGCGGCGATGCGGCTCGCCGCATCGATGCCGCCATACCTGCGGCGCGGCTGCCGTCGAGCGCTCGAACCGCCGTCGAGCCCGCGGCCGTCACCGGAATCATCCTGGTCCGCGTCGGCAGGTTTGGGCACCGGACCTCCATTCTCGTTCTCTACCAGCAAGTTTCCCATTATCGCGCGGCGAACGGGCCGCTCTGGTAAATATGACGATCGTAATCGTCAGATTTGCGAGAGGTTTGTCGGGGTGTCGAAGGAATCTGGGGGACAACCGCTGTCGCGACGCACGGTGCTGCGTGGCGCGGCCGCCGCGGGGGCGATCGGTTTGGCGGGTGCCGGAACAGCACAGGCGTCCCCGGGCGGACGGCGGCGAAACGGTCCGTCCCGCAATCGGGTTGCGGTGTTCGGCGCGGGCATCGGCGGCCTGACCGCGGCCCACGAACTGGCCGAACGCGGTTTCGAGGTCACCGTCTTCGACCGCAAGGAGCTCGGCGGCAAGTCCCGCACGATCGGGCTACCGGGCAGCGCGGCGGACGGCCGGGTGCCGCTGCCCGGTGAGCACGGCGCCCGCGGATTCACCTCCTTCTACCACCACGTGCACGACACCATGCGGCGAATTCCGGTGCCCGGCAACGCCAACGGCGTCTACGACAATCTGGTGCCGTTCTCGGTCGGCGATCCGCGCTATCCGCGCGCGAACAACCTGCCCGACGGCTTCCCGCTGATGTTCGGCTTCTACTTCGAGCCGCGGGAACTGCTCACCCCGCAGGGCTGGCAGCGCGTGCTGGTCGAGATGTTCCTGAAGAACCACGCGGTTCCGGTGCCCGAGGCGATGTACCTGGCGAGCCGCTTCGTGGCCTACCTGACCTCCAGCGAGGAGCGCCGCCACGGACAGTGGGAGCACACCAGCTGGTGGGATTTCGTCGGCGCCGCAACGCGTTCCGCGGAATACCGGGGCCTGGCCGCGACGGGCTTGACCCGCGCCCTGGTGGCCGCGAAGGAGACGATGGCCAGCGCGCGCTCGATGGGCAATATGGCCGAGGCGTTCCTGATCGCGCTGCTGCAGGAGGTAACCGGCGGCCGGAAGGTGTACGAGGTGCTCGACGGTCCCACCAACGAGGTGTGGCTGGATCCGTGGATCTCGTTGCTGCGCAACCTCGGTGTGCAGTTCCACACCGGCCACGAGGTGCAGGGCTTCGATGTCGACGGCGATTCCATCTCCGGTGCGCGGATCCGTCGCCCGGACGGTTCGGTGCGCACGGTCGACGCGGACTGGTACGTCTGCGCGGTGCCGACCGACCGGGCCCGGGACCTGTGGTCGGAGGATATGCGGCAGCTGGATCCCCGGCTGGCCGCCATGGACGGCCTGTTCGTGGACTGGATGAACGGGCTGCAGATGTTCGTCACCCGCAGGCTGAACCTGGGCCGCGGCTACAACATCTATCTCGATGCCCCGTGGCGGCTCACCTCTTATACCCAAAAAGCGTTCTGGCCAGGCGATTACGCGACCAGATACGGCGACGGCACGATCCAGGACGGGCTGACGATCGATATCGCCGATTGGGACACCCCCGGCATCCTGTTCGGCAAGCCCGCCAAATACTGCACACACGAGGAGATCTACCGGGAGACGTGGGCGCAGATGACCGCGGCACTCAACGACGACGGTGGCGTGCAACTGCCCGAGGGCATCGTGCAGGAGTGGATGCTCGATCCGGGCATCACGTGGTCGGGTGGGCAGAACCACAACGACGAGCCGCTGCTGGTCAACACCATCGGCTCCTGGGATCGCCGCCCCACCGCCGAGACCGCGATCCCGAACCTCTTCCTGGCCGCCGACTACGTACAGACCGATTTCGACCTGGCCACCATGGAGGGCGCCAACGAGGCGGGCCGCCGCGCCGTGAACGCGATCCTGGACGCCTCCGGTTCCCCGGCCACCCGCCCCCAACTGTTCACGCGAGAGTCGATCCCGGCCCTGGAACCGTTCCGCCAGGCCGACGCCGCCCGCTACCGCGCCGGCCAACCCAACCTCTTCGATATCGGCTAGGACCCGCGCGCCGGGATCAGCTACGCGGAGCCGTTCCTCGTCCAGTGAGGCCGAGCGGCATCGCCTGCTAGTCCCGGTATCCCCAACATGCCGGAAACGCGAGGGCGGATGGAAGGTACGTTCGGATTGTCTGGAATGTTGCAATTCGAGACTCGCGAACCGGGGCGTACAGGCCCGGGCGCAAGATCATCGGTACGTTGGAACCCGTGGACCTACGGATCTTCACCGAACCCCAGCAGGGCGCAACCTACGACGACCTCCTGCGCGTCGCGAAGGCGACCGAGGACGCGGGCTTCGACGCGTTCTTCCGGTCCGACCACTATCTGAAGATGGGCGGCGTGTCCGGGCTGCCAGGCCCCACCGACGCCTGGATCACCCTGGCCGGGCTGGCGCGGGAGACCTCGCGGATCCGGCTGGGCACGCTGGTCACCGCCGCCACCTTCCGGCATCCGTCGGCGCTGGCGATCTCGGTGGCGCAGGTGGACCAGATGTCCGGCGGCCGAGTCGAATTGGGGCTCGGGGCGGGCTGGTTCGAGGACGAGCATCGCGCCTACGGCATCCCGCTGCCGGATCTGGGCGAGCGGTTCGACCGGTACTCCGAGCAGCTCGAGATCGTCACCGGGCTGTGGGAGACCGTCGAGGGCGAGACATTCAGCTACCTCGGTAAATACTACGAACTGGAGAACTCCCCCGCGCTGCCCAAACCGGCGCAGCGGCCCCGCCCGCCGGTGATCATCGGCGGTATGGGCAAGAAGCGGACCCCGGAGCTGGCCGCCCGCTTCGCCCAGGAGTTCAACCTGCCCTTCACCGATTCCGCCACGGCCGCAGCGCAATTCGAGCGGGTGGCCGCGGCCGCGCGGGAGATCGGCCGCGACCCGGGCGAGATCACCTGGTCAGCCGCGCAGGTGCTGTGCGTGGGCCGCGACGATGCCGAGATCGCCCGCCGCGCCGCCGCCATCGGCCGCGAGGTCGACGAGCTGAAGCGCAACGGCCTGGCCGGAACGCCCGCCGAACTGGTCGACAAGATCGGCCGCTACCGCGAGGAAACCGGCATCACCCGCCTCTACCTGCAGGTGCTGGATTTGTCCGACCTGGATCACCTGGAGTTGGTCGCGGCAGAGGTCGCCCCGCAGCTCGGCTGAATCGATTACGTAGCCGCCCCCGTCATTCCGGCATGCTTCTGGCTGGAATCCACCACGAGATCCCGGCCAAAAGCATGCCGGGAATATGGTTGTGCAGCAGGCGCTGGGAACATGGTC
>NZ_BDBV01000062.1 GCF_001613165.1 Nocardia mexicana NBRC 108244
AGCCAGTTGGGGATCCACCAGGCCCACTTGCCCATCAGGATCAGCAGGGACGGGATCAGCACCATCCGGACCAGGAAGGCGTCGAACAGCACGCCCGCGGCGAGCGCGAAGCCCATCGACTTCGCGGTGGTGTCGGCCTCCAGGATGAAGGAGCCGAACACGAAGATCATGATGATCGCGGCGGAGGTGACCACGCGGGCGCCGTGGTGATACCCCTTGATCACCGCATCCTTCGGCGTCGCGCCGTGCACGAATTCCTCGCGCATGCGGGTCACCAGGAACACCTGGTAGTCCATGGCGAGCCCGAATACCAAGCCGATCAACATGATCGGCAGGAAGCTCACGATCGGCCGCGGCTCGTCGACCAGACCGAGCTTGCCGTCCTGGAAGATCAGCACGGTGGCGCCGAACGTCGCGGCCATCGACAGCAGGAACCCCAGAGCGGCGGTCAGTGGCACCAGCACCGACCGGAACACCGCGATCAGCAGCAGGAATGCGGCACCGGCGACGATCGCCAGATACGGCACGATCTTGCTGAGCAGGGCATGGTCGACATCGGCGTAGATGGCCGTGGTTCCCGTGATGCCGTATTCGATGCCGTACTGCGAGTGCAGGGCACTCTCGGCATCGCGCGCGTCGCGGACGAGATCCTTGGTGTCCTGGTTGTTCGGCCCGGTCTTCGGCACCGCATTGAGCAGCGCACCCGCACCGTCCTGGCTGAACTGCGGCTCGGTCACGTAGTCCATGTCGGGGTAGGCGGCCAGCTTGTCGTGCAGGGCCTGCACCGCCGCCTGCCGCTGCTCCGGCGGGACGCCGCCGAGTTCCGCGACCACCATCAGCTTGCCGTTGCTGCCCTCGCCGAATCCCTCGGTGCGCAGGTCGTAGGCCTTCCGGACGGTGGTGTCCGCGGGCATGCTGTCCTCGCCGGGCAGCCCGAGTTGCAGATGGGTGGCGGGCCCGGCGGCCAGCGCCAGCACGATGATGCTCAGCACCAGGGCGACGGCCGGGGCCTTGCCGATGAGCTGCGCCACCCGCATGCCGTTGGTGACCGAGCTGTCGTCCTCCGGATCGTGCTGCGCGATCACCGGCAGCTTCGGCTTGAACAGGAACCGCCCGAACGCCCCGAGCAGCGCGGGCATCAGCGTGATCGCGGTGAGCACGGCGAACGCGGCCGCGAGGGCACCGCCCAGACCCATGAACGTCAGGAAGCGGATGCCGACGATGCTGAGCCCGACCAGCGCGATGATCACGGTGCCACCGGCGAAGACGACCGCCGCCCCGGCCGTGCCCAGCGCCGTCCCCGCCGCCGATTCGGCCGAATTCTGCACGGCCAGTTCGTGTTTGTAGCGGGAGACGATGAACAGCGCGTAGTCGATCGACAGTGCGATGCCGATCATCGAGGCCAGGAAGGTGGTGAAGCTCGGCACATCCACGAACGACGTGCCCAGCATGATCACCGACATGGTCACGCCCAGTCCGACGATCGCGGTGATGATCGGGACGAAGGCGGCGACGATCGCGCCGAACGCCACGATCATGACGATCAGTGCGAAGCCCATGCCGATCATCTCGGCCTTGCCGCTGGGCTGCTGATTCTCCATCGCGATGGTGCCGTCCATCTCGACGGTGAGCCCGGCCGCGCGGGCGTCGTCGGCGATGTCGTAGGCGGCCTTGCGGTTGTCGGCCGTGACATCGGTGAACTGCTTGATGGTGAACGGAACGGTCAGCACCGCCACGGCATCCGGGTTGGTCGTATTCAGCACGTTCAGCGGCGCATTGCTGCATTTGGAGGAGAACGCGTCGGAATCGCGATCGGGCGCCAGGCAGCCCATCTGCTCGGCGGCCGCGATCGGATCTTCCAGCGGCTTGCTGTGATCGACGATGTCGAGGGTGCCGATCTTGGCGACCAGGGCCTGGACCGCCGCGTGATTCGCCGGGTCGGTGAGCTTCTGTCCCTCGGGCGCCGCGATGACGTAGGTGCCGGTGACGGCGTCGAACTGGAACGCCTGGGACATACCCGGGAAATGCTTGTCGAGGATGTCGGTGGCCCGTTCCGACGGCAGGTTCGGGATATTGAAATCGTTGCTCATCGGCTCGCTGAGCTTGCTGCCGAGACCACCGACGATGAGGAACAGCACGATCCATACGGGGAGCACGATCCATTTCCGGCGGAAAGCGAACCTGCCCCAGCGGTACAGATATACGGACACGAGCGTCTCCTTGCGTCTGTGGGCCGTGCTGTTCGTTTGTAGAACCGAGTGCGGGGCGATAGCTCGCACTACACGAAACGGTCCGGCCACCGGCATGGCCGGGATAATTCACGAGCTGGAGAACAACTGTTTCGAGTCTGCTGTGTTGTTGCTACAAGATCAAGGGTTTCCGGAAAAGGTGTCGGCCCCAACCCGCGGGCGGGTTGGGGCCGACAACCGTGGTGCGAATCAGCCGACCGGGACCGGTTCCTGCTCGGTCGCGGCGTCGCGGTCGCGCTGCTGCAGTTCGCGCAGCTTGCTGCCCTCGACGTCGATATTCGGCAGGATGCGATCCAGCCACGCCGGAATCCACCAGGCCCACTTGCCCAGCAGCACCAGCAGTGACGGGATCAGCACCATCCGGACGATGAAGGCGTCGAACAGCACGCCCGCGGCCAGCGCGAAGCCCATCGACTTCGCGGTGACGTCGGTCTCCAGGATGAACCCGCCGAACACCGAGATCATGATGATCGCGGCCGAGGCCACCACCCGGGCGCCGTGGTGGTATCCGGAGATCATGGCCTCCTTCGGCGACTTGCCGTGCACGAATTCCTCGCGCATGCGGGTCACCAGGAACACCTGGTAGTCCATGGCCAGGCCGAACACCAACCCGATCAGCACGATCGGCAGGAAGCTCACGATCGGTTGCGTCTCACCGATCAGACCCAGCTTGTCCTGCTGGAAGATCAGCACGGTCGCGCCGAACGTCGCGGCCATCGACAGCACGAAGCCGAGTGCCGCCGTGAGCGGCACCAGGATCGACCGGAACACCAGCACCAGCAGGATGAACGCCGCGCCGACGACGATCGCCATGTACGGCACGATCTTGCTGAGCAGGGAGTTCGACACGTCGGCGTAGATGGCCGTGGTGCCGGTGATGCCGTACTCCATGCCGTACTGCGACTTGAACTCCGCCTCGGCGTCGCGGGCGTGCTTGACCAGGTCCTGCGTGGCCTCGTTGTTCGGACCCGTATCGGGCACGGCGAGCAGCCGGGCGCCGGTGCTCTGCGCGAAGTCGGGCTCCTTCGTCTGCGGATCCGACACATTGGTCATCGCCGGGGTGACGAAGTCCATGCCCTCGTAGGAGGCCAGCTTGTCGCGCAGCCCGGTCACCGCCGCCTCGCGCTGCGCCGGTGCGACGTCGCTGAGATCGGCGACCACGGTCAGGATGCCGTTGCTGCCCTCGCCGAATCCCTCGGTACGCAGGTCGTAGGCCTTGCGAACCGTACTGGTCTCGGGCTGGCTGTCCTCGCCGGGCAGGCCGAGGCTCAGGTTCACCGCGGGCGCTGCCAGCGCTCCGAGCACGACGACGCTGAGCAGCAACGCGACCGCCGGGGCCTTGCCGATCAGCCGGGCCACCCGCATGCCGTTGGTGACCGACTTGTCGTCCTCGGGATCGTGCTTGGCGACCAGCGGCAGCTTCGGCTTGAACAGGAATCGCCCGAACGCGCCCAGCAGCGCCGGAAGCAGGGTCAGCGCGACGAGGATCGCGAAGGCCGCGGCAATGGCTCCGCCCAGGCCCATCCAGGTGAGGAAGCTGACGCCGACGATGCTCAGCCCGACCAGGGCGATGATCACGGTGAGTCCGGCGAACACCACCGCGGAACCCGCCGTGCCGATCGCGGTCCCGGCCGCCTCCTCCGGCGAATCCTGTACGGCCAGTTCGCTCTTGTAGCGCGAGACGATGAACAGCGCGTAGTCGATCGACAGCGCGATGCCGATCATGGACGCCAGCACCATCGTGAAGCTCGGGATCTCGATCACCGAGGTGCCCAGCATGACCAGCGCCGATGCGGTCCCGACCCCGACCAGTGCGGTCACGATCGGCACGAAGGCCGCGATGAGTGCGCCGAAGGCCACGATCATCACGATGAAGGCGACGGCGAAGCCGATCATTTCCGCCTGGCCGCCCGGGGCCGCCTGCTCGGTGGCGATGGTGCCGCTCAGTTCGACGCTGAGTCCGGCGTTGCGTGCCTCGTTCGCCACGTCGTAGGCCGCACTGCGCTCGGTGGCGGTGACGTCCGAGAAGGACTTGATCTTGAACGGAACCTGAACGTAGGCAACGGAATCCGCATTGCCCTTACCGAGCACGTTCAGCGGGGCGAGGCCGCACTTGGACACGAAGTCCGGATTGTTGCGGTCGCCGTCGAGGCAGCCCATCTGGGTGGTGGCGTCGATGGGATCGGTCAGGGGCTTCTGGTGATCGACGATGTCGAGCTGGCCGAGCTTCTGGATGAGCCCCGTGACGGCCGCGTGGTTGGCCGGGTCGGTGAGCTTCTGCCCCGCGGGCGCGGCGATGACGTAGGTGCCGGTGACGGCGTCGAACTTGAACTCCGCCGAGGCGCCGGGGAACTGCTCGTCGAGGATGTCGGTGGCCCGCTGCGACGGCAGGTTGGGCATGTTGAAATCGTCTTGGCTCTGCTTCTGCAGGCTGGTTCCGAGTCCCCCGAGGACCAGGAATGCCAGTAGCCAGACCGGTAATACGATCCATTTCCGGCGGAAGGCGAACTTGCCCCACCGATAGAGGTATACGGACACGAGTGGGTTCTCCTAGCGATTGCCGGTTTGTGCCGAGTTCAGGCTCCGTAGACAGCACTCTCGCGGGCCGCCCTGCACGCGACCGCCTCCACCTGACGCTTTCTGCCTACCGTGCGGTAGGTAGACTACCGAGCGGTAAGCGGAGGAACAACCTCAATTTTCGGGGCATGATCCGCCCGGACGGACCGTGATGAGAGGATCATCCCATGAGCGCACGTAGTACTGCCGGACACGTTGTCGCAGGTGGCGGGACTAAAGAGGCGATTCGGGAGGCCGCTATTCGGCTTTTCTCCAGCAAGGGATTCGATCAGACGAGCCTGCGCGAGGTCGCGGATGCGGTGGGAATCACAAAAGCCTCCCTTTACTATCACTACGCCTCGAAGAAGGATCTGCTGCTCGCGATTCTGGAGCCGATCGTCGACGACCTGAACGCCGTCGTGACCGGATTGGACGGGGTGACCTACGGCCCCGAGGGTGTGCGAGAGGTGTTGACCAGGCAATTGCATGCGCTGCTGCGACATCGCACCGCGGGCGCGATGTGCGTGCGGGACGCCGCGGCCATCATCAACGCGATCGGTGACCGGCATCCGGACATGCTCGAGATGCACCGCAGCCTGAGCGCCTGGCTGGCCGGACCCGATCCCACGCAGGAACGGGAGCTGCGGGCGAGCGCCGCGCTCGAGGTGCTCGGGACGGCGCTGTGGTCGAAGGAGCTGAACCCCGACACCGGCGACGAGCTCATCGAGCGGGTCCTGCTGGACGCCGCGCTCGGTGTGCTGGGCGCCGGTGGGGAATCGGTCGCCGCCGATGCGGGGAGACGCCGTGCACATCAGCGCTAAGGTCGACTACGCGGTCCGGATTCTGCTGGAAATAGCCCGCGCGCAAGCGGGTTCGGTCAAGGCCGACGTCATCTCCTCCGCCCAGGCCATCCCGCCGAAGATTCTGGAATCGACGGTGGCCGAGCTGCGGCGCGCGGACCTGGTGACCAGCCGCCGCGGCCCCGACGGTGGTTATCGGCTGGCCCGCCCGGCCGCCGAGATCAGCGTCGCCGACGTGATCCGCGCGGTGGAGGGGCCGCTGGCCTCGGTGCGCGGGCAGCGCCCGGAGGACGTGAGCTATCCGGGTGCGGCCGAACCGCTGCAGCGGGTCTGGATCGCCTTGCGCGTCAACATCCGCGCGGTACTCGAGCAGGTCTCCATCGCCGAGATCGCGACGGACGAACTCCCGACGTTCATCGACGAATTGACCGCCGATCCCGGCGCCTGGGCGCGGCGGCCCGGACCCGCCGCGTGATGCCCGCCGCCGCGCCGTGTCGTCGCAAATCGCGGCGGCGGGTGTCGTCCGGAGGCGGTAGCCTGCACGCATCATGTTGATCAGACTGCTGCGCAGCTTCATGAGCCCCTACCGTTCCCAACTGGCCGGGGTGGTCGTGCTGCAGCTGATCTCGGTGATCGCGATGCTGTATCTACCCAGCCTGAACGCCGACATCATCGACAACGGCGTCACCAAGGGCGATATCGGCTACATCTGGACCACCGGCCTGTGGATGCTGCTGGTCACCGGCGTGCAGATCGTCGCCTCGGTCTTCTCGGTGTATCTGGGCGCGCAGGCGGCGATGGGCGCGGGCCGCGATATGCGCGCTGCGCTGCTGCACCGGGTCGGCACCTTCTCCGCGCGCGAGGTGGGCCTGTTCGGCGCCCCGTCGCTGATCACCCGCAACACCAACGACGTGCAGCAGGTGCAGCTGCTGATCGTGATGAGCGCGACCATCCTGGTGATGGCGCCGATCATGTGCGTCGGCGGCATCGTCATGGCGGTGCGGCAGGATCTGGGCCTGTCCTGGCTGCTGCTGATCGCGGTGCCGGCGCTGGCGCTGACCATGGCGGCCATAATCTCCCGCATGGTGCCGGGCTTCCGGCGCATGCAGGAGCGCATCGATGCGGTGAATCGCGTACTGCGCGAACAGATCACCGGCATCCGGGTGGTGCGGGCGTTCGTGCGGGAGCGGCAGGAGACCTGGCGCTTCGGCGTCGCGAACTCCGAACTGACCGAGGCCTCGCTGTATGTCGGGCGGCTGATGGCGCTGATGTTCCCGGCCGTGATGCTGATCAGCAACCTCACCACCGTCGCGGTGATCTGGTTCGGCGGCCACGCCATCAATTCGGGGGAGATGCAGATCGGGTCGCTGACGGCGATGCTGTCCTACATCATGCAGATCCTGATGGCGGTCATGATGGCGTCGTTCCTGGCCATGATGGCCCCGCGCGCGGCGGTATCGGCCGAGCGCATCGGCGAGGTGCTGGAGACCGAATCCTCGGTGACCCCGCCGCCGCTGCCGCAGCCGTTCAAATCCGATCCGGGCTCGGTGGACCTGCAGTTCGCCGAGTTCAAGTTCCCGGGCGCGGACGAGCCCGTGCTGCGGGCGATCCGGTTCCGGGTGGATCCGGGGCAGACCACCGCGATCGTGGGTTCCACCGGTTCCGGCAAGACCACGCTGATCAATCTGATTCCGCGGCTGATCGACGTCACCGACGGCGCGGTCTACGTGGGCGGCACCGACGTGCGCCACATCGATCTCGATCTGCTGCGCTCCCAGATCGGCCTGGTGCCGCAGCGGGCGTACTTGTTCTCCGGCACGGTCGCCTCCAATCTGCGCTACGGCAATCCGGACGCCACCGACGCGCAGCTGTGGCAGGCGCTGGAGATCGCGCGGGCCGCCGACTTCGTGCGGGAGATGCCGCAGGGGCTGGAAACGCCTGTCGCACAGGGCGGTACGACCGTCTCCGGCGGTCAGCGCCAGCGGCTCGCGATCGCCCGCGCGGTGGTGAAACGCCCCAAGATCTACCTGTTCGACGACTGCTTCTCCGCCCTCGACGTCGCCACCGACAGCCGAGTCCGCGACGCGCTGCGGCCGGTGACCGCCGAGGCCGCGGTCATCACCGTGGCACAACGGATTTCGACGGTCCGCGACGCCGACCAGATCGTGGTACTGGAGGACGGGGCAATGGCCGGGATCGGCACGCACGACCAATTGCTCCGCGACTGCGAGGAATACCGGGAGATCGTGCAATCCCAGCTCAGCGTGGAGGATGCTCGATGAGCGAGCTTGCGAGCGAACCATCGACACAGCGCCCCGGCCGCATGACGGAACCGAGCGCCAGCGAGGTGGAGTCATGAGGCCCGGGGTGCCCAATCCCGGTGCGCCGGATACCAAGGCCAAGTCGTTCGGCCCCTCGCTGAAGCGGCTGCTGCGGCGCTTGGCACCCGAACGGGTGTATCTGATCGCGATTCTCGTGCTGGCGGTGACCGCGGTCGTGCTGAATACGCTCGGCCCGCAGCTGCTGGGCAAGGCCACCAACCTGATCTTCGACGGGGTGATCGGGCAGCAACTGCCGTCGGGCCTGACCAAGGACCAGGCGGTCGAGGCGCTGCGCGCGCAGGGCCAGGACAAGCTCGCCGACATGCTGGGCGGGATGAATGTAATCCCCGGCGCGGGAGTCGATTTCGACGCGGTGGGCCGCGTGCTGCTGCTGGTGCTCGGGCTGTACGTGGCGGCCGCGGTCTTCACCTGGCTGCAGGCGTTCCTGCTGAACCTGGTCATCAACCGCACGGTGAAGCGGCTGCGCAGCGATATCGAGGACAAGATCCACCGCCTGCCGCTGAGCTACTTCGACTCCACCCCGCGCGGCGACCTGCTCTCCCGGGTCACCAACGACGTCGACAACATCGCGCAGAGCCTGAACCAGACCATGAGCCAGCTGCTCATCTCGGTGCTGTCGGTGCTCGGCATCCTCGGCATGATGTTCTGGATCTCGCCGCTGCTGGCGCTGATCGCATTGCTCACGGTCCCGGCGGCGATAGTCGTCACCGCGCAGATCGCCAAGCGCTCCAAGCCGCACTTCGCCGACCAGTGGAAATACACCGGCCTGGTGAACGCGCAGGTCGAGGAGGCCTACACCGGCCACGAGATCGTCACCGCGTTCGGCCGCGTCCGCGAGGTCGGCCAGGAATTCGACAAGCGTAACGACAAGCTCTACGAGGCCAGCTTCCGCGCGCAGTTCATATCCGGCCTGATCATGCCGGTGATGATGTTCATCGGAAACCTGAACTACGTGCTGATCGCGGTGGTCGGCGGGCTGCAGGTGGCCTCGGGCAGCCTGTCGCTGGGCGAGGTGCAGGCGTTCATCCAGTACTCGCGCCAGTTCAGCCAGCCGCTGACGCAGATCGGCTCGATGATCAACCTGCTGCAGTCCGGGGTCGCCTCGGCCGAGCGCGTCTTCGAGATCCTCGACGCCGAGGAGCAGGTCCCGGATCCGGCGGTGGAGGATTCGCGGCCGGTGGACCGCGGCCGGGTCGAGTTCGAGTCGGTGTCGTTCCGGTACGAGCCGGACAAGCCGGTGATCGAGGACCTGTCGCTGGTCGCCGAGCCCGGCCACGTGGTGGCCATCGTCGGCCCGACCGGTGCGGGCAAGACCACCCTGGTGAATCTGCTGGAGCGGTTCTACGAGCTGGACTCGGGCGTGATCAGCATCGACGGCGTCGACATCACCCGCATCACCCGCGACCACCTGCGCTCGCGCATCGGCATGGTGCTGCAGGACACCTGGCTGTTCGGTGGCACCATCCGCGAGAACATCGCCTACGGCAACACCACCGCGAGCGAGGACGATATCGTCGCCGCCGCGCGCGACGCCTACGTCGACCGCTTCGTGCACTCGCTTCCCGACGGCTACGACACGGTGATCGACGAGGAGGGTTCGGGGGTCAGCGCCGGGGAGAAGCAGCTGATCACGATCGCCCGCGCCTTCCTGGCCAAGCCGTCGATCCTGATCCTCGACGAGGCGACCAGTTCGGTCGACACCCGCACCGAACTGCTGGTCCAGCAGGCCATGGCGGCCCTGCGCCGCGACCGCACCAGCTTCGTCATCGCACACCGGCTCTCGACCATCCGCGACGCCGACACCATCGTGGTCATGGAGCGGGGTCACATCGTCGAGCACGGCACCCACGACGAGCTGCTCGCCCGGCGCGGCGCGTACCGCAAGCTCTATAACGCCCAGTTCGCGGGGGCCGCGGTCGACCAGGACCTGGTCGACGAGGAAGCGGTCGACGCCGTGTAGGCGCCGCCGCTGTCGGTGGACCCCGGCCAAAAGCATGCCGGGGATGCCGGTAGGTGGCTGGTAGTGGCTGGGACGACGGGGCTGGCAATATGGCGGGGTGCCTGATCCCTCGTCATTCTCGTTCACCGTCGGTACCCGCCTCGAGGGACGGCACGGGCGATCAGGCGTGATCACCACTCCGCACGGCACCATCGCGACCCCGGCATTCATTCCCGTCGGCACCAAGGCGACCGTGAAGGCGGTGCTGCCCGAGACGATGAAAGAGCTCGGCGCGCAGGCGCTGCTGGCCAACGCGTACCACCTGTACCTGCAGCCGGGTTCCGACATCGTGGACGAGGCCGGGGGGCTGAGCAGGTTCATGAACTGGCCGGGGCCGACCTTCACCGACTCCGGCGGGTTCCAGGTGATGTCGCTGGGCGTCGGCTTCAAGAAGGTGCTGGCGATGGAGGCCGTCGGCGTGCAGAACGACGACGTGATCGCCAAGGGCAAGGAGCGGCTGGCGGTCGTCGACGACGACGGCGTCACCTTCCGCTCGCACCTGGACGGATCCAAGCACCGGTTCACCCCGGAGATCTCCATGGGCATCCAGCACCGGCTCGGCGCCGACATCATGTTCGCCTTCGACGAGCTGACCACGCTGCTGAATACCCGTGGCTATCAAGAGAAGTCCCTGCAGCGCACGCACGAATGGGCGCAGCGCTGTATCGCCGAGCACGAGCGGCTGACGGCCGAGCGCTCGCACCGGCCGTATCAGGCGCTGTTCGCGGTGATCCAGGGCGCGCAATACGAGGATCTGCGCCGCAAGGCCTGCAGCGGACTACGGGCGATGCGCGGCAGCGCGGGAACCGGATTCGACGGGTACGGGATCGGTGGCGCGCTGGAGAAGCAGAACCTGGGCACCATCGTCGGCTGGTGCAGCGACGAGCTGCCCGAGGACAAGCCGCGCCACCTGCTGGGGATCAGCGAGCCCGAGGATCTGTTCGTCGCGGTGGAGAACGGCGCGGACACCTTCGACTGCGTCAACCCGTCCCGCGTGGCCCGCAATGCGGCGATCTACGTCGACGCGGGCCGGTTCAATATCAACACCAGCCGGTTCCGCCGCGACTTCACCCCGATCGACGAGACCTGCGACTGCTACACCTGTGCGCACTACACCCGCGCCTACATCCACCACCTGTTCAAGGCCAAGGAGATGCTGGCGGCCACGCTGTGCACGATCCACAACGAACGCTTCACCGTTCGCCTCGTGGACCGCATCCGCGCCGGCATCGACGGCGGCTACTACGACGAGTTCAAGGCGGAGACCCTGGGCCGCTGGCAGGGCCGCATCCGAAACCCGTAGAGATTCAGAGCATCTCGCGACCATCCGCCATCCCGGCACGCAGCCGACCTCATTCCGGCGCGCAGCCGACCTCATTCCGGCGCGCAGCCAACCTCATTCCGGCGCGCAGCCCCTTCTCATTTCCGGCACGCTTTTCGCCGGAATCTAACTCCGAATCGCCGGACGGTCCAGGGGCTGATAGGTCGGCTCATGCTTCTTCAGCAGCGCGATCACTCGGTAGCTGACCGGGAGAATCAGCACCTCCACCAGCGTCTTCCAGACGAAGCCGACGATCACGTAGTTGAAGAACGCACCCCAGGTGGAGATGCCGATGGCGGTCGCGGCGATCGAGCAGAACACCAGGGTGTCGCCGAATTCGCCCGCGACGGTCGAGCCCAGCAGCCGGGCCCACAGGTGTTTCTCCTTGGTGCGCTCCTTGATCAGCATCAGCGTCGTCGAGTTCAGGAACTGGCCGACGACGTATCCGGCGAGACCCGCGGCGACCAGTTGCCAGGTGGTGCCGACCACGGTGCGGAACGCGTCCTGGTGCTCGTAGAAGCCCGCCGCGGGCAGCCCGATGGCGATCCAGAAGCAGCCCACCATCAGCAGCAGCATGCCGAAGCCGTAGTAGATGGCGCGGCGCGCGGCGCGGAAACCGTAGACCTCGCTCAGCACATCGCCGATGACGTAGGCGAGCGGGAACAGGAAGAAGGCGCCGTCGAGGGTGATCGGCAGGATCTCGATCGGCCCCAGCGAGAGATGCTGGTCGGAGAAGAACTGCACGCCCTTGGTGGCGCAGATGTTGGAAATCATCAGGGTGGCCGTGAACAGCGTCACGATCAGCGTGAACGGACCCCCCGCGGCCTGCGCGAACGCTGCGTGTTCGGCCGCGGGGCGCCCAGACTCGTCTATTTCCCCGGAATGCGTTGTAGTACTCACGAGGTGACGACGATACCGGGCCGCGGTCCCGGTGGAATAGGCTGTGTCAATGACGAATCCCGGCGATTCCGACGAATGGTGGAAGCAGTACGGCGGTGAGGGCGTCTCTTCCGAGTCCGGTGGGC
The DNA here is from genome assembly GCF_001613165.1 of Nocardia mexicana NBRC 108244. Taxonomy (GTDB): domain Bacteria; phylum Actinomycetota; class Actinomycetes; order Mycobacteriales; family Mycobacteriaceae; genus Nocardia; species Nocardia mexicana. The sequence goes on from NZ_BDBV01000062.1 coordinate 12,293, forward strand.
ACGCGCAGGTGCCGCCCTCGGGGCCTCCTTCCGCTCCGCAACAGCAGCCGCAGCCGCCGGTGACGCCGCCTCCGCAGCAGCAGTACCCGAGCTATCCGCAGCAGCAGCCACCGCAGTACGGGCAGCAGCCCTACGGGCAACAGGAGCCGTACCCCCAGCAGCCGCAGCAGCCGTACGGTCAGCCCGGCCAGTACGGTCAGCCGAATCCCTACGGCCAGCCCGCCTACCCGCCCGGCGGCGCCTACCAGCCGTACGGTTATCCCCAGCAGCAGGCGCAAGGCACCAACGGCCTGGCGATCGGCTCGCTGATCGCCTCCATCCTCGGCCTGTGCACCTGCATCGGCGCGATCGTGGGGATCGTGCTCGGCATCATCGCGCTGAACCAGATCAAGGAGCGCGGCGGCGAGGGCCGCGGACTGGCCCTGGCCGGTATCTGGGTCGGCGCCGCGGCCATCGTGCTGCAGATCATCTGGGTCGTGGTCAATATCGCGATCTCCGCCTGACGCCTACGAGACGACCAAGGGGCGCACCCGTAATCGGGTGCGCCCCTTGGCTTTCGCCGGGATGACCGCCCGGCGGTCCGGATCAGCCCTTGATGACCTGGGTGCCGCCGGCGAACTTGTCGTGCCAGCCCTGCTTGTTCGGGTCCTGGGAGATCGTCACCGCGATGTAGATCACCAGGCCCAGCTCGATCAGCGAGCCCAGGCAGGGGATGATTCCCGCGAGGTACCAGGCGTTGCGCTTGAACGAGGTGCCCGCGTCCAACTGCCCGCCGCCCGGAGCCAGCACGCGCAGCCCCAGCATCTTCTTGCCGAGCGTCGCGCCCTGCGAGGTCTCCATCGCCACGTAGTAGCCGACGTAGATGAGCGCGCCGACGATGCCGCCGATGATCTGCACGGCCATGCTGTTGCCGAGGACGAAGAGAATGATCGCGAGCGGGATGCCGATGATGAGGCCGTCGATCAGGCGTGCGCCGAACCGGATACCCAGATCACCGGGGACCGCCCCGGGCGGAACGTTCGCCGGAGCCCCGAACTGCGGCGGCCCGCCGTAGGGCTGGCCGTACGGCTGCTGCCCGTACTGCGGCTGGCCGTAGGGCTGCTGCGGCTGCTGGGGGTATGGCTCCTGCTGGCCGTAGGGCGGCTGACCGCCCTGGGGCTGACCACCCTGCGGGTACTGCTGCTGCCCGTACTGCGGCTGGCCGTACTGGCCCGGCTGCGGCTGGCCACCCTGCGGGTACTGCTGTCCACCTTGTGGAAACTGCTGGCCACCGCCCTGTGGATAAGGCTGGCCGCCGCCCTGGGGATACGGCTGTCCGCCTTGCGGAAACTGGTTGGGGTCGTACCCACCGCTCGTCATCTATCGTCCTCGTGAATGGTTGTGGCTTGGGACTGCTGCGTACGTTACGGATTCCCGCTGAATTTCACCACGTTGTCGGGGTCGAGTGTCCACGGCTCGCGCGGTAACGCGCCGGGATCGAACAAATCGAGTAGTTCGGCGGGGTCCGCCGCGGAGTAGCCCAGCGAGTCCGCCAGCAGCGCGAATACCTGCCGCGGCGTCTCCCCGAGCGCCGTGCGATCGGCCAGGGTCACCGCACCGTCGCGCTTGGCCAATCGTTTGCCGTCGCAATTGAGCACCAGGGGAACGTGGGCGTACTGCGGGATCGCGAGCCCGAGCAGCGTGGCCAGATACGCCTGCCGCGGGGTCGACGGGAGCAGGTCGTCGCCGCGCACCACCTGATCGATGCCCTGTGCGGCGTCGTCGACCACCACGGCGAGGTTGTAGGCGGGCGTGCCGTCGCCGCGGCGCAGCACCAGATCGTCCACCAAACCCCTATAGCTGCCGTGGATTTCGTCCACGATCTCGAATTCCGTCAGCTGTGAACGCAATCGCAGCGCCGCGGGCCTGCCCTCCGCGCGCCGCGCGGCGCGTTCGGCGTCGGTGAGGTCGCGGCAGGTGCCCGGGTAGGCGCCCATCGGCCCGTGCGGGGCGGTCACGGCCTGCTGGATTTCCCTTCGCGTGCAATAGCATTCGTAGGTCAGTCCAGCGGCGGTGAGAGTATCGATGGCGGCGAGGTGCCGAGCCTGGCACCGCGACTGCCGGATCACCGGGGGATCCCACTCCAGGCCCAGCGCCGTCAGATCCGCCAGCTGGCGCTCCTCGGCGCCGGGGCGGACGCGATCGAGGTCTTCGACGCGGAGATAGAAGGCGCGGCCGGTCGACCGGGCGAACAGCCACGCCAGCAGGGCCGTGCGCAGATTGCCCAGGTGCAGATCGCCGGAGGGACTCGGCGCGAACCGTCCGGCCCCGGGACTCGCCGTTCGTGCCCAGGTCTCCACTCGGTCCCGGCGCCGGCCGGGACGCCGGGGCGATCTGCTCATCAGCGGGCACGGTGCCCAATGGTAGGGGGACAGCCGATCCTGTTCAGCCCCGTAGACGGCGGCGCAGCCGGACCTCCGGAATCGGACGATCGGCGTCCAGATCCGCCAGCAGGCTCTCGGCGTGGGCCACGAGACCAGGCCCGTCGATGCCGTACGGGGGCGAACCGGCGGCGTTCAACCGGCCCACTGCCCGCTCCAGCAGCGTGCGAGCACCCTTCTTGTTGCCGCGCTGGATGTGCGTGAGCCCGACCGCGTACTGCGCCAGACCCTGCCACAGCATCCGCTCCGCGAACGGTCCGTTCTTCCATGCCGCCTCGAGGACCTCGTGGGCATTGAAGGCCAAGCCGTCGTCGAGCAGGCGCTGCGCGTACTCGAGGGTCTCCTCCGGCGGCAGGTCGAGATCGTCCGGTATTCGCTCCACACCGACGCTTCCGGGCGGCAGCGGGCGCCCGAATCGGTCACGGGGGCGGGCATTTCGGGCACGTCCGACATCGTCTCGATCGCGTTCGACCACCACTCCATGATCCACGGTGTGCGGCGCCGTGGAATATCCGGTGCGGCATGGTCGTACGACCGTGCTTGAATTTCGGCCGTGCGTACGTTTGCCAAACCTCAGTCCGGCGCATTGGGCAATTATTCCGCTACCCAGAATTCGGACAAAGGTGAACCCTGAACGCATGATTGAAATTGAAAAGACAACTCCGCTTCATTGCGGGAACCTGCTAATGTGCACGTCGGGGGTTGGACCCCCGCAAGATCCACTCTGTGGACGTGCAGTGTGAGCCGTGCACAACGCAAAATTGCGCGCTGTCACCAGGCGCATCGCGGGATCCCGCACATGGTGGGATCCCGGTGTCAGAAGAAACGATTCCAGGGATATTTCGTTCTCGACGCAGCAAAGGAGCTAGTGCAGTGAAGGTTGATTCGACCGGCGCCGTATGGCGCAAGAGCACGCATAGCGGCCCCGATGGAAACTGCGTAGAGGTTGCGTTTCTCATCGAGGGCAATGTCGCAGTTCGCGACACCAAGGACCGTGGACATGGTCCGATGTTGGCATTCACCCCGGGCGAGTGGGACGCCTTTGTCACGGGTGTGAGCGCGGGGGAGTTCGGGCGGGCCTGATCGGCACCCCGAACCAGGCAGAATCGGGCCCCGGGTCGACGCGACTCGGGGCCTTCGCGGTGGTGCGGCCGGTCAGTCCCCGTTCTCCTGATACCGGCGCAGGACCGTCAACTGCTCGTGCTCCTGCTCGCGCTCGGTGACGCGCAGCTGTTCCATCTGGCCCGCCGGGTCCGGCCGGAGGAAGCTGCCGCTGCCGGGACGCCCGGACAGGCCCAGCTTGTTCATCTTCTTCGGTACCGGCGCGCCCTGGTACGGCAGCGGAATCGGGTGACCGTGCTCGTCCACCGGGCCCAGCGGCTGGTGGATCTCGATGTACTCCCCGTGCGGCAGGCGCCGCACGATCCCGGTCTCGATGCCGTGTTCGAGCACCGCGCGGTCGCTGCGCTGCAGGGCGAGGCACAGCCGGTAGGCCAGCAGGTAGGCCAGCGGCGGCCCGAACAGCAGCGCGATCCGGAAGAACCAGGTCGTGGCGTTCAGCGAGATGTCGAACTGGAACGCGATGATGTCGTTGACGCAGGCCAGGGTGAGGATCACGTAGAACGCCAGCGACATGGCGCCGATCGCGGTGCGCACCGGCACGTCGCGCGGGCGCTGCAGCAGATTGTGGTGCGCGTAGTCCTTGGTGAGCCGCTTCTCGATCCACGGATAGGCCGTCATCAGTCCGAAGATCAGCGGCATCAGCAGCGCGATCGAGAGCGAACCCGGAATGGTGTGCCCGAAGATGTATCCCTCCCACGCCGGGAACAGGCGCAGGAAGCCGTCGGTCCACATCATGTAGAAGTCGGGCTGGGTGCCTGCCGAGACCTGGGAAGGGTTGTAGGGGCCCAGATTCCAGATCGGGTTGATCTGCAGGACGCCGCCCATGATCGCCACCACGCCCAGGGTGAACATGAAGAACGCACCCTGGTCGAGCGAGAAGACCGGCACGATCCGGGTGCCGACCACGTTCTTCTCGGTGCGCGCCGGGCCCGGATACTGCGTGTGCTTCTGGTACCAGACCAGCGCGATATGCGCCGCGATCAGCGCCAGCATGATGCCGGGCAGCAGCAGGACGTGCGCGATGAACAGGCGCGGGATGATGATGTCGCCGGGGAAGTCGCCGCCGAACATCAGCCAGTGCATCCAGGTGCCGATCACCGGCATGCCCATGGTGATGCCGGAGAACGCGGCCCGCAGGCCGGTGCCCGAGAGCAGGTCGTCGGGCAGCGAGTAGCCGAAGAAGCCCTCGAACATCGCCAGGATCAGCAGCAGCGAGCCGATCACCCAGTTGGCCTCGCGCGGGCGGCGGAAGGCGCCGGTGAAGAAGGTGCGGCACATGTGCACGATCATGGAGGCGGCGAAAAGCAGTGCGGCCCAATGGTGTACCTGCCGCACGAACAGTCCGCCGCGGACGTCGAAGGTGATCTGCAGCGCCGATTCGTAGGCGCGCGACATGCTCACCCCGCGCAGCGGCTGGAACTCGCCGTCGTAGACGACCTCGGTCATCGACGGGTCGAAGAACAGGCTCAGGTAGATGCCCGAGATCAGCAGGATGATGAAGCTGTACAGCGCGATCTCGCCGAGCAGGAACGACCAGTGGGTCGGGAAGACCTTGTTGATGGATCGCCTGACGAAATTGGCCGCCTGATATCGCTCATCGGCGGAATCGGCTTGCCCGGCAAGCCTGCGGCCGACGGCACCTTCTCGAACTGCCATGGCAGTCACCCCACCCGGGAGAGAACGGTTGATCTTCTACTACAGACGGTAGCACTTCGGGGCTGGGTGATCGATGGGTTTGGGCGATCCGGCCTGTGCGGTCATGCATTGGGCCGAGGGGGCGAAATTCGCCGCGTCGCCGCGATCTGTGTCCGATCAGGCCGGATCTCGATCCTGAGGCGGATTTCGGCGGATCGTATCGTCGACCGGGTGGAGACGCTGACCCCCCAGGACGCCACGCGGTACTGGCTGTCGCGCCGGACGTGCAACGACCTGTTCCTGCTGTACTGCTTCGACGACACCGGCCGTTCGACCGCGGAGCTCCGTGCGGCCGTCGCGGAACGGAGCGCGGGTATTCCGGACCTGTCGGTGCGGGTGCGGGAGCGGCGATTCGCCTATCCGGCGTGGGAGCCCTGCGGATTCACCGACGATCAGGTTCCCGAGCACGACCTCGCCGAACCCACCTGGTCGAATGTCATTGCCGCCCTGGGGGAATTGCTACCGCACGGCGTTCGGGCCGACCGGCACGCCTGGTGTCTGCACGTATTCCGCGCGGTCACCGGCACCCCCGGAGGAGATGCTCCGGCGCTGGTCGCGGTGCTGCAGATTTCACATGCGCTCGCCGACGGTCAGCGGGCCGCCGCCATCGCCCGTGCGCTGTTCACCGAGGGTCCGCGTGCGGGTGATCAGGAGCCCTCCCGGATGGATGACAGGGACCGGCCGCCTATCGCCGCCGAAGGGGCAGTACTGCCCGGGCGTTCACCGTCATTCCGGCGTCCCCGGTTGTTGCGGCGTGCGATCGGTCCCCGGTTGTTCCGCCGCGCCATGGCTCTCCAGTCATTCCGTCGTGCCATGGCTCTCCAGTCGTTCCGGCGCGCTTTTGGCCGGAACCTACCGCGACCGAGTGGCGGATCCCAGCCGAAAGCGTGCCGGGATGACGGCGGCGTACCGCAAGTGCCCCGCAGGTTGGCCGACGAGGTGTCACGTGCGGAAGGCCTTGTAGCCGAGTTGGTTTCGCTGGCAACTTTCCCGGTGCAGCTGGCGCGGACCGTGGTTCGCGGGTTCGCGGCCGAGCGGGCACGTCGAGAACTCGGCGAGCGGACCGAGCGCGGGGAGGTGCCGCGGCCTGCGCCGAGTTTTCCTCCGACGCTGCTGAACCGGCCGCCCGTTCCGGAGTCGCACGCGGTGCGCATGCTGGTTCGTGATGATCTGCGAGTCCCGGGTTTCACTGTGACAGTGGTGGTTCTGACCGCCGTCGCCTCGGCACTGACGCGGTATCTCGCAGCGCGTGGTGAGCCGGAGGCCGACATGGCGGCTCAGGTTTCGATGGCGCTTCCGGAGCGAAACAGCGGTCCGCGCAACAACTATCGAGATCTAGGGGTCGAGTTGCACGGTGCGGAAACGGATCTGCGTCGTCGCGCCGAGCGCATCGGCGCGGATCTCGATCTCCGCCGGGCCCGGGCTGGCCATCCACTGCTGCGGGCGCAGGATCGCGTGACCGCCGTACTTCCTGCCACGGTGCTGCGCCGCGATGTCGCCACCTATCCGATGGATCAGGTCCCCGATGCCCTCGGCGGCCACACGGTGGTGTCGAGCGTGAACCGCGGGCCCGCCGATCTGACCTTCGGCGGCGGCCGGGTCCGCTTCACCGCGGGCTTCCCGGCCCTCGGCGCCGTCATGCACCTGACCCACGGCGTGCACGGCCTCGGCGACACGGTGACGGTCTCGATCCACGCCGACCCGGCGGCGATCTCCGATATCGATACCTACGCCGACCTACTGGACACCGCGCTCACCGAGGTACTGGACGCAGTGAAACCGCTCGCCGAGTAGGGGCGGGTCGATTCCGGCAGTTGGGCGCCACCGATGAATTCCGGCCGGTTCGCGAGTCCATATGTGCGAGGACGTGCCCTGCGCGTCCGGACTGTGCCGCCCCGAGGAGAACGACGTGATCGACCTGAAACCGGCCTGCCATACCGTGATCGACCTGCTGGAGAGCGTCTCCGGTGATCAGGTCGAGAACCCGACCCCGTGCGCCGAGTACTCCGTCGCCGACCTCATCCACCACTGTGCCGAGTTCTCACACGCATTCAGCGGAATTGCCCGCAGGCAACCGTCCGGGGAGCCCGTCGTGCGCACGGCCGATATCCACAGGGTCGCGGCCCTGGTGTGGGAGCTGGGGGAGGCGTGGGCCGATCCCGCCGCCTGGGAGGGCACCGGCGGTCCCGCCGATCCGCGGCTGCCGAACGAAACCTGGGGCAAGATCGCCCTCACGGAGCTGGTGGTACACGGCTGGGACCTCGCGGTCGCGCTCGACCGCACGTTCTGGATGCCGGAGGAAACCCTGCATTCCTGCCTCGACCACGTCACCGTCTTCATCCCCAACGCCCCGATCCCCGCCCTGTGGAGCCCTGCCGTCGAAACCCCCGGCGATGCCCCACTGATCGACCGCATCGTCGCCATCACCGGCCGCGACCCACACTGGAGCGCAATCCCCACCGCCTAGCTCCGCCGGGATGACGCAGGCCCGAAGTAACCCGAAGCGCGGGCGGCACCGCAGGACAGAGCCCGCTTTGTTCTCGACGGCCGGTGGCCGGTATGCTGCTCCGCGGAGGATTCGCCTAGTGGCCTATGGCGCTCGCCTGGAACGCGGGTTGGGTTAACAGCCCTCGCGGGTTCGAATCCCGCATCCTCCGCCGCGAACCCCGCCGTTGGGCTCCTGTCCGGGAGCCCAACGGCGGGGTTTCTGATATCCACGGCGCGGCTCTCGTCTCGGAATCGCGGCCAGGTCTCTCGTGTCCACGGTCGCTGATTCGCCACGGCCGCAGCCGATTTACCGTCGTAGTACGCCAGCCGGTGTGCGGACCAACGCCCGCCCGTTCGCGCCGGGCGGGCTACTCGGCACCTACTTGTGCAGGGCCGTGAGGGCCTTCTTGAGCTGGTCTTTGCAGGCCGTTCCCACGTCGTCCTTGTTGGTGGCGGTGGGGGTGTCGATGGAGAACTTCACCTTGGCCGAGAGGTTGGAGTCCAGGACCGCGCAGGTGTAGTCGAGGGTGACGAAGCTCGAATAGCTCTGCTCGTAGACGGCGTAGTACGCGTCCTGGCCGAGGCCGGTGATGATGCCGGAGGAGCGGCCGCTGCCCGTGGTCTGGGTGTCGTAGTCCTTCCAGTTGTTGAAGTCGGGCGTGCCGTACTCGGACTGGAAGTCGGCCTCGAAGTCCAGGTCGGAGCCGTCGTCGCCGTACTTCCCGGCCCCGGTGTAGGAGGCCCGGCACTCCAGCGAGCCGCCGCCGAGGGTGCTGTCGGGCTGGCGTTCGGTGTGCTCGGGGGTGCCGTCGGGAGTCGGCGCCCACTTGCGCAGCACGGCGGTGTCGACCAGCGCGCAGGCATCGGTGACGTTGGTCATCGAATAGTTGCCGTCGACCTTGCTGTCCGTGCCGGTCAGGCCGCCGCCACCACCGTCGCCGCTGTCCCGGCTCGCCAGCGCCACGATGCCGACCACCGCGCCGATGATCACCACGAGCCCGACGACGCCGCCGATGATCCACGGCGCCGCGCTGCCCTTCTTCGGCGGCGGATACGGCCGTCCCGGATACTGCTGCTGCCCGTAGGGCGCATTGCCGTACGGCGGCGGCGGATATCCACCCTGCGGCTGGGCCTGTTGCGGATACTGCGGTGCGCTCTGCTGGTATTGCGGCTGACTCTGCTGCGGGTACTGCGGCTGGCTCTGCTGCCCGTACTGCGGCTGGCTCGGCGGCGGTTGCGACGTGCCGAGATAGCTGTCGAACCCGGCGCCCAGCACGGTCGGATCGGTGCCCGTCACCGGGCCCTGCCGCCCGCCGCCGAGCACGGTGGGTTCGGTGCCCGTGACCGGAGTCTCGGGGCTCGTATGCGCCGGCGGCGTGGACCACCACTGCACGGTCTCGTTGGGTTGCCCGCCCTGGTCCGGCTGCTCCCGGTCGTGCGGTGGGTTGGTGCCTGTCACTGCTCAATTCCTCCGGTCGTGGCGCGGAAGCCCCCTCGAAATGTCGCACAGATCGTAGCTATTCGGGCGGTGAACGTCGCCAGTCAGTTGTGGGGGCACCTCGTCTGCGGTGGTCAGGTGGGGCTGCCGGGGGCCGATGCGGCAGATTCGGGTCCGGTCGCTACACTGGCCCATGGATCCCGCGCGGCGTGCATCCTGTGAACTCCCCCAGGGCCGGAAGGCAGCAAGGGTCAACGGGCTCTGCCGGGTGCGCGGGGTCCCCTTATTTTTCGCCGCGGTGGGGACTACGGGCGAGATCCGAAACTGCCATGCAGTCCGGCTTGCCCGGAAGGTAACGTGGTCGGCTGGACCGGCGGCCATGAGCACCCGGTCCGCAAACCCTGTACCTCGCTGCTTGAAAGGCTGCTCAGGATGCCCCGGCAAACGCAGATCGGTTTGATGAGCCACGCGGAACTCGTGTCCGAACACGAGACGCAGACCGCGGATTACGGCAAGTTGAAGACCGAGAAGCTCACGCTGGATATCACGCGGGGCAAGCCGTCCCCCGAACAGCTCGACCTGTCCACCGATCTGCTCACCCTCCCCGGCGCCGACGACTTCCGCGACGGTTCCGGCACCGACTGTCGCAATTACGGTGGGCTGCACGGACTTCCGGAGTTGCGGGCCATCTTCGGCGAACTGCTCGGCATCCCCGTCGAGAACCTGCTGGCGGGCAACAACGCCAGCCTGGAGCTGATGCACGACGTCATCGCCTTCGCGATGCTGCACGGCACCGCGGACTCGCCCCGCCGCTGGGCCGACGAGCCGATCAAGTTCCTGTGTCCGGCACCCGGTTACGACCGGCACTTCGCCATCACCGAATCGCTCGGCGTCGAGATGATTCCGATCGCGATGAACCACGACGGCCCGGACGTGCATGCGATCGCCGAACTGGTGGCCGCCGATCCGCAGATCAAGGGTCTGTGGGCCGTCCCCAACTACTCCAACCCGACCGGCGTCACCTTCTCCGAAGACGTTGCCCGCGAACTGGTTTCGATGCCCGCCGCGGCCCCCGACTTCCGGCTGTTCTGGGACAACGCCTACGCCGTGCATCCGCTGACCGATACCGCGGCGCCGGTGCTGGACGTGCTCGGCATGGCGGCCGCCGCCGGTAATCCCAACCGCCCCTTCGTATTCGCCTCGACCTCGAAGATCACGTTCGCGGGCTCGGGTGTCAGTTTCATCGGCGGATCCAAGGCCAACCTCGATTGGTACCTGAAGCACCTGTCGAAGAAGAGCATCGGCCCGGACAAGGTGAACCAGCTGCGGCACCTGCGATTCTTCGGAGACGCCGAGGGCGTGCGCACGCACATGCAGAAGCACCGCGCCCTCTTGGAGCCGAAATTCAAGCTGGTGCTGCGGATTCTGGAGGAGCGGCTCGGCGCCTCCAAGGTCGCCTCGTGGACCGAGCCCAAGGGCGGCTACTTCATCAGTCTGGACGTGCTGGAGGGCACCGCGGCCCGGGTCGTCGCGCTGGCCAAGGACGCCGGGATCGCGCTCACCCCTGCGGGTTCGGCCTTCCCGTACGGAAAGGACCCGGAGGACAAGAACATTCGCATCGCCCCCAGCTTCCCGTCGCTGGCAGATCTCGACGCCGCGATGAACGGGCTGGCGACATGTGTGCTGCTGGCGGCCACGGAGAAGTGCCTGGGTAAGTAATAGCGCAGAGTCGCCGCCGTTGGAGACAACGGCGGCGACTCTGTTTATCGGGGACCTACTCCGGCTTGTGGGCGAGCACCGCGAAGATCGTGACCGACAGGTGGATGTCTCCGGTGCGGGCGCCTGCCTCCAGATCGGCGAGCAACTGTTCCCGCTGCTGTTCCGTGATCGCCCCGCGCGCCACCGCCATCGCGGATACCCGCGCGACCAGCGCACCGGCGCCCATGCTGTGTTCCTGGACCAGAGCGTGCGAACCGAAATCGTCGATCACCAGACCGGCCTGGGTGAGCAGCCCGGGCAGTCGGCGGCCCGCGAACGGATCCGTGGTGCTGCTGATCAGGGTCTCGATCACCTGCTGCACCACGTGCCGGTCGCCCGGATGCACGATCGCCGTGCCCCAGTCGCTGTCCATCACCACGACCCGGCCGCCCGGCCGCAGCACGCGTGCGATCTCGCCGACGGCGCGCTGCGGCGCGGTCAGGTGCTGGAAGACCCGCTCGCACAGGGCGACGTCGAAGCTGTCGCTGCTCACCGGCAGGTTGTAGGCGTCGCCGGGCAGGAACCGGGCGGCGGATCCGGCCTGGCCCGCCCGGCGTTCGGCCGCGGTGAGCAGGTCCGGATCGGGCTCCACGCCGACCGCGGTTCCGTCCGGTCCGACCGCGTCGGCGAACGCCAGCACTTCGGAGCCGCTGCCGGATCCGATATCGACCGCGCTCTCGCCGGGCCGTACCGCCAGGGCCTCGTGGGCCCAGCGCCGCAGTCGCCGGATTCCGGGAAGTGCCGCCCGCAGATCGCGGACGTCGATGAGCTGGTCCTGACCGTCCCGGTCGAAACGGTCCGGACGCAGCCCGGAGGTGCTGTGTGAAGGCGCCATGTGTATTGCCGTTCTGTCTGTCGGCACCGTTGCCACTGTGGGTGTAGCCAGAGTGTCAGGCATGTCGACACTCTATGCGCGGGGAAAAGCTACGGGCCGGTACGCATGTGAGATACGCCACTCGACCCCGGGTTGCCCGGCGCGTCGCCGGCCGCCGGAGCGAGATGGGATGATCGGTCCATGGTGAGCCGAAAGCTGTGCCTCGCGCAGGACCCGGAGGCGGACAAGCTGCTGTCGACCGACAACTTCGCGCTGCTGACGGGGATGCTGCTGGATCAGCAGTTCCCGATGGAGCACGCGTTCCGCGGGCCGCAGAAGCTCGCCGACCGGATGGGCGGATTCGATATCCGCCGGATCGCCGAGGCGGACCCGGAGGAGTTCGAGGAGCTGGGCGCCACGCCGCCCGCCATCCACCGCTACGGGCGATCGATGGCGCGCCGCGTGCAGGACCTGGCCCGCTTCGTCGTCGAGAACTACGACGGCAAGGTCGAGAACCTGTGGACCGAGGGCGATCCGGACGGCAAAGAGGTGCTGAAACGCCTCAAGGCGCTGCCCGGCTTCGGCGACCAGAAGGCCCGGATCTTCCTGGCACTGCTGGGTAAACAGCGCGGCGTGCAGCTAGCGGGCTGGCGCGAGGCCGCCGGGGCATACGGCGACGAGGGCTCACACCGCTCGGTAGCCGACGTCACCGACGCCGAATCCCTCTCACAGGTAAGGGAATTCAAGAAGCAGGCGAAGGCGGCAGCGAAGAAGGGCTGAGCGGGCCGTCAGCTGCTACTTGCGGCGGAGGCGAAAGGTGTTGCCACGGGCGCGGTCTCACGCTGCGACGGGTGCTTCCACAGGCCCTTGCGGCGCAGGATCGGCAGGACGCCCTCGCCGAACCAGTACGCCTCCTCGACGTGTGGGTAGCCGGAGAGGATGAAGTGGTCGATGCCCAGGCGCGAGTATTCGATCAGCCGCTCGGCGACCTCCTCGTGCGAGCCGACCAGCGCCGTGCCCGCGCCGCCGCGGACCAGGCCCACGCCCGCCCACAGGTTCGGCGCGATCTCCAGGCGTTCGGTGGAACCGCTGTGCAGTTCGAGCATGCGGCGCTGTCCCTCGGATTCGCTGCGGGCCAGACTCTGTTGCACGCGTTCGATATCGGCCGGGTCGACCGCCTCCAGCAATCGGTCCGCCTCGGCCCAGGCCTGCTCGGAGGTATCGCGGGTGATGACGTGGATGCGCAGGCCGTAGCTGAGCTTGCGCCCCTGGTCGACGGCCAGGCGGCGGATCCACTCCAGCTTCTTGCTCACCGCGAACAGCGGCTCACCCCAGGTGAGGTAGGTATCGGCGTATTGCGCCGCCACCGGCCCGGCCGCCTGCGAGGAGCCGCCGAAGAAGATCGGCGGGATCGGGTCGGGGCGATTGTTCAACAGCGCGTCGCGGACGTGAATGTGCTTGCCCTCGAAGGTGATCGGCTCGTAGGACTGCCACAGCTCGCGCACGACATGCAGAAATTCCCCGGTGCGCCGGTAGCGCTCGTCCTTGTCCAGGAAGTCGCCGAAGGCCCGCTGCTCGTGCGGCTCGCCGCCGGTCACGACGTTCAACAGCAGCCTGCCGCGGGAGTGCCGCTGGAAGGTGCCCGCCATCTGCGCGGCCAGCGTCGGGCTGATCAGGCCCGGCCGGAACGCCACCAGAAACTTCAGCGTCACGGTGGTTTCCGCGAGCATGGCCGTGGTCAGCCAGGCGTCCTCGCACCACAGTCCGGTCGGGGTGAGCACGCCCTCGAAGCCGTTTTCCTCTGCGGCACCGGAGATCTGGTTCAGATAGCGCAGCGACGCGGGCCGGTCGCCCGACATCGCGGTGCCGTGCCCGCCCGCTACCAGGTTGCGGGAATCGCCGTAGGTCGGCAGAAACCAGTGGAAGGACAGGGTCATTCGAACTGCTCCCTTCAGGAGGCCGTGGTTCAGGAGGACGCGGGGAAGAGGTCGTTGAAGCGGGTGTCGACGTAGTCGCGGATCCGCACCTCGCGCGGAATCAGCCCGGCCTCGGAGAAGGCGTCGGCGACCTGCTGTTCGCCGTCGATGGTGGCGTCGTCGAGTGGGTGATCGCGATACTTGTTGCGGGTCACCGAGAGCAGGGCCACATCGGGTGCCAGGCCGGTCTGCTGTGCGAAGACCTGCGCCCACTGTTCGGGGTGCTCGTTCACCCAGGTGTGCGCCCGCCGGATGCGGGCGATCAGGTCGCGCAGCGCCGCGGACCGCGACTTGCTGTCGAGCGCCTTGTTCCCCGCGACGTAGAAGGAATCGCCGTTGACGTAGCCGTCGCCGTCGACCAGGATCCGCGCGTTCGCCTGCTGCTGTGCCTGGGCGGTGTAGGGATCCCAGATGGCCCAGGCGTCCACGCGACCGGTGCTGAGCGCGGCGAGCGCATCGGCGGGCTGGAGGTACTGCGGTTCGATGTCTTTGAACGACAGTCCGTTCCGGGTCAGCACCGTCAGCAGCTGGTGATGCGCCGAACTGCCCTTGGTGACCGCGATCTTCTTGCCGCGCAGGTCGCCCGGGCTGCGCAGCGGGGAGTCCTTGGGCACCACGACCGCCTGCCCGGCGACGCCCGCGTAGTAACCGGTGACGATCTTGATCGAGGACTTGGCGGCCGCGGAGAACACCGGCGGAGAGTTGCCGACCCCGCCGAAATCGACTGCGCCGGAATTGATCGCCTCCAGCATCGGCACACCCGCGGTGTACTGCGACCACTCGATCTTGTACGGCACCGACTGCAGTTCACCGGAGGACTCCAGCAGCGCCTGCAGCGCGGTGCCCTTCTGGTCGCCGACCCGCAGCGTCACCTGTGGCAGGTCGACGGTGCCGTCGGGCCGCACCGCCGCATCCTTGCCGTCGTCGGTGCCGCAGGCGGTCGCGACCACCGCGGTGAGGGCTACGGCGGCGAAGAGGCGGCGGGTGATCATGCTGTTCCTTCTGTTCCTTCGGCGGCCACCCCGAGTTGGGTGAGCAGGTCCTGTCGCAGCCCGGCGAAGCGGGGATCGTCGCGGCGGCGCGGGCGGGGCAGGTCGATGCGGATCTCGTCGGCGATGCCGCCGTCGGCCAGCACCAGGGCCCGGTCGGCCAGCAGCAGCGCCTCGTCGACGTCGTGGGTCACCAGCAGCACGCCGGGCCGATGCCGTTTCCACAGCTCGAGCACGAGGGCGTGAATCGTGATGCGGGTCAACGCATCCAGGGCGCTGAACGGCTCGTCGAGAAGCAACAGATCCGGATCGCGGACCAGCGCCCGGGCCAGCGACGCGCGCTGCGCCTCGCCGCCGGACAGGGTCAGCGGCCAGGCGTCGGCGCGTTCGGCCAGCCCGACCTCGGCGAGTGCGTCGCGCGCGGCCGCCTTCGGGTCGCGGCGCCGCAGGCCCAGGGTCACGTTGGCGTGCACGCGTTTCCACGGCACCAAGCGGGGCTCCTGGAAGGCGACGGCGACATCGCCGGAGACCGTCAACTCCCCGGCGTGGTCGCGATCGAGCCCGGCCAGCGCGCGCAACAGCGTCGACTTGCCGGTGCCGCTGCGCCCGAGCAGGGCGACGAATTCGCCGCGGGCGATATCGAGATCGATGCCGTCGAGGATCGTGCGCTCGCCGAAAGCCTTGGTCAGCTTGCGAATTCGGGCGACGTTGCCGCCGAGCTCGCTGACCGGATCGAGCTGCTCGTCGTGCAGAGGCTCGGCATCGTCGATCGTGGATGTGGCATCGACCGGCGCGGCGGCCGGTGCCGCGGTGGCATCCTGCGCCTCCGGCCCTTGCTTCAGTTCCCCAAGAATCCGCGTCGCCATGCGAGCGCCCTCCTTTCGATCAGCCGCACCACGGCATCCGTGAGCAGGCCCAGCACGCTGTAGACGAGGAGCCCGACGACGATGACATCCGTGCGCAGGAATTCGCGCGCGTCGTTGATCAGAAAGCCCAGGCCCGCATCGGCATTGACCTGTTCGGCGACGATCAGCGCGAGCCAGGCCACGCCCAGCGACTGCCGCAGGCCGACCAGGGTCTGAGGGAGCGCGCCGGGCAGCACGATATGCCCGATCGTCCCGAGCCTGGACAACTGCTGCACCCGCGCGACCTCGGCGAGTTTGCCGTCCACGCTGCGGATCCCGGCGAAGGTGTTGAGGTACAGCGGGATCGCGACGCCGAAGGCCACCAGCACGATCTTGGGCAGCTCACCGATGCCGAACCACAGGATGAACAGCGGGATCAGGCCGTAGAACGGCAGCGTCCGCAGCATCTGCATCGGCGGATCGACGATGTACTCACCGAGCAGGCTGAGCCCGGCGAGCACGGCCAGCCCGATGCCGATCGCCGCGCCGATGGCGAATCCGATCGCCGCACGCTGCAGCGACACCGAGATCGCCTGCGGCAGTGTGCCGTCGCGGACGAGTTCGATCGCGGTGTCGACCACGGCGGTCGGCGCGGCCAGCAGCCGTTCCGGCAGGACACCGGTGGCGCTGGCCAGTTGCCAGAGCGCGATGAGCAGCACCGGGCTGACCAGGCGCACCCAGCGCGCGTGGGGCAGTCGCGGTAGTCGGACGGGCGTCGACCGCAGGGCGAGTGAAGACAAGCGAAAACCTCGTGCAGTGGTGGTGGACTGTGTCGGCGGTGCCGAGCGGTCGGCAGCCCAGAATCCGATGGTGCCCGTGGCGCGGCGCCGGGTCACCGGTTGAAATCTGCCTGGTTCTTACACCTGACAGGTCGCTGTGAGTTCCCTGAGACTTGCGGCCAGTCGCTGCCCGGCCCGTGCCGCAGCGGCAGTTCCGGCGAATCCGCCACCTACCTACGCACTGCAGCGGATGCGCCGCAGCCTGATGATGAGGGACACGCTTGTGAAGATGAGGAAATTCGCGGTGGTTGCCGCCCTGCTGACCACCGCCCTGGGGATAGCCACCGGTACCGCCGGTGCGGCGCCGCCCGGCGATGCGGGCGCCGTCGACTACAAGGCGACGAGCACGGACAAGTCCACGATCATCTCGACCGATGCCGGATCCCTGGATGTGGACAACGGGGTATTCAAGATCAAGGCGGCGGACGGCACTACCGTCGCCGGGACCGAATTGTCGTTCCGTGTGGATGATTTCGTATTCCCGATCGCCGCGGAGATCCACGACCGCACGGCGACCCTGACCCCGCAGTTCGACCTCGGTCACGCCGTCTACCAGCCCGTGGCGCTGCCGTACGAGGACGTGGCGCCGTTCAAGACCCCCTATGACCGCGAACTGGCCGCCTGGACCCGCATGACCAGCACCATCAGCGCGGGCGCCACGATCGGAACGCTGGTCGGCGGGATCGCCGGTGGCGCCGTGGGGTGCGTGCTGGGCGGTATCGCGGGTGCGACCGTGGCCGCGGCCACCATCGTCGGCATGTTCGGCCCGTTCGTCCCCGCCGCGGTGGTCGGCTGCCTCGGCGGCATCGTCGCCATCGGCGCCCTGGGCACCCTCGCGGGCCAGATCCTGGTCACCGCCCCGGTCGCGATTCTGGCCGCGGCCCAATACTTCACCACGATCAATTCGCCTTTCCCGGGGAAGTGATCTGACCTGCGGAAACCAGAGAACGAGACGGCCTGATCAGCAGGTTTGCGTACGATGTGATCCTTCCCACAGGTTGTGCCTCCGGTGCCGGACAGCATAGTTCGCACGGCACCGGAGGCGTCGTCCGTCGCCGAACCGCACAGTTGATCCCTACCTTGGGCCGGTGAGGGATGGTGAACATGGGGCGGGTCAGCAGGAGCGAACCTGGTTGCGATTTGTGAGGAACGTCCCTGGTGTTATCACCTTGGTGACCCTGGGGCGTAACGGGGTGCAGACCCTGAGGAGCGGCAAAGTTCTCTGGTCCTGTCGTAGCTGAAGTGGCCCTGCTGCGTGTAATATCCGTCGGTATTTCGTGACCGACACTCGGCTGCAGCCTCTTGACACTTGCCGTGCCTATTCCGAACCTGCTTATCTCCTTGGGCTGTCCGGGGGCAGGACTGATCGTTCGGTGCACCCGTGCGGTTGACCGCTACTGCTATCTCGTGGCTCAATTCTGTTGCGGCGCATGTCCCTGAGAAAGCAAATGCCGCAACCAAGCCACACATCGCTGCCGATGCCAATCGGATATTCATCGATCCCCTTACGCTTCATGGCTGGATTCGTGTTCCTCGCAGAGCGCATTTCAGTAACGAGATCACCCTAGCTGCGGGATCTGCGGCTGTACGTCATCTACGGGTCGTGTCCAACATCCAGTGCCCCACTTGACATCCAGTGGCAAGCCCCGGAGGGGTGCGGCAGCACTTCGGGACTGGTGGCGATGGGTCGGTTCCGTTGTGGTAGTTCGGTCCCCCACCCTGGTCCTGCGCCGGGGTGCCCGCCCGGGAGCGGAGCGGGAGGGCGGGCGCACCGGGCGGCGCGCGAAGCGCGCCGCTCTTGATTCTGTAGAGGGAAATTCGGCAAGTTCTTTCCTTCTGGATTCCGTTTTTTCTTCTCCCCCTTTCTATTTTTTCTATTCGGAATCCTCTATTTCCTGCTGCTACAGGGGTCATCAAGACTGTGGCACAACAGATTACGCGAGACTGACCGGTCAGCCCGCCCGATCCGCGACGCACCCCGGCAGGCACCCCCGCCGCAGAGTTCCGGGCGTGGGCTGCCGAATTCGGCACGGGCAGGAGCGGACAGCACGAACCCCAGGGTTCGAAAGTACGGGCTAAGCCGTTCCCTTGATGTTGCCTGCGTTGTCCACGTCCTGACCGACCAGCTTCGACACCGACAGACGCATGACTTCCTGCATATTCTTCACGGTCTCGATTTCCTGCCGGATCGATTCCTCGACGTCGACGCCTTGCTCGATGAACTTCTTGGCGAGATCGTCGGCCATCACGAAATCACCGAAACCGGACACCGTTTTCGTTCGAAATACTTGCGCGAGCATCTGCTCCAGACTGGTGATCCGATCCCCACACGCCTTGAGACATTCCCGGGCCACTGCCTCATCATCGAGGTAGACCTCGCCTGCTCGCGCTTGCTCGGCGAGCTTCTGCCACTTCGCTACATCCTCGGCGCTCACGCGTGGCCCCCTCCGGTCCGGTCGATGTGTCCTACTTCGGCAGGTGCGAGATCAAGGCTTCGGCGGCCTGTTTCAACGCCGCGCACGGTTCGGGTGGATTGTCCGCGCTTGCCTTGTTGAGTAGCCCGATCTGAATCGTTCCCTGAGCCGCCGGAAAGACCACGTCGCACGCGAGATCGCTCGCTCCGCCGGGTTGGTTTCGGAACTGTCGGCCAGTGCGACCGGCGATCGTCACATCGCGGAAGTCGCGGTAGTCGGACCGTTTCTCGTAATCGGCCACGGTGCGCGCGGATGAGTACACGGTGATCGAGTACTGCTGGCCCATCCATCCGCAGATCTCCCACCCGGACTGATGGACGCCAGCAATGCCGGTGTCCTTCGTGGCGGGGTCCACTCCCGCAGCGAGGAGAGCATCATCTTGGATGCTCGTGCACGGGTTGAACAGTGCGGGTGCGGGGGTGCTGCTGCTGGTCTTGTCGGATGGCTGGTTATCCATGCATCCACCCGACGCTACGAGTGCCGACAGGACGGCCGCTCCGGCTATCACCAGTTTGATTCGGCGCATCCCCACCCTTTCGACCACCCGACACGGATGGGGTGAATGTAACAAACCTGGTAGCTCCGTGCACATGGCGGTCCGGGTAACGACTATTTCGCATCGGTGTCCTTGGCGTGTTGGTGGGATGTTGGATTCGATTGACATGGAACCTGTTGCGGTGGAACGGATTTGAGTGCAGATGGCGAGTCTCAGAAGTGTTCTGGTCGGCCGTGGCGTATTCAGGGAGGCGGGTGTGCTTCGTCCCAGAGCTGCTCGAGGTGTTTCGGGATGCGGCCGAAGTTCGTGATCGGGTGACCGTTGTCCCGTAGCCATGCCCGGATGCCGATCCGGGCGCGTTTGGGCGGCGGCTTCGTCTCCGTTGATCTTGCTTGTGTGGCAACGGCTTTGAGTGCCCGGCTGGTCCGGGCGGATCGGTTGGCGGCTCGCACTTCGTAGGCGCGCATTTGTCCTGCCCGGCCACTGTTGATGGAGATCCATGCGACGGTGACCGTGCCGCAGAACCCGACCAGGCAGTGTTCGTGAATCCGGATTGCTTCGTAGGCGTGGCGGTACGCCCACCGGGCATTGGTGTGGCTTGCCCCCTCGGGTGGGTCGGTGTCGGACAGGGAAACCGGCGCATCATGGTGAGCGCGCCAGACCAAGCACCCACCACACCAACACGTGTAGTTGTGTAGATGCCCGCCGAAAGGCTTTGTAGTGGTGGCCATTTCAGGTTGCTGTTTCCGGTTCGAGGTGCGGACGACCGGATCGGCACAACGGCTTGCGGGGGTTTTCGGGGAGACGGATATCGGGCTGGCCGTGCAGGGTGACGGGTGGGTCCAGCCGGGGATCGGTCAGAACGGACTCGGCGACTTGCAGCGCGTAGACGAGGGCTTCGAGGGAGTCGTCTCCGATACCGAATCCGTCGAACGGTTCCGGTGCACGACCGAGACCGGCGATATGGAAGAAGCAGGTCCAGCAATCATTGCGGTCATCGCGGAACGGACGGTCGATCTCGAGCAGTACCGGGGCTCCGTCGCGGTTGTCGTAGTAGCGGGTCGCGATCGGTGGCCGCCCGGGCGCGGACAGGTTCTCAGGATGCCACCCGTATCCGGCATCGAGGTTGCTGGCATGCTGAAGCCCGTTAGCGGTGAGCCGATATGTCGGGCGCTCGACGCTGTTGCCGCCTGCTTCCTCGGTGGCGTATCCGTTTCGGGTCAGCCAGTTCAACGCGGCTTTCACGTCACTGGTACGCGACCGGTTCAACTGCTTGGCGAGTCCGTCAGATCGGTGGGGGTGCCCGTCCTTCATCGCGTCGAGGACGGCGCGGCGCAGGGGTGGCCAAGGGATCACAGCGTGCCCCTCTCCGGCGTCCGCATCGCCGCGTCTTGGCTTTGGGGGGCTCGCATGTGGTAGTCGGAGTTTCCCATATCGGCTGATGTGCCTCCCGTGTCGTTCTGAAGGGATCTGTGTGTGAAATACCTTGTGAGCTACCGTGTTTGGTTCAATTGATCATGGAGTAGGCGGCCGTCGTTCGTGAGCCACCAGACCGGTTCGGCGCGGCCGTTGCGGTGTGCGACACCGGTTTTCACGAAGCCGCGTTCAGCCAACCGGCGCAACGCCTTCGCGGCGGAGATGGTGAGCTGCCCGCGGGTCAGTTGAGGGATGGACACGGCCCGGGTGAACCGCGCGAGGCAGCACAGGACATCGAGTTCGGTGTCGGATGGGCGTACTTCCCAGCGGGACACCAGGATCAGGGTCACCGGTCGTCCCGTCGGTCGGGCATTCCGATCACGTTCGTGTCGGCACCCCGCGAGGGCTGCCCGACTGTGTTGAACTCGGGGCCGCGTGGCCAGAAGGGAACGATATGGGGACTGTGGCCGACCGGGACAGTAGCGATGGTGTCCTCGGCTTCACGGAGGCTGTAGGGTCCCCACGCCGCGACCGGGCACGATCCGCCGTCGTGTTTCCCGCAGGAACCTCCGGTGGTCACGATCGCCCACTGCGTGTAGTACCGATGTTCGTCCGGCTGTGCCATCAGCACCACCGCACGATGTGCTGTGCCGAGTTGCGCCGAGGCGATGGCGTGTACTCCAGCCAGAATTCATGACGTATCCGGTTCCATAGCTGCGTCCACTTCGGGCGACGCTCCCGGGCGGTCGCTAGGTCGGTGCCAGGGGCGAAGGTCACGTCGACCGAGTGAGATTCGTTGTGTACGTTCATGATTTCTATCCGATGCCTCTCCAGTCGCCACGTTGCTTGCAGTCCGTCGACCTCGGTGGTGTGCTCGCTCACGCGACACCACCGCGCCTACTCGATAAGCGCCCTGACGTTTGCAGGTTCCCGTAGGTGAATGGCTTGGTAGCCAACGTGTTTCGACCAAGTCGTGTGATCAGAAAGCGGTCGGTGTTCCCGCTGCGCGCGATCAGTCCTCGATCATGAAGGTGTGCAACTACTCGGCGAACCTCCCATTTGGTGAGCTTCGCAGCGGCCTTGATCTGCCGTTCGGTGAGCACCCCTCCGAAGTCCAGAGCCCGCAACGCTCGAGCTTGGGCTACGGTGAGGCTTCCGCGTTCCTGGCTCATGCCGGTATGTTGCTACGGGAAGGCTATGTCGGGAATCCCGACTCGGGAACTTGACATTAGTTGCCGCAAACGCCCAGCACGGTTCCCGGGAATCCCTGCTTACGATTCCCGAGTCGGGAAATCCGCAAGTCGGAACGCGGGAATCGTGGGAGACTAAGACCTCGGGTAGGAGAGAGCGGAGATGCCGAGACAGCGAGAGGGTTCAGGCGGTACGACGTTGCCTAGGCGGCAGCTTGGGAAGGCGTTACGAGAAGCGCGTGATGCGCTCGGCTACACCCTCCAGCAGGTCTCGGAGGCTCTGGACATCGGAAAGTCCACGTTGTCACGGCTGGAGCTGGGGCAGAACGTGAGGGTGAAGCCGCGGGAGATCGAGTACATCTGCAGCTTCTATGAGTTGCCGCCGGAGAAGGTCGAGCATCTGAAGTCGCTAGCGGAGCAAGCGAGCACGAAGTCATGGTGGCAGGGTGATCGAGACCTGATGGCACCGGGCTTCGATACCTATGTTGACCTGGAAGCTTCGGCCAACCATCTTCGGTTCTTTCAATCCCTCATCGTTCCCGGCCTGCTTCAGACAGCAGATTACGCGAGATCGCTCGGGGAATCGTTCTACGTGCCCGAGACACCGGAGGAGATCGACAGACGAGTTGCGCTTCGGATGCGTCGAGCGAGCATCATTACGCGGCAGACCAAACCCGTGCACGCTGAATTCGTCTTGCACGAATCGCTGTTGCGAACGTTGGTGGGATCGCGGCAGATCATGGCTGATCAGATGCGGCATCTCGCTGATTTGAGCACGCGAGAGAATATCGTGATTCGAATTCTTCAGCACAGTGCCGGGTTCCCGGTAGGAGCGCCTCTCACTCCGTTCATCGTCTTGGACTTCCCACAGAGTCGCGGAAGCGCCGAGCCCCCTATTGTCTATACCGAAAGTCCAGTTGGTACTATGTTTTTCGAGGAAGAAGGCGACGTGAAGAGGTTCCGGGAAATGTACGACATCCTGAGTGAAAAAGCGATGGATGACGTTAAGTCAAGAGACTTTCTGAGAAAGATGGCGAAGGCGCACTCGGGGAAATAGCAAGGGAGATATGTAAAGTGAGCATTGATGTGTCTGGCGCAAGATGGTTCAAGTCCAGCCGCAGCGCTAGTGACAAGGAGTGCGTAGAGGTGGCATGGCTGGACGCCGGTCACGTCGGTGTGCGGGACAGCAAGAACCCAGCTGGCGGCGCATTGGTCTTCACCCCGGCCGAGTGGGATGCCTTCACGGCCGAAATGTCGGAAGGTGGGTACAACCGCCCCACTTAGAACCTTGGCAGGACCTACGCGCATACGAAACGGCCTCTCTCCGAAGAACTTTCGGAGGAGGCCGTTCGCCATATCCAACCCTGAACCCGCCCTGGTGCCGGGTCAAGCTGTCGACGGACATCGGGTGGCCTTGGGCAGACTGACATACGATCGACGTGGCCGAAATCAGGCAACTCCGTGTTTGTCAATTCTGACACGCCAGGAGATTCCTGCACTGAACGTGCGGGTCTGCTGGTACCGCACAAAATGTACCCAGGTTGGATCTTGACGGGGGCTTGTTTGACGGGATGATGGAGGGTAAGGGACTGGTCGGATTGTCGGGCTAGCAGGAAGGATTCAGTAGGAATCTGGTGGGTCCCTTGCGCTTGAGCGAGGCGGTCGGAGGGAAGATCGCACCGAGGTGTGATCCCGTCTCGTGCTGGCGTCCGGAGTGATTGTTCCGTGTCGACGATGGTTTCTCGGCACGATCGCGGCCCCGCGAACTCCGGTGCTGTGTGTTGGATGGGGCATTTCAGCATGTAGATCCGCGTGGATGCACGCGTGGCGTCGCGCTGCGCCTTGGCGTTGGGCGGGGCGAGGTCACACCTGGCGTGTGCCTTGGTCCCCGTCCGCGCGGGGTCGCAGTGATGATGGGTGGCGTCGAGCACGAACAGAGAGGAGGTGAGGCGAGACGAGTGAGGTGGATTCAGTGATGGTCTGACGTTTTCGTTGGCTGTCCCCCCGGGTGCGACCGAGGGGACAGCGTGAACGAAAAAACTCCCCAGGATTTCGGGTTCCGGCCCTACCTGCGGAGTCCCCTTTCGTAGCAGAAACGGAGTTCTGCTGTGTCCAGAGTAGTACATACGCGCGTTCAGCGTCATCTGCCCAGGTGTTGCGGGGCGGAGGGCGCGAGATGACTAGCGCGTCCCGGATGGGTCCGGGGTCACTGCCAGACTGGACCGCAGTTCTCCTGTTTGTGCTGGTCAGAAGCATCTGCAAAGCAAAGATGATCACACATAAAAGGAGTTGGCCGTAATGGCTGGAGAACGTGGTAACGATCCAATCAATACCCGGAAGGATTTTCGGTTCAAGACGACGTTCGATGAGTATTTCGAACAGGGTGTGATTCAGATCAGGCCGATTCGCCCGGATACGGAATACACCAATGACCCCAACAAGGTCGGGGCCCAGAAGCGCGATCCCGTGACGGGTCTGCTGATGTGGCGAATGGCGGTGATGGACCCGAATGAACCCAACCCCCGGCGGGCGTCGTATGACGTGATCCTGCTGGCGGATACCGAGCCGGTACCGACGACCGAAGAGATTCGGCCGGGGCTTCGCCCGGTGGTCCTCGAGGGTGTGACCGTGCAGCCCCGCATCGCCGGGCAGAACGAGTTCAAGTACCTCGACAAGACGGTCCGGGCAACCGGTTTCGCTCCTGCTCCGGGTACGGGCGGCCGGTCCGGCGGCGCGGCGGCTGGTCCCGCGTCGGGCAAGAACGCGGGCTGATTCGCCCCATTTCCGGGCGTAGGGCGGCGGGCACGATCGGCGGTAAACCGGTCGTGCCCGCCCCTCCTCCCTCTCGCTCCTTCTTCCTGCAATTCGGTTGCAGGACAAGACTTTTCGAAATGAACCTGATGGAAAGGTTCTGGTACTGATCATGGTTCGTTCTTCGGACTATCAGAAACGGCCGCCCAACGACACGTTCGGCGAGTTCTCGATAATGGTGGTGGAACTGCTCGGCAAACTCGGGGTCGGGTTGCTGCTGGCGGTGTGGTGGTCGGTGTTGTTCCCGATGCTGTCATTACCGGTCGCGGGCGCGGTCGCGTTGGGCTGGTGGCAGGGCTGGCCGTACGGGGCGGCGGCCGGTGCCGGTGTGGTGCTGGGGTGGGCGGTGTGGCGGATGCGGTGGCCCGCCTCGTTCGAGCGGTGGGTGACCGGCCGGATGCGGCAACGGTATTGGCGGTGGTACCGCTACAACCGCCGGTGGCGGTCGGTAATGGCGCTGCAGGGCCTCACCGCACAGCTGGACGAACGGGTACTGACCCCGCCCGTGGTGAGCATCCGGGTCGGCCGGATAGTCGACGTGGTCGACGTCGCTATGCTCGACGGGCAGGAAGTCGAGACCTGGGAAAGGCATGCGGAGAAGCTGCGGCATTCGTTCCGTGCCATCGGATTACGGGTCCGCCACAGCGAATCGGGGCGCGTCCGCCTGGAGGTGATCCACACCGATATTCTCCGCAAACCCATCCCACTCCCCCGCGTGGTCGTGGACGCGAGAACGGTTGACCTGGAGGCGGTGACGGTCGGCACGACCCAGCTCGCGCAACCGTGGCAGCTGGAACTGCTGGGCACGCATTTCCTGTGCGGCGGCGCAACGGGTGCGGGGAAAGGATCGGTGGCGTGGTCGGCGATCGCTGCGGTCGGCCCGTTGATCGCGGAGGGTTCGGTGGTGGTGTGGGTGATCGACCCGAAAGGCGGCGCGGAGTTCGGGTTCGGGATGGGCTGGTTCGACCGGTTCGCCTACGACAACACCACGGGCGCGCTCGAGTTGCTGCGGGAGGCGGCGCGGGTGTTGCTGGCGCGCATGGCCCGCATCCGGGGCAAGGCCCGCAAGGTCTACCCCACGCCGGAGGAACCGATGATTCTGCTGATCATCGATGAGGCGGCGTCGCTGACCGAGTACTACGCCGACAAGAAGGTCAAAGACGAAATCGAACGGCTCCTCGGCTTGATCCTCACCATGGGACGCGCCGCCGCTGTCGTCGTGCACGGATACGCCCAAGATCCCAGTAAGGAGGTCATCCGTCTCAGACAGTTATTTCCTGTTCGTGCGGCTTTACGGGTGCGGGAGAAAACACAGGTCGGCATGGTGCTCGGGGACTCGGCGCGGGAGCGGGGCGGGCTGGCCGATCTCATCTCGCTCAAGACTCCCGGCGTGGGGTATGTGCAGATCACCCCGGCCGCCGATCCGGGCGACGACGAACGCAGCGAAGCCGAAGAACAGCGGGCCGATATCGAGCGGGTCCGGGCGTTCCACGTGACCGACGACGATATCCGCTGGATCATCAACACCTACCGGCCACCACGCCGCTACCACGGTGACCAGGTGCCCGGCGAACCGGTCGTGATCGACCTCGATGAACACCTCTACAGCGACAACCCGGACCGGAACGGCAAGAGCCGCAACCGATAACCCCCACCCCATACACGCGGTACGCCCCACCGGTCCGGATGGGGCGTACTGTGGAAAATGCCGCGACCAACATCATCAGACACACAATCTTTGCGGCCCTGCGCGATACAGCGCCCCGAGGCACCGAGTCGGCGGTGTCACACGAACCTCAATTCTGTTCCGGCGGTTGATTTCTCGTCCATGGACTCATGGCGGGCTGCCGGAATCGCAGGCGTGCCCCACATCTCGGGCGCGTGCTCCACATGTTCGCTCCTGTCGTGAGTCGGTTCCGACTGTCCGACAGGAGCTTTCAACAATGTCCGAACAGGATGCGGCGGGGCGGGGGCCGTCGTTCGATCATGTAGCCGTCGCTACCGCGCTGCGGTACGGGGTATGTATCCGGCCGGTGGTGCTGGAACGCCGCGACACCGAGACCGGAGCACGCGAACTGGTGCCGGTGCCGTGCGGGCACACCCGCGAATCCGTCTGCGCACCATGCGCCACCAAGCACAAAGCGCTACGGCTCGCGCAATGCCGGGAAGGCTGGCACCTCGACCACGAACCCGAGATCCCGCGCCCACAACCGACGTTCGACCAGACCGGGCTCATGTACTACCGGTCGGACCTGGTGAAGGCACTCACCGAAGCAGAACACAACGGTGACACCGACGAAGTGACGGAACTGCGCGCCGAAATCGCTTGGGCCGACAAGGAACTCACCGAACTCGGGATGCGCGGAAAGCCCCCGGAAATCGACACAGACGCCCTGGCCGCCGGGACCGACACCGATACCGATACCGACGACGTGGAGAACAGCGCTGGTGAGGCCGATGAGGATGAGCCCCGGCGGCGGTCGACTCGGCGACGGGAGGATGTGCCGGAGTTGCCGCGTCTGCCGGTGTCGGATCGCACCCTGGGCCGGGAGTACGCGGGCAAGTACAAGCCCTCGATGATGATCACGCTCACGCTGCCCAGCTACGGACACGTCCACCGCGACGACGGCACCCCCACCGACCCGGACAGCTACGACTACCAGCGGGCGGCGTGGGATGCGATCTGGTTCTCCCGGCTGCTGTCGCGCTGGATTCAGAACCTGCGCCGCGCCGTCGGTTGGAATATTCAATATTTCGCCACCGTGGAACCGCAACGGCGGGGTGCGCCGCATGTGCATATCGCGATCCGCGGGACAGTCCCCAAACGGATACTCCGGCAAGTCACCGCCGCGACCTACCACCAAGTGTGGTGGCCACACCCCGACCGCCTCATCTACGACCCGGACGGTTCCCAGGTCCCTCTGTGGGACCGCGACACCAAGACGTTCGTGGACCCGCACACGCGAGAACCGTTACAGGCGTGGGCCGACGCGATGGAAGCCACCTTCGATGACGACGAACCGGCACACGTGGCACGCTTCGGCACCCAGGTGCACGCGAAGGGCATTTTGGGCGGTAGCGAGGAAGCGAAGCGGCATATCGGGTATCTGTGCAAGTACCTGACCAAGTCGGTGGATGAGGTCGTGGAGGCTACCACCGCCCGCCAGCACGATCATTACGACCGCCTGCACGAAACACTGTGCCGCACACCGTGTTCGGACCGGTGCGCGGTGTGGCTGCTGTACGGCATCGTGCCCAAGGGTGCGGGGTCACGGATGCAACCCGGCCGGTGTAAGGCTCGCGCCCATCGCCGCGAAACTCTTGGGCTGCCGGGCAACCGGGTACTGACCTCGGAACGATGGACGGGCAAGACGCTCGGTGATCACAAGGCCGACCGCATGGACTTCGTGCGCCGCGTGCTCGCTGCGGGCGGGATCGACAAACCCGAACCCGACCCGCGTCGCTACACCTGGTCGACCCTCGCCCCGGGTACCCGGGTTCCGTCGCGGGCGCATCTGCTGATGTCGGCAATCGCGGAACGCATTGCATGGCAAGCCGAATACGACCGGGCCATGGCGGCGGCGCAATACCCGCCCGAAGCGGATGACGGCGGCGGGTCAGGGCCGCAATGTTGTTCGGCAACCGGGGAACCGGGGGAACCGCGATGACGGCCGCACCGAGACGACGGCGGCGGGAGTGGACTCCGGAAGAGCTGGAATGGCTGGACAAGACCCAGGAACGGCTGTCCGGGCCGCTTACCGAGTGGCAGCTGTCGGTACTGCGGTACTGGTGGAACGGTGGCTACGCCCGCGACGACAACTCCGGCGGTGTAGATCGGGCCAGCTAGGCCACCAATGGGGCAACATCGATCAGTTCCGGGCTGGCGGGCGTGCCGTATCCGGTGCGTTTCCCGCCGGTCGGGTGAATCGTGATCGACAGCAACGACCGGATGATCCGCCGCTTCGCCTCCAACGGCGTGACCTGATCGTCGTGCCACTTCGCGCGAGCGTCTGGCCCTGCTGCGGCCACCACGTGCGGCATCGGAATGGCCGCCTGGGCGCGGGCCTCGGCGTCCTTGATCGCGGGCAGCTTGCGGTCCTTGTACTGCTTGATCTCCAGCGGCGACAGCTCGGCCGCGATCGCTTCGGCAACCCACTTGTCGTAGGTGTCGCGCAACGCTTTCGCCTCGGCCTGCGCGGCGGCCGCGTCGGCATCCGATCGCGACAAGGCCACCAACAGGCCCGGGTCTTCCAGCTTCCGCAGTACCGTCTCCTCGATCAGATCGTCCAGGGGCTCGGCGCGGCGGCATACGCACTGGTTCTCACACTCGTAGTTGCGCGGTCGCAGATGCCCGGCCCGGTCGCGTCGGCCCCCGGACCGCGATTTCACCGACCCACCACATTTCCCGCACCCCGGGATACCCGACAGCAGCCACTTCGGGGCGCTGCCCTGCTGCCCGATCGCCAACCGCTTCGGGTCGGAGAACATCGCCTGCAACTCGTCGAAGTCCTCCAGCGAGATCAACGGCTCCCACGTCGCGGGCGTCGTCGTCACGGTGCCTGTGGCTTTGTCCTTGTGGGCCCGCAATCCCGCGATCGTGTGGCACGTCAGGACACCCCGAACCATGACGTGATCCCACTCGGTCATCCATGCCTTGTCGCACAGGCAGGTGCGACGGTCCACCGCTTTCAACACCCGGCGGCCCTCGGTCTTCGAACACCTCCGGCACGGCAAACCCATGTCCGCGCTCGGAATCGGCACCCGCTCACTGGTCAACCACCGGGCGACGGTCTTGCTGGATCGCGATTGCAAAGCGAGCCTTGCCATCTCACGCACGATCGGCCCCTTCTGCGGGCTCGGAATCCGGTCTACCGCCTTGCCGCGCTTGTAGACGATCTCGTAGCCGAACGCCTCCTTGCCGTGCGGCTTGCCGTCCAAGAAGTTGCGTTCGAGCTGCTGCATCGAATCGAACCGGTTCTGCTCCGGCTGATACTCGTTATCGACCGCTTCCTGCGCCAGGATTCGCCGATCGGTCGGGTTGTCCAGGTCATACAGTTGGCCGCCGGAATACCAGTACACATGCAGTTTCGCGCACAACTCCCGCAAGATCGCGAAGTCCAGCAACTGGCGGCTCGCCCGCGACGACGAACGAGTCACCAGCACACGCGGTTTCCCGCTTCGCGTCGGCGTCGACAGTTCGGCAACCAGCTCCTTGTATCCGGGGCGCTGCTTCACCGTGTGGCGGGTCGCGCCGATATCGGGGTCGGAGATCACCCGGCCTACCGTCCAGCCGAACCGGCCGCACTCGTCGCGGCCCCATCGCAGCTGCTGCGGTACCGACAGACCCTTCTTCTTGTCTTGCGAGTTGCGACCGTACAAAGTCGCTTCCAAATCGGGAAAATCCTTGGGATTCAACGGCATAACCCCAGCGTACGCCGCAACCACCCCTAAACGAACTTATCCACCGTCAACCAGCCGTTCGTTCCGGCGCCGGCGAAGTAGGTGGGGAAGACCCGGCAGAGGTGTGCCGGGGGACACCGACCCCGTCCGTGATGCCGTGCACGGGCGGGGTCGGTCCGGGCGGTCAACCCGGACGGACGAGGTGACCGGCGGGGGTGGGGCGTCGAATACGCCTGTGGCGCAGGGGCTTGTGGGGGACTATCGGGGGTGGCCGTGGGTGGGATGGGATCGCGACGATCGAAACCCTCGCGGGCATGGTGGCGATGATGTTGTAGTGATGGTGCGCCGGGCGCTGGTTGCCGCGCTCGGCGCGCATATCAGGCGCACACTGGGGAGCGACACATGAGCAGAACAGTGGCCGACTTTTCCGAGACCGAGCTGGTGAATCATGGCTGAGCTGCACGAGATTCCCGCCGACGGCGCCGGACTGCGCCGAGCATTCGCCGCCTTTCCGAGTGGGGTCGTGGCGGTCTGCGCCGAAATCGGTGGTACCCCACACGGTTTGGCGGTGAGCACCTTCGTTCCGGTGTCGCTGGATCCGCCGCTGGTGTCGTTCTGTGTGCAGAACAGTTCCACCACGTGGCCCCGCCTGTCCGCGGCCAGCTACCTGGGCCTGAGCCTGCTGGGCACCGATCAGCACGGCGCCGCCCGCTCGCTCAGCTCGCGCAACGGCGACCGCTTCCGCGATCTGGACCTGTATCACGGAGCGGGCCATGCGGTGTTCGTCGACGGTGCCTCCGCGTGGCTGGAAGGCGTGATCGAGACCCAGGTCCCCGCCGGTGATCACCACGTGGTCATCCTGCGGGTACGGCGCCTGGCGACGCGTGCCGAGGTCGACCCGCTGGTCTTCCACGGCAGCCGCTTCCGGCGCCTACACCCCGAGGAGGCCCGCAATGGCGTGGCCTGACCCACACGAGCTCACCTTCGCCCTCCCGAGCCTGCCGCGCTTCCTGCGCCGCTCGCCCGAATCGTCTATGCCGGTAGATGATTCGGGCGATCACCACTGGTCCTGGGTGAACCCCGCATGGATCGGCGCAGTCCTCGGCACCGCCCCGCTGTGAAGCCGGTGGATTCCGAGGAGATGCCTCGAAAGCCTGTGAGGGGCGGGGTATCTCGCGTCAGTAGGGGTGGGCGGGGCGGAAGCATAGCCGTCGGCGCGGGGCGGGTAGGGGGTCGGTGTGTGCTACCAGCGCGGCCGCCAAGCCTTGTGCGTGCAGCTCGTGCCGCTGCATGTCCTGGCTGAAGGCATCCAGGTGAATGAGGGTGTGCTGCACCAGGACCGGGCCGACGTCCGGCGGGTCGGTGCACGCGCTGTGATAGGCCTCCACCGCACGCGGGTCCTCGGTCAGCGCGGCCAGTGCGCCCAGCCGCACCCGCTGGGTGAGCCCGTCCCACAGCCGGGCCTCGTCGGCGGAGCGGATCTGCCGCCAGCCGCCGCGATAGTCCAGGTCGCGGATGATGCAGTCGGCCGACTTGCCCAGCCGGGTCTCGCAGACCACCGCCCACAGCGCGCCGAGCCAGCTCAGGGTCCGCAGCACCGTTGTGGCGTCCCGGGCGTCGAACTCGGCCTCGGCGTCGGCCTGGGTGGCCAGGTTCGCCCAGCGGAACACCAGCTCCTCGGTCTCGACGAGCAGCTCGCCGGGTAACTCGTCCGAGGCGGGTCGCACGATCTGCACCGCGCGCCCGGACACCGGGTCGCGCAGCTCCACCATGTCCGCTTCGCCGGTCGGTACCCAGCGATGCGAATTCCGAGTGATCATCGGCGGTCCCCGCTCGGTACAGCTGCCACATCCATTCGGATTGAGCCACGAATGTCGCAGTTGCGCAAGCAAAACCGTGGTTACGGCGTCGTGGACGTCCGCTCCGGATCCGCGAGCAGCCTGCTGAACTGGCGGTTCGCGATTCGCATGACGATCTCGTAGGGCAGCGCCCATTTGCGCGCGAACCAGTAGGCCACGCGGATATCGAAGGAGGTGTGCACGAGATAGCGGTTGCGCTTGATGCCCGCGATGATCCGACCGGCGACCTTCTCCGGCGTCACCGCGTGCCCCTCGAACAGGCCGGTGAACTTGCGCACCCTGGGATCGTCGCGGTCCACGCCGATGATCTGCACCGTGCCGACCAGCGGCGTGCGCACCGCCCCGGGCACCACCAGGCTCACCCCGATGCGGTGCCGCTCCAGATCGAACCGCAGCACCTCCGATATGCCCCGCAGCCCGAACTTGCTGGCGCTGTAGGCGGCGTGCCACGGCAGAGCCAGCAGCCCGGCGGCCGAGGACACGTTGACCAGATGCCCGCCGCGACCGGCCCGCACCATCGGCGGCAGGAAGTTCTCGATGATGTGGATGGGGCCCATCAGGTTCACGTCGACGATCGAGCGCCAGTGCCGGTGCTCGAGGTTTTCCACAGTGCCCCAGGTGGCGATGCCCGCGATGTTCATGACCACGTCGAGGCTGCCGTGTTCGGCGTGCACGCGGTCGGCCCACGCGGTCACGGCCTCGTAGTCGGAGACGTCGAGCGCCTGCGCCGTCAGTACCCGGCCGCCCGTGGCCTCGACCGACCGCACCGTCTCGTGCAGTCCCTCCTCGGCGATATCGGTCAGGACCAGGTGCGCCCCCTCGCGCGCCGCGGCGAGCGCGGTGGCCCGGCCGATGCCGCTGGCCGCGCCGGTGATCAGGCATTTCCGGCCGGTCAGGTCTTTCATGTGCGGATCTCCTAGCGGATCTGAGAACAACGGTGTTCACAATAGAGTATTGCGAACAACTGTGTACACAGGGCATCGGTCGTTTGTGGATTTCCCGTTCCCGCTCGGGAAAACCGTTTGCCAACAGTTGGATTCACGGTGATCGGGAGTGCAGACATCGGATCGAGACTCCTTTACGTTCGTGAATACCCATCCAGAGCGGTTGAAAGACCTGGCTCGACGATCCCCGCCTCACGGCCCGAGGGGCCATGAGGCGGGGAATGCGACTGACGCGGGCCACGAGGCGGGGAATGCAGGACTGGCGCGCAGCGCTACCGCCGGGACCGATGGAGGATCGCGATTTCCATGAGCACACTGGCCGCCGAGTCCGCCGACACCCGCGCGGTGCCGGCGGACGATGAGGATACGCTGCCCGTCGCGCGGACCTGGCATCCGTGGCGGTGGCTGGCCGCCGCGATCGCCCTGGTCCTGGTGGCGCAGTTCGCGCACGGCCTGATCACCAATCCGGGCTGGGACTGGCCGACGTTCGCGCGCTACTTCACCGCCCGTTCGGTGCTCGAGGCCTTGAAGGTGACCGTCGAGCTGACCTTCTGGGGCACGCTGGTCGGATTCCTGCTCGGCATCTGGCTGGCGGTGGCCCGGCTGTCGAAAATCCCTGTGCTGCAGGTGATTGCCTGGGTGTACGTGTGGGCGTTCCGGTCGATCCCGCTGATCGTGCAGCTGCTGTTCTGGTTCAATATCGCCTACCTGTATCAGCGGCTGTCGATCGGAATCCCTTTCGGCCCAGCCCTTCTCACGTTCGACGTCAACGGCGTGATCAGTGGCTTCACCGCGGCGGTCATCGGGCTGGCGCTGCACCAGGCGGCCTACTCGGCGGAGATCATTCGCGCCGGGATCATCTCGGTCGATCCGGGTCAGCTGGAGGCGGCGAAATCGCTGGGGCTGCCGTGGCGCCGACAGTTCTTCACCATCATCGCGCCGCAGGCGATGCGCGGCATTCTGCCCAATGCGGCCAACGAGGTGAACAGCCTGTTCAAGGGCACCTCGATCGTGTCGGTGATGGCCATCGCCGAGCTGTTCTACCAGGTACAGGTGATCTTCGGCCGCAACGGGCGGGTGGTGCCGCTGCTGATGGTGGCCACGGTCTGGTACATCGTGCTCACCACGGTGCTCACCGTCGTCCAGTACTACATCGAACGGCACTTCGCCAAGGGCAGTCAGCGCGAGCTGCCGCCGACGCCGTGGCAGCGCGTGCGGGGCAAGATCGCCGAAATCACGGGGGAGCGCCGATGAGCGAGGCAGTCGCGGCCGACAAGAGCGGCGAGTTCGCTGTCGAATTACGCGGAGTGCGAAAGCATTTCGGTCCCAACGAGGTATTGCGCGGCATCGACCTGGCCGTGCGGCCGGGTGAGGTGACGGTGATCCTCGGCCCGTCCGGCTCGGGCAAGTCGACCCTGTTGCGCACCATCAACCATCTGGAGAAGGTCGATGCCGGATCCGTGCGGGTGGGCGGTGAACTGGTCGGTTACCGTCGCAGGGGCGCCAAGCTGTACGAGCTGAGCGAGCGGGACATCCTGCGGCAGCGGTCGCGCATCGGCTTCGTCTTCCAGAACTTCAATCTCTTCCCGCACCTGACCGTGCTCGAAAACGTCTCGCTGGCACCGGTTTCCGCGCAGGGACGACCGCGGGGAGAGGTCGAGGCCGAGGCGGCGGAGCTGTTGGAGCGCGTCGGTCTGGGCGACAAGTCGGGGGAGTATCCGCGCCGTCTGTCCGGCGGGCAGCAGCAGCGAGTGGCGATCGCGCGCGCACTGGCGCTGCGTCCCGCCGTGGTGCTGTTCGACGAGCCCACCTCCGCGCTGGATCCGGAGCTGGTCGGCGAGGTGCTGGAGGTGATCCGGGACCTGGCCCGCGACGGCGCGACCCTGGTCATCGTCACGCACGAGATCGGCTTCGCCCGCGAGATCGCCGACACCGTGGTGCTGATGGACTCCGGGCAGATCATCGAGCAGGGACCGCCCGGCCAGGTTTTCGATAACCCGGACCACCCGCGCACCAAGGCGTTTCTCGCGCATGTGCTCTGAGCCTTCCTCCGAGAAAGTGATCGCCGCATGAAGTTCCTGCTGCTGACCTTGATAACGCATCAACCGGACCCCGTGACCGGCGCGGTCGAATCTCCGGCCCAGCGATTGCGGCGGGTGGTCGACAGTGCCCGGCTCGCCGAGGAATTCGGGTACGACGGGTTCGCCGTCGGTGAGCGGCACGAGGATCCGTTCATCTCCTCCGCGCCGCCGGTGGTGCTCAGCCACATTGCGGCCGTGACCTCGAGGATCGCGCTGTTCACCGGTGTCACGACGCTGAGCCTGCTCGATCCGGTGCGCGCCTTCGAGGACTATTCGACGCTGGACAATCTGTCGGGCGGGCGGCTGGAGCTGATCATCGGCAAGGGCAACGGCGCGGCGCAGGCGCAGCTGTTCCATGTCACCGCCGAGGATCAGTGGGACCGCAATCGCGAAGGCTACGAACTGTTCCGGCTCTTGTGGGGCAGCGACAGCGTCACCTGGAGCGGGCGATTCCGTCCCGCCCTGACCGATGCCAAGGCGCTGCCGCGACCGTTGCAACCGCGGCTGCGCATCTGGCACGGCAGCGCCACCAGCCGCGATTCGGTGGATCTCGCGGCGCGCTACGGAGATCCGCTGTTCTCGGCCAATGTCACCTACCCCCTCGAGCCGTATGCCGAACTGGTGGAACACTATCGGGACCGCTGGGCCGCCTACGGGCACGACCCGGCCGACGCGCTGGTCGGTGCCGGTACCGCAGGTTTCTACGTGACCCGCGATTCGCAGGACGCGTTGCGGGCATACCGCCCGATCTTCGAGGCCCGGCAGGCGACTGCCCGAAAGCACGGCGTCCCCATCGTTTTCGACACCCTCGAGGATTTCGCCGAACGCAGCTCCGCCCTGATCGGCAGCCCGCAGCAGGTGTCGGAAAAAGTGCACCGCTACCACGAGCGATTCGGCCACGAGGTCATCCACCTCTCCGCCGACAGCGACGGCCTCACCGACAATCAGCACCGAGAAAGCCTCGAGCTGTTCCAATCCGAGGTGGCCCCGCCCCTCCGCCAGCGCATCCCGAGCCGAGCCCTGGGAGCGCTGCGGTATGGCACCCCGGTGGCGCCGAGTGATGCTGCAACGCAGGGCGACGCCGCATTGTGGGGCGACGTCGACGCGCAGCATGAGGGCGCCGCGCGGCCAACTGACATTGCGGAAGCGGTGCATCGGTGATGGGAGTCGAGGCCGCGCGGCCGGCCGGTATGTCCGGGGCGGTGGGGCGGTGACCAAGTATGTGAGTCTGCGTGTGCTGCAGGCGGTTGCGGTGTTGTGGGCGGCATTCACGGTGACGTTTGCGGTGCTGTATCTGCTGCCTGGCGATCCGGTGGAGCTGGCTGCCGGTGCGACGCCGGGGACGCCCGTCGATCCTGCGGCCATCGCCGAGATGCGGGCGCGGTATGGGCTGGATCAGCCTGTGTGGCAGCAGTATTGGACGGCGCTGACGCATGCTGTGCAGGGAGATCTCGGGCGTTCGCTGAGTACGGGGCAGTCCGTGACCGGCGCGCTGGCCGATGCCCTGCCCTCCACGCTTGCGCTGGCTTCGTTCGCCTTGGCGCTGGCCGTGGCATTCGGGACCGCGCTGGCGCTGGCCGCGACCTTTACCGAACGTCGGTGGCTGCGAGGTTTGTTGACGGCGCTACCTCCGATCGGCGCCTCGGCGCCCACCTTCTGGGTGGGCTTGCTGCTGTTGCAGCTGTTGTCCTTCCGCCTGCGGGTGGTTCCGGCCTTCGGCGGCACGGGGCTGCAGGGTGTCGTGCTACCTGCGGTGACCCTGGCAATCCCGGTGGGCGCGGTGATCGCCCAGGTGCTCTACAGCAGCCTCGCCCAGACCTGGCGCCAGCCTTTCGTGGACGTGGCCTTCGCCAAAGGTGCCTCGCGCTGGTGGGTGCAATTGCGGCACGTCCTGCGCCCGGCCGTCGCTCCCGCGCTGACCGTGGCGGGCGTCTGGGTGGGCACGGTGCTCGCCGGATCGGTCATCGTCGAAACGGTGTTCTCCCGCGCGGGCGTGGGCCGTCTGACCCAGACCGCCGTACTGAACCAGGACATCCCGGTGGTCCAGGGCATCGTCCTGCTCACCGCCATCGCCTTCGTCCTGGTGAACCTGGCCGTCGACCTGGTCTATCCGGTACTGGACCCCCGTGTGGCCCAGGCGGTTCGAGTAAAGGAGGCCGTCCATGCGTAGGCGTGCGGTACCTCGCAGCCGCCGAGACGGGGGTTCTGCTCCGTCGGCGCAGCGACATCGGAGCACCGTCCCCCCGGCTTTCCGGCGAACGCCGGAATCGAGTGGCGAGGCTCGGCGCGGAGGTTCCGACCCGGTCCCGGCATTCGCCGGGACGACGGGGGTGCGTGACGAGACGACGGTGGTGCGTGGCGGATGATCGGGACCTTATCGGCCGAGCGGCCTGGCTTAGCGCAGGTCTCGGCACTGCGCTGGGCTGCTGTACTGAAGTCGGTGCGCACCAAGCCTTTTGCAGTGTTGTCCGCGCTCGTACTCCTGCTGGCGCTGGGGTGGGCCGTGGTTCCGGCGTGGTTCACCGGGCGGGATCCGTTGGTCGGGGTGCCGGCGGAGAAGCTGCGTGGGCCGAGTATGGACCATTGGTTCGGTACCGACAACCTAGGGCGTGATATTTACACCCGGGTTGTGCATGCTGCCGAATTATCGTTGACGGCAACGGTATTCGCCGTTCTGATCGGATTGGTCGCCGGATCGCTGATCGGACTGGTGGCGGGTGCGGTCGGCGGCGTAGTCGATTCGGCGACGATGAGGGTCGTCGACGTGCTGCTGTCGATTCCGGAACTGCTGACCTCGCTGGCCCTGGTGACCGTGCTCGGCTTCGGCACCCGGAACGTCGCGATCGCGGTCGGCGTGGCGCTGGTGGCCCGGTTCGCGCGGGTGATGCGCACCGAGGTGCTGCGCGTGCGCCGTGCCCAGTACGTGGAGGCCGCCCTCGCCGCCGGTGTGCGGTGGCCCGTGGTGCTGGTGCGGCATGTGCTGCGCAACGCTTATGCGCCGGTCGCCGCGCTGGCCGCCGTCGAATTCGGCGTAGCCGTGCTGGCCGTCTCGTCGCTGAGCTTCCTCGGCTACGGCGCCGCCCCGCCCACGCCGGAGTGGGGTTCGCTGATCTCCGAGGGCCGTAACTACCTGGCCACGTCGTGGTGGATGACGACCCTGCCCGGCCTGGTCATAGTCGCGGTGGTGCTCGCCGCGCAGCATCTCGGCCGCACCATCGCACAAGACGGTGCGCGATGAGCGAGTACACCGACACGGCACCCAGCCCACTCGAACTCCGGCAGGTCGCGGCCCTCGGCGGTGCCGCGAAACGCTCACCCGAACCGCTACTGCGCATCGATGATCTACAGGTGGCGTACGGCGACAACGCGGCGGCGACCGCCGTCGCGGGCGCTTCGCTGACCGTCTCGCCGGGCGAGACCGTCGCCCTGGTCGGCGAATCCGGTTCCGGTAAATCGACTGTGGCGCACGCGGTGATCGGACTGCTGAACGGCGGCACGGTCACCGGCGGGCAGATCCACTTCGCGGGTGAGCGGATCGATACCGCGCCACAGCGCCGCCTGCGCCAGTTGCGCGGTGCGCGAATCGGTCTGGTGCCGCAGGATCCGGGCACCTCGCTGAATCCGGTGCTCCGCATCGGCGATCAGGTGGCCGAGGCACTGCGCATCCACGGCCGCGCCAGCCGCCGGACCGCGGCGGCGGAGGCCGTGCGGATCCTCACGGACGCGGGACTGGATCGGCCGGAACTGCGGGCGCGGCAGTACCCGCAGGACCTGTCCGGCGGGCAGCGTCAACGCGTGCTGATCGGCACCGCGCTGGCCTGCGATCCCGACCTCGTGATCGCCGACGAACCGACGAGCGCCCTGGACGTCACGGTGCAGCGACACATCCTCGACCACCTCGCCGACCGCACCGCACGATCGGGCACCGCGGTCCTGTTGATCACCCACGACCTGGCGGTGGCGGCGGACCGTGCCGACCGGATCGCGGTGATGCGCCGCGGCGAGATCGTCGAAACCGGCGACACCGCCGAGATTCTCGGCAACCCGCAGCACGAGTACACCCGCGGACTGCTAGCGGCCGCCCCCAGCCTGGATACCGAGGTACGACCGGAGCGCCCCGGTCGCGCTGGATCTGAGCGGACAGGCTGTAGAACCGCCGGGAACTGCCGTCCGCGCGGGCGAGCCACAGGTCACCGAGAGCGCGGGCCATGCGCCCGTTTCCGTCGTCGAAGGGGTGGACCGTGACGAACCACAGATGCGCCAGTCCGGCCTTGACGACCGCGGGTTCCGGGGTGTCCCGGTTGAACCAGTCCAGGAACTGTCGCATCTCGGTGTCCAGCCGGGCGGCCGGTGGCGCCTCGAAATGCACCTGCTGTCTGCCGTACGGGCCCGAGACCACCTGCATGGGGCCACCCGCGTCGTCACGCCACGCGCCCACGCGCAGCCGCGAGATACCGGAGTACCCCGTGGGGAACAAGCCCGCATGCCACCCGAAAAGCCGGTCCGGGGTCATCTGACGATCGTGGTGGATCGTCGCGTCGAGCACCATTTCGACGACGCCATCGATATGTCGATCAGCCGGGGTGGGGGCGCCGATATCGACACCCAGGTGGCGCGCGATGGACGAGCGGACGGACTCGGCGTCGAGCATCTCGCCCTCGATCTCGCTCGTCTTGACCACGTCCGAGGTCAGAGTTGTCAGGCTCACCTGGTCGGCGACTCTGTCCTCCGTGTCGGCGAGGCGTCCGAGCAGCAGCCCCTGACGGCGAGAGGCATCGGCAATCGGCCCGGCCAGGCGGCCGGAATCATAGGAGAGCGCAGGCCAGCCGGGGTCCTCCCAGATGTACCTCTGCCCTCGGGTCATGCGGTCATTATAACGTTATTCTCCGCATGATTTGCGGAGAATAACGGTGTCCGTGCTGGCCCGCATCGAGTGCGTGGATCGACGGTATTCGCACCGAGCCCTGACCGCACCGCGAGCGCTGGGGAGCAGGGGCTGCCCTCGGCTCGAATGGGTGCGTCGGCCCGATTCCGCGTGCGGTCAACGATGTTGGGCTGAATATTCGTGAAAATCACTGTGATGCAATAAAAGTCGGCCAGCCTGCTGTTCGCACCGCATTTCCCTACGCTCGCAATGATTTTGAAGCGGCGACGGTTTGGTTTCGGGACGTCCGGGGTACTCGTGTGCAATGACGAGAGGAAGGCGTTGCGCCATATGAGATGACGCCCCGGATCACCGGACCAGCAATAGAAGGTCGAGAGGGGAACAGGTTTGTCAACTGCAACACGGGGGACGAGAGATCGAAACCCCGATAAAGGGTACATCGCCCTGCTGGGGTGGAGCTTGAATGCGGTCGAGGCCGTCGACCGATTCGATCGACGGTATATCGTGGTAGCTCCGGAGTGGGCGAAAGATTACTGCGCCGAGCATGGAATCCCTTATATTCCATGGAATTTCGAGCGTCTCAACGACCGCTCGATGGAAATTGCCGAGACGTTGCACGAGAAGGGTGTCGACGTCGCCATTCCGATCTTCGAGGAAACCGTCGAGTGGGCCGGTGCGATCAACTCCGTGCTGCTGGACAACCCGCGCCTGTTCGGGCAGGCGATGCTGCTGCGCGACAAGGCGCTGATGAAACGGCGCGCGCAACTCGGCGGCATTCGGGTCGGAATCTTCGAGGAGGCCCACGAGCGCGACGACGTCACCCGCTTCCTGCGCCGCGTCAACCAGACCCTGCTGAAGCTCGACGGCGACCCGAACGACCCGATCCACATCAAGGCCTTCGACAAGGCGGGCTGCCTCGGTCACCGGGTCATCCGCACGCCCGACGAGGTCGACACGATTCCGGACGAGGAGTTCCCGCTGCTGATGGAGTCCCATCTGGACGGGTGGGAGTTCGCGGTCGAGGCGTGGATCCACGACGGCAAGATCCGTTTCCTGAACATCTCCGAATACGTGACCCTCGGCTACTCCGTCTTCGTCCCGGCAACACCGGAACTCGAGCGGTATCGGCCGGAGATCACCCGGCAGGTGGAAAAGCTGATCAAAACGTTCGACATCGAATTCGGATTCGTGCACCCCGAATATTTCGTCACCAGCGACGGCGAAATGTACTTCGGTGAGGTCGCCTACCGCCCGCCGGGGTTCAAGGTTTTCGAGCTGCTGGAGCGGGCATACGGATTCAATGCCTACCATGCGCTGGTCCTGGCCTTCGATCCGAAGACGACCGAGGAGGAGATCACGTCGTTCTTCCCGCGGGAAGTGGTGGATGCGAAGGTGCACGCGGGCTCCTTCGGCGTGTATCCGCGGCGGCGGGTGGTCAATCAGTTGTCGCTGCCGGAAGAGACCGAGGACCATGATTACTTCGATTCACACGAGCTCAGCTCGCCCCTGGAGGAAAAAGTCACCAAACGCACCGCATACGGAAACCATTGGGGCCTCTTGTACTTCGTCGGCGATGACCCGTACACTCTCCGGGATCTGCTGAAGCGGCAAGAAGAGCTCGACTTCTACATCTAATCCGTTCGACAGCAACGGCTCACGGGGAGGATCCTGATTGAGTCCACTCAGCAGCGACAGGGCAACCCTGGACAGACGCCTCGCCACCCTGGACGAAGCCACCCGATCCCTCGAAGAGGCCGGTGATTTCGGCAAGCAGGTCAAACTGCCGCGGGTGCTCGATGCGCTGCGACGGGTGCTGCTGCTCCCCGACGGGTGCGAGGCGGTGCGGTCGCGGGCCGTCGGGCTGGAGGCCGCGGGCCTGTTCCAGGGGACCGACTGGGCGCGGCCGCACATCCTGATCCCGTCGCTGAGCACCGGCTCGCTGCAGAGCGCGAATGCGCACACCGTGGTCCTGGAGACGGTGAGCGAGCTGCGGATGCTGGTCATCGCCAAGGGCGAGTACCAGCATCCGACGATCTCCGCGGAGCACGCGCAGAACCATCTGTCGCAGGTGCTGGCCATCAATCTGTCCCTGCTGTTCGTGCCCCCGTCGGAGGCGGAGCGGGAACGGCAGGGGCGGATGGCCCAGGTGTCGCGGGCATTGCTCGCTTACCTCGTCGAAGAGGTGGGATACGAGAAGGTGCTGGAGAACCTCGTCGACGAGATCTGGCGAATTCTGAGACAACGCCCGATCCAGGTCGATTCCGTCAAGCGGATGATCACCCAGATCGCCGTTGCCCGAAGCAATCCGGATATCGATCTGGGCGCCAGCGGGCTGGGTGCGGACCGTCTGATCAGCAGCCTGTATGGCACCACCGACGGGTGCCGCGAGGATCCGGGCATCGAGCTCTACCGTGCGCGCCTGGAAACCATGGACGACGCCGCATTGCAGTACGAGGCGGCAGGTTTCGCGCGATCGATTCACGACACCGGACTGGTGTCGCCGTATCACGCGGTGCTGCTGCGCTTTCTGCTCGGCAAAGGTGAATACCTGCTCGCCGAGGCCATGGGTTTGTCGAGCACCGGTCGCGACTGCCTGTTGTGCTACCACGAATTGGTGCGCTGCCTCATCGAAGAGGCCGTACATGTCGAGACGGCGCAGTGCATCTACGGGCTCGCGTTGATGCTGGAGCGCGGCATTCTCTACCAGCCTCCGGTCGCTCCCGCCATGTGGCGCCAGCTGGCGCTGCACCTGTCGCCGTATTCGCAGCAGCGAATTACCGAAGTATTCGGGCCCACACCGGATCCCAGCGCCTGGCTACTGTCGGGCATGCTGTCGATGCTCGGTTTACCGCTGGGTGTCGGGCAGGGCGACAATCCCACCTGTCAGGCGGCGCGGGCCTTGTCGATGTGGGCCTACAACGACCCCGACTACCTGCTGCAGACGGTGGCCTGGGCCGCGCGCGACGACGAGGTCGTGATGCATTTCGAGGGGCAGCCGATCTCCTCGCGGGAAGTCGGCGCCGGCGTCGCCACCAGCCTGCCGCACGATCTGGACCCGGTGTCGCTGCTCGTGGTGCCGCACCTGGACCGGATCTACGCGGAAATGGGACGGCGCTGCGCCGGTCGCGAAGGGGATCCGCACCGCTGGATCAATCCCGAGTTCCACGGCTGGTGGTCCGGTCGCGGGTTCCGCATCAATGTCGACGTGGCGACGGGCAACCTGACCGAACTCGACGAATTCCTACGGCACTTCTACGCCGGATACCACCCCTTCTACAACGGCAATCAGCCGCTGATCCACCCGCAGCCCGCCGGTATCGCCGTCACCGACAGCGCGGCCCGATTCGTCGGCTGGCACGCCATCACCGTGCTGCGCGTGAGCCTCGACCCGCAGGAGACGATGCGGGTCTATTTCTACAACCCCAACAACGACAGCGGCCAGGACTGGGGCGACGGCGTCGTCGTCGGCACGGCCGGTCACGGCGAGCGATTCGGCGAGGCCTCGCTGCCCTTCGAGCAGTTCGCCTCCCGCCTCTACATCTTCCATTTCGACCCGCTGGAACCGGGCGAGCTGGCGGCGGTCGAGCGCGAAGAGCTGGACCGCGTGATCGGTTACGTGCACCGCAGCTGGGGCGCGGACCGGGTCGCGTGAGTTGGAATCACGGTGATTCCAATGGATGCGTACCGGCCGGTCTGGCGTCCCGAAGACATGGGATGTTAGCTTCTAAGGCATGTCCTCCAGCCGACCGAATGCCACGCGGGTCACGTACATGACCGTCGCGCTCGGTGTGCGGCTGCCGCGGCAGCGGGAGCTGTGTTGCTCCCTGCCGCGCAGCTGAGAACCGCTCCTCGTCTCCCGAGTCCGGGCCCTTCTCGCTGCCTTGTTGCTGTTCCGGATCGATACGCCCGCGGTGTGCCCGCGGGCCACAACAAGGATTCCGCACATGACGAGCCCCACCCTCGAGCGATCGTCCTCGCAAACCCTGAACACTCGGGCCGTTGCCCCGCGCCCCGCGGTGCCGCCCGAATTACGCATTGCCGACAACCCCGCGGCCGCCGTCCTGCGCGCCGCGGCGCGCGGCCCGATCTTCCGTGACACCGCCGCGCAGACAACGGGTTTGAGCATTGCGACGGTGAATCGCCAAGTGTCCGCGCTGCTTTCGGCCGGACTGCTCCGAGAACGCGCCGACCTCACCGCCTCCGGAGCCGTCGGGCGTCCCCGGGTGCCCTTCGAGGTCGATACCGACACCTACGCGACCGTGGGCGTGCACATCGGTGCCACGGTGACCCGCATCATCGCCGCCGACCTGTCCGGCCGCATCCTCGGCGGCCTGGAGATCGCGACCCCGCAGGCCGGGGCCGACGCCGCGCTCACCATCATCGCCCGCAGCGCCAAGGCGTTCCTGGACCGGCTGCCGCGCCGTCGGCCGCTGTGGACCGGGGTCGCGCTGGCGGGCCGGGTGGACCCGACCGCCGGAGTGGTCGACCATCCGCGGCTGGGCTGGCGGACGGCGCCGGTGGCCGCCGCCTTCGGTGCGGTGCTCGACCTGCCCGTCTCGGTGTCCGCGCACGTCGAGGCGATGGCGGCCGCCGAACTGCTGCTCACCCATGACGGGTCGGGGGAGCCGCGGCCCGGTTCGAGCCTGTACATCTACGCCCGCGAGACGGCCGGTGTCGCGGTCACCCTGCACGACCGCGTGCACACCCCGACCAACGGTCCCGGATCCATCGCGCACCTGCCCACCGGTTCCGACGTGGAGTGCTCGTGCGGCCGGCGCGGCTGCCTCGAGGCCACCATCGGTGAGGCGTCGCTGCTGAGCCGGGCCGTGCGGGCGGGCATCGTGCCCAAGCGCGAGGCCCCGCGCCGCCCGGTGATCGCCGACCTGTACCGCGCCGCCGAGAGCGGTTCGGAACCGGC
The DNA here is from genome assembly GCF_001613165.1 of Nocardia mexicana NBRC 108244. GTDB lineage: Bacteria > Actinomycetota > Actinomycetes > Mycobacteriales > Mycobacteriaceae > Nocardia > Nocardia mexicana. The sequence goes on from NZ_BDBV01000062.1 coordinate 57,150, forward strand.
GCGCGAACTGCTGGTGGAGCGCGCCGAAATCCTCGGCCACACCGCGGCTCTGGTGCGGGACATGTTCAACCCGGACCGAGTCGTCCTGGGCGGCCAGGCATTCACGGGTTACCGGCCCGGGATCGACCGCGTGGTCAAGGCTTTCGCGCAGGGCACCACGCTGCCGCCGGCCGATCTTCGAATCAGCCGGTTCGGCGGCCGCGTCCAGGAACACGCCGCCGCGGTCACCGCGCTGAGCGTCTTCTACGCCGACCCGCTGTCCGCCATGCGCCGCAGCATCCGCACCGCCCGCTGAGGCTCGACCGGGGCGCCACGCTACACTAAGCGGAAGAAATTCGTCCATTTCTTTCGGAGGTGGTGGCGATGGCCGATCAACTGCGGGCCGACGCGCGCAGCAATCGCGACCAGATCCTGTCGGCGGCCCAGATCGTGTTCCGGGAGCAGGGCGTCGATGTGCCGATGAAGGAGATCGCGGACCGGGCCGGGGTGGGCGTCGGCACGCTGTACCGGCGGTTTCCGGATCGAAGTGCGCTGATCAGCGCGGCGGCCCAGGCGTACCTGCAGGCGCTGGCGGACCTGGCCGACGCCGCGTGGCGCGAGGAGGGGCGCGCCTGGCCCGCACTCGGCCGCGTCCTGCGTGGATGCGCCGAACTGGGGCTGGGCGCGACGGCCTCCGCGATCGAACCGGCGCTGCACGCCGACATCCAGGCGGACCGGAGCCTGGCCGCTCTTCGCGGAAATATCGCCGAGCAGGTGGCCCGGATGACCGCGCAGGCCCAGGTCGACGGCGAGCTGCGCACGGATGTGGACGCCCAGGACATGGCCCGCCTGATGACCCTGCAGATCTACGTGCGCCCCGACGAGTCGCACGAGCGGGCGGTGCAGCGCACGATGGACATCGTGCTCGACGGACTGCGTGCTAGGTAGTGTGCGGAAGTGACCGACGATCGTAATGTGTTCGGGCGAACCGCCTTCGGCCGCCGGAATCTGTTGCTCGGTGCCCTGGGCCTCGCCGCGTCCGCCTGCGCGGATACCGACGCCCGCACATCGGCGCCGCGGGAGGCGGATCCGGTGTTGAGCACCCGGGTCGACCCGGCCGCGGCCGAGGAGCACTTCGCCGCGCTGGAGCGGAAGTACGATGCGCGCCTGGGCGTCTACGCCATATCGACCGGTACGGCCGTATCGCTGGCCTACCGCGCGGACGACCGCTTCGCCTTCTGCTCCACGTTCAAGACGCTCGCGGCGGCCGCCGTCCTGCAGCGGCATCCGATGTCGTACCTCGACACCGTCGTCCGGTACACGCGGGAGGACGTGAACTCGATCTCGCCGGTGGCCCAGGACCATATCGAGACCGGCCTGACCATCCGCGAATTGTGTGATGCCGCAATCCGATTCAGCGACGGCACCGCGGGCAATCTGCTGATGCGCGATATCGGCGGCCCGGAGCAGCTCACCGCCTACCTGCGCAGCCTGGGCGACACCGTCGGCCGCATGGACCAGTACGAGCCCGAACTGAACAGCGATCCGCCCGGCGATCCGCGCGACACCATCACACCGCGCGCCCTCGCCGCCGACTACCAGCAGGTCGTGCTCCGCGGGGCGCTACCGCCGGAAAAGCAGGCGCTGCTGAAGGATTGGCTGCAGCGCAGCGCCACCGGCGCGCAGACCATCCGGGCCGGGGTGCCCGCCGGTTGGACCGTCGCCAACAAGACGGGGCACGGTGATTTCGGCCGCGCCAACGATGTCGCCGTCGTCTGGCCGCCGGACGGCGCACCGCTGATCCTGGCGATCATGACCGACCGCACCGGATTCGACGCCGCGCCACCGTATCCCATGATCGCGGACGCCGCGGCCTACCTCTCCAAGGCGTTCCATCCGCCCGCGCGGTAGCGCGTCACCAGCGGCTGCTCGTACCGAACAGGCCGTCCAGCGCGGTGATGAAGAACGGGAAGTGACCGGCGAACCGGTGCAGGTTCTGATCGCGGTCGAATCCGCCGAACCAGTACAGACCCGCCTGCCGGTCGGCGCCGGGATTCAGTTCCCGGAAGGTGCGGATCCAATTGTCCGTGCGGCCTCCGACGATGGTGAACGGCAGCGCCCGGGAGAAGATCACCTCGCGGTCGGCGGGCGGAATCCGGTCGGGGCCAACGGCATCCAGCCCGCGCTGCAGGGCCCGCACCTGCCCGGCCAGCTGTCGCCCGGCGGCGGTGCGGACCGGCAGATAGCGCGGCAGCAGCAGCGCCGCCGCCCCGCCCAGCGCGATCGCGACGCCGACCAGCGCGTGGCCGCCGGTGATCGCCAGCGCGACCGTCACCCCGGCCCCGATCACCACCAGCGCCGCGCCCAGCCAGAACGCCGGGCCGCGCCGGGTCCGGTCGATCAGTGTGCCCCGGGTGAGCGCATCCTCGCGCAGTGCCGCGCGGGCCGATTCGCCGCTCACCCGGCCCGCCTGGCGCAGCTCCGAGACCAGCACCGACTCGGTGCCGTCGGGCAGCAGCGCCCGGTACACGGCCTGTTCGTAGCCGCGCAGCTGATCGTCGGCCGGGTTGACGCGGCTGATCCGCCAGTCCGAATCGCTGACCTGAGTGACCCAGAGGTAGCGGCGCACCGCGAGATCCACGACGGTCGCGGCCAGGTCGCTCGCATCGGCGGAGCCGTCCAGCAGCAGTCCGGCCTCGCCCGGCAGCACACCGCCGGGAGACGCGAACTGGGCCTGATTTCCGTTCTGCTGCACCGGATCCAGCGTGTCCTGCCCGGCCAGCGCCGCCGCGTCCTGCCGCCGCGCCCAGGCCACGTAGCCCGCGGCCGCGGCCAGGCCCAGCAGCAGCGCGCCGAAGGCGACGAGCACCGGCGTCGTGATAGCGAAGGCGCTCGGCTCGTCGCCGGTGATATCGGCGTTGGCGGGCACGGTGCCCGGCGGCATCTGCAGCGTGAGGTCGATCATGTCGCCCTTGTGCAGACCCTCCTTGTACAGCGAGAGCACGCCGTCCGGCTCCACGCGCACATCGGCGCACGGCTGCGACGTGCCCACCGGGCCGATCTTGCAGTCGACGATTCCCATCTGATAGCTGGGGCTGATCACCGAGGCGGTGATCGACGCGACATCGGTATTGAGCACCCCGCTCCACCGGAAGATCTGGGTGCCCGGCGCATCGTTGACCACGTTGTGCACCGTGTACTTGTACGACGATTCGCCGGGCTGTGCGTCGATGCTGAACCGGTCGTTGTCCACCTTCGCCGTACCGGGACCGGTGGCGGAGACATCGGTGACGGCGAAGCGCCGTTCCCCCTTGTCCTTCAACGCGACCCGCAGCGGCACCGCCATATGGAACTGCCCGCCCGGCGGCACCTGCACCGTCTCGGCAACCTCGAGCAACCCCTCTTCGCTCAACTTGATGTCCGCATTGATCGTCACCCCATCAGCCGACTGGGCCTGGGCGGCAGGCGAGGCAACGAACAACCCCACCAGAACTAGCAACAGAGCGCCCAGGGCGCCCCCCCGAAAGATCAGCATGGGGCCGTAGCTTAGACGGCTTGCTATCCTGCGTCAGCGGCTGTTTGGAGACCTGAAAGAACTGGGGGCACGGGGGAGTGAGTCAACCACCCTACGGGCATGGTCCGAATCCGCCTGGCGGTCGGCCGATCCCGCCGCCAGGGCCCGGGGCGCCGCGACACGACCCGCCGCCTGGTTACGGTGCGCCGCCGCCCGGCTATCCCGCGCCTCCGCCTGCTCCTGACCACGGCACTCCGCCGGGTTACGGTGCGCCTCCGGGGCAACCCGCACCTCCCGGATATACACCTCCGCCTCCTGGCTACGGTGCGCCTCCGGGTCAGGGTCCGCCTCCTGGCTACGGAGGGTCTCCAGGCCGTGCTGCGCCCCCTGGTTATGCCGCGCCTCCTGGCTACGCACCTGCGCCTTCGGGCTACGGGGCACCCGCGGGATATCCCGCACCGCCGCCGGGTTACGGTGCGCCGGTTCCGGGGTATCGGCCGCCGATGCCACCGCCGCCTCCCTACGGGCCGCCGGGCAGGCCGCCGCAACGCAAGCGCGGGGGTGGGCTGGCCGTGGTGCTGATCGTGCTCATCCTGCTGGTGACCAGCGGGCTGGTGCGCACCGCGATCCGTACCGGTGTGCACGCCGCGAACTCCGGTGACCAGCCGAGCTACACCTACGCGCCGACCACCGGAAGATCCTCGGGCACCGCGGGAGTCGCGGCGACCGACGCCAATCCGCTGCTGGCCGACCCGGGTTCGCCGCTGAGCCCCGCCCGCTGCAACTACGCGCCGTGGGGCACCCAGGTCGATGCCGCGCGAAAGTTCTTCGAGAGCGCGGCAACCTGCCTCGAGCAGGCATGGCGGCCGGTGATGTCGGCCGCGAAACTGTCGTTCACGCCCCCGAATCTGAGCGTCACCGCGACCACCGCCGGGATCAGCACGCCCTGCACCGGCAGCAGCAGCAATTTCGCGGCCTTCTACTGCGGCGCGAATCAGACCATCTACATGCCGGTCAGCCAGCTGCAGACCGAGATGTTCAAGGATCGGTGGGAGATCTACCTGTCGGTGTTCGCCCACGAGTACGGCCACCACATCCAGGCGCAGTCCGGAATCCTGCTGGAGGCCAACAAGCAGCGCCGCGAGTCCGGCACCAGCAGCGCGCGGGGGCTGGAGCTCTCGCGGCGAGTCGAGTTGCAGGCCAACTGCTTCGACGGAATGTTCGTGGCGGCCACGGCGGGCGGCGGCTCGCTGACGCCGACCCAGACCGGCAACACCAAGAAGGATGCCTACGGTCGGGGCGACGCCGCCGGCGATATGCGCGATCATGGCTCGGCACAGCACATGGGCGACTGGTTCAGCACCGGCTTCGACCAGAACCGTTCCGCGCAGTGCAATACGTTCAAGGCCCCAGCGAGTCAGGTGAGTTGATTCCCTCATGAACCAGCCCCCGGGAAATCCACCGCCGCACGGCTTTCCGCCGCCGTATGGCCCGCAGCCCGGCCAGCCGCCCTACGGCCCGCCACCCGGTTACGGGCCGCCACCGGGCTACGGCCCGCCACCCGGATACGGGGCACCCCCCGGCTACGGCCCACCTGGCCAGCGGCCGCCGTACGGGGCTCCGCTGCCCCCGCCCGGCATGCCGCGACCGCCGTACGGTCCGCCGCTACCCCCGCCGGGCTACTACGGGCGTCCCTATCCACCCCCGCGCTCGGGCGGTGGCGGTGCCGTCGGCGTGGTGTTCGCGGTGCTGCTGGTCTTCGGCGTGGTCGGCGCGCTGGTGGTCTTCGCCACGGTCGGCGCCACCACCAACGACCCGTCGAAGTACTCCTACGACACACCCAGTTTCACCTTCGCCCCGCCGAGCTCCACCACGACGACGGCGAGCTCGCCCACCACCTCCGGACGCGCGACGACCTCGCGGTCCGCCTCCACCAGCCGCGCCGCGACCTCGACGAAACCCGCTGGGCCGCAGCCGGTCCTGGCGACCGGCGACAATCCGCTGTTCCGCGACCCGGAGTCGGGTCTGGTCAATATCGAGTGCGGCTACCCGCGGTGGGGCGCCACCGTCGCGGCGGCGCAGGCCTTCTTCGACGCCGCCAAGACCTGCCTGGACAACATGTGGAAGCCGGTGCTGCAGGCGGCCAACCTGCCGTTCTCCACCCCGACCGTGTCGGTTCCGGCCCGGGCGTCAGGCGCGACCTCGCCCTGCACCAGCTCCGGCGGCAGCTTCGCCGCGTTCTACTGCTCGACCAACCACACCATCTACATGCCGCTGGACACCATCCAGGTCGACGAGTACGGCGACGATTCGGTGATCTACCTGATGGTCTTCGCGCACGAATACGGCCATCACATCGAGGCGATCAGCGGCGTCTCCCAGAAGTCGCACAAGGAGCGCTACGAGGCCGGGCCGACTTCGGCGAAGGGACTGGAACTTTCGCGCCGGCTCGAGCTGCAGGCGCAGTGCTTCGGCGGCATGTTCATCGGCTCGTCCAACCACGTGGGCACGATCAGCAACGATCAGGCGGGCCGCACCATCCGCGACAACTACTCCCGCGGTGACGGGCCGGGCGACACCAGAGACCATGGCACCAAACAGAATTACGGATCCTGGTACGAGCACGGATACACCAACAACCGCACCCAGAAGTGCAACACCTGGGTGGCGTCGCCGGCCGACGTCTCCTGACCCCCTGCGCCGCAGTCAGTTCCGCCGCCGCAGCTCCTCCAGCCACTGTGCCGTCTCGTCGGGTTCGAGCGGTTCGCCGCCCATGATGTCGACCACCGCATGGCCGACACAGGCGGCGCCGAGCACCCGATTCGCGATAGCCTCGGCGTCGCCCCACGGCAGATAGGGCTTGGTGATCAGCAGCGACGCGATGCCGTGCGCGGCGGCCCACAACTCCAGCACGACGGGCAGCGGATCGCCGGATGTGATCGTCCCGGCGTCCATGGCCGCCTGCACGGTCTGCGAGAACCGTTGGAACGCACCGCTGCTCATGACCTGATCGACGGCGCTCGGGCCCGGGCCCGAGGTGGCCGCGGTGGCGACCCGATACTGTCCGGGGTGCTCCAGGGCGAAGCGCACGTACGCCATGCCTTGATCGCGCATCTGCGTGATCGGCGATCGCTCGGGATCGGTGGCGGCCACGATGGCCGCGTCCAGGTTCTCGAAGACCTGCGCCAGGGCGGCGTCGATGAGCGCCTCCTTGTCGGCGAAGTGCCGGTAGATCGACGGCGCGCTGACGCCGACGATCTTGCCCACCTCGCGGATCGACACCGCATCGGCGTTTCCGGTGCGCGCCATCAGGTCCCGAGTGGCCTCGAGGATCTCCTCGCGCAGCTGGGCGCCGGTGCCGCGCGCCGACCGGGGACGCCGCGGGCACATCACGTACGGCCCGCCGGCTCGGGTTCGGCGGCCTTACCGTGCGGCTCCGACTCCTCCTCCGACAGTCCGATCCGCTCGTGCAGGCGGGCCAGCGGCGCGGGCGCCCACCAGTTGGCCCGGCCCATCAGTTTCATCAGGGCGGGTACCAGCAGACCGCGGATGACGGTGGCGTCGGCGAGCACGGTCAGGGTGAGCCCGAGACCGAACATCTGCATGAACGACACCTTGGAAGTAATCATGGCGCCCAACACGATAGCCATCAGCACGGCGGCCGCGGTGATGATCCGCCCCGTGCGCGCCACCCCGAGCGCCACCGACCGCACATTGTCGGCGGACGTGCGCCCGGAGGCCAGCCACGCCTCCCGGATCCGCGAGAGCAGGAACACCTCGTAGTCCATCGACATCCCGAATGCCAGGCAGAACATCAGGATCGGCATCGTCGCCACCAGATAGCCGGACGCGGTGAAGTCCAGCAGGCCGGACAGATGTCCCTCCTGGAAGATCCACACCATCATCCCGAACATCGCGCTCAGCGAGAGCGTATTGAGCACCAGGGCCTTCAGCGGAAGCACGACGCTGCCGGTGAACAGGAACAGCACGATGAAGGTGGACAGCACGATCAGCCCGATCGCGAGCGGCAACCGTTCCCCCAGCGCGTCCAGGGTGTCGGCGTTGACCGCGGCCGCCCCGCCGAACATCGCCGGTGCGGGCGAGGGCACGGCACGCAGCTGTTCCAACTGGTCCTGGCCGTCCCCGGAGTACGGGCTGAATTTCGATGTGACGGTGAGGTATTGGCCGTTGTCGTTGGCCATCCCGGGCGGCGTGGGCGCGACCCGGGCGCCCGAGACGTACACGCCCGAGTTGGACAGCACGGACGACACCCCGTTCACCCGAGACAGCGCGCCCGCATAGCCCCCGGCGTCGCCGCGGTATCCCTCCAGCACGACGGTGGCGGCGGTACCGGCGTTGACCCCGGGGAAATCGCTGCGCAGGACGTCGCCGACGGCCCGGCTCTCCGCGCCGACCGGCAGCACCCGGTCGTCCGGGTAGCCGAATTTCACGCCCAGGAACGGCGATCCGATCGCCAGCAGCACCGCGATGATCACCACCGCCACCGGGGCGGCGCGCCGCATCACCCACGAGACCATGCGGTACCACGCCGACTGTTCGACGGGGCGCGGCACCGGCTCGGGGCGGCGCAGCAAGCGCCGCAGCGGAACTCGCAGATCCCAGGCGTTGACCCGATCACCCAGCAGCACCAGCACCGCGGGCAGGATCACGATCGAGGCCGCGGCCGCGGCGGCCACCACGGCCACCCCCGCGAAGGCGACCGACCGGAGGAAGTAGAGATCGAAAACCGCGAGTGCCGCGAGTGCCAGCACCACGGTGAGCGTCGAGTACAGCACCGTGCGCCCGGCCGTCTGGACGGCGCGGATGGCCGCGTCGCGGTGCGCGAGGCCGCTCGCCAACTCCTCCCGGTAGCGGCTGACGATGAACAAGCTGTAGTCGATCGCCAGGGCCAGGCCGAGCGCGGTGGTCATGTTCAGCGCGTAGATCGACACGTCCGAGACCGCGGTGAGCGCCTGCAGGATCGCCAGCGTGCCCAGGATCGCGAAGGCCCCGATGAGCAGCGGCAAGGCGGCCGCGACCACGCTGCCGAACACCAGCATCAGCACGATCGCCGTCAGCGGCACCGCGACGCCCTCGGCGAGCGCGAGATCCTTGGTGACCTGGGAGTTCACCTCTTGGTACAGCGCCGACAGGCCGCCCGCCTGCACGGTGACACCGGGTGGCGTGTCGTGGAGGCCCTCGACGATTTCGCCCGCCGCCTTCTGGGCCTGGTCCTCGCCGCCGGTCAGATAGGCGACCACGACAGCGCTCTTGCCGTCGGTGCTGCGCAGCGCCGAGGCGACCTGCGGCGGGCTGTTCCAGTAGGACCGGACGCCGACGGCGTCGCCGCGCGACTGCAGCCTTTCGGTGATGTCGGTGGCCAGCGCGCGCACATCGCCCGCGTCGACGCCGTGGTCGGATCGGACCAGCAGCACCAGGTTGGGTTCGGCGCCACCGAAATGGTCCGCCATCAGCTTGGTGACCTGCGAGGATTCGGCTCCGTCGGAGGTGAAGCCGCCGCCCTTCAACTTATCGGTGACGGTCGCGCCGAACGCGCCGCACAGCAGTGCGAGCGCGAGCGCCGCCAGCAGTATCCGCTTGGGGTAGCGGGTGGTGATCCGAGCGATTCGGGTCAGCATGGTGCGCTCCTCGGTGCGGCCGTAAGGTAACGACGTTAGCGTAACGCTGTTACCTCATGGGTCCGCAAGAGGTTGCGCACCGTGAGATGCAGTGATCCCGGTTACGTTTTGTCTCGCTCGCTCTTACCGTGCTGATGTCCGAAGAGCCCGCGCGGCGCGTGGCCGTGCACGCCCTCGGCATAGGCGGTCTCGGCGTGCAGCGCGAAGTCGATGCCGGCGACCTCGTCCTCCTTGCTGACCCGGAAGCCCAGCGTGCGGTCGATGATCTTGCCCAGCACGAACGACACCCCGAACGCCCAGGCCGCGACCACGAGCGCGCCCACCACCTGCTTGCCCAGCTGCGACAGTCCGCCGCCGTAGAACAGGCCGCGCACGCCGCCGGTCATCACCTGGTTGGCGAGCAGCCCGATGAGCAGCGTGCCGACGATGCCACCGACGAAGTGCACGCCTACCACATCCAGCGAATCGTCGTAGCCCGCCTTGAACTTCCAGCCCACCGCGAACGAACACGCCACGCCCGCAACCAGTCCCACGATCACCGCGCCCAGCGTGTTCACCGAGCCGCAGGACGGCGTGATCGCCACCAGCCTGGCCACCACACCGGAGGCGGCGCCGAAGGTGGTCGGGCGGCCGTCGCGCAGTTGCTCCACCGCGAGCCAGCCCAGCATGCCGAGGCAGCCCGCGACGAGCGTGTTCAGGAAGACGGCGGCGGCGATTCCGTTGGCCGCCAACGCGGATCCGGCGTTGAACCCGAACCAGCCGAACCACAGGATGCCCGCGCCCAGCAGCACGAACGGCAGGTTGTGCGGCCGCATCGCATCGACCTTGAAGCCGACGCGCGGGCCCAGCACCAGCGCCAAGGCCAATGCCGAAGCGCCCGAGGCGATCTCGACCACGAGCCCGCCCGCGAAGTCGAGGGCGCCGAAGGAGGCCAGCCAGCCCTCCGGACCCCAGACCCAGTGCGCGACCGGCGCGTAGACCGCCAGCGTCCACAGCGGCACGAACGCCATCCACGCCGAGAACTTCGCCCGGTCCGCGATGGCGCCGCTGACCAGCGCGGCGGTCAGGATCGCGAAGGTCAGCTGGAATGTCGCGTACAGCAGCTCCGGCACACCGTTGCGCACCGTGGACGGGTCGATCCGGGCCATCCCGGCGTGGGTGAGATTGCCGATCAGGCCGCCCCCGGCGTCGTCGCCGAAGGCCAGGGCGTATCCGAGCAGCAGCCACACCACCGTCACCAGCGGGATGGCGATGAAGCTCATCATCAGCATGTTCAGCACGCCGGTGGATCGGACCATCCCGCCGTAGAAAATGGCCAGGCCGGGCGTCATCAGCAGCACCAGGGCGGTGCTCGCCAACAGCCAGGCCGTGGCGGCGGGGTCGATGGTCGGGGGCACGGCAACTCCTTCCGGCGCGTTTCGCGTAGAGAGAAATTACCGAACGTTCTATCGGCGACCCTTGCGTGCCAGCGCGCGCCGCCCGCGCGGCCCGGGAATCGGCAGGTCGTCCTCGACGGCCAGCCACTCCGCCGTTGCCAGCCACTGCTGCTGCGCGCGGGCGTCGGCCGTGTCGTTGAAGACCCGGCGGCCGCGGTCGTCGCGCAGATCGTGGGCCAGTAGCGACCAGCGCGGCGGCCTGCCGTGGGTGCGCTCGTACTCGTCGAGATAGCCCGCCACCAGCGTGCAGATGGCGTTCACCGGCCGCAGCGACACTCGATTCCCGTACTTGGCGGAGTGGAAACGCCTTGCCGCGCACAGCGATCGGGGAGTGGCGCTGTAGGCGATCCAGCCCGCCCGCTGCGCCCGCTCGATCAACCAGAGATGTTTGACCGCATTCGGCGCGATATCCCCTACGCGTTCGCGGATCAGAGTTATCACCGGATCGGTGAGCAGAATGTCGCGCCGCGTCGGCCCGATTCCGTGTTCCGCCCAGTATTCGTGGGTGGATGTCGCCAGCACGCGCCCGAATTCGTCGATACTGCGCTGGGCGCGTTTGCCCATGCGCTCGATGCGCTCGGCCTCCGCGCGCATCTCGTTCTGCGCGATAAGGGTTCGGATGGCCGCCATTGTGGGCACTTGACCACGTTCGAGTAGTTCCAGGATCGCGGCCGAGGTCTTCGGATCGGCGGCGGCCGCCACCGGTAGCGAGTCGCGGTTGAGTGCGAACTCCTGGGGATTGATCGCGCGGCTCAGCAGGCCTGCGGCGTCCGGATTACCGGCGAAATCGGTATGCGAAAGCCAGGCGGTGGCGATGTCGTCACACGACTGCACGGTCGACATTTCCTCCGGGACAGAGCGAGAGGTCTGTGATTTTCAGGTTGTGCCCCGGCCGGGATGAGGGACCGGCCGGAGCCACCAACCTGATGAAGGTTTGGCTACCGAAGTTGCCGGAACTCACGTTAGCCAGTCGATTGCGTGAAAGGCCAATCGGGTTACGGGATCGTTATGTTCGCTAAATCACATTCAAACGGGGAGCCGGTTCGTAAACAAGGGCCGGGAAACGCGTGGGGCTCTGCAAACTAGGGCCTTTAGTTGTAGATCGAATTTGTTCGGAACCGAACCGAACTTATCGGTCTGTCGTCCTGTGCGCTAACGGGTTGCCGGAATGGTTGTGCTTGGTTCGCCGCCGTGGGGGCGGCCCCGCCCGGTGCTGGATCGGTGGCGTCCGAGGGGCGGCTCCGCTGTGCGCGGTGGCGCGGGTCGCGGCCGCCACGCCGGGCGGCGCGATCGCATACGGCGCGGCGGCAGCGAAAACAGCGGCACCCTCAAATCAGTCGGGGGTCGCCGGTACCCTCGGGCCGTGGCTCTGTACCGGAAGTACCGACCGGCAACATTCGCAGAAGTGATCGGCCAGGAACACGTCACCGAACCGCTGAGCACCGCACTCGACACCGGCCGGATCAGTCATGCCTACTTGTTCTCGGGCCCGCGCGGCTGTGGCAAGACGTCGTCGGCGCGCATCCTCGCGCGCTCGCTGAACTGCGTGGAGGGCCCGACCTCCCGTCCGTGCGGGGTGTGTCCCTCCTGTGTGGCGCTGGCCCCCGGCGGTCCCGGCAATCTGGATGTCATCGAGCTGGACGCCGCGAGCCACGGCGGCGTGGACGACACCCGCGAGCTGCGCGACCGCGCCTTCTACGCCCCGGCCGAATCGCGCTACCGCGTGTTCATCGTCGACGAGGCGCACATGGTCACCACCGCGGGCTTCAACGCGCTGCTCAAGATCGTCGAGGAGCCGCCCGCCCATCTGATCTTCGTCTTCGCCACCACCGAACCGGACAAGGTGCTGCCGACGATCCGCTCGCGCACCCACCACTACCCGTTCCGGCTGCTGCCCCCGGCCACCATGCGCGGCCTGCTCGGCCAGATCTGCGAGCAGGAGGGCGTGCAGGTCGAGGAGGCGGTGTACCCGCTGGTGATCCGTGCCGGCGGCGGCTCCCCGCGCGACAGCCTGAGCGTGCTGGACCAGTTGCTGGCCGGTGCCGGGCCGGAGGGCGTCGCCTACCAGCGCGCGCTGGCGCTGCTCGGCGTCACGGATATCGCGCTGATCGACGAGGCGGTCGAGGCGCTGGCCGCGGCCGACGGCGCGGCGCTGTTCGGCACCGTGGACCGGGTGGTCGAGGCCGGTCACGATCCGCGCCGCTTCGCCACCGACCTGCTGGAGCGCATGCGCGATCTGATCCTGCTGCGCGCGGTGCCCGACGCCGCCGACCGCAACCTGGTCACCGGCCCGGGCGATGTCCTCGACCGCATGCGCGACCAGGCCGACCGCATCGGCCCCGGCACGCTGACCCGCTACGCCGAACTGCTGCACGAGGGCCTGGGCGAGATGCGCGGCGCGACGGCCCCGCGCCTGCTGCTCGAGGTCGTCTGCGCCCGCATGCTGCTCCCGTCGGTCTCCGACACCGAGTCCGCCACCCTGCAGCGCCTGGAGCGCTTGGAACGCGGAATGGCCGGTGGCGCAATATCGCCCGCCGCCTCCGCCCCGAATCAGGGAGCGGCCGCCGGTACCGGCGCACCGAGCCCGGCACCCCAGTCCGCGCCGCCGTCCTCCGGCGCCCCCCGCCGCCGCGGCGCCGAGGCATTGGCCGCCCTCCGCGCCGAAAAGTCCGGCACCACAGCACAACCCGGCGCTGACACGGCGCCCCCGCGGCCCGAGCCCACCCCGCGTGCGGCCGAATCGCCACGCTCCCAGGCGGTGTCGCCGGGACCGGATGCCCCCGCCTCCGAGCAAGTGGCGACAGCGCCATCGAGGACGGACGACCCGCCTGCGCCCGCCGACTCCGGGCAGGCACCGGCTGCAGCGCCATCGAGTTCGGATGCGCCACCCGCATCCGCGCCGTCCGCCGCGGCAGGTGCCGAGCCACGCCCGCATCCCGCCCAGCGTGCCCAGGCGCCCACGGGCCCCGATACGCAGCGCGCACCGGCTCAGCCCGCCGAGGCGCCCACGAGTGCCGATGAGCAGCAAGCACGGGCTCCGCGTGCCGAGGCGCCTACGGGTTCCGATACGCAGCGCGCACCGGCTCAGTCCGCCCAGGTGCCCACGGGTGCCGACGCGCAGCAAGCACCGGCTCAGCAGCCCGCCCAGGTGCCCACGGGTCCCGATACGCAGTCTGCGCCAACTAGGCCCGCCGAGGCGCCCTCGGGTCCTGGTACGCAGCAAGCACGGGCTCAGCGTGCCGAGGCGTCCACGGGTGCCGATGCGCAGCAAGCACGGGCTCAGTCCGCCGAGGCGTCCACGGATTCCGGTACGCAGCGTGCACCGGTTCAGCGTGCCGAGGCGTCTGCCGATCCGGAATCGGAACGGGCGCAGCGTCCCGAGTTGGATGAGCAGCAGGCCGATTCGCCCATCGAGCCGGAGGATGATGATCCCGCTGCGCTGATGTCCCCGCCGGATGCTGCCGATATCGATGCGCTGCAAGCTGATTCGGATCCGGTGGATCGGTCTGTGTCGGCCGACAGCGAAACTCTGCCGCCGCGTGAGCCGGCCGAGGATGTCTCGGCGGACGACTCCGGCAGTGGCGCTGCGGAAGTCACCTCCGACGCAGCGGCGGACGCTGTCGCCGAACCCGCGACCGCGCTGCAAGCTCCGGATGCTCAGGTTCCGCCGGAATCCCGAGATTCGGACGCGGCCGTCGCGGAGGCGCCGCCGTCGGCCGCCCCCGCTCCCGGCGGCGATCTCGCGGCGGAGGTCGAGGCGAAGTGGGGGGAGATCCGGGCCAAGGTGCGGGAGTTCGGGGCGGCGGTGCATGCGCTGTTGTCCGGGGCCTCGGTGGCGCGGGTCGAGGGGGACACCATCGTGTTCGCGCATCAGCACGCGCCGTTGGCGCAGCGGTTGTCGAATCCGAAGTACGTCGAGGCGGTGCAGTCCGCCGTGCATGCGGTACTGGGGCGCGAGCACGGGGTGCGCTGGGAGGTCGGCGCGGGGAGTGCGCCCGCCGGTGGTGATCGCGGATCCGGCGGATCCGGTGCGTCGAATCGCGGCGCGGGGTCGGCGAGTGGGAGCGGCGGCCGTTCCGCGGGCGGTGGTGCACCGAACCGTGGCGCCGGGCCCGCGCACGGCTCCGGTCCGGGGCAGCCGGGTGCGAGCCAGGCCGAGGCCCCCCGGTACACCCGGCCGAGCCAGTTGAAGGCCGCCAGCGCCGACAACCCCGATTCCACCCCTACTGCCCGCGGTCGCGAATCGGGTCCGGCGCGCACCGAATCCGGGTCGCGCTCGGCGCCCCCGGACGACGACATTCCGCTGCCCGACGGGCCGGATACTCCCGACGATCCCGGCCCGGCCGACTACTCGTCGGTAGGTTATGAGGGCGTCCCACCTGCGTCTACGCCGGAGGAGGAGCAGGAGATGCTCGCGGAGTCGGCCCGCCCGGTTCCGGCGGGAGACCGCCGCGACCCCGATGAGGTGGCCTTGGAGTTGCTCGTGAGTGAGCTGGGCGCCACACGTCTGGAGGGTTGACAGACACCTGCCCGACGGCCTTAAGTTAACCGGAGTTCGCATCCGGCTGTACTATGAACGGGTGGTCGTCAGCAGCGGTGCTACGAGGTTCTATGGTATGCCCAGGCGTACGGGCGACCGGAACATGCGTGGGCCGTGGCATGTCGACGTTTGTACAGCGTCTACACGGTCGGTCGCATGGCCGGTCGGCGAGGTTACCTGCGGCGATACCGGGCACTGCGGTGTCGGCGCAGCCTAAGGAAGGAAAGACTCCGATATGACCACAGAGGCCTACATTTACGAGGCCATCCGCACTCCGCGGGGCCGCAACAAGAAGGGCTCGCTGCACTCGGTCAAGCCGATCGATCTGACGACCGGTCTGGTCAAGGAGCTGCGTAACCGCTTCCCGAACCTGGACGAAGAGCGCATCTCGGACGTCGTCCTCGGCGTCGTGTCGCCGGTCGGCGACCAGGGTGCCGACATCGCCCGCACCACCGTGCTGACCTCGGGCCTGCCCGACACCGTCGGCGGCACCCAGATCAACCGCTTCTGCGCCTCCGGCCTGGAGGCCGTCAATCTCGCCGCTCAGAAGGTCCGCTCCGGCTTCGAGGACCTGGTCATCGCCGGTGGCGTCGAGGCCATGTCGCGCGTGCCGATGGGCTCCGACGGCGGCGCCATGTTCATGGACCCGTGGACCAGCTACGAGAGCTACATCGTCCCGCAGGGCATCTCGGCCGACCTGATCGCGACCATCGAGGGCTTCTCCCGCGACGACGTCGACGCCTACGCGGTGCAGTCGCAGGAGCGTGCGGCCGCGGCTTGGACCGGCGGCTACTTCGCCAAGTCGGTCGTGCCGGTGCGCGACCTCAACGGCCTGACCGTGCTGGACCGCGACGAGCACATGCGCCCGGGCACCACCGCCGAGGATCTGGCCAAGCTGAACCCGTCGTTCAAGGGCATCGGCGAGATGGGCGGCTTCGACTCGGTGGCGCTGCAGAAGTACCACTTCGTGGAGAACATCAACCACGTCCACCACGGCGGCAACAGTTCGGGCATCGTCGACGGCGCCGCGCTGGTGCTGGTCGGCAACGAGGAGGCCGGTAAGGCCTCGGGCCTGACCCCGCGCGCCCGCATCGTCGCCACCGGCATCTCCGGCGCCGACGCCACCATCATGCTGACCGGCCCGACCCCGGCCGCGCACAAGGCCCTCGCCAAGGCCGGCCTGAGCGTCGACGACATCGACCTGTTCGAGATCAACGAGGCCTTCGCCTCGGTCGTTCTGAAGTTCCAGAAGGACCTGAACATCCCGAACGAGAAGCTGAACGTCAACGGCGGCGCGATCGCCATGGGTCACCCGCTGGGCGCCACCGGCGCGATGATCACCGGCACCATGGTCGACGAGCTGGAGCGCCGCAACGCCCGCTACGCCCTGGTGACCCTGTGCATCGGCGGCGGCATGGGTGTGGCCACCATCATCGAGCGCGTCTGACGCCCTTACCTCACAGGAGAGACGAAAACACATGACCGACAACATGATCGCCTGGGAGAAGGACGCCGACGGCATCGTCGTGTTGACCATGGACGACCCGAACCAGGGCGCCAACACGATGAACGAGCTGTACAAGAGCTCGATGCAGGCCACCGTCGACCGCCTCGAGGCCGAGAAGGACGACATCACCGGTGTCGTCATCACCTCCGCGAAGAAGACCTTCTTCGCCGGCGGTGACCTCAAGAACATGATGAAGACCGGGCCGGAAGACGCCGCGGGCATCATGGAGGAGCTGACCGTCATCAAGGGCGCGCTGCGCCGCCTGGAGCAGCTGGGCAAGCCGGTCGTCTCCGCGATCAACGGCGCCGCCCTCGGTGGCGGCCTGGAGATCACGCTGGCCACCCACTACCGCATCGCCGCCGACGTGAAGGGCCTGAAGATCGGCCTGCCCGAGGTGAAGCTGGGCCTGCTGCCCGCCGGTGGCGGCGTCACCCGCACCGTGCGCATGTTCGGCATCCAGAACGCGCTGATGCAGATCCTGCTGCAGGGCAACGAGTTCAACGCCGCGAAGGCCAAGGGCATCGGCCTGGTCGACGAGGTCGTGGGCTCGGTCGAGGAGCTGGTCCCCGCGGCCAAGGCGTGGATCAAGGCCAACCCGGACAAGGGCGTGCAGCCCTGGGACGTCAAGGGCTACAAGATCCCCGGCGGCACCCCGTCCACCCCGGCGCTGGCCGCCAACCTCCCGGCGTTCCCGGCGAACCTGCGCAAGCAGCTCAAGGGCGCCAACATGCCGGCCCCGAAGAACATCATGTCCGCCGCCATCGAGGGCGCGCAGGTCGACTTCGACAACGCGTCGCTGATCGAGTCGCGGTACTTCGTGAACCTGCTCACCGGGCCGGTCGCGAAGAACATGATCCAGGCGTTCTTCTTCGACCTGCAGACCATCAACAACGGTGGCTCGCGGCCGAAGGACGTGCCGAAGAAGGAGATCAAGAAGGTCGGCGTGCTCGGCGCGGGCATGATGGGCGCGGGCATCGCGTACGTCTCCGCCAAGGCCGGCTACGAGGTCGTGCTGAAGGACATCTCGCAGGAGGCGGCCGACCGCGGCAAGAACTACTCCGAGAAGATCGAGGAGAAGGCGCTCTCCCGCGGCAAGACCACCGAGGAAAAGTCCAAGGCGCTGCTGGACCGCATCCACCCGACCGCCGAGGCCAAGGATCTCGAGGGCGTCGACTTCGTGATCGAGGCCGTCTTCGAGAACACCGAACTCAAGCACAAGGTGTTCCAGGAGATCGAGGACATCGTCACCCCGGACGCGCTGCTGGGCTCCAACACCTCCACGCTGCCGATCACCGGCCTGGCCACCGGCGTGAAGCGCGAGCAGGACTTCATCGGCATCCACTTCTTCTCGCCGGTCGACAAGATGCCGCTGGTGGAGATCATCAAGGGTGAGAAGACCTCGGACGAGGCGCTGGCCCGGGTGTTCGACTACACCCTGGCGATCCGCAAGACCCCGATCGTGGTCAACGACAGCCGCGGCTTCTTCACCTCGCGCGTGATCGGTACGTTCGTCAACGAGGCGATCGCCATGCTGAACGAGGGCATCGACCCGCAGACCATCGAGCAGTCGGGTCTGCAGGCGGGCTACCCGGCGGCGCCGCTGCAGCTGTCGGACGAGCTGAACATGAAGCTCATGCAGAAGATCGCCAAGGAGACCCTGGAGGCCGCCAAGGCCGGCGACACCAAGCTGGGCACCGAGCGGCATCCGGCGCAGGATGTCATCGACTACATGGTCGAGCAGGGTCGTCCGGGCCGGCTGGAGAAGGCCGGTTTCTACGAGTACGACGAGAACGGCAAGCGTCAGGGCCTGTGGGCGGGCCTGCGTGAGCACTTCAACACCAGCACCGAGGACAAGGTCCCGTTCCAGGACCTGATCGACCGGCAGCTGTTCATCGAGGCCATCGAGACCCAGAAGTGCTTCGACGAGGGCGTGCTGACGTCGACGGCCGATGCCAACATCGGTTCGATCTTCGGCATCGGCTACCCGGCCTGGACCGGTGGCGTGCATCAGTTCATCGTCGGCTACCCGGGTGGACAGGCCGCCTTCGTGGCCCGCGCGGACGAGCTGGCCGCCAAGTACGGCAAGCGGTTCGAGGTCCCGGCCTCGCTGCGCAAGTAGCGCTCGGCCCCGGTACGGCCCGGATCACGGATTTCGTGGTCCGGGCCGTATTGCGTGCGAAGGGCTTTCGTTCGGACTGGTCGGTCCTCACACACGCGGGCTGAATCTCCACCGGATGACCGTGGTCCGCGCTACGTTGGAGTCAGCGCGGATAGTTCGAGGTGGTCCAATGAACCCACACACGGGCAAGGTCCGCAGCACCGATACTCCCGCCGAATCGAACACCCAGCGTTACCCGCCGATCGGGATCGCCGACGAGCTCGCGGCGATGGGGCTGTTCGATGCCGAGGAGGTCGGCCGCGGCGGCTTCGGGGTCGTCTACCGCTGTGTCCAGCGCGCCCTGGACCGGACGGTCGCGGTGAAGGTGCTGTCGTCGGAGATCGACGACGAGAGCCGCGAGCGGTTCCTGCGCGAGGAGCAGGCGATGGGGCGGCTGTCCGGCCATCCGAACATCGTCGACGTGCTGCAGGTGGACGTGACCGCCGGGGGCCTGCCGTTCATTGTGATGCCGTACGCCACGCACGGGTCGCTGGAGCATCTGGTCCGCGAGCACGGGCCGCTGAACTGGTCGGATTCGTTGCGGGTCGGGGTCAAGCTGGCCGGGGCGATCGAGAGCGCGCACCGGGTGGATGTGCTGCACCGCGACGTGAAACCGGCCAATGTGCTGCTGAGCCGCTACGGCGAGCCGCAGCTGACCGATTTCGGCATCGCCCGCATCCCGGGCGGATTCCGGACCTCCACCAGCATGATCACCGGTTCGCCCGCCTTCACCGCCCCCGAGGTGCTCAAGGGCGAAGAACCCACCGTGCGCTCGGACGTCTACGGATTGGGTTCCACCCTGTTCGCCCTGCTGACCGGGCACGCCGCCTTCGAGCGGCAGTCGGGCGAGAAGATCGTGGCGCAGTTCCTGCGCATCACCACCCAGCCCATTCCGAACCTGCGTGAGCAGGACATTCCGCCGGGCGTGGCGGGTGTGATCGAGCGCGCCATGTCCGCGGAGCCGTCCGAACGGCCGGTGTCGGCGCTGGAGTTGGGCGAGTTGCTGCGGTCGGTGCAGCGCGAGCACGGGCAACTGCCCGACGAGATGGCGCTGCTGGATCCCGGGCCCGGCGCGGACGAGACTCTCCGCGACGGGCCGCAGGCGTATCCGTCGCTGCGCTCGCGCTCGGTGGTGACGGGTCCGCCCGGGTCGACGACGCGAAGGCCCTCCGAGACTCCGAGTGGGTCCGAGACGTCGGGTGCGCCGGTCACGCTGCCGCCCACGGCCGCGACGAAATTCCGCCCCCCGACACCGGCGCGGGAGCCGGTGTCGCGGCCGCGGCTGCTGGACATCCTGCGATCGGCCGATCGGCGGCGGCTCGCGGTGATCCACGGCCCCGCCGGATTCGGCAAGAGCACGGTCGCGGCGCAGTGGCGGTCCGAGTTGAGCGCCGGTGGGACCGCGGTGGCCTGGATCGGCATCGATCACGACGACGACAACGAGGTGTGGTTCCTCGCCCACCTGGTGCAGGCGATCCGCCGGGTGTACCCGGAGATCGGCGCTGGACTGGAGCAGGTGCTGGAGGAGCGCCCGGCCGAGGCGGTGCCCTACGCCATCTCGACGCTGATCGACGAGATCCACACCGGCGGGCGACCGGTCGTGGTGGTGATCGAGGACTGGCACCGGATCACCGACCCGGGTGCGCATCGGGCCATGGACGCGTTGCTGGACAACGCCTG
The DNA here is from genome assembly GCF_001613165.1 of Nocardia mexicana NBRC 108244. Taxonomy (GTDB): domain Bacteria; phylum Actinomycetota; class Actinomycetes; order Mycobacteriales; family Mycobacteriaceae; genus Nocardia; species Nocardia mexicana. The sequence continues at coordinate 77,603 of NZ_BDBV01000062.1, forward strand.
TCATCACCTGCGATTCGTGGTCACCACCCGGGAGCAGACCGGGCTGCCGCTGAGCCGGTTGCGGGTGCGCGACGAACTGGTGGAGATCGGCTGTCACGAGTTGCGTCTGACGCCCGCGGAAACCAGGCAGATCCTGGTGGGGCGCAACGGATTTCCACTTACCGACGAGCAGGTCGAGCAGATTCACACCGCCGCCGACGGGTGGCCCGCCGCCATTCAGCTGGTCAGCCTGTCGCTGCGCGGTGGCCGACCGGCGGAGACGAGCGGTGCGTCGAGCGAGATCGATCCTGCGCAGCTCATCGCGCACCTGTCCGGCGGCAACCAGGCGATCCGGGATTACCTGTCGGAGAACGTGCTCGACACGCTGGATACGCGCATGCTCGAGTTCCTCATGTGCGTCTCGGTCACCGAGAAGGTCAGCGGGTCGCTGGCCGCCGCGCTGAGCGGTGAGCCGGACGCCGAGGATCTGCTGGAGCAGGCCGAGCAGCGGGAACTGTTCGTCAGCCGTATCGACCACGACCCGGACTGGTTCCGGATCCAGCCGCTGTTCGCCGAGCAGCTGCGCGCCCGGCTGGAGCGGGTGCACCCGGGCAAGCTGAAGTCGCTGCACCGCAAGGCCTCTCGCTGGTACGCCGAACATCAGCTGGTGCGCAAGTCGGTCGAGCACGCGCTGGCGGCCGCGGATATGAAGATGGCGCTGGACCTGCTGGAGAGCGGCGGGATGGACCTGATCGACACCTCGCGCCTGGCCACGCTGCTGGGAACGGTGTCGAAACTGCCGGTGCAGCAGGTGGCTTCGCGATCCAAGCTGCTGATGGCGCTGGCCCGGGCCAACACCAATCTGCAGCAGTCCGGCGCCGCCCGCACCGCGCTGGGGCGGCTGTCGAGCATGCTGGCGCGCGGCTCGTCCTCCGACGCCGAGACCGTGCGGCAGCGCTGCGAGGCGGCCGTGCTGGGCGCCGCCGATCAGGTCGCGCGCGACCGCACCGACGGTGTGCTGGAAAAGGTTTCGGACTGCCTGCAGCTGGCCGACGACCTGCCGCCGTGGACGGTGTCGACCGCCGCCAACCTGGTGTCGTTCGTGCGCCTGTGCGATTTCGACTTCGAGGGTGCGCGCGCCATGCAGGACTGGGCCGCGCAGTACCACGCCCGCTCCAAGGATCCGCTGGGTATCGTCTTCGGACTGCTGGGCAAGGGCGCGGCGGCCTACGAGCAGCTCGATATCGACACGGCCACACAGTGTTTCGAGCAGGCGTGGCAGACCGCCCGGGATCGCTCCGGCCCGCGCTCGCACGCGGTGCGGGTGGCGGCGGCGCTGCTCGGCGAGGTCGCGTATAGGCGCGGCGATCTGGATTCGGCCGAACCGCTGCTCGATCAGAGCCATCAGCTGGTCGCCCGGGTGGGGCCGGTCGACTTCATGATCACCACCTTCGTGGTGGGGGCGCGGGTGAAGGCGGTGCGCGGGGATATGGAGACGGCGGCGGCGCGGCTCGACGAGGGTGCGCGAATCGCCGCCGACCGCAAGCTGACTCGGCTGGCCGCGCACATCCGCGCCGAACGCCTGCGCCTGGATCTCCCGAACGACCAGGTGCCGGGCTCCACGGGGGCGGAACCGGCGATCCGCCCGATGCGGCACAGCGCGGGCACGGCGGCGCTGGCGGCCGAGGCCGAGGAGACGGCCACCATCCGCGGCCTGCTCGCCCGCCACTACCGCGGCGGCGACACCTTCGGCGACGACGAGCTGGCCCCGCTCGGCACCAGCGATTCCGCGGTGAAGCGCGCCCGCGCCCTGCACGGCCGGATGGCCGAACAGCACCGCCCCCGTGCGGAATTGGACGCGGCGCTGCTGCTGGCCGAATGCCTGTCGGCGGCGGGCTGGACCGGCGAGGCGATAGGAACCCTCACCCCGGCGGTGGCCCGCTGCGCCGAATTGGGTTGGACCCGGCCACTATTGGACGCGGGCCCGGGGGTGCTCTCCCTGCTGCACACTCTGCGCAACGAGATGCTGCTCGGCGCGGAACACTCCGAAATCCCGGATATCCCGAGGAAATTCCTGGATTCGCTCCTCTAGGCGTTCCACCACGGGCGCAGCGGGACCGTCCACTCCTTGTTCTCGCCCAGCTTCATGCCCAGCACCTGGTGTAGCTGCACCACATTGCGCTCGAAGCCGAGCGCGCAGCCCGCCATGTACAGGCCCCAGACCTTGGCCGTGCCCTCGCCCACCTCGGCGACGCAGTCGTCCCAGTTGTCGACCAGGTTCTTGCACCACTCCCGCAGGGTGAGCGCGTAGTGCGGGCGGAGGTTCTCCTCGTGCACGACCTCGAGGCCGACGTTCTGGATATCGGAGATGATGCGGCCGGAACCGATCAGCTCCCCGTCGGGGAACACATAGCGGTCGATGAAGTCACCGGCCTTGGTGGTGCGGGTGTTGTCGGGCCGGGTGATGCAGTGGTTGAGGAACAGGCCGCCGTCGCGCAGCTTGCTCTGGATGTAGCCGAAGTACGCCGGGTAGTTGTGCACGCCGATGTGTTCGGTGAGCCCGATGGACGACACCGCGTCGAACTCGGATTCGGGCACATCGCGGTAGTCGGAGTGGCGCACCTCGGCGAGGTCCTGCAGGCCCTCCTCGGCGATCTTCTTCTGCGCCCACTCGGCCTGCTCCTTGGACAGGGTCGCGCCGATCACCTTGACCCCGCGCTTGGCCGCGTAGCGGACCATGCCGCCCCAGCCGCAGCCGATGTCGAGCAGCCGGTCGCCCGCCTTCAGGTTCAGCTTGTCGAACACCAGGCGGTACTTGTTCTCCTGCGCCTGCTCCAGCGTCCAGTTCTCGTCGCCGTACACCGCGCAGGTGTAGGTCATGGACGGGCCGAGCACGTACTCGTAGAACTCGTTGGAGACGTCGTAGTGGTGGTGAATCGCCTCTGCGTCACGGTGTTTCGAGTGTCGCAGGCCCTCCAGCGCGATGCGCCGCCAGCGCGGCAGCGTCTCCTGCGGCGGCGGCGCGATCGGCTTGAGCGCGTCCCAGCCGAGCGAGCGCGCGATGGTGACCAGCGCCAGCGCCGACGGACGCCGGAACTTCAGGTCGCTCATCGCGCGCAGGAAATCGTAGGGGTCGCCCGGGTGGATGCCCTCGGCGAGCATATCGCCGGAGATATAGGCGCGGGCCATGCCGAGATCGCCGGGGGCCGTGGCGATGTAGTTGATCCCGCGCGGGGTGCGGATGTCCAGGCGGTACTTCGAATCCTCCGGTCCGCAGCTCGACCCGTCGTAGGCCGTGAATCGGATCGGCACCGCACCATCGACCAGAGTCTCGAAGATCTCGGCGATGGTCAGCCTGGTTCCCAGTTCCGCGAAGACGTCGGAACGATCTTTGAACGTGGTCACTTGCGTTGCACCGCCTTCGAATACAAATCCAGTAAACGATGATCTGGGTCGTAGTGGTTCTTCAACTCGGGATAGACGTCGCCGCCGTACAGCTCGGCGAACTCATCCTTGTCGTAGTAGGCATCCGAGTACAGGGATTTGTGACCGTCCAGTTCGGACACCTTGCGCTCGATGGCACGGTTCGCGGCTCCCTCCTGCTGGCCGGGCACGGTCGGGACCGAGGACCAGAAGCCGACGTTCACGTAGGTGCGCTCGGGCTCCAGCGGGTACAGGCTCCAGGGGCGTTCATTCGTGGTATGCCCCCTGTCACGCAATCGAAGCGGGCACAGCCAGACCGGTTCGATCGGGATCTCGTCGAGGAACCAGTGCATGAATTCGGCGGTGCGTTCGATCGGCACCTCGATGTCCTGCACCACCCGCTCGCGCGGCGGATTGCCCTTGCGGGCCTCGAGCCGGTCGGCGATGTCGTACTTGTGGTCCAGGGCGATCAGCTTCCAGTAGAAGCTGGAGCGCCGGTACTGCCGGGGCCAGAGGCGGCGGATCCTCGGGTTCTGGGTGCCGAAGGCCCGCGAGCACCAGAACCAGTCGGTGTCCCAGCGCCACAGGTAGTCGTGGATGGTCAGCCGGTCACGCTTGGGCTGCTTCGAGTCGTGCTGGATGGAGCGGTAGTAGACGTCCATTCCGGTGTAGTCGCTGACCGGGCCGGGCTCGTCGGTCTGGCGGCCGAGAATCAGGTAGCTCTCGTCGGCGGTGAACACGACGCCGTCGAGATAGTCGACGGGCTCGCCGTCGTAGGAGCGGTCGAGGACGATCTGCGCCATCACCGCTTCCAGCTCGTTCAGATCGTGGAAGCGCACGTGCCGCAGCGCCACGTAGGGCTGCACGGTCTCCAGTTCGATCTTCAGCCGGGTCGAATAGCCGAGCGTGCCATAGGAGTTCGGGAATCCCCGCAGCAGATCGGCATGCTGCTCCGGCGTCGCGGTGATGATTTCCCCCGCGCCGGTCAGCACGTCGAGTTCCAGGACCGATTCGTGCGGCAGGCCGTTGCGGAACGAGGTCGACTCGATGCCCAGGCCGGTGACCGCGCCGCCGAGCGTGATCGTCTTCAGCTGCGGCACCACCAGCGGGGCCAGCCCGTACGGCAGCGTCGCGGCGACGAGATCCTCGTAGGTGGTCATGCCGGCCACGTCGGCCGTCTTGGCCTGCGGATCCACTGCGATCACCCGGGTCAGCCCGGAGACGTCGAGACCGGGCGCCGTGCTCGCGGCGCGGGCGCGGAACAGGTTCGACGTTTTCTTGGCCAGCCGCACGTTCGCGTCCCGAGGTATGGCGCGATAACTCGCCAGCAGCCGGTCCACCCCCGCCCGATGCGCGGCAAATCCTGATTCGTGTGCGGCCGGTGCGCGGCCGGCCTTCCCCAACAGACTCACTGCCACCCCATGACGCTATCTCTCCCCGAAAAGAGAGGCCACTGTGAGGGTACCTATCCGTCCGAATTTTCACGCACATGTTGCACAACGTTGGGGAATTGTCCGGATGTCCGATTCGGTGTCTTCGGCGCAGCTCACGGCGGTAATTAGCGGGTCTAACTGTGTGATTTCCGGGTTTCCGGGCGCACCGGCGGCCGTCGACATGTGAGCCCGCGGCCGATTGGGATGCGGATCACCGATCGTCGGTCAGGGTTGTGGATTCTCTTCCGGCCTGCGCAGCCCGACGACCAGCAGCGTGCCGACGCCGAGGGTGACGACCGACCCGATGCCGAGCGCGATGAGGGCGGAATTGCGGTCGCGCTTCTTCTGCTCCTGGTAGCTGCGGGTGGTCATGCCGCGCTTGCGCTTCTTCGTGGTGCAGGTGTCGCCGGGCTTCATCACCCGGTTGTCGCAGGTGACCTTGCCGGAGGTGGCCAGTCCGTGAATCCCGTACCCCAGCGGCACCACCCCGGCCACCAGCCCGATCGCACACCACAGAATCACAGCACCAACGCTGCGCTTCACCTTCGCCATGTTCCCCCCCCACGTGTTCGGTCAGTACCGGTTCCCGACAGCCGGGACTACGCCGTAGCCTAGCTCGCCGACCTCACCGGCAGGATGGCTCGCTCTCCCCTTTCCCGGCAGGATGGCTCGCTCTCCCCCTTCCGGGCTGGATGGCTCGCTCTTCGTTTTCCGGCTGGATGGTTCGCTCTCCCCCTTCCGGGCTGGATGGTTCGCTCTTCGTTTCCCGGCGTGCTTTTGGCCGGGATCCACTACCGCTGCGGTGGGTACTGGTTGTGCGGACCCGGCTGGGGATAACCGGGCGGCGGGCCTTGGTGCTGTGGATAACCCTGCGGCGGGCCGTATCCGGGCGGCGGAGCGTACTGCTGACCGGCGTACCCGGGCGCCTGGGCGTACTGGGGATAACCCTGCGGCGCGGCGTACTGCGGTGCCGGTGGATACCCGGCGGGCTGCATCGGATTTTGTTGCGGTGCACCATATTGCGGTGCCGGAGGGTATCCCGCGGGCTGCATCGGATTCTGTTGCGGCGCAGGGTGGTTTGCGGGTACCGGCGGTTGCTGGGGATAGCCGTTGGGCGGCCCGGCGGCCGGGCCGGGCTGTGGGTGTCCCGGATAGGGTTGCGCCGCACCATTGTGGGCGGGCGCGGGCCATTGGCCCGGATTCGCTTGCGGGGCCTGTGGATTGTTCGTCGGAACCTGCATTCCGCCGCCCGCCGGGCCCTTCGACTTCCGCAGCTCGCTGCGCAACATGAACGCACCGCCCGCGCTGAACAGCGGGCCGAGCACGATCATCGACCAGGCGGTCTTGGTGTTCTTCGACTGCTGCTCATCGGCGCTGCGCGTGGTGGATCCGTGCTTGCCGGTGGTGACGCAGGTGTCCCCGGCTCCCATCTTCTTCCCGCCGCAGTCGACCTCACCGTGGCTGTTCAGCATGACGATGCCGCCGATCAGTGCACCGATTCCGAACACCACCAGGGCCGCCCAGGTGGCGATCTCCTTGATTCGGCGCACGCGATGCACGACTTTCGACACGAACCCCCCTCGGTGATTCCGGTAACTCTGACGACCCGGTGCCCCCGGACCGCGGCGTAGCATAGCCCGGCGGTAGTCATCGTGCACACCGCAGACTCAAACAAGGAGTTCACAGTGGGACAGGTCAGCGCCTCCAGTTCGATCGTCGTTCCGGCCGATCCGCAGCGCGCGCTCGAGGCGATCGCCGACTACGAGACGGTGCGCCCCCGCATCCTCTCAGGGCACTATCACGACTACAAGGTGCTCGAGGGCGGCAAGGGCGCCGGCACCGTCGCCGAGTGGACGCTGCAGGCCACCGAGAAGCGGTCGCGCAACGTGCATGCGGTGGTGTCGGTATCGGATTCCATGGTGACCGAGCGGGATTCGAACTCCACGCTGGTGACGACCTGGACGGTGACGCCGTCGGGCACCGATTCGCTGGTCACGATCCGCACCAGTTGGAAGGGCGCCGGCGGCGTCGCCGGATTCTTCGAGGGCATCTTCGCCCCCCTGGGCCTGAAGAAGATTCAGGCCGAGGTGCTGGAGAACCTGAAGAAGGAACTCTCCTAGCTCGTCAACCCTTGGCGATATCGAACAGGTTGCCCTCCGGGTCGGCGAGCGTCGACCAGGTGATCCCGTACTCGTCGAAATCGGCGATGTGCTTGGCGCCCAACGAGATCGCCCGCTCGATCTGGTCGCGCCAGTCGGTCGCGGCCAGATCGAGATGGACGACGTTCTTGCCCGGATTTCTGTCCGGCACGCGCAGGAACATCAGCGTCGGCGACATGGTCTCGCGGCCGATGGTCGCGAAATCCCGGTTCGCCTCCGGATCGACCGGCTGCTCCAGCAGTTCCGCGTAGAACTGCGCCAGCGCGGCCGCGTCGGTGCAGTCGACGGTGATGTTCACGAGCCTGGGTGGCATGAGGATTCCTCTCTTTCAGAACCGGCCGACGGGCCAGCAGACTTCGGTGCGGAAGGTCTCGGGGTCGTCGACGTCGTGCGGGGAGACGACGTAGACCTCCCGGATTGGTTCGTCGAGGGCGGTGTCGTGCTCGGCGACATGGCTGCCCAGCGCGCCGTAGGTACGGTCGAAATCGGTGAGCGGTCCGGCGTGCACGGCGATCGCGAAGCGGCGGGCAGGAAGGTCGATCACCGCGGCCTCGCTCCCGGCGCCGATGCCGCGATCGGACGCGGCGAGGGGCACATAGGCCACCACCTCGCCGACCTCGTTCTCGAAGAAGTCGTTCGAGTAGGTGGCGCCGCTCGGTCCGGCCGGTGTCACCCCCGCGGCCTCGAGCAGCTCGAACAGCCGGGTGAAGGTCGCATCGCACCAATCGCCGATTCCCTCGCGCGCCACCGCGCCGGTGATCGACAGCGCGGGAAACGCGGGGACGGAACGATATTCGACCGCGATCGGCGCGCTCGGCAGCAACAGCGCCCGCAGCGACGCGACCACGTCGCGGGTGCGCGCCAGCTCCGCCTCCATGCGTTCCAGGTGCGCGCGCAGGGCGGCATCGCGCGTGGACTCGTCCGATGCGGCGAGCACCGTGCGGATTTCCGGCAGCGGCATGTTCAGGTCACGCAGGCGCCTGATGAGATGCGCCTGCGCGACCTGCCCGGTCGAGTAGCGCCGGTACCCGGAGGCCGGGTCGATCGTCGCGGGCTCCAGCAGCTCGATCTCGTGGTAGTACCGCAGCGTCTTGACGCTGAGATAGGTCATCCGGGCGAACTCCCCGATGGAGACTGTCGCTGTCATGCCTGACAGCGAACACCCTCCAGTGGGAGGAGAGTCAAGCCCTTCAGTAGGTGAGTACGAAGGTGAGCAGGGGTGTGGTCTGAATCGCTCCGCGCCAGAAGGAGTAGCCGAACCAGACGTTGGGGGTGACCTCGCGGATCTCGTCCCAGATCTGCGGGGTGATGGACGGTGCGTAGTCCAGGGCCCAGACCGGCTGACCGTCGATCTTCGACGGCGCGGAATAGACGTAGGCGGGGAATCCCTCGATTCCGGCGCCGGTGATGCGGTTCATCAACCGGCCGCCGTCGGGGCCGGTGTAGAAGTTCTTGCCGATCCAGAACGGCGGCGCCGTCGCCTCCACGATCGGCGGGCGCGCCACCCAGCCGTTGGTGACGCCGCTGGGAACGGCGCCCTGGGCCGAATCCATGAAGATCCGGTCCTGCTGCTCCGGGGAACAGATATCGCGCAGCGCGATGATGGTCGCCTGCGGGTTGTCTGTATACAGCGCACAGCCGCCGCCGTACTCGGCGTCCGCGTGTGCGGCGGGCGCCAGGACCGCGCCCGGTACCAGGGCGAGCACCGCCGCCAGGCATGCCGGCGCGACCGAACGCGCGACGGATTTGCGTAAATTCTCACGGTCTACACGCATTGCTGCCTCCACCAGTGACCCGACCCGACTTCGATCGTAGATCGCTATCGCCGGGTGGATAGGGGAGTAGACCCAACCGTGACTACGCTGGAGCACAACCACTTCCCGCAGAGAGGACAGCCCGTGGAGCCCGGTGGACAGGTCGACATGCAGGCACTGCTTGCGCAGGCCCAGCAGATGCAGGAGGCCGTGATGGCCGCACAGGCCGAGATCGCGGAGGCCGAGGTGGAAGGCGAGGCCGGGGGCGGCCTGGTGAAGGTGACGATCAAGGCGACCGGTGAGGTGCAGTCGCTGCAGATCGATCCGAAGGTCGTCGATCCGGACGATATCGAGACCCTGCAGGATCTCGTCGTGGGCGCGGTCAACACCGCGATGTCCAACGCGCAGCAGCTGGCCGCGGAGAAGCTGGGCCCGCTGGCCGGTGGCGGCGGCATGCCCGGCCTGCCCTTCTGATCGAGGCGCGAGGTGTACGAGGGTCCGGTTCAGGATCTGATCGACGAACTGGGCAAGCTGCCCGGCGTCGGTCCGAAGAGCGCGCAGCGTATCGCCTTCCACCTGTTGACGGTGGAGCCGCCGGAGATCGACCGGCTGCAGGCCGTCCTGCAGAAGGTGCGCGACGGTGTGCGGTTCTGTGCGGTCTGCGGCACGGTCTCCGACGGCGAGCTGTGCCGCATCTGTGCCGATCCGCGGCGCGACCGCACCCTGATCTGCGTGGTCGAGGAGCCCAAGGATGTGCAGGCGGTCGAGCGGACCCGTGAGTTCCGCGGCCGCTACCACGTGCTCGGCGGCGCCCTCGACCCGCTGTCCGGGGTCGGTCCCGACCAGCTGCGCATCCGGGAACTGCTGGCGCGCATCGGAAATCAGGACGACGGGGTCGATGTCACCGAGGTGATCATCGCGACCGACCCGAACACCGAGGGCGAGGCGACGGCCACCTACCTGGTCCGCATGCTGCGCGATTTCCCGGGCCTCACCGTCACCCGCCTGGCCTCCGGCCTCCCCATGGGCGGCGACCTGGAATTCGCCGACGAACTCACCCTCGGCCGCGCCCTCTCGGGCCGCCGCGCACTCTGATCCCGGCCAAAAGCACGCCGGGAATATGGAGGTGCAGTGCACGCCGGGAATATGGAGGTGTAGTGCACGCCGGGAATATGGAGGTGCAGCGCACGCCGGGAATACGGGGGTGCACTGCACGCCGGGAATGCGGAGGCGTAGTGCACGCCCGGAATACGGAGGCGTAGTGCGTGGTACGGCGCCGTCGAAAGTTCTGGCGTGGTGTGGCGCCCGTCAGTAGTTCCGGCATGCTTTCGGCCGGAATCTGCCGTACGGAATTGGGCTATGCGGGAGTGCGGTTTCCGGTTACTGTCGCCGGAGTGAGTCCGGAGTTCTTGCTGACAACGTTGGTTATCGTCGTTACGCCGGGGACCGGTGCGCTGTATACGCTCGCCGCGGGGCTGAGCCGGGGGGCCCGGGCGAGCGTGATCGCCGCCTTCGGGTGCACGCTCGGGATCGTCCCGCACATGGTCGCGGCGATCACCGGCCTGGCGGCGCTGTTGAATACCAGCGCGATCGCGTTCCAGACGCTGAAGTATCTGGGCGTCGCCTACCTGCTCTACATGGCCTGGAGCACGTTCCGGGACAAGGGGACGCTCGCGATCGATGAGCAGCGGGAGTCCGGGCCCGCGCCCTCGGCGCTGCGGGTGATCGTGTCGGCGGTGCTGCTCAACCTGCTCAATCCCAAGCTGACCATCTTCTTCTTCGCGTTCCTGCCGCAGTTCGTCAGCCCGCAGGAGGCGCACGCGCTGCCCCGCATGCTGGAACTCAGCGGCGTCTTCATGCTCGCGACGTTCGTGGTGTTCGCCGCCTACGGCGCCTTCGCCGCCGCGGTGCGCACCCACGTCATCGACCGCCCCGCCATCACCACCTGGCTGCGGCGCGTCTTCGGCGCCTCGTTCCTCGCCCTCGCGGGCCGCCTCGCACTGCAGAACCAGTAGGCGGCTCAGAGGTCGACGGGCTGCCAGTCGAGGGCGTCGAGGCGGGTGCGGTCGCCGGTGGTCCAGTCCCAGATGAGGTCGGCCACCTGGACGGCGTCGGTGAGCCGGGTGCCGAAATGCCGCTCGGGGGAACCGTCGCGGAATTCGAGCGTGTAGGTGCCGGCGCCGTCGAGGAAGGTCTGGATGTAGTCCTGAGGTGCGCGTTCGACGATCAGATACGGATTGGGGGCGGCCAGGTTCGGGATCCAGTCGTGGATCAGGACCTTGGTGAGATACGGGAATTCGCCCGCACCGCCGTGGCTGACGGTGACCGGGACCAGCCCGGCCGGATCGATCAGCCAGGTGAGCTGCGGATCGTAGACGGCGTAGCCGCGCGGCGTGGCGAGATCGAACAGCAGCCCGCGCAGGTGACCGATCGCATCGTAGGGGCTCGAAACATACAGCGCCGCACCGGTTTCGGCGCCGCCGACCGGCTGATTAGCCAGGAAGCTGTCGCGCTCGGACAGCTGTTCGTTGCGCTTGTTCAGCTCGGCCGCGATCTGCGCCACCGTCTCGGCCTCCGGCAGCCCCCGCTGGGCCGTCAGATACGCGTCGACCTCGTCGGGGCTCGCGGCGGCACCCGACGGCAGCAGGACGTGGTCGTAGCTCACCCGGCCAGGCTACGGGGCCCGGTGCAGGTCTCCGTGACCGCACAGCCGCAGCCCCCTGCCACGTCGAAACAATCGACGACGAAGGCGTGCCGGGAATGGTCGGTGTCGTAACAGTCCGCATCGGTGCACTCCACCGATCTGTCGCCGTGCACGACGAGCGTGCCGTGGCAGTGGTCGAGCGCCGAATCGCAGGACAGGCAGACCCGCACGTGCATGAAGACCTCCTATGAGAGACCGTCCGCACTAACGGTGTACCACTCCCGTGCGACAGGCTCGCGACCCTGACAGCGTGTCGTCCGCAGTTGTCCGGAAGCCCCCGTGACGACCGGGCGATGTGGTGAACTTGAGTATGGGGATCAAGGTTTCCCTGGAACATCGCACGACCTACACATTCGACCGTCTGGTGCAGGTGCATCCGCACGTCGTTCGCCTGCGGCCCGCCCCGCACACCCGTACGAAGATCGAGGCGTACTCGATGCGGGTGACACCCGCCGAGCACTTCGTCAACTGGCAGCAGGACGCGTTCGGGAACTTCCTTGCGCGCCTGGTATTTCCGAATCCCGCGCGGGAGATGTCGATCTCCGTCGGGCTCGTGGCGGACCTGGACGTGGTCAACCCGTTCGACTTCTTCGTCGAGGAGTACGCCGAGCATTTCCCGTTCCGCTACCCGCCGGATCTGGCCGCCGACCTGGAGGCCTACCTGCGTCCGGTGGACGAGGGCGAAACTGCTTCGGGGCCCGGGGAATTGGTGCGTGGCTGGGCGCGCGATCACCGGCCGCCGGACCGTCCGCGCACCATCGACTTCCTGGTCGCGGTGAATCGCGGGCTGCGCGCGGATGTCGACTACACCATCCGCATGCAGCCCGGCGTCCAGTCGCCGGACTTCACCCTGCGCACCGCGCTCGGCTCGTGCCGGGATTCGGCGTGGCTGCTGGTGTCGATCCTGCGCGAACTCGGCCTGGCGGCGCGGTTCGTCTCCGGATATCTGGTGCAGCTGGCCCAGGACGTGCCGTCGCTGGACGGCCCGTCCGGGCCCGCGGCGGACTTCACCGACCTGCACGCCTGGACCGAGGTGTACGTTCCCGGCGCGGGCTGGATCGGACTGGATCCCACCTCCGGCCTGTTCGCGGGCGAGGGGCACATTCCCCTCGCCGCCACCCCGCACCCGACATCCTCGGCGCCGATCTCGGGCGCGACCGGTCCCACCAAGGCCACGCTCGATTTCGCCAACTCGGTGCGCCGCATCCGCGAGGATCCGCGAGTCACCCTGCCCTACACCGAAACCCAGTGGGACCGCATCGCCGCCACGGGTGCGGCGGTGGACGCCCGGATGGCCGCCGCCGACGTCGGCCTGACCATCGGCGGCGAGCCGACCTTCGTCTCGGTCGACGACCACACGGCCCCGGAGTGGACGACGGCGGCCGACGGCCCGCACAAGCGCGAGCGCGCCGCGGATCTGGCCGCCCGGATGCGCCGCATCTACGCGCCCACCGGTCTGGTGCAGTACCGCCAGGGCAAGTGGTACCCGGGAGAACCGCTGCCCCGCTGGGAAATTGCCGTGTTGTGGCGCGCCGACGGCCTGCCGGTCTGGTCCCACCCCGACCTGCTCGCCGACCCGTGGACCTTCCCCGGCGGCGTTGCCGCGCCCGCCCCGCGGCCGGAAAGCAAAGGCGGCGCGGAGGGTGAGCGCGGTGAGGGCGGCAAGCACGGCGTGGACGGCGAGGGCGGCGTGGACGGTGAGTGCGATGTCACGGCATCGGGCCGATCGCCGCTCACCGCGGCACGCTTTCGTCATCCCTGGTTTGCCGAACGCGGCGCTGCGCGCACTCTTATAGCGCACGTCGCGGCCGGGCTCGGCCTTCCTGGGGCTCAGGTGCGACCGGCGTATGAGGATCCGCTGCTCCGCCTGTCGGCGAAAGTCCGTGCGCCGGAGGGCGATCCCATCGAAGCCGCCGACGATCCGAATCCGGACGAGGATTCGGTGCAGGCACGCAAGGCTTTGCTGGCTCGGCTCGACACCGCGGTCACCGAGCCCGCCGCCTTCGTCCTGCCCCTGCACCGGCGCGCCGACGGCACCGGCTGGGCCAGCGCCGACTGGCGGTTGCGGCGCGGCCGAATCGTGTTGACCGAGGGCGATTCTCCGGCCGGACTGCGGTTGCCGCTGGGCGCCGTGTCCTGGCATGCGCCACCCGCGCGGATCGACCGCGACCCGGTGCTGCCGAGCCCGATCCTGGCGCCGCGCGTCGAGCCCGCCGCGGTGGTCGAGCCATCCGACCGAGCCCCGACCACGGCACTGGTCGCGGAGGTCAGAGACGACCGATTGTTCGTATTCCTGCCTCCCATAGACGATTTCGACGATTTCCTGGATCTGATCGCTCGCCTGGAATCGGCCGCCGTGGCCGCGGGGCAGCCGCTGGTGCTGGAAGGCTATGCGCCACCGCCGGATCCGCGGGCGCGCACCTTCTCGATCACCCCGGACCCGGGGGTGATCGAGGTCAACGTGCAGCCCACCGCGAGCTTCGCCGATCAGGCGCGGCTGCTGGACACCCTCTACGAGCAGGCCCGCCTGGCCCGCCTGACCACCGAGACCTTCGACGTCGACGGCACCCACACCGGCACCGGCGGCGGTAATCACATCACCCTGGGCGGCGAAACCCCCGCTCGCTCACCGCTGTTGCGCCGCCCCGACCTGCTGGTGTCGATGCTGACCTACTGGCAGCGGCATCCGGCCCTGTCCTATCTGTTCGCCGGGCGCTTCATCGGCCCCACCTCGCAGTCGCCGCGGGTGGACGAGGCCCGCGACGACACGCTGTACGAACTCGAGATCGCCTTCGCCGAGATCGCCCGGCTGTGCACCCGGCGGGGGCCGCCGGGGCCCGTCGTCTCGGCGCCCTGGGAGGTGGATCGCGCACTGCGCCACCTGCTCACCGACCTCACGGGCAATACCCACCGCGCCGAATTCTGCATCGACAAGCTCTACAGCCCGGACTCCGCGCGCGGCCGCCTCGGCCTGGTGGAGCTGCGCGGATTCGAGATGCCGCCGCACGCGCACATGGCGATGGTCCAGTCGCTGCTGGTGCGCGCGCTCGTCCTGCGCTGCTGGGAACATCCCTGCACCGCGCCGCTGATCCGGCACGGCGCGAATCTGCACGGCCGCTACCTGCTGCCGCATTTCGTGCTTGCCGACATCGCCGATGTCATCACCGATTTGCGTTCGCACGGTGTCGATTTCGATATCAGCTGGCTGGATCCGTTCGCGGAGTTCCGTTTTCCGCGGCTCGGCACGGTGGTGCTCGGAGATGTGGAACTGGAACTGCGCGGCGCCATCGAACCCTGGAACACGCTGGGGGAGCAGACGACCGCCACCGGCACCGCCCGCTACGTCGACTCGTCGGTGGAACGCGTGCAGGTGCGGCTCGTGGGCGCCGACCGCGGGCGCTACGCGGTCACCTGCAACGGCCTGCCGGTGCCGCTACTGGCTACCGGCAAGGCCGACGTGCAGGTCGCGGGCGTGCGCTATCGCGCCTGGCAGCCACCGAATTCGCTGCATCCGTCGATCACCGTGGACGCCCCGCTGATCTTCGATCTGGTCGATCCGCAGGCCGGGCTCTCCCTCGGCGGCTGCACCTACCATGTCGCGCATCCGGGCGGGCGGGCGTTCGAGGCGCCGCCGGTGAATGCCGTGGAGGCGCAATCGCGGCGCAATCGCCGGTTCGAGCCGATCGGGCATACTCCCGGCCGCCTCGATCCGGCCGATCTGCGTGCGAAAATGGCGGTACAGTCCACCGACGTCGGGGCACCGGGCATTCTCGACATGCGCCGCGCCCGGACCGTGTGGAATGCGACCGGCGACCGGTAGGCACATCTGCGGCGAAAGCGAGGCGGCGCGATGGCGATGCGCGACGTGGAGCCGGGGGTGCGCGATGTGGATGTGCCCGAGCAGGTGGCCGCCGAATTCGCCCGCTATCGCAGTACTGGAGCCCGGACCGCCCCCTTCGACGCGTGCGGTCTCCCGGCACCGGGCTACTACGACGAACTCGTCGACGCCGAGGGCAGGGTGCGCCCGATGTGGTCGGAGCTGTCGGCCGATTTCGTCGAACAGGGCCCCGGGGGGCTCGACGCCCTGGACGGCCGGGTGCGCAGGCTCATCGAGGACGACGGCATCACCTACACCGAGGTGCCGCAGATCCGGCAGACCGACGAGCCCGCCCGGTCGGCGCCCTGGCGGCTGGACCCGATTCCGCTGCTGGTGTCCGCCGACGACTGGAGCGGCCTGGAGGCGGGCCTGGTGCAGCGTTCCCGGCTGCTCGACGCGGTGCTCGCCGACGTCTACGGCCCGCGCAGGCTGCTGACCGGCGGTGTGCTGCCGCCCGAGATCGTCTACGGGTGCGGTGGCTATATCCGTGCGGCACACGGGATTTCGGTGCCCGGTCGCCACCAGCTGTTCCTGCATGCCTGCGATATCAGCCGCTGGGGCGGCGGTGAATTCCGCGTGCTGACCGACTGGGCGCAGGCACCGTCGGGGGCCGGCTACGCGCTGGCCGACCGGCGCGTGGTGTCGGCGGCGATTCCGGAGGCGTTCGAGCATTCCAGCCCGCGCCCGCTCGGCCCGTTCGCGCGGGCGATGCGCCTGATGCTCATCGAGGCCGCGCCGCGGGCGGCCGACGATCCGGTGGTGGTGGTGCTGAGTCCCGGCGCGCATTCCGAAACCGCTTACGATCAGGCACATTTGGCGTCGGTGCTCGGATTTCCCCTGGTGGAGAGCGCGGATTTGGTGGTGCGCGACGGCATGCTGTGGATGCGTTCGCTGGGGACGCTGCGCCGGGTCGACGTGGTGCTGCGGCGCGTGGACGCGGAGTTCTCCGATCCGCTGGATCTGCGCCCGGATTCGCGGCTGGGCGTGGTCGGGCTGGTGGAGGTGTTGCGGCGCGGTGCGGTCACGGTGGTGAACACGCTGGGCAGCGGGCTGCTGGAAAGCCCGGCGCTGGCGGCGATGCTGCCCGCACTGTCCCGCGAGCTGTTCGGCGAGGAACTGAAACTGCCTGGCGCACCGTCATATTGGGGTGGAGTCGAGGCCGAGCGCCGCCACCTGGTCGCCAATCTGGATCGCATGGTCATCCGCTCGGCGATCGACGGCTCGACCCTGTTCGGTCCCGCGCTGTCGGCCGCCGAACGCGCCGAACTGCGGGCGCGCATCGACTCCCGGGGCTGGCAGTGGGTGGGGCAGGAGCCGCCGCAGTTCTCGGTCGCGCCCGCGGTGACCGGCGCGGGCGGGCTCACCGCGGCCCCCGTCGGGGTGCGGCTGTTCTCCCTCGCCGGTCGGGTCGGTTACCGGGTGATGCCGGGCGGCCTCGGCCAATTGCACCAGCGCCTGCAGCCCGACCGGTCCGTCATCAAGGTGGCGGCCAAGGACGTGTGGGTGCGCGCCGCCCCGGCCGCGGTCGCGGCCGTCGGCCCGGAGCCCGCCTACGAGGAGCGCGTGCGGCCCACCTCGGTGGCCCCGGTGCTGGAGGCGATCAGCTCCCCGCGCGTGCTCAACGACCTGTTCTGGCTGGGTCGCTACGGCGAGCGCGCCGAGGCGACGGTGCGGCTGCTGCTGGCCACCCACAACCAGTACCAGGACTACCGCTACCGCCCGTGGCTGGAGGGCGCGGACGCCGTCCCGGTGCTGATGACCGCCCTGGCCCGGATGACCGGCACCCGACCTCCCTTCGTGAAACCCGATGCGCTAGAGATGATCTCACCGACCCGACCGGATCCCGGCACCAAGGCGCAGCAGCAGAGCCAGGTTGCCGAGATCACCGTCGCGCAGCAGCAACAGGCGCAGGCCGGGGGTGGGCGCCGCGCGGTGGCGGGCGCCTCGCGCGAGGGCCACGACTACCTGATGCGGCTCACGGTCGACCGGGAACTGCCCGGCTCGCTGGCCTACGCGGTCGACCACTACGGCGCGGGGGCCCGCTCGGTCCGCGATCAGCTGTCCTCCGATACCTGGATGATTCTGAGCGCGACCGAGCGAGCGCTGGCGAAATGCCGGTCCGACACACGGGATCAGGAATCGGCGCTGTCGACGGTTTTTCCGGCGGTACTGGCCTCGCTGCTGTCGCTGCACGGCATCGACTCCGAGTCGATGGTCCGCGACACCGGCTGGTACGTCACCGATATCGGCAAGCGCATCGAGCGGGGGCTCGCGCTGGCCGCGCTGCTGTCGGCGGCGCTGACCCAGACCTATCCGGAGGAGGTGGGCCGGATCGTCACCGAGACCGTGCTGCGCGCCACCGAATCATCGGTGAGTTACCGCCGCCGCCACCGGGATTCGATCCGGATCTCCGCCGTGGCGGGCCTGCTGCTGTTCGACGCGGCCAACCCGCGCTCCCTGGCCTATCAGCTGGAGCGGCTGGAGACCGACCTGAACGCGCTGCCGGGAACCTCCGGTACCTCGCGCCCGCAGCGACTGCTGGCCGATACCCAGCGCACGCTGCGGCGGCTCGACCCCGCCGACCTGGAGAGCACCGATGCCCACGGCCGCCGTGTCGAATTCGCCGATCTGCTCGCCGCGCTGCACCTGCGATTGCGCAAGCTCTCGGAGTCGTTCGAGACGAGCAGGCTGTCCGGGCCGGGCGGTATCCAGCCGCTGTGGGGACGCGTCAAGGTGATCGAATGAGACGGGCCAGCAACGGAACTCGCCGCTATCGGGTGGAGCACCGCACCACCTATCGCTACTCCGACGATGTCACCAGTTCCTACGGTCGCGCCTATCTGCGGCCGCGCGAGCTACCCGGCCAGCGGGTGCTGGAACACGACGTCTACATCGATCCGGTGCCGTCGGACCGTTCGGTGGGCGCCGACGTGTACGGCAATGTCGCACTGTATTTCCATGTCACGTCCGAACATAGGCGGCTGGAGGTGACCGGCGAATCGATCGTCGAGGTGGACCCGCCCGAGTCGTGTCCCCGGCCGACGCCGCCCTGGGAGGCCGCCCGGCCGACGCCGCGGACAGCGCCGTTCGCCGTCGAATTCACCCTGGATCTGCTGCCGCCGGAGATCACGCCCGAGATCGCCGCCTACGCGGCCGAATCCTTCGCCTCGTCCCGCCCGCTGCTGGAAGCCGTCGCGGATCTGAATTCCCGCATCCACGCCGATTTCGCCTACCGGTCGGGGTCGACGACCGTAACCACCAGGGTCGCAGACGTTTTCGCGGCCCGCGCGGGGGTCTGCCAGGACTTCGCGCGGATCGGTGCGGCCTGCCTGCGGTCGCAGGGTCTGGCCGCTCGCTACGTATCCGGGTATCTCGCAACGGATCCGCCGCCGGGAAAAGAGCGGATGGTCGGCGCGGATGCCACGCACGCCTGGACGGAGGTGTGGGTGCCGGGGCGCTCCCGCGTCGGCGAGGGGGCGCGGGCCGACGGCGGCTCCCGGCACGCCACCGATTCCGGCGCCTGGCTCGGATTCGACCCCACCAACGATCAATTCGCCGACGAGCGGTACGTCACCCTCGCATGGGGACGCGACTACGCGGATGTGCCGCCGCTGCGCGGAATCATTTACACCGACGCGAACGAGAGCACAATCAGTGTCGCCGTGGATGTCGCTCCCCTCGAGGTATAGCCGAATATGCGCACCTTCACCTGCCCCGATTGCGGCCAGCACCTGGCCTTCGAGAATTCGCTGTGCCTGGGCTGCCGCAGCCCGCTGGGTTTCAGCCTCGCCGAGCGCGCCCTGCTGGTGATCGGCAAACCGGCGCCGGAACCCGACGGCGGCAACGGCGGCGTCGTCGACTCCGCCGAATTCCGGCTGTGCGACAACCTGCATGTGGCGCAGTGCAATTGGCTGGTGCCGATACCGGACGCGGAACTCGGCCCGGCGCTGTGTGAGTCCTGCCGCCTGACCAGGGCGCGGCCCGCCGACGACGCCGATCTGAGCGAGCGCGACGCCTTCGCCGAGGCCGAGGCGGCGAAGCGCCGACTGGTCATGGAACTCACCGAGCTGGGGCTGCCGATCGTCGGGCGCACGGCCGATCCCGAGCACGGGCTGGCGTTCGACCTGCTCTCCAGCACCGAGCGGCGGGTCACCACCGGCCACGAAAACGGCGTCATCACGGTGGATCTCGCCGAGGCCCAGGACGTGCACCGGGAACAGCTGCGGGTCGAGATGGACGAGCCGTACCGCACCCTGCTCGGCCACTTCCGTCACGAGATCGGCCACTACTACTTCTCGGTCCTCGTCGACGACGACGTTGCGCTGCAACGGTTCCGGGAGCTGTTCGGTGATCCGTTCGCCGACTACCGGCAGGCCCTGGACCGGCACTACCGCGACGGCGCCCCGGACGGCTGGGAGAACGGCTACGTCTCCTCCTACGCCACCATGCACGCCGCCGAGGACTGGGCCGAGACCTTCGCCCACTACCTGCACATTCGCGACACCCTCGACACCGCGGCCGCCTTCGGATTCGCCCCGGCGGGCGCCACGCTGGACCGTCCGCAGGTGGGGCGCGCCGGATTCGACCGCATCATCGACCTGTGGCTGCCCCTGTCCTGGGCCCTGAACATGATGAACCGCTCGATGGGCCACAGCGACCTCTACCCGTTCGTGCTGGCCGAACCCGTCCTCGAGAAAATGCGCTGCATCCACGAGCTGTGCGCGGCCGCGGCGAACCGGTAGGCCGTTCATCGTCCGGGGCAACCCCTCCGCAACCGGTATCGACCGTTGTGAAATCATCGACGTCTACCTCAACGGGCTTCAGGGCGAGGAGAGCGCATGACAGCCGCCGTCACACCCACCGGCGCCGAACCGGGCGTGGTCGACATCAATCGGTACGACGCGGAGCATCGGCGCTGGCAGGCCGAGGCGGTCGCGAAGGTGCGCGCGGATATGCGGCGGTCCTCCGACACCCACTTGCTGCGGGTGCCGGTGCCCGCGGTGCCCGGGGTGGATCTGTATCTGAAGGACGAGTCGACGCATCCGACCGGATCGCTGAAGCATCGGCTGGCGCGCTCGCTGTTCCTGCACTCGCTGTGCAGCGGCTGGATCCGGCCCGACCGGCCGGTGATCGAGGCGTCCAGTGGCTCCACCGCGGTCTCCGAGGCCTACTTCGCCCGTCTGATCGGGGTGCCGTTCATCGCGGTGATGGCGCGCAGCACCAGCCGGGAGAAGGTGCGGCTGATCGAATTCCACGGCGGCCGATGTCATTTCGTGGACAACGCGAACGAGGTCTACGACGTGGCGGCGCGGCTGGCGCGCGAGACCGGCGGGCACTACATGGACCAGTTCACCTTCGCCGAGCGCGCCACGGACTGGCGCGGCAACAACAATATCGCCGAGTCGATCTTCCACCAGCTCGCCGAGGAGCCGCATCCGGAACCGGCGTGGATCGTGGCGACGGCGGGCACCGGCGGCACCTCGGCGACGCTGGCCCGCTACATCCGCTACACGGGCCGGGCGACCGGCATCTGCGTTGCCGACCCCGACAACTCGGCGTTCTTCCCCGGCTGGCGGGACGACGATGCCGGCGTCACCACCGAAATCTGTTCGCGCATAGAGGGAATCGGGCGCCAGCGCGTCGAACCCAGCTTCGTCGCCCCCGCGATCGACCGCATGATCCACGTCCCCGACGCCGCCGCCATCGCCGCGATCCAGGTGTTGGAGGAGCTGATCGGCCGCAAGGCGGGCGCCTCCACCGGCACGGGGCTGTGGGCCGCCTTCCACATCATGTCCGAAATGGCCCGCGACGGTAGACAGGGCAGCGTGGTCGGCCTGCTCTGCGACCCGGGCGACCGCTACATAGACAAGTACTACTCCACGGATTGGCTTGCGTCCCAAGGCATCGACATAGAGCCGTGGCGCGCGCGATTGCGCACCTTCCTCGAGACCGGAAGCCTGTGATCAGGTCGTCAGCAATCGCACCACGGCGATCAGGCCGACCACGACGATCACCCCGCGCAGCACGGTCGGCGGCATCCGCCGCCCCACCGTCGCCCCGAGTTGCCCGCCGATGATCGAGCCCACCGCGATCAGCGCGACGACCTGCCACGCCACGTCCGCGACGAATACGAAGATCAGCGCCGACAGCGCGTTCACCAGCAGCGCCAGGAAGTTCTTCACGGCATTGAGCCGCTGCAGCTCCTCGTGCACGAAGACCCCGAGCAGCCCGATCAGCAGCACGCCCTGCGCCGCGCCGAAGTAGCCGCCGTAGACGCCGGTCGCCAGCACCGCCAGCCACAGCAGCAGCCCGCCGTGTTCGGGCGCGGAGCCATCGGCCTCGCGCCGCTGCTTCACCCACTTCGACAGCCGCGGCTGCACCACCACCAGCACCAGCGCGGCGATGATCAGCACCGGGACGATCGCCTTGAACGCCGACTCCGGCAGCTGTAACAGCAGCACCGCGCCGATCGCGCCGCCCACCAGGGACGCCGCACCGAGCCGGAGCAGTCGGGCGCGCTGACCGGCGAGTTCGCGCCGATAGCCGACAACCCCGCTGAGCCCGCCCGGCACCAGGCCGATCGTGTTCGAGACATTGGCCGTCACCGGCGGATAGCCCAGCGCCAGCAGCACGGGAAAGGTGATCAGCGTGCCGGAGCCCACGATCGTATTGATGCATCCGGCCGCGATACCCGCCCCGAAGACGGCCAGCTGGTCCAGCAAGGTCATGCGCTTCGTTCCTATCGACGTCCCGTCGGACCGAGTCGGTACAAGCGTGTGTGCCGCAGACGCTATAGGTAGGACGAATTGACGCACCGTGTGGGGTGTGCGGCAGGCCGGACTTTTACCCCTGGATCGCGCACCTGTAAACTCGCGACCATCATGCAGCGGGCACTCCTTCTCGGCCGCCGCGACGGGGTCTGAACGGACCGGCTCCCGTCGCGGGGTTCAGCTGTGCCGGTCGACCCAAGTACTTGGGACACACCAAACCCACACTCTCGGAGAATCGCATGTCACCCGCTGACGCCTTCGTATCCGGATCGCGCACCATCACCGCGCCGTCCAAGCCCGCGCCCGCCGACCAGCCCGCGTGGAACAAGCAGCGCAATTCCTCGATGCCGAGCTATCGGTACCGGCCCTTCGCCGAGGAGGTGCCGGGCGGCGTCGCCGAGCCGGTCCCGTTCGACCGCACCTGGCCCGACAAGATCATCGATCGGGCCCCGGCGTGGTGCGCCGTGGACCTGCGCGACGGCAACCAGGCCCTGATCGACCCGATGAGCCCGGCCCGCAAGCGCCGCATGTTCGACCTGCTGGTGCGGATGGGCTACAAGGAGATCGAGGTCGGCTTCCCGTCGGCCAGCCAGACCGATTTCGACTTCGTCCGCGAGATCATCGAGGACGGCGCGGTGCCCGATGACGTCAGCATCCAGGTGCTGACCCAGTGCCGCCCGGAGCTGATCGAGCGCACCTTCCTGGCCTGCCAGGGCGCGCCGAACGTGATCGTCCACTTCTACAACTCGACCTCCATCCTGCAGCGCAAGGTGGTGTTCCGCGCCGATCGCGAGGCCGTGAAGAAGATCGCCACCGATGCGGCGGCGCTGTGCCTGCAGATCGAGCAGCAGTACCCGGACACCAACTGGCGCTACGAGTACAGCCCGGAGTCCTACACGGGCACCGAGCTGGATTACGCCCGCGACGTCTGTGACGCGGTCTCGGCGATCATCGCACCCACCCCCGACAAGCCGATGATCATCAACCTGCCCGCGACCGTCGAGATGGCGACCCCGAACGTGTACGCCGACTCGATCGAGTGGATGAGCCGCAACCTGGCCCGCCGCGATTCGATCGTGCTGTCGCTGCACCCGCACAACGACCGCGGCACCGCCGTGGCCGCCGCCGAACTGGGCTACCAGGCGGGTGCGGACCGCATCGAGGGCTGCCTGTTCGGCAACGGGGAGCGCACCGGCAACGTCTGCCTGGTCACGCTGGGCATGAACCTGTTCTCCCGCGGCGTGGATCCGCAGATCGACTTCTCCAATATCGATGAGATCCGCCGCACCGTCGAGTACTGCAACCAGCTGCCCGTGCACGAGCGCCACCCCTACGGCGGCGACCTGGTCTACACCGCGTTCTCCGGCAGCCACCAGGACGCCATCAACAAGGGCCTGGACGCCATGAAGGTGGCCGCCGACGCCGCCGACTCCGATGTCGACGACATCACCTGGGAGGTCCCGTACCTGCCCATCGACCCGAAGGACGTGGGGCGCACCTACGAGGCCGTGATCCGGGTGAACTCGCAGTCGGGCAAGGGCGGCGTCGCCTACATCATGAAGACCGACCACGGTCTGGCGCTGCCGCGGCGGCTGCAGATCGAGTTCTCGCAGGCGATCCAGAAGATCACCGACGGCGAGGGCGGCGAGGTCACGCCCAAGGAGATGTGGGACGTCTTCGCCGAGGAGTACCTGAACCCGATCGTGCCGCTGGAGCGCATGCGCCAGAAGGTGACCGCGTCCGAAACCGACGGCGGGACCGATCACATCGATGCCGTGGTGAAGGTGGACGGCGTCGAGCAGGAGATCTCCGGCGAGGGCAACGGCCCGCTCGCGTCGTTCGTGGATGCGCTGTCGACCATCGGCTACGACGTGCGGGTGCTGGACTACTCCGAGCACGCCATGTCCGCGGGCGACGACGCACAGGCCGCGGCGTATGTCGAATGTGCCGTCGGCGACAAGGTCTCGTGGGGTGTCGGCATCGCGACCTCCATCACCACGGCGTCACTGCGCGCCGTCGTCTCCGCGGTGAACCGCGCCCAGCGGAACGTCTGAACAGCGGCGGAACCGCCCTGCGCCCGCGGGGCGGTTCCCTCCGGAGGGCGGCGCGGATTCGAGTTGTCCACATGTGGATAACTCCGCCTCGCCGCTGGTACCGACCTGGTCCGCGACGGCACGGGCGACTGCCCAGCGTGCTAGTTTTGGGGAGCATTCAGCGCCGAGCTCTCTGCTCGAAACAACCCGAGCAGATGGGGGAAACGTGACACCTAACGACAACTCGACCTCACCACCCTGGTTGCAGAACCACAGTGTGGACGTGACCGCCGAGCAGGAAGATCCCACCTCGAAGCCGGTGCACGACGAACAGGCCGACGATGCCGAGGCCGCCCGGGCCGACGCCGGGTCGCCGCCTGCTCCGGACACGGAGTCCACCGACTCCGATTCGGCGCACGAAGAGCAGGCCGCGGGCATCCTTCCGCCCGTTCCGGATTCGATCGAACAGACCACGTTCCAGCCGCCGTACGGCCAGGAGCAGCAGTTCGGTCGCTTCTCGCCGCCGCAGCAGCCGGGCTTCGCACCGCCCGGGCCCTACGGCCCGCCCGGCAGCCCGTACCCGCCGAACCAGGGTTTCCCGCCGGGCGGCGGGTTCCCGATGCCAGAGCAGGGTGGCCCCTTCGTGCCTCCGGGCGAGCAGAACCAGTTCGCACCTCCCGGTGAGGGGCAGTTCCCGCCCCCGGGCGAGCACGGCCAGTTCCAGCCTCCGGGTGAGCAGGGGCATTTCCCGCCTCCGGGGGACCACGGTCAGTTCCCACCCCCGGGTGAGCACGGCCAGTTCCTGCCCCCGGGCGAGCAGTTCCCACCCCCCGGCGAGCACGGTCAGTTCCCGCCCCCGGGTGATCAGGGGCAGTTCTCGCATCCGCCGACGGGCCAGTACGCGCCGCCCCCGGGCGAGCCTGCCGAGCAGTACGGCTCCGCGCCCGGTGGTGCGGGAGATCCGAACTCGTTCGCGCCGGCATCCTATGGCGAGGTGCGTCAGGAGATCGGCGCCGACGGCATGGTTCGGCGCGTCTTCGACGAGGACCAGCCGCCCGCCCCGCCGCCGGGTCCGGAACAGTCGGGCGGGGGCAGCGAACAATACAGCTGGGCGCCGCCGCCACTACCGCCGCAGCAGCCGCCGCGACCGCCGCAGCCGTCGTATCAGCAGCCGCCGCAGCAGCAGTCGCACGACAACTGGCAGGGCGGCCCGCCGCAGCAGCTGCCCTCGGGCTTCCAGCAGCACCCGGCGCAGCCGGGGCCTCCCGGGCAGTCGATCGGCGATCTGAATCTGCTCAAGCGGCAGCGCCGCGCGCCCCGCAGCGGATGGCGCAAGGCCGTGCACAAGGTCACCGGCGGTGCGATCAATCCGGGCGAGGCGCCGGCCGATGTCGTCCAGCGCGAGCTCGTCGACCGGGTGAACGAGCCGGTGCGCGGTGACTACCGGATCGCGATCCTGTCGCTGAAGGGCGGTGTCGGCAAGACCACGACCACCGTCGGCCTGGGATCCACCTTCGCCTCGTCGCGCGGCGACCGGGTCATCGCCATCGATGCCAACCCGGACCTCGGCACGCTCGCCCACCGGGTGCCCCGGCAGACCCGCTCCACGGTGCGAAACCTGCTGGAAGACCAGCACATCAGCCGCTACTCCGATGTTCGGGCACACACCTCCCAGGCGCCCAGCCGCCTGGAAGTGCTTGCCAGCGAACAGGATCCGGCGGTGTCGGAGGCCTTCAGCGAGGCCGACTACCGGCGCGCGATCGGCATCCTGCAGCAGTTCTACAACATCATCCTCACCGACTGCGGCACCGGTCTGATGCATTCGGCGATGAAGGGTGTGCTCGATCTCGCCAGCTCGCTGATCCTGGTCACCTCACCGGCGATCGACGGCGCCCGCAGCGCCTCGGCCACGCTGGACTGGCTTGAGCATCACGGTTACGGCAAGCTGGTCGAGCGAACGGTGGTGGTGGTCAACGCTTCTCGCCGCGGCGCCTCCACGGTCGACCTGGATCAGCTGCGCAAGCTGTTCCTGGACCGCACCCGCGCCGTCCAGGTGGTCCCGTTCGACGATCACCTGGCCGAGGGTGCGGAGATCGATCTGGAACTCGTCGGCAAGCCGACCCGCACCGCCCTGCTGGAACTGGCGGCCATGGTCGCCGACGACTTCGGCTACCACGTCCCGCAGCCGCCGTTCCCCGGCCCGCACACCCAGTACTCCGGCCCGCAGCAGGGCGGCTACCCGAGTTCCCAAGGCCCGCAAGGCCAGTACCCGGGTTCCTACCCAGGCCAGGACCCTTACCCGAGCCACGACCGCTACCCGGGCCCCCAGGGCTACTAACCACTCCACACCATCACCGCGGCCGCCGGACACCCTCCGGCGGCCGCGTCGTTGTCCCCAACCCCCGCACCCCGTGCTCGTTCCCGCACCTCCTACAACACGTGCAACCAGTGCGTGAACACGCACGGGGTGCGCATCAGCACCGCAGACCGGCAGCGGGTGCGGGAAGCCCGGGGACCACCCGCCGGCGGTACCGAACCCCTTGCGCCACAACGAATTGTGTTCCGGGTTGGCGCACCCTTTGCTCGGCCATGCACCCCTTGCAGCGCGTGCAGGGAGTGCGAGAACGAACACGGGGTGCGAGAAGACTTGGGGGTCAGGAGGTTCGGTGGAGTGAGGGGGGTCGGCGGCGGTGGCGGCGGTTCGGAAGGCGTGGGGGTTCAGTGGGTTTGGTGGGTGGGGAGGTCGGAAGCTGTGACGGCTCCGGCGGCGGTGCGGAAGGCGTTGAGGACCGTGGCTATGGCCGGGCGGCTTTCGGCGTGGGGGCGGGTGGCCAGTTCGTAGAGGCGGGCGGAGCGGACACCGGCGAGGCGCAGCACCGCTAGCTCGGGGTGGCGGACGGAGAATCGGGGCATGAGTGCGACACCGTAGCCCGATGCGACCAACTCCTCGATTACGAGAAAATCGTTGAGCCGCTGTGCAATTCGTGGTTGCACGCCGGTGACCGTGGCGATCGAGCGCAGCACGTCGTCGACCGGGAATCCGCCGCGCACGCTCAGCCAGGTCTCCTCGGCCAACTCGGCGGGTACCACCGCCCCGTGATCGGCCAACCGGTGCCCGGGCGGGACGACGACATCGATCGGCTCGCGCATCAGGACAGTCGCATGCACCCGCGGACCGGCGATCGAGGACGCGCGCTCGTCGCGGTGGGTCAGCACCACGTCGTAGTCGGCGAGCAGCCGGGGGACCTCGGTCGGCGGCACGTCCTCGTCGCGCGCGGTGACCTCGACGCCACTACCGGCCAGCGCGGCCAGCACGCGCGGCAGCAGCAGTGCCGCGCCGGACGGGAACAACGCCACCCGCACCCGCCCGCGCGGCGAACGCCGATACAGCGCCATCTCGGCCGCGGCCCGTTCCATCGCGGCCAGCACGTCGTCGGCGCGCACCACCAGCGCCCGCCCCGCATCGGTCAACCGCACCCGGCGCCCGTCCGGCTCCAGCAGCGCCACCCCGGCCTCGCGCGCCAGCACCTTCAGCTGCTGCGACACCGCCGACGGCGTCATGGACAGCGCCCGGGCCACCTCCGCAACCGTCCCGCGATCCGCGAATTCCCGCAGCACCCGCAGCCGCTCGACCCCCATGAACACCCCGCCACCATCCACCGATGCGCCCCCGGGCATCCGCTGGTCACGCGGCCCGTTCCGAGATCCGCCCGGGTCGTTCGCAGGTCCGCCCGGCTCGTTCGCAGGTTCGCCCTGCCCATTCACAGGCCCGCCCGGCCCGTTCGAGAGTTGCCCCGCTCGTCCGATGGCTCGCCCCACGCGGCTACGGGGTGGTCCGAATCGGCTGCGCAACGTCTGCCGTCGGCCGTGATGCCGGGCGTCGGACGCTCGCGAAAATGCTTTGGAGCAAGCGCTGACCGTTCCCTCGGCATACTTCAGTTTTACTACACTAATTGTCCAGATATATTAGATTGTTCTTATTAGTTGCGAACTTCATCATTAGCGGCGTGAGTTACCGCGATCGCCTGCTCGGACTGGCCGTCGTCGTGCTGTGGGGCCTGAACTTCCTGGCCCTGCATGTGGGCCTCGAGCATTTTCCGCCGTTCTTCTTCGCCGCCCTGCGGTTCGCCGTGCTCGCGGTTCCGGTGGTCCTGCTGGTCCCGCGGCCGCAGGTGCCGCTGCGGTGGCTGCTGCTCTACGGCGTCGGGTTCGGCATCGCGCAGTTCGCATTCCTGTTCACCGCCATGCGGGCGGGCATGCCGACGGGGCTGGCCTCGCTGGTGCTGCAGTCCTCGGCGCCGTTCACCGTCGTGCTGGGCGCGCTGTTCCTGCGCGAAAGGCTGCGCGCGATTCAGGTCCTGGGCCTGGCGGTGGCCGTGCTCGGCATGGTCGTGATCGGCTGGGACCGCGCCCACCACGCCACCCTGCTGCCGGTCCTGCTGACCTTGGCCGCCGGTCTGGGCTGGGCCTTCGGCAATATCGGGTCACGGCTGGCGGCCGCGGGCGGCGACGGCCGGAAGGTGGATCCGCTGCATCTGGCGCTGTGGATGGCGGTGGTGCCGCCGGTGCCGATGTTCGCGCTGTCGGCCCTCGTCGAGGGCCCGGCCACGGGACTGCACGCCGTGGCGGACTCGTTCACGGCCGACGGCTGGCCCGCCCTGGTCGCGCTCGCCTACACCGCGGTGCTGGCCACGGTGGTGGGCTCGGGCCTGTGGACCTATCTGATGGGCCGCTATCCGGCCGGTGCGGTCGCCCCGCTCACGCTGCTGGTGCCGGTGGTGGGGATCGGCGCGTCCTGGGCCTTCCTCGGCGAGCAGCCGACGGCATGGTCGCTGGTGGGCGCGGTGATCGTGATCGCCGGGGCCTTCGCCGCGACCTCCGCGGGCCGGGTGCGGCTCGGCCGCCTGACCGAGCGTGCGGCTCCGGCCGCCGTGGAGGTGGAACTGGCCGTCAGCAAGTAGTCGGCAAATGGCTTGTGTCAATCGGGATTTCGGACCTACCGGGCCGGACGCCGGAGTCGAGCGCTTACAGTAGGCCCCGGCTTGGAGGTCCGATAGATGGCAGAACGGCAGGGGGCCGTCTCGCGGAGAACGATGCTTCGCGGGTCGGCGGGTGTACTTGTCGGGGGGATGACGGCGGGCGCGGCGATGCGGCGACCGGGGCGGGCTGCGGCGGATGCGGGTCCGCGGGTCGCGGTATTCGGGGGTGGCGTGGCCGGTCTCACCGCTGCCCACGAGTTGGCCGAGCGCGGTTTCGGGGTGACGCTCTACGAGCGGCGCGCGCTGGGCGGCAAGGCGCGCAGCATCCCGGTCCCCGGTACCGGCCGCGACGGCCGCCCCGAACTGCCCGGCGAGCACGGGTTCCGCTTCTTTCCCGGCTTCTATCACCACCTTCCGGACACCATGCGGCGAATCCCGTTCCCCGGCAAGGCAAACGGAGTGTGGAGCAATCTGGTCCCTGCGGCGGAGGCGCGGTTCTCCCGGCAGGACACCGACGACGCCATTCTTCCCATGCGCAGCGGCGGCAGCCGGGGATGGGCCGGTCCGGACGACTTCCGGCAGACCGTGGCATCGCTCGTCGCCACCTCCACGCGGATGCCCGCGGCCGATGCCGCCTACTTCGCCAACCGCCTGCTGGTATTCAACAGCAGCTGCGACGCCCGCAGATTCGGCCAGTGGGAGAACCTGCCCTGGCGCGACTTCGTCGGTGCGCGGGGACGTTCGCACGAGTTCCGCGCCCTGCTGTCGCGCACGCTGACCACGCTGCTGGTGGCCGCGAAGGACGAGCACGCCAGCGCCCGCACCATCGGGAACATGGGGGAGCAGTTTCTCGGCAACCCGCTCGAGATCGGCAATGACGGCCCGCTGGACCGGGTCCTCGACGGGCCCACCAACGAGGCGTGGATAGATCCGTGGGTCCGGCACCTGCGTGAGCTGGGTGTGCGTTTCGTGACCGCCGAGTTGCGCGGCCTGGACGTGCGCGACGGCCGGATCTCGGGTGCCCGGATCTCCGACGGAAATACCGTCGCCGCAGACTATTTCGTATCGGCGGTGCCGGTCGAGGTCGCCCGCGCACTGTGGACGCCCGAGATCCTCGACGTGCAACCGGAATTGGCCGCGATGGATCGGCTGGTCACCGACTGGATGGCCGGGATTCAGTTCTATCTGCGGCGCCCGGTACATATCGCTCGCGGGCACACCGCGTACGTCGATTCACCCTGGTCGCTGACCTCGATCGCGCAGAACCAATTCTGGTCGCGCGCAAAGCTTTCCCACTACGGCGACGGCACCGTGCAGGACTGCCTGTCGGTGGATGTCTCCGACTGGAGCACGCCCGGTGTGCTGTTCGGCAAACCGGCCGCAGAATGCACCCACGACGAGATCGCCCGCGAGGTCTGGGCGCAACTGCAGGAGCATCTGAAGGGTTCCGCGGAACTGCGCGACGGGGACCTGCACTCGTGGTCCCTCGATCCCGGCATCACCTGGGATGCCGCGCGGCGCGGCAACCGCAACGCCGATCCGCTGTTGATCAATACGGCCGGGTCCTGGTCGGCGCGTCCACAATCGCACGGCGCGCTCGAAAACCTGTTCCTGGCAGGCGATTACGTGCGAACCAACGTGGACCTCGCAACCATGGAGGGAGCGTGTGAGTCGGCCCGCACGGCGGTGAACGCACTGCTGGACGTGTCCGGTTCCGATGCCGAACGCTGTCGGCTGTTCACGCTGTATCGGGCAGCGGAGCTGGAACCGCTGCGCCGACTCGACGCGGGGCGCTACGCGAGCGGGCAGCCCAATCTGTTCGATGTGCCGGTCTGAGAATTCGATTGCTCACAAACCCCTGGCGTCGCGCGACGATCGGCAGTTCAATCATGGGATGAGTGAGATCACGACCGCCGCCGAGCTGCGTGAGCTGCTCGGCGAGCCGAACCATCGCGCGGCCACCAAGGAACGTGTCGCGCTGCATTCGCGCGACCGGCAGTGGATCGCCACCTCCCCCTTCGTCGTGCTGGCGACCAGCGACGCCGACGGCAACTGCGACGCCTCGCCGAAGGGCGATCCGGCGGGCTTCGTGCAGGTCGTGGACGACCGGACCATCGCGATCCCGGAGCGCCCGGGCAACCGCCGCGCGGACGGCTACCTCAATATTCTCGCCAATCCGCATGTGGGCGTGATCTTCCTGATCCCCGGCCGCAACGAGACCCTGCGGATCAACGGCCGTGCCCGCCTGGTGCGCGACGCGCCGTACTTCGACGACATGATCGTCAAGGGCCATCGCCCGGTGCTGGCCGTCGAGGTCGCGATCGAGCAGATCTTCTTCCACTGCGCCAAGGCGTTCATGCGCAGCAGCCTGTGGAAACCGCAGGGCTGGCCGGTCGACGAGCTGCCCGGCCCCGCCCGGTTGGCCAAGGAAGTGCAGCCCCACATCACCGAGTCCGTCGAGCAGTTGGAGCAGTACTACTCGCCGGAGACCTACGAAAAGCTGCTGTACGAGCGCCGGTAGTCAAGCTCACGTCGGCCGCTCGCGCGCTGGGAACGCCCCACCAATAAACTCGCGGCGTGGCAGACATCTCGGTGCGCGGACGGCTCGCGCTGCGCGCGGCGGCGACGGCGTCCTGGGCCTCGCAGAAGGCCGGTCGCGGTAAGGGTTCGATGATCGGTGGCCTGATTGCGCTGCTGATCGATCCGAAGCTGATGACCCAGCTCGGCCGCGGGCGGCGCACGGTGCTGGTGACCGGCACCAACGGCAAGTCCACCACCACCCGGATGACTGCGGCCGCGCTCGGCACGCTGGGGCGGGTGGTGACCCAGGCCGACGGCGCCAATATGGACGCCGGGATCGTGTCGGCGCTGAGTACCGATCGCACCGCGCCGCTGGCCGCGATCGAGGTGGACGAGCTGCACCTGCCCCATGTCGCCGACGCGCTGGACCCGGCCGCGGTGGTGCTGCTGAATCTGTCTCGCGACCAGCTGGACCGGGTCGGCGAGATCAACATGATCGAACGCAAGCTGCGCGCGGGCATGGCGCGGCACCCCGATACGGTCCTCATCGCCAACTGCGACGACGTGCTGATCACCTCCATCGCCTACGACCATCCCAACGTGGTGTGGGTGGCCGCCGGGAGCGGCTGGGCGGTCGACGCCACCAGCTGCCCGCGCAGCGGCGAGCCGATCGTGTGGGAGGGTACGCACTGGCGCAGCACCGGTGCCGACTTCCATCGCCCGGAGCCGGATTGGTGGGTGGACGAGGAACACCTGTACGGGCCGGACGGCCTGAAACTCCCACTGCACCTTGCGCTTCCGGGCCGCGCCAATCGCGGTAACGCGGCACAGGCGGTGGCGGCGTCGGTCGCGCTGGGCGTGCGGGCCGAGGCGGCGGCCGAGGCGTCCGGAACGGTGCGCGAGATCGCCGGGCGCTACCGCAGCGTGCAGGTGGGCGACCGCCGCGCGCGGCTGCTGCTGGCCAAGAATCCGGCCGGTTGGCAGGAGGCGCTGTCGATGATCGACCCGGCCGCAACGGGTTTGGTGATCGCGGTCAACGGCCAGGTGCCCGACGGAGAGGATCTGTCGTGGCTGTGGGATGTGCGCTTCGAGCATTTCGAGGGCACCCAGGTGGTGGCCGCCGGTGAGCGCGCCACCGATCTCGCGGTGCGCCTCACCTACGCCGGGGTGGAGCACACCACGGTGCCGAATCCGTTGCGCGCCATCGCTTCCTGCCCTCCTGGTCAGGTGGAGGTGCTGGCCAACTACACCGCGTTCCGCGACCTGAACCGCGATCTGGAGGGCCGGACATGAGCGAGCTTGCGAGCGAACAATCAACACAGCCGGGCTGTTCGCTCGTGCTGGAGCCGAGCGCCAGCGAGGTGGAGGCATGAGCGAATCGACCGTGCGCGTCGGGCTGGTGCTGCCCGATGTGATGGGGACCTACGGCGACGGCGGCAACGCGGTGGTGCTGCGGCAGCGGCTGCGGCTGCGCGGATACTCCGCCGAGATCGTCGAGATCACCCTGAACGACCCGGTCCCCGAATCGCTGGACGTCTATCTGCTGGGCGGCGCGGAGGATTCGGCGCAGCGGCTGGCCACCCGGCACCTGCAGCGCTATCCGGGCATGCAGCAGGCCGCCGCGAGAGGCGTTCCGGTGCTGGCGATCTGCGCCGCGATTCAGGTGCTGGGCCACTGGTACGAGACCTCCGGCGGCGAGCGGGTCGACGGCGTCGGCCTGTTCGACGTCACCACCGCACCGCAGGCCGAGCGATCCATCGGCGAGGTGGCCACCACGCCGCTCCTCCCCGGCCTCTCGGCCCCGCTGACCGGTTTCGAAAACCACCGCGGCGGAACGAAACTCGGCAGCGACGCGTCCGGTCTGGCGCGGGTCACCCGCGGCGTCGGGAACGGGGTGGGCGACGGCCTGGAGGGCGTCGTCCAGGGCTCGGTACTGGGCACCTACATGCACGGCCCCGCCCTGGCCCGCAATCCGGAACTCGCCGACTACCTGCTCATGCGCGCCCTGGGCGTCGACGAACTCTCGCCGCTGGACCTGCCCGAGGTCGACCAGCTGCGCCGCGAACGCCTGCGCGCCTGATTTCAGACAGCCAGAATGGGAACGTCGTATTTTCGGCAGTACGGATCACGCGTGACCAATATCAGGTTCTCGCACTGCGCTTGTGCAACGAGAATGCGATCGAACGGGTCACGGTGAATCAATGGCAGGCGCCCGGCTGCGAGGGCATGTTCACAGTCGATATTCAGCTGAACGAAGCCACTGTCACGAATCCGTTCCGGCAGATCTTCAGGTCCATCGAGCTTGCCGATGGTTTGTTTGATCGCGACCTCCCACACGGTCGCAGAACTCACGTACACATCCGGTTCGTGGGCGAGACGTTCCTTGACATCGTCTCGCAAGGCCGGATCGGCGTTGAGCCACCACACTGCGACGTGCGTGTCCAGCAGCAAGCCACTCGCGGGCGGATCACCCGCGAACTCATTCACGGCAGCATTCCGAAGTCACGGGCTATCTGTTCGTTCGTCTCGTCCGAGTCCCAATCGGGTGAGAGTGTGAGTCGACCGCGCAACGAGCCGTAACTGGTCCGATTGACCCGCCGCACCAGTGGCACCACCTTCGCCACTGGATGGCCAGCACGGCTGATGACGATCTCTTCCCCTCGCTCGACTCGTTCGATGATGCGGGACAGCTGCGTCTTCGCTTCGTGGATATTGAACTGCCCGGGAGCATCGAACCGCTCAGCAGCATTGCCTGCCATGACACCTCCTTAGCTAGGAGCTTAGTCCATAGGTGAGATCGTCGCCAGTGGTCTGTGTTGGGGGCGGTCATGTCGCCATGTCGGCGGTGATGTGACCTGAGCACGCTGTATAGCAGCATGCTATGTATCTGAGCTGATGGCGACCCCGAATCTGTTGAGCCGGAAGGCATCTGCCGGGTACTCTTCGCGCGGCCATGCGCGATGAGGGAGGTGGCCCGGGTGCGCAGACGTACCTTCATGAAGGCCGCCGGAGCGGCGGCGCTGCTGGGTGCGGCCGGGTCCGCGCACGGCGTCGGTACCGCTGCGGCCGATCCGCTCTGGAACGAGCTGTTCCGCGGCTGGGTGCCGGAGATCTTCGCACCGCTGCCGGATCCCCCCGAGCATTCGCCCGCCATCGTCGTCGGCTCCGGATTCGGCGCGGCGGTCACGGCGCTGCGGCTGGCCGAGGCGGGCATCGCGAACACCGTCCTGGAGCGCGGCTCGCGCTGGCCGAACGATCCGTGGCGGGAGATCTTTACCGGCGACGACCTGCCCGACGGGCGCGGCTTCTGGCATCGCACCAGCTTCACCGGCGTCACCAAGGTGCCCATGCAGTTCGCCGACTTCGGCGGCGTCCTCGACGTCACCGAGTTCAACGGAATCGACGTGTGGCGCGCAGCGGCCGTGGGCGGTGGCTCGATCGTGTTCACGGGTGCGATGGTCGCCCCGGAGCGCCGCTGGTTCGACCAGATCTTCGGCGGCGCCGTCGATTTCGACGAGATGGACCGGGTGTACTACCCGAGGGTGCGGCAGCAGCTGCGGCTGAGCCCGCTGCCGCCCGACCTGTACGGCACGTCCCCGTTCAGCCATTCGCGGCGCTGGGACGAGCAGGTGCGCAAGGCCGGCTACCAGCCGCAGGCCAACGACTCCATCTTCAACTGGGACATCCTGCGTGGCGAATTGTCCGGCGGGACAAGGCCTTCCGCGACGGCCGCGCGAAGCAATCTCGGCAACTCGAACGGCGCGAAGTTCGACCTGAACCAGAACTACCTGAAATACGCCCAGGGGACCGGCAAGTCGGGGGTGTACGCGGGCCATCGTGTCGACTCCATCGCGCAGGAGCCGGGCGGCCGCTACGTCGTCACCGTGACCAAGCTGGATCCGACCGGCGCGGTGCTGGCCACCCGCACCCTCACCTGCGACCGGCTGTTCCTCGGCGCGGGCTCGGTCGGCACCTCCGAACTGCTGGTGCGCGCCCAGGCCACCGGCGCGCTGCCACGCCTGAACGAGCACATCGGCGACGGCTGGGGCACCAACGGCGACGTCGTGCTGGCCCGGGTCGACAATTCGCTGTCGGGCACCGGTCAGGGCGTGCCGAGCGTCAGCCGCATCTTCGACGACTCCGGAATGCCGCTGACCCTGGAAAGCTGGTTCATTCCCGGCATTCCGATGGAGACCGGCGCGCTGGCGTCGCTCGGCATGGTGCTGGACCCGACCCGTGCCCGCTTCGGCTACGACGCCGGTCGCAACAGGGCCACCCTGAGCTGGCCGCGCCCTGCCCAGGACCAGGTCGTCCAGGCATGCCGGGCGGTCGACCAACGCATCGCCCAGCGCGCAGGCGCCGTATTCGACTACGTCACCCCGCTCGGCTACGACGCCAACGCCGTCTTCACCGCCCACCCGCTGGGCGGGGCGGTGCTGGGCCGCGCCACCGACAACTACGGCCGGGTGCACGGGCATCCGGGGTTGTACGTGGTGGACGGTGCGGCGATTCCGGGCAGTACGGGCACGGTGAATCCCTCGCTCACCATCACCGCCCTCGCCGAACGCAACGTGGAAGCGATCATCCGCGCCGGTAAGTGAGCGGCCGGAAAAGAATCCCGCCCGGCGCCCCGCTGTCCCGGCAGGCGCTCCACTTTCCCGGCATGCTTTTGGCCGGGATCCCCATATGCGGGAGTGGCTCGCCCGTGCGCTTGTCGGATGATGTCGCGAGCCGGATGGCGTAATTGTGACGCGTGGCGTGCTCGGGACGTCTGCGGATGCGACGGTGTGATCCGGTTGCCGCCCGAGATCTGCCCGATGGTTGCCCGGAGCTATTACCCTCGGCGGGACCGTTCGATGTGGAAGGGATCGCCGTGTCGCAGTACAGCACCGGTACGGACGCTTGGGGTCGGACCGGCACGGGGTGGGCGGGCAAGCCCGAGCCCGCGGCCGGGCCGGAGAAGTACCCGCGCAAACCACCGGCGCTGTGGACGGATTTCGTCATGCTCGCGCTGGCCGTGGTGTCGGTGGTGCTGGTCGGCTGGGTGACCTTCTTCTCGGTCCCGCCCGGCGCGTACCACGCGATCGTGATCGCCGACTACACCATCTGCGCGATATTCGCCGCCGAGTTCCTGTGGCGCTGGCACCGCGCGGGCTGGCCGTGGACGTTCCCGTTCGTGTACTGGTACGAGGTGCTGGGCATGATCCCGGTGACCAGCCCGCTGTTCCGCGGCTTCCGGTTGCTGCGCATCGTGGTGATCCTGGTGCGGCTGGCCCGCGTCGCCGACCGCGCCTTCGGCGACCGGGTGACCGCGGCCGTGGTGAACCGCTCGGTCGGCACGATCGTCGAGACCATCAAGCGCCCGGTGACGATGGCGGTGCTGGAGGAGGTCGCGACGGTGCTGCGGGCGGGGCAGTACACCCGCAATATCGCCGCCGCCCTGGAGGAGAACCGCGGCGAACTCGACGCCATGATCGTGGAGTTGATCCGCAAGGATCCGCAGATCGGCCGGGTGCGCTACCTGCCCTTCCACGAGGACATCATCCGGACCATCGCCGATATCAGCTTCCGCATCCTGTTCCAGGCCCTGTCCGACCCGCGCACCGACGAACTGATCGGAGACGTGTTGCGGGAGAACGTGAATCAAATGCGCGAGGCAGTCCGAGAGGGCGTCCAGGTCCCCGAGACCGTAGCCCACGCGGCCCCCGCGCCCCGAGAGCGCTGACGCCATTCCCGGCATGCCATCCCCTCTTTCCCGGCATGCTTTTGGCCGGGATCAATGTTCGCTCCCGTGCCGAATCTCCTCCCGTGGCTCGGCGAAACGCACTGTCTCCCAGACGATCAGGGCCAGCAGCACCGCGCACATCAGCCCGAGCTGCGCCATCGCGGGCAGGTGCCACGCCACGGGGACCAGCGCGGCGAGCACCACGGCGGTCACGATCCGCGCCGTCGACACCTGCCCGGTGGCGTACTGCTTGAATCCGACCAGCGCGATCAGGTACGCCACCACGCCGCCGTACAGCGAGAACAGCGGAATCCCGTGCAGCGCATCGTGTAACGAGTGGCCCTCCGCGCCGCCGAGGTAGTTGAGCACCTTCTTCAGGCCGAGCGAGAGCGCGATGATGCCCGCGATCATCGGAAAGTGCCAGTAGGTGTAGCAGTTTCGCGCGATCTGGATGCGCCGCTCGCCGCGGGCGCGGATCAGCGCCCGCTCCACCGTCGCGGCCGCCACGTCGAAGTAGGCCCACCACAGCAGGCCCGAAACGGTCAGTGCCAGTAGCGATCCCACGGTGATCGGCCAGGAGATGGGCAGCCCGGCGACCCCGATGCCGATCGAGACGATGGATTCACCGAGCGCCACGATGACGATCAGCCCGTGCCGCTCGGCGAAGTGGCTCACGGAATTCACGCGCCACTCGTTGCCCGCGAAGAAGGTCCACAGCATGTCGCCCGCGATGGCGGCGATCCACAGCAGCAACTGCGCCGTCCCGTGGTTCAGGGCGGCGATGATCAGCAACGTGGTGCCGATCGTGATCGAGCCCGCGGCCCAGCGGGTCACCTGCCCGCGCAGCTGCGTGTCCTCGCTGCTGGCCAGCCAGAACACCCACAGATGCACCAGCCGGATCACCAGGTAGCCGATCGCGAACACCAGCGGCGCGTACCAGCCGCCGGGCATGTCGTGGAATGCCTCCGGAATGACGAGCGCGACGATCAGCGCCGCACCCATCGCGACGAACATCGCCACCCGCGCGATGCCTTCGTCGGCCTTCACCACATTGCCCAGCCAGGCGTAGGCGATCCACACCCACCACATGACCGCGAGCACCAGCAGGGCCCGCAGCATGTTCGCGGCCGTGGCCTCGTGCGCGGCCAGATCGGTCACCTGGGTGAACGCGAATACCAGCACGAGATCGAAGAACAGCTCCAGCTGTGTCACCGAGGCGTCCTCGGAGACCACGCGAATCCGCCGTTTTACACCGGTCATGGGGGATATCGTGCCAGGTCCCGGCGATTTCGGCGCGGTGCTGAAATCTTCGGCGGGGTGGGTGAACTCAGCCGACTTCGTAGTTCTCGAACCGGAACTTCTCGATGAACTCGATCAGGTTCTGCACCGCTTCCTCGTTGACGCGGGCGATGCTGCGTTTCATCAGAATTCCCGGCACCGGGATCGGCAGATAGAGCTCCGCGTGGTACCAGACCTCGGTGCCCTCGTCGGTGACGTCGAGCTCGAACCAGCCGCGACCGCCGCCGCCGGCGCCGCTCTCGATCACCTCCCAGGTGATCCGATCGTCGGTGCAGTCGTATTCGATGACCTGGCGGTCGGAGTTGCCCAAAGGTGTCACGGTGGCGTACACCCGCTTGGGGCGCCCGTAGTCATCGCGAGTCGCCACGCGCACGTCCTTGTGCGACGGTGACCATTCCGGAATCCGATCGACCGCGAGCAACGCTTCCATGACCTGCTCGGGATCGATATCTATGACGAATCGATGGTCGGTCTTCGTGCGCATGTCATGCCCTCCACCCCCCAAATGCTTCGGCCCGATTGTCTCCGGGGTCACACCGCTCGTCAACCGGGTGGTTTGTTAAGCAGACAGACTCGATCGGCGCAAGAGTCGCAAGGCCTTTCACCGCTATCGGCTGGTCCGGCTGTGGCGACTCGTCGCGGAGGGCGTGGGCGAGTCCGGTCAGTGCTGCGGGACGATCTCGCATTCGGGGCCCGGGAACATCAGGCTTTCGCGCCCGTCATCGAACCGGACCACGAATGGCGGGTTCCCGTCGTCCCCGCGCACTTCGATGATTTCGCCCGTCTGGACGCGCATCCCCACCACTCGGCTGTGCACCAGAAGTTGGTCACCGACATTCGCTTGCATGACCGCATTATCGGCCGACAGTGATGAGCATCACAAGGTGGTCGAGTGCCATTCGGCGCCGCTATCCGCGGTCGGCATCCTCGGGGATCGCGCGCGCGACCGCGGCGCGCATCAGTTCGCTGCTCTGCTCCTCGGTGAAGATTTCGGGCAGCGTGAGCCTTTCGAGGATGAGCCAGTTCAGCGACAAATACAGCAGCAGCACGGTGGTCTCGTCGCCGGGCATGTTGTTGTCCAGATGGTTGCGGACGTTGAAATCGATGTCGGCGCGCACCCGCTCGGTGAGGACCTCCTGCAGTTCCGGTCGCCGGGCCGCCTCCAGCCGCAGTTCCAGCTGTGCCAGGTAGCCGGTGCGGAAGGCGGTCACGCGCTCGACGACCTCGGACATCAGATCGGCGACCGCGTCGCGGGTCCTGGGCACGGTGGTGACCTGCGCCAGCGTTTCGGGGCTGGGCTGCAGGCGCTCGTAGTACCGGCTGCCGACCTGGGTGAGCAGGTCGTCGCGGTTGGCGAAGTAATTCGAGGCCGTGCCCGCGGGGACGGCGGCCTCCTTGTCCACCGCGCGGAACGTGAGGCCACGCGCCCCGTCCCTGGCCAGGACCTCGATCGCGCCATCCAGCAGGGCTTGCCGACGTTCCGGATTGGTCCGCACTTGACACCACTCCATTCGTAGTACTACATTCGAAATCACTACAGACAGAGTACAACAAACAAGGCGGTAACCAAATGCGAAAGCTCGTCTACTACGTCGGCGTGTCCCTGGACGGCTACATCGCAGGTCCGGGCGGCGAGATCGACTTCTATCCGGTGTCCGACGAGATGACGGCCTGGATGAACGAGCGGTACCCGGAGGTGGTCCCGACGCACATCCGGCCGCACGTGGGAATGGCCGTCGACGTGCCCAACAAGGAGTGGGACACGTTGATCATGGGCCGCGGGACCTACCAGCCCGCGATCGACGCCGGCATCCCCAGCCCCTACGCGCACATGAAGCAGTACGTCGTGTCGTCCACGCTCGGTCCGGTCGACGACCCGAACGTCGAGGTCGTGCAGGGCGACCCGGTCGAGTTGGTGCGGCGGCTGAAGCAGGAGGAGGGCCGCGACATCTGGCTCTGCGGCGGCGGGAAGCTCGCGAGTCAGCTCGTCGACGAGATCGATGAACTCATCATCAAGAGCTACCCGGTGATCGCGGGCGACGGTGTGCCGGTGCTGTCCGGCAACTTCCGCCCGACGCTGTTCCGCCCGACCCAGCGCCACGGATTCGACAACGGCGCGCAGGTCACCTGGTTCACCCGGGCGTAGGCCCCGAATTCACAAGTGTCGACAGACTATTCAACGAAGGTGGTATTCCCATGCGAAAGCCGGTCCGTAACTACGCCGTTCAGCAGCGGTTCGCCAATCGCCCCGTGCGTCCCATCCCCAACGTCAACTGGGGTCGGCAAGGAAGGAGAGGCGCACCCGGCGGTTCGGGTTGTCGACGTTGAGGTCGACGAAGGCCACCGACTGCCAGGTGCCCAGCGCCATCTCGCCGCGCAGCACCGGGAGGGTGGCATAGGGCGCGATCAGCGCGGGCATGACGTGAGAGCGGCCGTGCCCGCGCGTGCCGTGCGCGTGCCGCCACCGGTCGTCGGCGGGCAGCAGATCGCGCAGCGCGGCCAGCAGGTCGTCGTCGCTCCCGGCGCCGAGCTCGATCAGCGCGATCCCGGCGGTCGCATGCGGGACGAACACGTGCAGCAGGCCGTCGCCGCCGGCCGCGGCCTCGCGCAGAAAGGCCGCGCACTGCGGGGTGAGGTCGTGGACGACTTCGGCCCGCCCCGTGGTCACCTCGATCTCTGTGCTCTTCATGATCCCCATCGTCCCCCTATTCCCTCTCCCGCAGCCTCGTGGTCACGAGCAGCGAGGTCTCGTGCAGGCGGTCGAACAGCTCGAGCAGCAGTTCCAGCTGCTCGGTGCTGTAGTCGCCCATGATCTTTCCGAATTCCTGCGCCAATAATTCGTAATGCGGCGCGATCTCCGCGATGCGGTCCTCCGCGGCGGTGACGATGACCCGGCGGCGGTCCTGAGCGTCGTGTTCCCTGGTGACGAATCCGGCCTTGAGCAGGCGATCGATCATCCGCGTGACCGCGCCGGTGGTGAGCCCCGTGCGCACCGCCAGGTCGCCGGGCGTGGCGGGACCGCCCAGGCGCAGCAGATTCAGGCAGCGCAGATCCGTCACGTGCAGGCCCAGCCGGTCCGCGACGGCCTGGTGCATCATCACCGCGTCCGTCGCGTTGCGCTGTGCGGCAAGGGTGAGCTGCTCGCCCAGATCCGCCTTGTTCGTCGTCACCGCATCTCCCGTCGTGGCCGAATCCCTCGGGGCTTGACGATATCCTCTCGCTCGAGCATCATCTTACTGATGCAACTATTGAGTTGTGCAGTTAGTGCTTGAATCAATAGACCGGGAGACTCTCATGACCGACCGCAGTGCCGACGAACTGGCCGTCCGTGCCGTCCTGGACCGCGCGAGCGCCGCCTGGGCGGCGGGCGATGCCGCCGCCTACGCCGCCGTTTTCGCGTCCGATGCCGACTACGTGACCTTCCTCGGCACCCATCACAAGGGCCGGGCCGACATCGAGGCGAGTCACGTGCCGCTGTTCGAGAAGTTCCAGAAGGGTTCACGCCAGGACGGCGAGATCACGCAGGTGCGATTCCTCACTCCGGACGTCGCCGTCGTGCACGGCAGGGGTGCGCTGGTGAAGGGCAAGCAGCGCCGCAATCGCCGCAACACGAAGGTGCAGACCTGGGTGCTGGTCCGCCGCGGTGGAGATTGGGAAATTTCGGCTTTCCACAACACGAAGTACGCCTGGATCCTGGCTCCGCTGACCGCGAAGTTCGACGCTCGGATGGCTCCCTCGGCATTGCCCCCGGTGGAGGTGCATCGATAATCGCTGGATCCCGATCGGTACTCTGGGGTCCTGGTAATGCAGCTAGTCGATCTTTGGAGGACCCCGTCGTGGCTCTCGTCGTTCAGAAGTACGGAGGATCCTCGCTCGAGTCAGCCGAGCGTATCCGGCGCGTCGCTGAGCGGATCGTGGAGACGAAGAAGCAGGGCCACGACGTCGTGGTCGTCTGCTCCGCGATGGGCGACACCACCGATGAACTGCTGGACCTGGCCCAGCAGGTGGCACCCTCGCCGCCGCCGCGCGAGATGGACATGCTGCTGACCTCGGGCGAGCGCATCTCCAACGCGCTGGTCGCCATGGCGATCCACTCGCTGGGTGCGGAGGCGTGTTCGTTCACCGGTTCGCAGGCCGGTGTGATCACCACCGGTTCGCACGGCAACGCGCGGATCATCGATGTGACCCCGTCGCGGGTGCGTGAGGCGCTCGACGAGGGCTTCGTCGTGCTGGTCGCCGGGTTCCAGGGTGTGTCGCAGGATTCGAAGGACGTGACCACGCTCGGTCGCGGCGGATCCGACACCACCGCGGTGGCGCTGGCCGCGGCGCTGGAGGCCGACGTCTGCGAGATCTACACCGACGTGGACGGCATCTTCACCGCCGACCCGCGGATCGTCCCGGATGCGCAGCGCCTGGAACAGGTCTCCTTCGAGGAGATGCTGGAGATGGCGGCCTGCGGGTCCAAGGTGCTCATGCTGCGCTGCGTGGAATACGCGCGCAGCTTCAACGTGCCTGTGCATGTGCGCAGCTCGTACACGGACAAGAACGGCACCTACGTTTACGGATGGATGGAGGACATCCCCTTGGAGAAAGCAATCCTCACCGGCGTCGCGCACGATCGCAGCGAGGCCAAGGTGACCGTGGTGGGCCTGCCGGACGAGCCGGGCTACGCCGCCAAGGTGTTCCGTGCCATCGCCGATGCCGAGATCAACATCGACATGGTGCTGCAGAACATCTCCAAGGTGGAGACCGGCAAGACCGACATCACCTTCACCCTGCCCAAGACCGACGGTCCCAAGGCAGTGGAGTTCCTGACCAAGCGGCAGGGCGATATCGGCTTCTCGCAGGTCCTGTTCGACGACCACATCGGCAAGGTGTCGCTGGTCGGCGCCGGTATGAAGAGCCACCCGGGCGTCACCGCCACCTTCTGTGAGGC
Organism: Nocardia mexicana NBRC 108244; assembly: GCF_001613165.1. Taxonomy (GTDB): domain Bacteria; phylum Actinomycetota; class Actinomycetes; order Mycobacteriales; family Mycobacteriaceae; genus Nocardia; species Nocardia mexicana. Next base: position 121,194 of record NZ_BDBV01000062.1, read on the forward strand.
GTTGGCGCAGAATGGGATCAACATCGACCTGATCTCCACCTCGGAGATCCGGATCTCGGTGCTGGTCAAGGACACCGAGCTGGACGACGCCGTGAAGGTGCTGCACAAGGCCTTCGACCTGGGCGGCGACGAGGTGGCGGTCGTACACGCCGGGTCGGGGATCTGATCATGGGCGTGCGCGTAGGCGTTGTCGGCGCGACCGGGCAGGTCGGCGCCGTCATGCGAAAACTGCTGGAGGAGCGCAACTTTCCCGCCGACGAGGTGCGGTTCTTCGCCTCGTCCCGATCGGCCGGGAAGAAGCTGCCCTGGCGCGGTGGCGAGATCGTGGTGGAGGACACCGAGACCGCCGACCCGAGCGGGCTGGATATCGCGCTGTTCTCCGCGGGCGGCACCATGTCGAAGGTGCAGGCGCCGCGGTTCGCCGCCGCGGGTGTCACCGTCATCGACAATTCGTCGGCGTGGCGCAAGGATCCCGAGGTTCCGCTGGTCGTCAGCGAGGTGAACCCGGAGCAGGTCCGCAACCTGCCCAAGGGCATCATCGCCAACCCGAACTGCACCACCATGGCGGCGATGCCGGTGCTCAAGCCGCTGCACGACGAGGCGGGCCTGCAGCGCCTGATCGTCTCCAGCTACCAGGCCGTGTCCGGCAGCGGACTGGCCGGTGTGGACGAGCTCGCCTCGCAGGCGCGCGCGGTGATCGGTGACGCCGAGAAGCTGACGCACGACGGTTCCGCGGTCGAGTTCCCCGAGCCGGACAAGTACGTCGCGCCCATCGCGTTCAACGTGCTGCCGCTGGCCGGTTCGCTGGTCGACGACGGCTCCGGCGAGACCGACGAGGATCAGAAGCTGCGCAACGAGAGCCGCAAGATCCTCGGCCTGCCGGATCTGCTCGTCAGCGGCACCTGCGTGCGCGTGCCGGTCTTCACCGGGCATTCGCTGTCGGTGAATGCCGAATTCGCGCAGCCGCTTTCGGTCGCGCGCGCCCAGGAGATCCTGGCCGGTGCGCCCGGCGTGCGCCTGGTCGAGGTTCCCACCCCGCTGGAGGCGGCCGGTAAGGACGAGTCACTGGTCGGCCGCATCCGCCAGGATCCGGGCGTTCCGGAGGGTCGTGGTCTGGCGCTGTTCATCTCGGGCGACAACCTCCGAAAGGGCGCCGCCCTCAACACCATTCAGATCGCGGAAGTGTTGCTCGCGCAGCGCTGACGAGATTCGCGGAACGGCCGCGGCGGACCACAGCGATCCGCCGCGGCCGTTCTGATTCCCCGCCGACTCGGCTCTTCCTTTTCCGGGATGTTCAATCTTGGTGAAAGGTATGTAACTTCGCCCCCCACCTGGGATTTCTCTGCGACACCACGTCGAATGATGTTGGCGCTCAGGGGTGTTCGATCGCCATGATCAACCAATGGAGGACGAACTGCGTGTACGGCTGAACTGGATTCGTGGGCGTCTCGACTGGTTGCGCGAGCGGGATGCGTTGCTACCGAGGCCCTTCGACGACGATGTTCCCTCCGGAGGGAACCTGCACTCCTACCTCACCTGGCCGGTGCACCCGGACCGGCTGTCGGGGCTGGAGTCGGTGATGGCCGGGGCGCTGGATCCCGGCTTCCGGGAATTCCTCACCCGTGTCGGCGTCGGTGCCGGTCCGTACTGCGGGATCAGCTGGGAGCGGATGGTCCGCTCGGCGAATCGCGCTTGTGCACAACCATTTCCGGGTGGTGAGCAGGGCACCCTCGGCCCGTGCGCGGGTCGGCCGGACGGTGGCTTCCTGGTTATCAGCGACGTCGGCTACGGGGACTTCATCGGCCTGGTCGTCGCCGGTCCCGCCCGCGGCCGGGTCGTCTACCTCGGCTACCGCCGCGGCGAATGGTCGCTGGGCCCGGCCTTTCTCGACTACTACCAGAGCTGGCTCAACCACGCCGCCGCCAGGCTCAATGCCGAGGTGCGGGCCGCGGCGACGGCTCGGCCGGTCGGGTGTCTCTGATCCGGTCGCGAACCCCGGTCACCGGGCGCGCAGGCCGTCGAATACCACGGCGAACGTTCGCGCGCGCTGGTCCTCGTCGGCGCCGGTGGCGTGGGCAGCCAGGAAGGCGCCCTTGAGGATTCGCATCAGATCCTCGGTATCGATATCGGCCCGCACGGCTCCGCGGTCCTGGGCGCGGTGCAGCAGGGCGTCGATCTCGATCACCAATTCCTTTGTCGGACCGCTGGATTCAACGGTGTGGCCGCCTCCGAGGGCCTCGGCCAGATCGCGCTTCACGCCGCCCTCGGCGACCATGCGGTCGAGTAATTCGAAGAACGCCGCGCCCGGATCGTCCGCGGTGGTCAGGGTCCGGGCGTACTCGATCATGCGCTCGACATTGTCGGTGATCGCCGCCTGAAACAACGCCTCCTTGGTGGGAAAGTGCCGGTAGACGGTGCCCGGGCCGACCCCGGCGCGACGAGCGATCTCGTCCAGCGGCACCGAGATGCCCTCGGCCGCAAAGGCTTCGCGAGCGGCGATGAGCACCCGTTCGCGATTGCGGCGCGCGTCGGCTCGCGGCGCGCGGTGGCCACCGCCGGTGGGTTCCCCGGAGGTCCGTTTCTCCTGCACGGCGCGAGTCTACCGGCCGGCCATTGACAAACGGGGCGTGCGTTCCGGATTATAAACGGGGCGTACGTTCCGCTTATGAAAGAGGTTGTCATGGCAGAGACTTCGGTGCAGAGCCCGCGGGCGCTGGTCGAGCAGTTGTTCCGGGAGCTCCCGGCCCGGGATCCGGACGCGTTCGTGAGCCTGCTGGCTCCCGACGCGGTATTCGAGATCCCGTTCACCATCCCTGGTATGCCGGATCGGCTGGAGGGGCGCGAGGCGATTCGCGCGCACCTTGCACAGCGGTGGTCGGGGCTGTCGGGAATCGAGATACACGCGGTTCATCCCCAGGTGTACGAGACCACCGATCCGGGGCTGATCCTGGTGGAGAACGACGTGGACATGACCTGGCCGGGCACCGGGCGGGCCCGAGTTCGCACGTCGGTCAACGTGGTTCGCGTCCGGGAAGGGAAGGTGGTGCTGTTCCGCGACTACATGAACACCGCGCGGCTGGCACGCCTCACCGCGGGGTCGCCGAGCTCTGACGCGTAGCTCGAACGCGTCAGCGGATTCCCGGGGTGCGTGGGTCGGGTCCGAGGCAGGCGAGCAGCGCGCATCCCGGGGGTGCGTCGGTGAAGGGGGGTGCGAGGGGAGTGTTCAAGCAGGACAGCACATTACAGCCGGGGTAGGCGTAGGGGCCGACGCCGAAGACGCCCAGGGTGATGTTCGGGTCGAAGTAGTTGCGGGGGTCCAGGCGGACGGGCGGTTCTACGTACGGGCCCGGATCCGGCACCGGCGGCTCCTGGAACGCCGCGAAGAGCCTGCGGAAGAACTCGTGCGTCAGCTCGGTGGAGTTCTGCAGGGTGCCGCTCACCCCGAGGTTGCTGTGATTGCCGAAGAACCCTGTCCACATCACCGTCAGGTCGAGACTGGGGATGACGAAGACGTTCTGCAAACCCAGCCCCGACATCTCGTATACATCCGAGGGCAGGAACTGCGGCATCTCGACGCATCCCGACCCGACCCAGAACAGATACCCGTAGCAAGGGTTCGCCTCCGAGGGGCGCATCGCCCGGCGCAGATATTCGCCGGACACCACCTGTGTCTCGCCCCACCGGCCCTCGTTGCTCACGAGCAGGCCGAGCTTGGCGAGGTCGTCGGGCGGGATCATCAGGTGGGCGTACCCGTAGGTGTGCCCGGAACGGTCACGGGCCCAGTAGTAGTCGCCGCGCGCGATGCCCAGCGGATCGAACAGTTCCCGCTGCGCGAACTGCTGTAGCGGCTCGCCGACCGCGAGCTCCAGGACGTAGCTCAGCAGATCCACATTGCGCTGGCTGTAGGCGAATTCGGTGCCGGGCGGATCGTCCAGCGGCATGCCGAGTGCCTGCACGGCACAGTTGGGATCGATGGGGACAACCGCGGTGGCGCCCTCGTTGATCAACCCGATGTGCAGTCCGGAGGTCTCGGTGAGCAGGTTCTCGACGGTGATCGAACGATGCGCCTCGTCGCCCAGTCCCGGCGGCAGATAATTGCCGATCGGCGCGGAGATATCGAGTCTCCCCTGATCCCAGGCGATTCCGGCCACCAGCGACACCACGCTCTTGGTGGCGCTCCATACGTTCCAGGGAATGTGACCGGTCTCGGAGTTGTGCGGCCCGGTACCGATCAGGCAGTTGTGCCGAAACACCTGAACGTTCAACCGATTTCGCCCCGCCGCGAATCTCATGGCGGCATCCAGCCGACCGGAGTCCAACCCGACCTGTTCCGGAGTAGCCCGCGCGAACTCGCGCCCCGACGTCACCTCGCACACCGCCCCCGGCGCTTCGGACACCGCCCCTGTCGCTTCGGATGTTGCTCCCGGTTTCTGGGGTTCTGTTCCCGGTGTTTCGGATGTTGCTCCCGGTTTCTGGGGTTCTGTTCCCGGTGTTTCGGATGTCGCTCCCGGTTTCTCGGGTTCTGTTCCCGGTGTTTCCGATACCGCCCCCGGTCCCGCGGGTACTGCTCCCGGCGCTTCGGACACCGCTCCTGGTCTCTCGGGTTCTGTTCCCGGCGCTTCCGATACCGCCCCCGGCCGCTCGGACACCGCTCCGGGCCCCTCGGGTACTGCTCCGGGCGCCGCCGGAACGGGCGCTGCGAATACCCCGCCCGCCGTCAGTCCGATGACCACCACACCCGCCAGCCACCCCAGGATGCGCCCCATGATCTCAGGCTATCCCGCCCACTCCCACCACACAGCCCAATCAGCGGCCGCCGCCACCCCCGCCTGATCCCCACCGCGCCCGTGCGTGCTGGCGCACCTGTACGTGTC
>NZ_BDBV01000063.1 GCF_001613165.1 Nocardia mexicana NBRC 108244
CCCGGGGCCGCGGCATTCGCGCCGTCCTCGGGTCGCGAGAACGACCCGCCGAACGGCCGGACCGCGGTGGCTTCCTCGTCCGGATCGTGGCGGCGGCGACGGCCGGGCGCGGGCGGCGCCTCCTCGGGAGCGAACTGCGCGGCCGGATCGCCCTGTTCGGACAGCGCCTCCATGGCCTCCATGCGCTCACGCCGCGCGCGGCGGCCGCCCGGAGCCGGCGGCGCCGCGTCGGGGGCCGGGGGCCAGCCGAAACTCGTCGGATCGCGAAGCGCGGCATCCGACATGGCGGGCGACTGGTACGACGGCGGCTGATACGCGGGCGGTTCGTACGCCGGTGCCTGGTAGCCCGAGGGGTCGTATGCGGGTGGTGCGGAGCCGTTCGAGCCCGATCCGTTCAGCTCGGAGCCGTTGAAACCCTGACCGTTGGGACCCGAACCATCGAAACCCTGGCCGTTGTAGCCCGCACCGTTGAAGCCCTGCCCGTTCGAACCCGAACCATCGAAACCCTGGCCGTTGTAGCCCGCACCGTTGAAACTCTGCCCGTTCGAACCCGAACCATCGAAACCCTGGCCGTTGTAGCCCGAGCCATTGAAGCCCTGACCGTTCGAACCCGAACCGTCGAAGCCTGGCCCACCGTAGCCCGAGCCGTCGAAGCCCTGCCCGTTGTAGCCCGCACCGTTGAAACTCTGCCCGTTGGAACCCGAAGCGTCGAAGCCCTGGCCATTGAAGCCCGAGGCTCCGAAGCCCTGGCCGTCGAAACCCGAACCGTTCGCGCCGGAGCCATCGGGCCCCGAACCGTTCGTGCCCATCGGGTCGTAGTACGAGATCGGGCCCGACAGCGGCGAATACGCGGGGCCGCCATCGAAATCGGGCGTAGCGGACGGGAAATCGGGGGCCGCCTCGGCGGCGCCGTCGGTGTCGGGATCGGGCGCGGCGTGCGAGGACGACCCCTCGCGCACGGACGGCATATCCCCGGTCAGCTCGGTCACCGAGATGCCGCGGCCGCTGCGACGCCGCCGACCGCCCCCGGACGCCGGAACGCCCTGGCCGTTGCGGGCCAGCAGCTCGGCGACCGACAGCTGGGTGGAGTCCTCACTCATGGCGACACCGTTTCGGTCGGGCCCGGTATGCCGTTCGGACGGCCGATTCCGGCACCGGGTTCGCTGTCCAGGTCGGTATCCAGTTTGCGCAGGATCAATCCCTCCCGCAGCGCCCAAGGGCAAATCTCGAGGGTATCCAGCGATAACGCTCGCATACTCGCCTCCGCGACCAATGCGCCAGCCACCAACTGCTGTGACCGATCGGAACTAACGCCCTCCAATTCTGCCCGGTCCGACGCGGTCATCCGAGAGATGAACGCGATCAGCTGCCGCAGACCGGAACTGGAGAGAATACGCCGCTCCCGGGGACCCGCGCCGGAGGGGGCGGCACCGGTGAGACGGGCCAGCGTACGGAAGGTTTTCGAGGTGCCGACGGCCAGATCGGGACGGCCCGGCTCCAGCAGCTGCTTGGCCGGTATCACCATCTCGGCCTCCAGCCAATCCCGCAGCACCGCCACGCGGCGCTTGCCCGGCGGATCCTCGGCCAGCCACTCCCGGGTGAGCCGACCGGCGCCCAGCGGCAGCGACAGCGCCATATCCGGCGCCTCGTCGCACCCGTTGCTCATCTCCAGGGAACCGCCGCCGATGTCGAGGTTGAGGATGCGCCCGGCGCTCCAGCCGTACCAGCGGCGCACCGCCAGGAACGTCAGCCGCGCCTCGTCGACGCCCGCCAGCACCCGCAGGTCGACGCCGGTGTCGCGGCGGACCAGGGTCAGCACCTCGTCGGAGTTGGTCGCGTCGCGCACCGCCGACGTCGCGAACGGCATCAGCTCCACACAGCCGGAAGTCTTTGCGATGCTGGCGAATTCGGCCACCGTCTTGGTGAGCCGACCGGCGCCCTCGGGGGTGATGCGGCCGAGGTCGTCCATGTTCTCCGACAGGCGCAGCGTCGCCTTCGTCGAACTCATCGGCATGGGGTGGCCACCCCGATGCGCGTCCACCACTAGCAGGTGGACGGTATTGCTTCCCACATCGAGCACACCGAGCCGCACAAGAACACGGTACTGGGTTCTGCACATACCTCGGAGTACGAACCGAAACGTGGCTCATTGGTGACGCGACGAAATGCGTAAATCCCCCGGGACCGAAGGTTCCTCGGCCGCAGCTGTTAGCGTTTGGCGATGTGACGGCAGGAGCTTCCGCGAGCGCCCCGACCGGGCTGCGATCAGCGGCGAAGATCGATCCCACGCCCGAGGTCGATCTCGACTTCCCCCGGGAATGGATCGAGTTCGTCGACCCCGCGAACGCCGAGCACACCGTGGTGGCGGACCTGACCTGGCTGCTGTCGCGCTGGACCTGTGTCTTCGGCACGCCCGCCTGCCAGGGCATCATCGAGGGGCGCCCGGACGACGGGTGCTGCTCGCACGGCGCGTTCCTCTGCGACGACGACGATCGCAAGAAGCTGCAGAAGGCTGTGAAGATGCTCACACCCGAGGACTGGCAGCTCATGGACGAGGCCCGCGACGCCGACGGCAAGGTCCGCAAGAAGCTGTATCTCGAGGAGGACGACCTCGACGACGAGCCCGCGCTGCGCACCCGGCGCTACGACGGCGCGTGCATCTTCCTGAACCGGCCCGGCTTCTCCGGCGGCATCGGGTGCGCCCTGCACAGCATGGCGCTGCGCAAGGGCCTCGAGCCGCTGACGGTGAAGCCCGAGGTGTGCTGGCAGCTGCCGATCCGGCGCACCCAGGACTGGGTGGACCGGCCCGACGGCGTGCAGATCCTGCGCACCACCCTCACCGAATACGACCGCCGCGGCTGGGGCCCCGGCGGGCTCGACCTGCACTGGTACTGCTCGGGCTCGCCCGATGCGCACGTCGGCTCGCGACCGGTCTGGCAGTCCTATGCCCCGGAGCTCATCGAGCTCATCGGCCAGCCCGCGTACGACGAGCTGGCCCGGCACTGCAAGCGGCGCGAGGGGCTGGGGATCGTCGCGGTGCATCCGGCGACCGCCGAGGCCGAGCGCAACGCGTGAGCTTCCGGGAATACCCAGTGCACCAACCGGATTCGTAGGTACATGGTCGACTCACCGGAGATACCCGAGACCGAGCCGGGAGGCACCGACCCGCGCGTCCGAATCCTGTTGGTCTCCGGCAGTACTCGGCCGGGCTCCACCAATACCGCTGCGCTGGCGACCTTCGCAGACGTTGTGCCGGAGGATATTTCGACCGAGGTGTATACGGGGCTCGCCGACATTCCCGCCTTCGTCCCCGGCGACGGCCCGTCTCCGGCCGCCGTCGCCGATCTGCGGGAGCGACTCGCGGCGGCGGACGCCGTGCTGTTCTGCAGCCCCGAGTACGCGGGCCTGATGCCGGGCAGCCTGAAGAATCTGCTGGAGTGGACCGTGGGGACCGCGGATCTGCACGAGAAGCCGGTGGCCTGGATCAATGTGGCGGCGGACGGGCGCGGCGACGGCGCGGTCGCCTCGCTGCGCACCGTGCTGGGTTACGTGGGGGCGGAGATCATCGAGTCCGCCTGCCCGCGCATCACAGTGCTCGGTGCGATGGTCGGACCGGACGGCCTGGTCGCCGATCCGGAGGTCCGGGAGCGGCTGGAGGGGGTCGCGGCGGCGATTGCGGGCCATCTCACACAGCGGTCCGGCGCCTGAGTCCGACCGATCGGCAAACATGCGGCGCGCCCAGGTCGGACACGCTGTTTCGACCGCGACACGGCTGCCGAACCGAGCGACTCGCGGGCGGTGGGCCTTACAGGACACCGCCTCGCAATGAAGGATTCACCGAATGGTGATAAGCATCAGGCCATGATGAGGAAAATCATGGCAACCGCCGTTCTGGCCGTCGGCGCCGCGCTGTCCGTCGCCCCCGCCGCACACGCCGACCCGGTTGCCGATCCCGGTAACTACTCACTGCAGAACGAGAACTTCGTCGTCTACACCGATCTGGCGGCACTGTCCGCGCAGCAGAACGGCAAGCAGGTCATCGTGAGCCCGTACGGCACCTCCCGCCCGATCGCCTGCCGCGACAACACCGCCCCACTGGACGACTGCTGGCAGCGCGACGACTTCGGCTGGTTCCCCCTGCAGAAGCAGGAATACCCCCAGATCGGCACCGCCTGGGTCCACGTCCTCTGAGTTTCCGGCCAAAAACACGCCGGAAATAAGGAGCGCTGCTGCGGCAGGCCGCCGCACCGGAATGGAGCACTGCTGCGGCAAGCCGCACCGGACAACGGGAGCGCTGCTGCAGCAGCAGGCTGCGCAAGAACGGCCGTGCTCATGTAGGTCCTGCGCACTCGCCGAGCTACCCATTCCCTGTGCACCCGCCCCCAGGGCGGGTGCACAGGGCATCACGCTTCGAGCTTGTACCCCAGCCCGCGCACCGTGACCAGGTGCTCCGGCTTGGCCGGGTCGGATTCGATCTTCGAGCGCAGGCGCTTGACGTGCACGTCGAGGGTCTTGGTGTCGCCGACGTAGTCCGCGCCCCACACGCGGTCGATCAGCTGCCCGCGGGTCAGCACGCGACCGGAGTTGCGCAGCAGGTACTCCAGCAGGTCGAACTCCTTCAGCGGCAGCGTCACCGGCTTGCCGTTGACCTGCACGGTGTGGCGGTCGACATCCATGCGCACCGGCCCCGCCTCCAGCACGCCGCTCTCGCTGGAGCCGTCCATCTCCTCGCCGACCCCGCGTCGCAGCACCGCCCGGATGCGGGCGATCAGCTCGCGCGAGGAGTACGGCTTGGTGACGTAGTCGTCGGCGCCCAGCTCCAAGCCGACGACCTTGTCGATCTCGCTGTCACGGGCGGTCACCATGATCACGGGCACGCTGCTGCGGGTGCGCAGCTGCTTGCAGACGTCGGTGCCACTCATGCCGGGCAGCATGAGATCCAGCAGCACGATGTCGGCGCCGGAGCGGTCGAACTCGGCCAGCGCGGACGGACCGTCTCCGACCAGCGTGACCTCGAACCCCTCCTTGCGCAGCAGGAACGCGAGCGGATCGGCCAGCGACTCCTCGTCCTCGACGATCAGCACACTCGTCATCGGGTTGCCTCCACACCGTTGGGTCTGGCCCGCCCCACGGGGCGCGGGCCGGTTTCCTTCTTACCCACCGCTATTCCGGTGGGAGTCCTTCTGTCCCCCGCGGCCGTGCTCGTGCCCGGCGCGCCGTCCTGCTCCGCGGCATCGGTGGTGGGGATGCGCAGCGTGAACGTCGAACCCGTGCCCAGCTTGCTCCACAGCGTGATCTCGCCGTTGTGGTTGGCGGCGACGTGCTTGACAATAGCCAGCCCGAGCCCGGTCCCGCCGGTGGCGCGCGAGCGGGCCTTGTCCGCGCGGAAGAACCGCTCGAACACCCGCTCCTGGTCCTCCTTGGCGATGCCGATGCCGCGATCGGTGACGGCGATATTGACGTGGCCGCCGCGCAGCGAGCGGCTCACCGACACGTGGGAGCCCTTCGGCGAATAGTTGATCGCGTTCTCGACCAGGTTCGACAGGGCCGTGACCAGCAGCGTCTCGTCGCCGAGCACCTCGAGCCCGCTGTTCGCGTCGGTGCTGACGGTGATCCCGGCGGCCTCGGCGGCGGTGCGGGAGCGCTCGATGGCGGCGTTGACGACGGTGTCGACGTCGACGGCCTCCAGCTGCGGCAGCTTCTCCGCGCCCTGCAGCCGCGACAGCGCGATCAGCTCGGTCACCATCTTGCCCATGCGGCCGGATTCGGCGTGCAGCCGCTCGCCGAAATGCCGCACCGAGTCCGGATCGTCGGCCGATTCCAGCAGCGCCTCCGCCAGCAGGCTCATCGCGCCGACCGGCGTCTTCAGCTCGTGGCTGACATTGGCGACGAAATCGCGGCGGGTCGCCTCCATCCGCGCCTGCTCGGAATCGTCGTCGGCGAACAGCACGACGAAGTTGGAGTTGTCGCGCGACAGCGGCCGGGCCACCCCGCGCACCGCGATGCGGCTGCGGCCGGGCACCGGGTTCTTGAGGGTCAGATCGAAGTCCACGCTGACGCCGGTGGCCAGCACCTTCTCCACCGCCGCCCAGGCGCGCTCGTCGAGCAGCCGGTTGCGGACCAGGCCGAGCTCCTCCGCCCGCGGATTCACCAGCACGACGTCGCGGTACTCGTCGACGACCGCGATGCCGCTCTCGGAGGCCAGCACGATCAGATCCAGCACCTGCGACATGGTCAGACCGGATTCGGCCTCGCGACGCTGCGCCTGCCGGGCGTTCATATACGGAATGAGCAGCCCACCGACGGCCAGACCTACGACGGCCGCCAGAACTGCCAGCAGCACGGCCTGCGGAACGCTCACAATTGAATCGTACGGTCGCGGGCGCGTCGGCCAAGCCAGGGTCCACGAAGTTTCGCGCAGGTCACGGGCACTTACGCCGGTGTTAGCCGGTCGTTTACGCAGTGTTCGACGGGCGTGCCGGGCGGCCCGGACGCCACGAGTCGGGGCACAGACGACGATGCCGCCCGCACATTTCGTTGTGGCACCACGCATCTGGAGGCCGTGCGAAGCCGACGTGAACTGTCGTCCCATTGTGCCCGGCTCGGATGGGGAAACACCGAGTCGCTGTGCGACTGTGATATCCACCTCAACCGTACGCAACCCGCGGCGTCCACAGGCCCGACCGGACCACGGCCCCCGACGTGTCGTGGCTGAGCAGCGCCGGTGCTAGGCGTCGTCCGGATGCTCCGCCATGGCGTCCCGGACTGTGTCGCCGTGCCGGTCCGCCCAGGCGCCCAGGGCGAAGATGGGGATCAGCAGATCGCGCCCGGCTGCGGTGAGCCCGTACTCGACGCGGGGCGGTGCCTCGGCGTAGCGGCGGCGTTCGACCAGCGTCATTCGTTCCATGCGGCGCAGGGTCTGGGTGAGCATCTTCTGGCTGATGCCGCCGATCGTCCTGCGCAGGTCGGCCGGGCGCATCGGGCCGTCGCGCAGCGTGTAGGCGACCACCATCAGCCAGGAATTTCCGAACAGGTCGACCGCCAGGCGCGCCGGGCAGTCGGCCTCGAAATCACCGTAGGGCGGGAACTCCGCGCGTTCGGCGTCCACTTCCACCGGAACTGTCACACGACAAGCCTGCCAGCATCGTTGCGCACCCGCGGGTGCCCATCGGGATTCCTAGCGTCGACACCACGCATCCGAACGTCGGATGCCGGACAAGGAATGATCATGCGAATCGGAATCATCGGTGCCGGGGCGATGGCACGGGCACTGGGCGGCGGATGGGCCGCGGCGGGGCACGACATCGTCGTCGGGGCGAGAAGTGAGCAGCGCGCGGCCGAACTCGCGGGCGCGATCGGGCATGGAACGCGCGGCGGAAACATCTACGGCGCAGCGGAATTCGCCGACGCCGTGCTGACGGCGGTTCCAGTGGACGCGCTGACCGACGTCTTGGCGGCGGCCGGAGACCTGGCCGGACGGACGGTGATCGACTGCACCAATGCCTTCCGTCCCGACGAGGGCGCCTTCGCCCTGACGGAAGAGGCCGTGGCCGAGCGGATCTCGGCGACCGCACCCGGAGCGCATGTGGTGAAGGCGTTCAACCTCTGCGCGGCCGAGGTGTGGGAGTCCGGACAGCGTGTCTTCGAGGGTCGGCGGCTCGGCGTCCCGATCTGTGGAGACGATCCGCGATCGGTGGACCTGGTGTGCGGCCTCGCCGAGGATCTGAAGCTGCAGCCGATGCGCGCCGGTGGCCTGCGCCACGCCCGCTACCTAGAGGCCACGTCGGCCTTCACGGTGGGACTCTGGTTCGGGGGCAACGATTCCCGAGCCATATTCCCACCCCTCGAGGCAGCATTCGCGGTTCCGGACGACGAGAACGGGTAGCTCGCCCCGCCATCCCAGCGTGCGCCCTTCTCACCCGGCGTGCACTCCGCCACACCCCAGCGCGCACTCCTCCACACCCTAGCGCGCACTCCTCCACACCCCGGCGTGCACTCCTTCTCACCCGGCGTGCACTCTTCCGCATCCCGGCGGGCGCGCTTTCTATTTCCCGGCATGCTTTTGGCCGGGATCCACGCCGGGACAGTAGATTCCGGCCAATAGCGTGCCGGAAAGAGGAGGACGGCGTTACCAGTCCGGGTTGCCCTTGATCGGTAGGTGGACATAGCTGGGCTCGGCCGGGTCGAGTTGCAGATGTTGTGGGCGCAAGCCGGTTTCGAGCAGGAGTGGGGTGGGCGGGAGGCCCTTCGGGAAGTTTCCGGCGAAGACGTCCACCCGCAGGCGGTGGCCCGGCTGCAGGACGGCGTCCACCGCCGGGACCGCGATGTCGATCGGAGTCGGCCGGCCGGGCACGGTCGGCTGCCGGGTGTCCAGCGACAGATCGGGGACCGGATTGGTGTAGTCGCCGTTGGACGCCCGGGTGCTGCGCGATTCGTCGATGCTCCGCAGCGAGGCCATCAGCTGGCCGGTCGACAGCGCCGTCGAGCGGCCGTCCGGCGCGACATCGTTCACCGACACCATCCAGAAGCCGTCCGAGACATCGTGAACCGTGTTGAGATGCACCGACATCGGGCCCGCGATCGTGGTCGGCGCCGCGACCGGCGCGCTGGTGAAGGTCAGCCCGCCGAGTTCGTGAATCCGGTCGTCCTCCGCGCACCCGACGATGATCGCCGCCACCCCGACGGACTGCTGGGCGGCGTCGCGCGAGCAGAGTCCGGTCAGTCCCGGCGCCACGGTGAGCCGATCGACGCCGGGACCCGGCTCGGTGAACAGCGATCCGTCGTGCACGCTGCCCGTCGTGGTGCCACTGGGCGCGGCGGCCAGATACATGCGCCGATACTCGGACTCCGGCTCCGGCTGCCCGAAGGTGGCCAACGTGGTCCAGCCACCGCCCTGCTCCTGCACGGTGACCGGCCCGTACCGGTCGATGCCGTTGTCGATTCCCTTGAGCCACTTGTCGAACCACGCCCGCTGCAGGACGTCCATGCGCGGCGGCAGGCCGGGGCGGCCGGATTCGGCGCCGTTGTTGATGTGGTAGGTGTCGCCCATCAACAGCTGTTTCTGCCCGGGCGGCAACGTCATTCGGTCGTAGACCTCGGTCTGGGAGTTGACGAACACGTCGTGCCATCCGCCGGTGACGAAGGTGGGTGCGGTGATCTGCGTCGGATCGTTCTCCCACGACTGACGGGTCGGACTGTTCTTGTCGAGCAGCTCCTGCACCTTCGGGCTCAGCTGCGAGATCTCCGGTGTCACGAAGACATTGATCAACGCATCCACGAACGTGAACGGATCGGCCAGCCGGTCGGCGAGCCATTTGGTGTCGAATCTGCCCTGGAATACCGAGGCCAGATCGGGCACCAGCTTGCCGCCGTTGACCGCGGCCAGCCACATCGGCATGAACGTGGTCCCGATGGCGCCGCCGGGCGCGACCAGATCGCGGAACGGGTTGCGGCTGGGCACAACCGGGAAGATCGCCTTCAGGGCGGGCGGATTCTTCGCCGCCGCCTGCAACTGGTTGAGGCCGGAGTAGGACACGCCGTTCATGCCGATATCGCCGGTCGACCAGTGCTGTCGAGAGGCCCAGTCGATCACCTCGACGGTGTCCTGCTGCTCGCGCTGGCGCAGGATGTCCCAGATGCCTTGGGAGAAGCCGGTTCCGCGGACGTCGACGACAACCTGGGTGTAGCCGCTCTTGATCAGCTGGCGGTCGGCGGTGAAGTTGCGCACCAGGCCGCCGCCGAGAGCCTTTGTGAGGTCGGTGATTCCGGAGAACGGCGTCCCCGAGAAATCGATGGTGCGCGCGAGCTGCACGATCAGATCCGACACCCACGGGATCGACATCGCCGAATCACCCAGCATCGAGCCCAATTTCGTATAGGGCGTGAGATTGACGACGGTGGGTGTGGGGGTGGCGATCGGGCGGCCGGTGGCGTCGGCAGGGTGATACACATTGGCCTTCAAGACCGTGCCGTCACTCATGGTGATCGGGACGTCCCAATCGATATAGACGTTCGGGTACTGCTGCGGGCCGTCCTCGGCGGCGGTCCAGGCCGCTCCGGCGGCGCCTCCGTCCGGCCCGACCGGTTCGGGCGCCGCGGACGCGCCGGGAGCCAGGAACGGGATCACGGCTACGAGGCTGGCGGCCAGCAGCGCGGCACGGAGCAGCTGTCTCATCGATATCCATCCACTCGATCGGGAAACGACTGCTCCCTAAAGTAGAGCCGCGCGATGACGGGAGATACGAATCGGCGCAGAATCATTCGACTGCACAAACCGGACCCGTTATGACGGCACATAACGCCAACCGTTTTGGGCACCGGAGAGAAAAAGGTCCCGGGGCGCACGCCGTTGTGCGCTCCCGGGACGGTCAGGGGGTCCCTGAGATCTACCAGCCGGAGCGGCCCCGCACCGGAATGTTCACGAAGCTGGGCGCATTCGGATCCAGCTGCACGTGCTGCGGTTTCAGGCCGGTGTCGATCAGCATCGGCAGGATCGGCAGGCCCTTGGGGAAGTTGCCGGCGAACACGTCCACCCGCAGCCGATGGCCGGGCTGCAGCACCGCCTCGGTGGCGGGCAGGGCGATATCGAGCGTGGTCGCCTCGCCCGGCACCGTCGGCTGCCGCTTGTCCAGTGAGGTGTAGGCCCGCGGATCGGTGTAGTCGCCGTTGGCCGAGCGCGAGCTGCGCTCCTCGTCGACCTGCCGCAGCGAGGCCATCAGCTGGCCGGACGACAGCACCGTCGACTGCCCGTCGGGCGCCACATCGTTGACGGTTGCCACCCAGTATCCGTCCGCGGCGTCCTGAACGGTGTTGAGCCGCACGGCGATCGGGCCGGAGATGGTGGTCGGACCGGCAACGGGCGCGCTGGTGAAGGTCAGCCCGTTGGTCTCGGCCACCCGAGAATCCTTGGCGCAGCCGTCGATGATCGACAGCATGCCCGCGGTCGCCTGCGCGGCGTCGTTGGAGCAGAGGGTGGTCAGGCCGGGCGCCACGCTCAGCCGCGCGGTGTCACCGTTGGCGTCGGCGGTCAGCGAACCGTCGTAGAGGCTGCCGTCGGCGGTGCCACTCCGGTTGGCGGACAGGTACATCCGGCGATGCTCGGCGGCCTGCTGCTCCGGGGCGGACGGCCCGAAGCCGTCCTGGGTGACCCAGCCGCCACCCTGCTGACGCAGCGTCACCGGGCCGTAAGTGTCGATGCCGTTGTCGATCCCCTTGAGCCACTTGTCGAACCACGCGCGCTGCAGCACGTCCAGCCGCGGCGGCAGGCCCGGCTTGCTGTACTCGTTGCCGGAGCTGACGTGATAGGTGTTGCCCATGAACAGCTGTTTCTGGCCGGGCGGCAGCGGAATCTCGTTGTAGATCTTGGATTCCGAGTAGGTGAACAGGTCGTGCCAGCCGCCGGTGACGAAGGTCGGGATATCGATCGAGCTCGGATCACCCAGCCACGCTCGGCGTTCGGAGGAGAAGTCGTTGAGCATCCCCTTCACCCGCGGGTCGAGATCCTCCATCCGCGTGCTGGTGTACGCGCTCAACAACACGTCCATGTAGGTCAGCGGGCTGTCGACGCGGTCGGTGAGCCACTGGGTGTCGAACTTGCCGTTCGCGATCGACGCCAGGTCCGGAACCCACTTCAGGGAGTTGATGGCGGTCAGCCACAGCGGGATGAAGTTGAAGCCGAAGCCGCCGCCCGGCGCCAGCACGTCGTCCACCAGGTCGCTGCCGGGCACCACCGGGAAGATCGTCTTCAGCGCGGCCGGATGCTTCTCGGCGGCCTGCACCTGGTTGATGCCGGAGTAGGAGATGCCGTTCATGCCGACCTTGCCGGTGGACCACGGCTGCCGCGACGCCCAGTCGATCACCTCGACGGTGTCCTGCTGCTCGCGGTCGCGCAGCATGTCCCACTCCCCCTGGGAGAAACCGGTGCCGCGCACGTCGACCACGACCTGGCTGTAGCCGCTCTTGATGAGCTGGCGGTCGACGGTGAAGTTGCGCAGCTCGCCGCCGCCGAACGACTTGGTGAGGTCGGTGATGCCCGACAGCGGGGTGCCGGACAGGTCGATCTGCCGGAACAGATTCAGCAGCGCGTCGGACAGCCCCGGAATCGACTGCGCGTGGTCGGCGAGATTGGAGACCAGCTTGGTGTACGGGGTGAGATTGACGATGGTGGGCGTCTGCGCATCGGCGGGGCGTCCGGCGGCGTCGGCGGGGCGGTACACATTGCCCTTGAGCACCGTGCCGTCGCTCATCGTGATCGGCACATCCCAGTCGATGTGGATGTTCGGATACTGCTGCGGCCCATCCTGAGTGGCGGCCCACGCGGCACCGGCGGCGCCGCCGTCCGGTCCGGTCGCGGTGGGTCCGGCGGAGGCCGTGGCGGTGAGGAAGGGGAACACCACGGTCGCGGCAACCGCCGCCACTGTGGCACGCAGCGCGTACTTCATCGGACGTGAGCCACCTCTCGAAATGGTCGAACGACCGGAAGTGTATCTACCGGCAAGTAAGTTGCAAACCGCCGGTTACGTCAACCGGAGCGGAAGTCTCTCACCAACTCACCATCTCCCGCGAAGCGACGACCAGGCATTAAACCCGCGAGGCTGCCTACCGGACGTTACGCAGACCACTCCCTACCGGCCAGTACTCGACTGCCGCACCGATTCGATGCGGCCAGATCCGGTCGGCAGCAATGCAATAGCTACGGTCCCGTAGGAGAGATGGAGCTCACAAACCGAGCCGTCCGAAACCATAGCGGGGGATTCGGCGCGGACGCGGACGCCACTCCGCCGCGGCGGTCATCTCTACGCACGAAAGGCAAACGCGCTGCGGCACATAGCCGCAGCGCGTTCTGGAAAGTGCTACCCCTCGATCCCCGGGCGCGATGGGGGTTACTCGCGCATGTTTACTTGCCGCCCTGCCCGGCTACCGCCGCCGCACCCGCCGCGGCCGCCTCCGGGTCCAGGTACTCGCCCGGGCCCACCGGGCGGAGGTTCTCGTCCAGTTCGTAGCGGAGCGGGATGCCGGTGGGGATGTTCAGGCCCGCGATGTCCTCGTCGGAGATGTTGTCGAGGTGCTTCACCAGCGCGCGCAGCGAATTGCCGTGCGCGGCAACCAGGACCGTCCTACCGGCCACCAACTCCTGGGAGATGGTCGACTCCCAGTACGGGACCATGCGGGCGACGACGTCCTTCAGGCATTCGGTCGGCGGCACCTCGATATCGGCGTAGCGCGGGTCGCCGTCCTGGCTGTACTCGGTGCCCGCCTCGATCGGCGGCGGGGGCGTGTCGTAGCTGCGGCGCCACAGCATGAACTGCTCGTCGCCGTACTTGTCCCGGACCTGCGCCTTGTTCTTGCCCTGCAGAGCGCCGTAGTGGCGCTCGTTGAGCCGCCAGTCGCGCACCACGGGAATCCAGTGCCGGTCGGCGGCGTCCAGGGCGAGATTGGCGGTGCTGATCGCGCGGCGCAGCAGCGAGGTGTACACGATGTCGGGCAGGATCCCGTGCTCGGCCAGCAGCTCACCGGCGCGCTTGCCCTCGGCCATGCCCTTGTCGGTCAGGTGGACGTCCACCCAGCCGGTGAACAGGTTCAGGGCGTTCCATTCGCTCTCGCCGTGGCGCAGCAGCACGAGGGTGTACGTCATGCGGGTCATGCTAACCCGGCTCCCCACGTGCCCGGCCGGACGCGTCCGTCCCGCGAGACCCTGGTCACGGGTGTGGTTGTCCGACCGCCGGTCAGTCGTATTCGTCGGCGGTGGCGTGGCCGGCGGCGAGCACGCCCGCGCCGACGAGAGTGGCGCCGCCCGGAATGCGTGACTGCACCACCTGCAGGTCGCGGGTGAAATCCAGGCGGGCGTGGGTGGCGACCGCCGCATGCAGCGGATCCCACAGCGGCGCACCGGATTCGGCGAATCCGCCGCCGATCACCACCCGGTCGATGTCCAGCAGTGCGGCGGCCGACGAAATCGCCTGTCCCAGAGCGGTTCCGGCGCGGTTCACGGCGGCCAGTGCGATCGGATGACCGGCGTGGGCGTCGCGAGCCAGCTCCATGCCGGTCTCCCCGGTCCAGCCCTGCTCCCGCGCCCAGCGCGCCGACGACATCCCGCTCGCGACCGCCTCGACGCAGCCGACGCCCCCGCATTCGCACGGCACATCCCAGCCCGGAACCACGATATGACCGATATGACCCGCATTTCCGGTGCGGCCCACCGCGACTCGGCCGTCGCTGATCATGCCGCCGCCGATCCCCGACGACACCGTCATGGCGAGCCCGTCGCGCACGCCGCGCAGCCCGCCGACGTGATGTTCGGCCAGGGCGAGGCAGGCGCCGTCGATCGCGAAGCGAATCACGGCCGACGGGAACAACTCCTGCACCGATGCCACGATCGGGAACCCGTACCGCCACTCGGGGATATTCAGCGGCGCCGTGATCCCCGACCGCACATCGACCGGCCCCGCCGAGCCGATACCGACGGCGGTCACCCGCGTCTCCCCGGCCACCTCCGACAGCAGGTCGCGGCACGCATCCCACACCGACTCCGGCGGCACCGCCGCCCGGCGCACATCGCGCACCGTGCGCCCCGCGTGGACCACGCCCGCCGCGAACTTCGTCGCCCCGATATCGAGAGCCAGAACCGTCATGTCTGTGCCGCCTTCTGTCGTACGCCCATCGCCCCGCGCCGGACCCACAGCATTCTCACCCGGCTCGGGGTCCCGTGCACGCACCGCGTCGTTCATGCACTCCGCGCCGCTCGCGCGCCCTGCACAAACCTCCCGGCGTCGCGGCCCCAGGGGGCCGCGACGCCGGGAAATAAGGGCCGGGCGACGCCGGGAAATAAGGGCGG
>NZ_BDBV01000064.1 GCF_001613165.1 Nocardia mexicana NBRC 108244
AAATGGGGCATGGAGGACCGTGCGCGGGGCGCGGCCCGGGCTTGTTATGCGGGTCAGGAGTCTTCGGTGTCGACGAGGTGTTCGAAGGCGCGCAGATTCTTGAGGGATTCGCCGCGGGAGACTCGCCACTTCCATTCGCGGCGAATGGATTCGGCGAAGCCGAGCTCGAGCAGGACGTTGAAGTCGGCGTCCACGGCCTCGAGGATCTGGCCGAAGATGCGGTCCAGCTCATCGGGCGTCACGGCGTGCGTGGCGACGCGGCCGACCATGTAGATGTCACCGACGCGGTCGAGGGTGTAGGCGACGCCGTACAGCCGCCGGTTGCGGCGGAGCAGGAACTTGTAGACGCCCTCGAAGTTCTCGTCCGGTTTGCGGCAGACGAAGCATTCCACCCGCATCCCGTGCTTGCCGACGGTCAGCATCACGGTGGTCTTCAGCTTGCGCTCGCCGGGCAGGACCACGATGAAGGTGTCCTCACCCTCCCGGGTGTAGTCCATCTCGCGCTCGCGCAGGGTGTCCTCGACCAACTGCGCGGTGTCTCGGATCGGATTCGGGTCGGTCACCGGCGTACCACTCCCATCCGGCGCCGCCACAGCGCCCGCGACCTGGCCTGATTGCTGTCAGTCTGCAACGTACCCGCCAGCCGCGAACGTATGCCCCGGTATCCCGACAGCGTCTGGGAGTAGCTCTCCAGCAGGCCCTCGGCGGTGTGTTCCCAGGAGAAATTGGCGGCGTGCCCGACCGCGGCGGCGCCCATGCGGCGCAGGCCGACCGGATCGTCGAGCAGCGAACCCAGCGCCGCCGCCCAGTCGTCGGCGCGGTGGCCGGGCACCAGCAGTCCGGAGACGCCGTCGCGCACCGCGGTCCCCAGCCCGCCGACGTGCGCGGCCAGCACCGGCGTGCCGCTGGCCTGCGCCTCGAGGGCGACCAGGCCGAACGATTCGTTGTAGCTGGGCACGGCCACCAGATCGGCGGCCCGGTACACCTGCACCAGGCGGTCCGGCGGCTGCGGCGGCAGGAACGTCACCCGGTCGGCGATGCCGAGGGCGGCGGCCAGCTCGATCAGCGCGTCCGGGCGTTCCAGCCCGGTCCCCGACGGGCCACCTACGATCAGCACCCGCACGGCGCGTTCGGGCTGCGCGCGCAGCACCTGCGCGGCGGCGTGCACGAGCACGTCGGGGGCCTTCAGCGGTTGAATGCGCCCGACGAACGCGACGATCTGCTCGTTCGGGTCCAGGCCCAGATCGGCGCGCGCGGCCGCTCGATCGCCGGGGTGGTAGCGGGTGAGGTCGGCGCCCGGCAGGACCACGTCGATCCGCTCGGGGTCGGCGCCGTACAGCTCGACCAGCTGGCGGGCCTCTTCGCCGGTGTTGGCGACCAGCCGATCGGCCTCGGCCGTGATCTGCTTCTCGCCGATCTCGCGGGCGGGCGGCTCCGGGGTGTCGCCCTCGGCGAGGTAGGCGTTCTTGACCGCGGCCAGCGTGTGCGCGGTGTGCACCAGCGGCACCCGCCAGCGGTCGCGGGCCAGCCAGCCGACCTGGCCGGACAGCCAGTAGTGCGAATGGATCAGGTCGTAGTGCCCCGGCAGCTGCCGCGCCTCCTGCCGCAGCACCTCCGCGGCGAACGGGCACAGCTGGGTGGGCAGGTCGTGCTTGTCGAGCCCCTCGAACGGCCCGGCGACCACGTGCCGCACCAGCACCCCGGGCGCGGCCTCGACGACCGGCTCGTCGTTGGAGGAGGTGGCGCGGGTGAAGATCTCCACCTCCACGCCGCGACGGGCCAGCTGAACGGCGGTCTGCAGCACGTAGACGTTCATGCCGCCCGCATCGCCGGTGCCCGGCTGGGCCAGTGGCGAGGTGTGCACCGACAACACGGCGATCCGATGGGGCCGTAGGTCCGTGCGTTGACTCACCTCTCCAGTGTGCACGTCCGCGCCCGCCCGCCGTCGCGAGCTCCGGCGCCAAGTGACAGCCGTCACAAGGCGATTCGCAGCTTCCCCAGCTCCCGGACCGATCGACCCGAACGCGATATGCGGCGGCATCGGGACGGTCTTGCACAACAGGTCCCGACACCCGCCCACGGCGGTCCGGAGCCATCGCAGTATGCAATCGATCACACACGCCGAACGCGACCGCGGGCGCCCCGGTTCAATTCACGGCGAGTCGCCGTCGCGCGACTCCCGGATTCGGTATGGCATGCATGATCGCAACCTACCCGCCGGCCGACACCGTCGATAGCGAAAACCATTGGAGCCGATCAGCTTTCACGAAACAGCCGCTACCTGGGCCAACCCCCGGGGAAAACCGCTGCGGCAGAGCAGGATTCAGCTCAGTTCGGCGACGAACTCCGAGATCTCCCCGGCAAACCGTGCGGGATCCTCGATGAACAGGCCGTGCTGGCCACCTTCCCAATACGACGTGCGCGAATCCGGCACGGCCTCGGCGATGTAGCGCCCGTTGTCGATCGGCACCACCGGATCCGCGGTGCCGTGCAGCACCAGCACCGGCACATCGAGGGTGCGGAGAGTATCGGTGTTGTCGGCGGTGCGATAGAACAGCGCCTTACGGACCCGAGGCGGCGTAGCCAGACTCCCGCCGTACAGCCGCTGCGCGTCCTCCCCCTTGTCCCGCCCGGGCCCGGTGTTCGCGTTGCCGAACGCGGCGAAACCGCGCATGGCCTTGCCGGCGCCCTCCTCGAAGACATCGGGAATGGCCTGCTGCATCGCGGGCCCCGGCTGGGCCCCGGGCACGCCGCGCCCGATCCCGGCCTGCGAGCCGCTGTAGACGACCGCGGCCACCGCCCCGGTGCCGTAGGCGGTCAGGTAGTCACTCAGCACGATCCCGCCGTAGGACCAGCCGATCAGCACCGCCCCGCTCTCGATGCCCTCCCCCGCCAGCACCGCGGCGACATCGGCGGCCCAGTTCTTCGGGTCGTCGTATCCGGCCTCGGGCGTATCCGAGTACCCGTGCCCGCGCAGGTCGACCGCGATCACCCGGAACCGCTCGGCGAGCAGGTCCGCGGCGGTCCCCCAGCACCGCAGGTTCCCGGCCCAGCCGTGCAGCAACACGAGCGGACGCCCCTCGGCCGGACCCGTCACCCGGTACACGATGCTGGTCCCGTCCGCGCTCACCACGTCCCGAATAGCCATGCGGCCAGGCTAACCGGCCCGCGACCCCCGGCGAATCGAGCGCACATATGCTCAGGTCATGAGCGAGCGCAACGGCAACACAGCCACCCCGGTGGTCATGACGGAACCGAGCGCTGGCGAGGTGGAGTCATGAGCGCCCGCACCGCCGTCGTCACCGGAGCCAGTTCGGGAATCGGGGAGGCCACCGCGCGTGAGCTCGCCAAGCAGGGCTACCACGTGTATGTCGGGGCCCGGCGGGTCGATCGGCTGCAGCGGCTGGCCGACGAGATCGGGGGTACCGCGCTGGCCCTGGACGTGACCGACGAGGCGTCGGTGCAGGCGTTCACCGAGGCCGTCGAGCGGGTCGATGTGCTGGTCAACAATGCCGGTGGCGCCAAGGGCCTGGCATCGGTGGCCGAGGCCGATCTCGACGACTGGCGCTGGATGTGGGAGACGAACGTGCTCGGCACGCTGCGCGTCACGAAGTCGCTGCTGCCGAAGCTGATCGATTCCGGCGACGGGCTGATCGTCACCGTCACCTCGGTGGCCGCGTTCGACACCTACGACAACGGCTCCGGCTACACCTCGGCCAAGCACGCGCAGGCAGTACTGCATCGCACGCTGCGCGGCGAGTTGCTGGGCAAGCCGGTGCGACTGACCGAAATCGCCCCCGGCGCAGTGGAAACCGAATTCTCCCTGGTCCGCTTCGACGGCGACGCCGACCGCGCCGCCAAGGTCTACGAGGGCATCGACCCGCTGGTCGCCCAGGACATCGCCGAGATCATCGGGTTCGTCGCGAGCCGTCCGCCGCACGTCGACCTCGACACCATCGTCGTCAAGCCCCGCGACCAGGCGGGCCCGGGCCGCTTCGCCCGCCGCCCGCAATAACCCGCGCACCCCGCGCCTGTTCTCGCACCCGCTGCAACGCGTGCAGGGGGCGAGAACGTGTGCGGGGTGCGGGCTGGTTCAGTTGCCGCGGACCGGGCCCGGGGGGACCGGGGTGGCCGAGACGACCGCGGAAGGCTCGCCCTGCAGGGCGGACATGCTCTTCCAGGTGTCCCAGTCGATGGTCCAGTCGTAGAGGTCGCCGTCCGAGGCCGACAGGGCGATCGAGGTGCCGGTGATCTCGGCCGGGTCGCCGTACATCGCGGTCGGGAAGTAGGCCTGCGCATCGGAGTTGCTCAGGTTGATGCAGCCGTTGGTGACGTTCGAACTGCCCTGCGCCCCCGAGGATTCCGGGTTGGCGTGGATGAATTCGCCGTTGTTGGAGATGCGTACGGCCCAACGTTCGCGAACGTTGGTGTAGAACGGCGGATTCGACATCATGAAGTCCTCGTACTTCTCGGTCACCACGTGGATGCCCGAGCGCGTCACATTGCGCGGCTCGTTGCCCTCGCCGTAGCTGCACGGGAAGTCGAAGATCGTCTCGCCGTCGCGGATCACCTGCACCCGGTGGCTGGGCGCGTACCCCTTCACGATCTGGCTGCGGCCGATCTTGAACTCGGAGCTCAGATCGGTGTAGCCGTAGGCGCCGTCGCCGAGTTCGAGTCCGTAGAGCTTGCCCGCGAACTTCACGTCGGTGTGCGGCGCCCAGTACTCGCGCGGGCGCCAGTGCGCCCGGGATCCGCCGTTGTCGTCGGGCAGCCAGGCCCAGCCGCCCTCGGTCTGCGGGGTGGTGGTGACGGTGAGGGCCTTCTCGACCGCGGCCTTGTTCGCGACGTGGCCCTTGAACTGCAGGATGATCGGCGCTGCGATGCCGACCTCCTGGCCGTCGCCGATGTTTATGGTGGCCGTCAGGGTCTGCTTGGGCGCCACCGTGGTGAACTTGCCCTCGATCGGTACCGGCTTGCCGTCGGTGCCGATCGCGGTGCCCGACCAGGTGTAGGCGGCGTCGTAGCCGAGCGGCTCGGAGACCTTGAAGCTGCTCCCGTCCGGGGCCAGGGCGCCGGTGACCTGCTTACCGCTCGCGTTGGTCAGGGCGACCTTGTCGATGCGACCACTGGCGACCGATACCGAGACCGGTGCGGTGGGGTTGACGTCCGTGCTGCCGTCGCCGGGCTGGAAGGTCACCTTCGCGACCGGTCCGCTGTCCTTCGGCGAGGCATCGCCGCCGCCGTTCGAACATCCGGCCACCAGCGCGGCTCCCGCCAGCTGAGTCATTCCGATCAGCATGGCCCGTCGGCTAGTAACTCTTCGAATGCTCACTTCCTCGAATTTACCGCGACCCGCGCGCGGGTCGAGCCGCATCCGCGCGTGGTGCCCGCCACCCCCTACAGCGCGATGCCCACCGTGACGGGTTCGGGCTCCAGCCGGATCCCGAAACGCTCGGCGACGCCGTCGCGGACCTCGCGCGCCAGGCCGATCAGATCCGCGGCGGTCGCATCGCCGCGATTGGTCAGCGCCAGCGTGTGTTTCGTGGACAGCCGGGCCGGTGCGTCCGGCCCCGGGTAGCCCTTCGCGAACCCCGCCCGCTCGATCAGCCAACCGGCCGAGAACTTGACGCCGTCGACCGCCGGATAGGTCGGAACTGTGATATCCCCCACATGATCGGCGATCGCCGCCCGCACCTTTTCCACCCGCGTCTCGGGCACCACCGGGTTGGTGAAGAACGAGCCCGCGCTCCAGGTGTCGTGGTCGGCCGGATCGAGCACCATGCCCTTGCCCGCGCGCAGCCGCAGCACCGCCTCACGCACCTGCGCCGCCGGTCGCGTCTCCCCTTCACCCGCGTCGAGGGCCTTCGCGAGCTCGCGATAGCGCAGCGGCGCGCTGACCCCGTCGGGGTCCAAGGCGAACTCCACCTCCAGCACTACGGCCCGTTCGCTGTGCTTGAGCAGCGAGGTGCGGTATCCGAAACCGAGTTCGTCCGGTGCGGCCCAGCGGATCTCGCCGCTCGCGCGGTCGAGCAGCCGCACCCGCCGCAGCAGATGCTCGACCTCCACGCCGTAGGCGCCGACGTTCTGCACCGGCGTCGCACCCGCGGAACCAGGAATCCCGGACAGGCACTCCAGGCCGCCGCGCCCCGCCGCGACCGTCGCCGCCACCACGGCATCCCAGTCCGCGCCCGCCTCGGCCGCCACCCGGTCGGCGCCGATCTCGACCCGCTCGGTCGCGATGCGCACGACCACCCCGCCGAATCCGGTATCGGAGATCAGCAGGTTCGATCCACCGGCGATCAGCAGCAGCGGAATTCCGGCAGCGTCGAGGGTGCGCACCGTCGCGACGAGCGCCTCGGTGGTGGCGCACTCGGCCACCGTCGCCGGGCCACCGACGCGCAGCGTGGTCAGCTCCGCCAGCGGAACCGAATTGCGCACCCGCGCACCGGTCGCGGTCAGCAGCTCGCGCATTTCGTCGAACGGGACCACTCGAGATGTACGCACAGCGAAAGACGGTAGCGTGTTCCACCATGGCGACACCTCTGGCGTACACGGCTCAGTACACGCACCCGGCCGACGCAGTCCGTGCCGCGTTCGCCGACGAGCAGTACTGGAAGGACCGGATCGAGGAGGTCGGCGGTCCCGGTGCCCGGCTCGACTCGTTCCAGGCGTCCATCGATCAGGAGCAGGTGCACGTCGAGATGGTGCAGTCCATCCCGGCCTCGGAGCTGCCCAGCGCCATCACCTCGGTGCGGCCGGGCGACCTGATCATTCCCCGCACCGAAAGCTATGCCGGCTTCTCGGGCACCTTCACCGCACAGGTGCAGGACGCGCCGGCGCAGGTGCGCGGCACCGTCACGCTCAGCGCGGAGGGCGAGACGTCGCGGGCGGTCATCCAGGGTTCGGTCGAGGTCGGCATCCCACTGTTCGGCAAGAAGATCGAGGCCGTCGTCGCGGAGAAGCTCCTGGAACTGCTCGCCTCGGAGACCGAATTCACCAACACCTGGATCGCGAACCGCTGACGAAGGCGAAGACGCCCCGAGCCCACCAGGCGCCAGCCAAACCCCCGAGGCTTCCGACCCACCTCGACGATTCCAGCCCCTCCGCGACGCGACACAGCAGCAAGCCACCCCGGCAATGCGACGCAGGAGCGAGCCGACTCCCCACGGCAGAGCGTCTCTGTACCTCCCCCACCGAGCACCTTGCCAGCCCCGGCCGC
>NZ_BDBV01000065.1 GCF_001613165.1 Nocardia mexicana NBRC 108244
GCAAACAAGCACAGTAATCTAGCTGCCCATGGCTCGCCGACTGGACTATTCAGCCCGCTACCCGCTGCACACCACCAAAGAGGTGTACGCGGCACTGTCCAACCGCGACTACTGGAATGCGCGGATGGAGGAGATGCGCAAGTACTCCCCCAACGAGGTCACCGCTCTGACGGCCACGGACAGCGGCATCGAGGTCGAAATCGAGCACGTCCTGCCGCGCGACATGCTGCCGGATATCGCGCAGACGGTGATGCGCAAGGATATGACCATCACCCGCAGAGAGACCTACGGCCCGTTCGGTCCGGAGGTCACCGGCGAATACGTGGCCTCCATCCCCGCCGGTCCGGGCAGCCTGGACGGCACCCTGCACCTGTTCCCCACCGAGACCGGCTGCACGCTGCGGACCTCGTCGACGGCGAAGGTGTTCATCCCCATGCTGGGCCCGAAGCTGGAACAGATGATGCTGATCAACCTCGTGGATCTGCTGCGGGCCGAGGCCGAATTCACGGCGCAGTGGCTGGAAGAGCAGAACCCCACCGCCTGACGCCCGCCCCATCCCGCACACGAAGCACACCGATCGGAGCGATCACCCGCGGTACCACCGGGGTGAACCGGCTACGGCGCAGCGATCGCTGGCTGATGCACGACGAACTGGTGACCTCGCGGCTGCGTGCCGCCGCGGACCCGCTGGTCGTGGATCTGGGATACGGGGCGAGCCCGGTGACGACGCTGGAGCTGGCGGCACGGCTGCGGCGGGTGCGCGCCGACGTGCGGGTGGTGGGCCTGGAGATCGATCCGGCGCGGGTGGTGCCCGGCCGCGACGGCGTGGTGTTCGCGCGCGGCGGATTCGAGCTGGCCGGGCAGCGCCCGATCCTGGTGCGCGCGTTCAACGTGCTGCGCCAGTATCCGGAGGCGGCCGTCGCCGAGGCATGGGCGCGGGTGCTGAGCGGGCTGGCGCCGGGCGGGCTGCTGGTCGACGGCACCTGCGACGAACTCGGCCGCCGCTGCGCCTGGGTGCTGCTCGAGCAGGCCGGTCCGGTCTCGCTGACGCTGGCGTGGGATCCCTTCACGGTCGAGCGCCCCTCCGATGTCGCCGAGCGTCTGCCGAAGGCGCTGATTCACCGCAATGTTCCGGGCGAGCGAGTGCACGCGCTGCTCACCGCCGCCGACCGCGCCTGGGCCCGCGCCGCGCCGCTGTCGGCCTACGGCCCCCGGGTGCGCTGGCGCGAATCGGCCAGGCTGCTGCGCGAGGAGGGTTTTCCGGTCCGCCGCTACCGCCGCCGCATGCGCGACTGCGTGCTGTCGGTGCCGTGGGAGACGGTGGCCCCCAAGGGTTATGAGCTACGCGGCTGACAGTGCGCGCGAGACCTCGATGCTCGATCTCCGATGCCGGACTCGGGCGGAAGAGCCGTGGCATGCGAACAGCTCACCCATCGCCCGGCGACGAGACTGATAGGGTCCGCGGTCGGCGGACCCGTCACATGGGCAGCAGGTGTTGCACGCGCCCGACGGCGGTGGCGATGGTGACGACCGAGCGCGGCTCGTAGGGCTGACGCCACAGGCCGCCGTGGAATGCTCCGGTGCTGAACAAGGACTCCGGATTCGGTTCGGGGGCGGGCGGTTCGAACAGGTCGGCGACGAGTTTGGCGGCGAGCAGGGTGCGGGCGGTGTCCCCGTCGAAGACCTCGATGCCGAAGTGGGTGCAGCCCCGATAGGCCGCCACCGGCCAGGCACCGCGCGCGATCCGCCCCCACGCGAGCGGGGCGACGGTATACGACACGGTCTGTCCCGCGGCGTGCGCCAGCAACGCACGCCAGCGCGGTAATCGGTGGGCCAGTGCATGATTCGGGCCCAGGGCGGGTGGTAGCAGGTCGGCCACGCCCCAGCGGGCGCCCGCGGCATCCGCGATCTCGTGCCGGTAGTTCGCACGGAACACCGCCGAACCGGACAGTACCCGCGCGCAGTTCTGTGCCGCACCGGCGAATCCGGAGCGGGCCAGCTGTTCTCGGGCGTCGGCCAGCACGTCGCGCGGTACCGCATAGCAGTCGAAGGGCGAGCCGAGCTGTGCCAGCGCGGTTTCCGGGTGCCGCCGCGACACCGCGTCGGCCAGCAGATCCGCGGCCGCGGCGAGCCGGACCCCGGCCGGACCCGCCGCCGCGGCGTACAGCCCCAGAACCGGCCGGGCCCCGTCGCCGAGTTGGCCGTCGATCCACTGCGTCAGCGCCGGGAGATGTCCGGCGAGATCGGCTCCCGGTCGATCGGCCAGGATCGGGAAGCGCAGCCTGCCGGCGCCTCGGCGGGCGCAGTCCCGCAACGCCTGCCAGCGCCTGCGGCCCGGCAGATCGATCGCCGTCACGTCGGCGCCCCAGCGCAGCAGCGGCCGCAGCGGACCCGACCCGGCATCGGCTCCGGCGATCACCGCGCGAAAGCCCGGCAGTGCCAGCCACTCCGGATGGTCGATGACACGTTCGACCCCGGCGGCGAAACCCGGTTCGAGAATCCCGCGGCGCTGCCAGTCCCGCAGCTGCCGCCGCAGCCGGTCACCGGACAGCCGCTCGCCGCCGAGCGGAACCTCCAGGCGCCGCACGGGTTTCGCCGCACCCGCGACCTCGCCGGTCTCGATCCGCGGATGATCGGCACCCAGCCCGGCCGGATCCACATCGGACAGCGGCTGGACCGAGTGCCCGGCCGTGGCCTGCAGCGTGGCCCGGACCGCCCGCAGCCCGTCCCGGGCAATCCCGATCGAGGCCCCGGGCGAGCTGGCCGCCAGGGCCGTCATCCCGCGAAAGACCCGGCGATACCCGTGCCGCCATTCGCGGCAGGTCTCCACCGACTGCGCCAGATCCGCGTCGTAGCGGCGCACGGCGTCGGCGACGACCGCGGTGGCGAACATATCCGCGATCCGATCCGGCGGCCCGGGCGGAAAGAGCAGATCCCACGCGCCACAGCCGACCATCGCCATGGTCGATCACGATGCCATGAACACCGGCCCCGCAAAACTCGAACTGGATACGTCTAATAGCTGTAGTGCATCGGTTGTGCGGGCCCGCACCGGCTTTCACACACGCGCCAGCGCATGCCGGATCCGTGCGGCGGTGCGCGGCGGCAGAGCCGCGGCGGCGGAGCGAATCTCGGTGCTCGCGCAGCGATGGATGGCGACGGCATCCGACACCACCTCGTCCAGCGCGGCCTGCCCGATGCCGGTCTCGGCGAGATCCAGGACCGTCCGCACCGGCGTCGTGACCAGGAACGTGCCCGCCGATTCGACGTCACGGTGGCGCAGCACCCGGCGCAGCACCACCAGCCGCGGCGCGCTGGGCACCCGCGCACCAGTGGACGACAGGTGCAGGAACCGCGGCCGCAGACGGCCCAGCCCGTGCAGTTCGGCCGCGCTGTGATGGGAGACCGCGGCCGCCCCCTCGAACCACGCCGACCACATCGCGTATTCGTCGAGCGGCCCGGACGGCCAGTCCGCCAGCCGCAGCAGCCCGACCCCGGCGCGGGTCACCGAACCGTCGCCGAGCGCCGCTCGCACCCTCTCCTCACAGCCGGTGCGCAGCACGAGGCGGGTGGTGAAGTATCCGGCATGCCGGGCGGCCAGTTGCCGCAGCACCCACCAGCCCTGCTCCGGGTTACGGATTCGACTGGCGGCGGCTTCCCCGGACATGTGACCCAGGCTACGCCCGGAGTTTGTGCCGCATGTCACAATCGCCGGGCATCCTCGAGTCGGCCCCTCACCCGTCCCACAGAGCGAGCTCAGAAAGCTCGGGAAGAATCGGTGGCATGAGTTCGAACCCTCCCGGCACCCGGAACCTGCGGCGGATCATCCTGATCGTCGGACTCGTCCTCGTCCTCGCCGTGGTAGGCACCGTGGCAGCCGCCGAAACCTATTACCGCCATCGGACCGCGAACTGCATCGCCACGCAGGTGGAGCGGGACCTGGGTTCCAAGGTGTCGGTGAGCTTCGGCCCGAAACCGTTGCTGCTCACGGCGATCGACCACAAGGTCCAGTACGTCGATGTCGACAGCGACGACGCCAAGTTCGGCCCCGCTGTCGATATGAAGGTGCACGCGCGGCTCGACGACATCACGCTGGTCGACAACGGCCGCGGCGGCGCCGAGATCGGCAGCAGCAGCGCCGAGGCCACCTGGAGCAACGACGGCATCGCGCAGACGCTGAAGGGCCTGGTCTCGGGAGTCCAGTCCGACCCGGCCGCCGGCGTGCTGGACGTCAAGGTGCTCGGCGGCATCGCCGACCTGCAGGTCAAGCCGCAGATCGTCGGCGACCGGATCGAGGTGACCACGCAGTCCGCCCAGCTGTTCGGATTCGGATTGCCCACCGACCTGGTGGACGGCATCGTGGATCTGATGACCGAGAGCCTGCAGAGCTACCCGATGGGCCTGAAGCCCACCGAGGTGAAGGTCACCGACAACGGCATCGCGGTCTCGCTGTCCGGCGGCCCCACCAAGCTGGAACCCGCGCCGGACGCGCAGAACACCGAGGCGAGCAGCTGCTGATCGCCGGTTACTCGGGGATCTCCGCCAGCACCTCGCGCGAGCGAGACAGCCCGAGGCGCGTGGCGCCGGCCTCGATCAGCTCGGCGGCCGCCGCGGCCGTCCGGATGCCGCCGCTGGCCTTGATGCCCAGCCGCCCGCCGACGGTGTCGGCCATCAGCCGCACCGCGTGCACGCTCGCACCGCCCGCGGGGTGAAAGCCGGTGGAGGTCTTCACGAAATCGGCCCCGGCCCGCTCGGCGGCGCGGCACACCTCGACGATCGCGCCGTCCGGCAGCGCCGCCGCCTCGATGATCACCTTGAGCACCGCCTGATCGCCCACGGCCTCGCGCACCGTGACGATGTCCGACAGCACGGCGTTGTAGTCCCCGACCAGCGCCGCGCCGATATCGATGACCATGTCGACCTCGGCCGCGCCCTGCTCCACCGCCAGCCGTGCCTCGGTGCCCTTGACCAGCGAATGATGCTTCCCGGAGGGGAATCCCGTGACGGTGGCCACCACCAGGCCGGGCGCCCGGACGGGCAGCATCGCGGGCGACAGGCATACCGCGTACACACCCAGCCCGCGCGCCTCCTCGACGGTGGCGGTGACGTCGGCCGCGGTGGCCTCCGGCGCGAGCAGGGTGTGGTCGATCATCGCCGCCACCTCCCCGCGGGTGAGGGCACGCGTTCCTGGTTCCGGGGCGGTATCGGCCATGGGCACAGAGTCTGGCACATGGAAAGCGCACGGCGAATTTCGTTGCGGGCGGTATCGGACGTCGCGCACACTCGTAAGGGTCGGTCCACCTACGGTCCGGCGCATCACGATTCCCGCAGCACCCGTGCGGATGTGCCCACTCGCTGGGGAGGAGACGTCACCGTGCTGATCCGTCGCGAACGGGCCGGCGACATCCCCGCGATCGATGCGGTCCACCGCCGCGCCTTCGCTCGCGACTACCCCAACGGCCTGCCCGACGATGCCCCGCGCGCCGCCGCCGACCCCGCCGAGGTGGCGCTGGTCCACCGGTTGCGCAGCGATTCCGGCTGGATTCCGACGCTGTCGATGGTGGCGCAGGTCCACGACCGGGTGGTCGGGCACGTATGCCTCACCCGCGCCGGTGTCGGGCCGTTTCCGGTGCTGGCGCTGGGCCCGATCGGGGTGCTGCCCGACCATCAGGGCAAGCGGGTCGGCTCGGCGCTCATGCACGCCGCACTCGGCGCCGCCGACGCCCTGGACGAGCCGCTGGTGGGCCTGCTCGGCAGCCTCGACTACTACCCGCACTTCGGATTCGTCCCCGGCACCCGCGTCGGCATCACCCCCGACGAACCAACCTGGAGCTCCCACTTCCAGGTCCGCCCCCTCACCGCCTACGAACCGGACATCACCGGCGAATTCCATTACGCGGAACCGTTTTACGCGCTCTGAGTCTGTTCCCCGCACGCCGGGAAATACGTCCGCGATCCGTCCTGGGAGAATCGGCCCATGAGTTCGACCACCGACGACCACCGCTACGTGCTGATGCTGGGCTGCCCGGACCGGCCCGGCATCATCGCCCGGATCACCTCGTTCATCGCCGACTTCGGGGGATCCATCGTGGAGGCGGGGTACCACTCGGACGTCGACTCGGGCTGGTTCTTCACCCGTCAGGCCATCAAGGCGTCGACGGTGCCGTTCGGGCTGGCCGAACTGCGCGACCGGTTCTCCGCGGTGGCGGCGGAGCTGGGGCCCGACACCGAGTGGCAACTGCTGGATTCCGGGGCCCGGCGACGCGCGGTGCTGCTGGTCAGCAGGGACGGGCACTGCCTGCACGACCTACTGGGCCGCGCGGGCAGCGGCGAGCTGCCCGCGACCATCGAGGCCGTGATCGGCAACCACCCGGACCTGGCGGAGATGGCGCAGGCGCACGGCGTGAAGTTCCACCACGTGCCGTTTCCGAAGGATCCGGCCGAGCGCGACCCGGCGTTCGAGCAGGTCCGGGAGCTGGTGGACGCGCACGATCCGGATGCCGTGGTGCTGGCCCGGTTCATGCAGGTGCTGCCGCCCGAGCTGTGCGCGCACTGGACGGGCCGGGCGATCAACATCCACCACAGCTTCCTGCCGTCGTTCGTCGGCGCCCGCCCCTACCACCAGGCCTTCGCCCGCGGCGTCAAGCTGATCGGCGCCACCTGCCACTACGTGACCGCGGAGCTGGATGCCGGGCCGATCATCGAACAGGATGTGACCCGCATCGACCACGCCGACACCGTCGGCGACATGGTCCGCCAGGGCCGCGATATCGAACGCGTCGTCCTCGCCCGGGGCCTGCGCTGGCACCTGGAGGGCCGCGTGCTCGTCCACGGCCGCCGGACCGTCGTCTTCAACTAGCTCGAGCTCAGCTGGCGACGGCGCGGGAACCGTGGCGGCCGATGCGGACCATGCGGTGCAGTTCGGCGTTGAATTCCTGCGGCGCTTCGATATTCGGCAGGTGCCCGGTGGGCAGGATGGTGTAGCGGTCCAGGCTGCCGGATTCGGCGAGCACGTCGGCGATCTCGCGCGAGTGGATCTCGGGCAGCAGCTTGTCGAATTCGCCCGCGATCACGCTGGTGGGCACCGTGATGGCGGCCGCCGCGGTACCGAGGTCGAGCTTCGCGAGGTCGCGGGCGACGGCGGCGCGCACCGCCGGGCGGCACGACCGCACGATCGCCAGGCCGAACGCGGCCTGATCGGCGTCCGAGGCGCGATTCATGATGCGGGACTTGAACACCGTGCGCACCGCGGCCGAGCCGGGCAGCGGCACGGGCGTTCCGAATACCGCCTGCGCCGCCCACACCGGCATCGCGACGACGTCGCTGACCAGCGGAACAACCTTGGCGCGCGCCGGAATCTGCCGGGCCGCCGTGGTCGCCAGCACCACCGCCGACGCCCACTGCTCGACCTGCTCGGGATACTGCTGCGCCCAGGCCTGGATGGTCATGCCGCCCATGCTGTGGCCGACCAGCACCGCCCGCTGTCCGGGCCGCAGCACCGCGTCCAGGATGTCGGACAGATCGTCGGCCAGCTGGTCGGGACCGAACGGCCGGGTGCCGACCCCGCTCTCGCCGTGCCCGCGCTGGTCGTAGGCGACCACGCGGTACTCGCCGGCGAAGGTGTTGATCTGCGGATTCCAGTATTCGATGCAGCACGACCAGCCGTGGATCAGCACGATCACGTCACCGTCGGCCGGGCCATAGGCGTGCACCCGCAACCGGGCGCCGTCGGCGGTGGTGACGGGGACGATCTCGGGAGACGGGGCCGTATTCAGAGACGCGGTGGCGTAGGTGCGGGCGCGCAACCGCGCGCGGTATGCGGCGGTCAGCGCGTCGGCGCCGCTTCGCAGGCCGTTCACCGGGTCGGGCAGCTTCACCAGCATGAGCACTCCTTTGTGTCCTCCCGCACACTACCGCGCTAGCAGTAGTGCTTGCTAGTGCAAGCAGGGAAAGAATCCCCTTCCGCTGCGTGCATCCCGCATTCATCGAATACCCATTCGCTGCAACGACATTCGCGACCGAGTCCGACGATGAAGCACTGTTACCTACAACACATATCGACCGGAAGCCCATCCGCGATATCGCTCGGACGAATAACGAATTGCGAACGGTTCCAGACGCTTTCCGTCACAACGACACGCTCGATTCCGGCGTTCGCCGGAATGACAGGGCGGAACGCCGGAATGACAGCGCGGCATACCGGGAGGACAGCGCGGTACGCCGGGAGGACAGGGTCGTACCAGCGGGACTACGCGCTGGCTTCCCGCGCGACGTAGGTCGAGGACAGCACCCGCGCCAGCACCTCGTTGAAGGCCTCGTAGGCCTCCACGTTGCCCAGGTGCCCGGTCGGCAGGATCTCGAATCGCTCGAGACTGCCTGCGGCACGTAGCATTTCGGCGATCCGCTCGGCGTGCACGACCGGCGTCAGATCGTCGAATTCACCGGCGAGCAGCGTGGTCGGCACCGTGAGGCGCTCGGCCGAGCGGCCGAGGGCGAGGTCGGCGAGCAGCAACCCGAACTTCGCGCGGACGACCGCCGGGCACGAGCGCACGATCGACAGCGCGTAGTCGGCGACATCGCCGGTGGTGGCCAGGCTCATCACCTGCCGCCGGAAGATCCATTTCACGGGCGCGACCGGCGGGAACACGACCGCGGTGCCGAGCAGGAAACGGCCGACCGCGAACGGCAGCGATACCAGCCCGCGGTTGAATACGGGCAGCACGGTGGTCTCGGCGACCAGGTCGCCGGGCGAGGTGTTGGTCAGCAGCACCGCCGCCGCACGCTGGGCCACCTGCTCCGGATGCCGCCCGGCCCAGGCCTGAATCGTCATGCCGCCCAGGCTGTGCCCGACCAGCACCGCGCGCTGTCCGGGCCGCAGGGTGGCGGCCAGGACGGCGGCCAGGTCGTCGGCGAGCAGATCGGTGGTCAGCGGGCTGTCACCCAACTCGGTCTCGCCGTGCCCGCGCTGGTCGTAGGCGACCACGCGATAGTCGCCGGCGAAGGCGTTGATCTGCGGGTTCCAGTACTCGATGCAGCAGGTCCAGCCGTGCACCAGGACGATGACATCACCGTCGGCGGGGCCGTACGAGTGCACCCGCAGCGCGGCGCCGTCGGGCGCGGTCACCGGGACGACCTCCGTCGGCGCGGCCGGCGGATTGAGCGCGGCGGTCCCGTAGTCCCGCACGCGCAGGGTGGCGCGATGGACACGCAGCAGATCCTGAATCCTGCCCGCCATCCGTGCCACCGGCCGGAGCGACGGGCCCGAAGGAGGCAGCTCGCGTAACCACGTAGGGACCCGCGTAGGCCGCATCGAACTCTGCGTAGGCAGCGTTGCCCGCATGGAAACACTCCTTTGTGTGTTACTTACAAGTACAGTAACCCGCCGGAGTGGGTGCTAGCTAGTGCAAGCACGAAAAAATCCGCCGCACCGATATCGCATCGGTACGGCGGAAAGATCGGGAACCGGGCCTCCTACCAGCGCGGACCGCGCTGCACCTCGTCCACCTTGGGCCGCACATCGGCCAGATAGACGCCGGTGGCGACGACCGCGACGATGCCGATCAGCCCGACCGGCGTTTGTGCCAGGAACAGCAGCAGCAGCGCGACGGCCAGAATGGTGACCCAGATCGGCTTGGTCAGCTTGTCGACGGCGGTGAACGCGTCGGAGCGCTGCCGGATGGCGTGGACCAGCGCAAAGATGGTCGCGCCCAGCGCGGCAAGCCACAACACGAACACGATGGCACCAGTCACGGAATACACATTCCCCATGATAGGGGCAACGCCCTCGCATATCAGGACATGCGAGGGCGTCGCGTGCGGCTCGGAGAACCGCCGGGAACTGCGTTACTTCTTCGGGGCCGTGGTCTTCTTCGCCGCCTTGGCGGGCGCGGCCTTGGCCGGGGCCTTCTTCGCGGGCGCCTTCTTGGCCGGGCCGTTGGTGGCCGGTGTGGGCTCGGTGGTCACCTTCACGACCTCGGCGTCGACGACCGGCTCGGCCTCGTCGGCCTCGTCGGCGACCTTCTG
This sequence comes from Nocardia mexicana NBRC 108244, assembly GCF_001613165.1. Classification (GTDB taxonomy): domain Bacteria; phylum Actinomycetota; class Actinomycetes; order Mycobacteriales; family Mycobacteriaceae; genus Nocardia; species Nocardia mexicana. Next base: position 10,024 of record NZ_BDBV01000065.1, read on the forward strand.
GCCCAGCAGGCCGCGGGTCTGGTCGGTCACCTTGCCGAAGACGTCCTCGGCGCGGGTCACGACATCGTCGAGAATGCCCTCGACCCGACCGAACTGCTCGTCGAAGGTGGTGTTCTCCGAGCGCAGCCGCCCGACGGTCTCCTCGCCGCGTGCGGCCAGGTCCTGGTAGTAGTCCACCAGCTGGTGGTAGTACTGGTCGACCAGGCGGCGCAGCTCCTCGGGGGTGAGCCGCTCGCGCAGTTCGGCGACGTCGTCCGGCAGTTCGGAGGGCAGGCCGGTCAGCCGCTGGCGCAGCGACTCGAACTGCTCCTGCACATCGGCAGGCAGGTTCGACAGGCGCTCGCGGGCCTCCTCCACCCGGCCGGTCACATCGGCGGTGGCGGCACGCTCGCGTACCTTCTCGACCAGATCGTTCACGGCGGTGTACAGCGCATCGCCCGCGCCGACGGTCGCGTAGAGCGGCTTCGTCACGGTGGCATTCGGTTCGGTCATGGTGTTTCGTTCTCCTGGCGTGGCGGAACTTCGGTAATGCTGCCATCGGTGGCGTGCGGAACCTCGTTGTCCCTGTTCCCCCCGGGAACGCCCCCCTGGGTATCCGTAGCGTCCCCTCCGATGTCGTTCCCCGCGTTTTCCCGGCGGAACGATTCGTAGATGTCCAGCAGCACCTGCTTCTGCCGCTCGGTGATTCCCGTATCGGCCAGCAGGGCGTCCCGGACGGGGCTCGGCGGCCTCTGTTCGAGATAACCGGCCCGCATGTACAAGACCTCCGAGGAGACCCGCAGACCCTTCGCGATCTGCGCGAGCACCTCGGCGGACGGGTTACGCAACCCTCTCTCGATCTGACTGAGATACGGATTGCTCACCCCCGCCAGCTGTGCGAGCTGACGCAGCGAGACCTGCGCGGCCTCTCGCTGCGATCGGATGAAGCTTCCGATGTCGTGCGCCGCGTTGGCTACGCGGCCCACCCCTCCTCCGGCCGCAGACGTCTCTGCGGATTCCCCGGTGTTCTGGTCGGAAACCTCGGGCTCCTGTGCCATCACTCACCTTCCGGCGGTTGTACGGTCGATTCTAAAACAGGGTGCTAACTCTTGCAAGCACCCTTGCTAGCACTACTCCGGCAAACAACTGGCGGCTACGCCGACCACCCCGGGAAGAGCAAATGTGAAACGGCGTAGATCGCCAGTCCGGCCAGCGATCCGACGACAGTTCCGTTGATGCGAATGAATTGCAGATCGCGCCCCGCCTGCAATTCGATCTTGCGACTCGCCTCGTCGGCATCCCACCGGGCAACCGTATCGCTGATGAGGGTGGCGATCTCGGAGCCGTAATTGGCGACCAGATACCGGACCCCGCGCTCGACCCAGGAATCCACCTTGCCGCGCAGTTCCGACTCGTCGACCAGACGCTGCCCCAGCTGCTGCACATTCTCGGTGATCTTGCGCCGCAGCGTGCTGTGCGGATCGTCGGCCGATTCCAAGATCATTCGTTTGGCCGCCCGCCAGGTGGCCCGGGCCATTCCGGTGATCTCCTCGCGGCCCATGATCTCGGCCTTCACCCGCTCGGCCTTGATGATCATGGCCTCGTCGTACTGCAGGTCGTGCGCGAAATCCTCGAGGAATCGATTGGCCGCCAGCCGCACCTCGTGATCCGGCTGGGAGCGAATCTTCCAGGTGAATTCCACCAGTTCGCGATAAATTCGCTCGGACAGCAGCACGTTGACGAATTTCGGCGCCCACGACGGCGCGTCCCGCATCACGATCCGGTCGATGGTCTCCTGGCTGCCCAGCGCCCACTGGTGGGCCCGCTCCGCCAGCAGGTCCAGCAGCGGCGCCTGCCGGTTCTCGGCCAGCAGTTCCGCGAGCACCCGCCCGAGCGGCGGCCCCCACTGCGGTTCGGCGATCCGCTTGACGATGGTGTTGTCGATGACCTGCTCGACATCCTCGTCGCGGAGCGCGCCGATCACCGCACGCAGGATCGTCGACGACTCCTCCGATACCCGGGCGGCGTGATTCGCATCGGCCATCCAGCGCCCGAGCCGCAGGGAGATCTGCGCCGAATTGACCTTTTCCGCCACGGTGTCCGGCGACAGGAAATTCGCCCGCACGAAATCACCGAGGCTGGTGCCCAGTTGATCTTTCTTCTTGCGGATGATCGCGGTGTGCGGAATCGGCAATCCGAGCGGATGCCGGAACAGCGCCGTCACCGCGAACCAGTCGGCCAGCGCACCGACCATGCCCGCCTCGGAGGCGGCCCGCACGTAGCCGATCCAATTTCCGCCCGCGCCACGCGAACCCAGCCAGCAGCAGAACAGGTACACCAACGTCGCACCGACCAGGAATCCGGTGGCGACGATCTTCATCTTGCGCAGATCCCGCTTCTTGCCGGACTCGTCCATGAGATCCGCGAACGACGACGGCCCGGACGAGGGCCCGGGCAGCGCGCGTCTGCCCGGCGGCGGGCCTGTGTTGTTTCCCACTCCGGCAGCGGATTCGACGGCCGTCTCCGAATCCGTGCCCGCGGTGGATGCACTGCTGGCAGATCGCTCCATATTTCCCATTCTGGTCGCAACGACCGACCCGCTCGGTTAGACCCGCCCACCCCCTACTTCCGCACCGCGGCGACAGGTCGGTGGCCGAAGTCGGAACACGGCAGTTGCGGAGGACCTAAGCTGGGGTGGCCCGCACCCCCGGAACAAGGAGTCCGTCCTGTCCACCGAAGATCTTGTCGAGGTCGGCAAGCCGTCCGCCAGAACAGCTCCGGCACGGCCGGGCCGGGTGGACGGCCGCAAGAAGCGCTGGCATCAGCACAAGATCGATCGCCGCGAGGAACTGGTCGACGGCACCCTGGCCGCCATCCGCAAGCGCGGCGGGGACGTCGGAATGGACGAGATCGCCGCCGAGATCGGGGTGTCCAAAACCGTTCTCTACCGATACTTCTCGGATAAGAGCGATCTGACCCGCGCCACCATGGAGCGGTTCGTCGAGACCACCCTGATGCCGCGCATCTACGAGGCCATCAGCGACGACCTGGACGAGTACGAGCTGGTCCGCAACACCCTGGCCGCCTACGTCCACACCGTCGACGCCGATACCGACGTGTACCGGTTCATCATGGGCAACGGCTCCACCACCGACAAGTCCACGCTCGCCGACTTCGAGAAGCTGTTCGCCGACGTGGTGTCCGCGGTGCTGCGGGACAAGGCCTTCGACCGCAACGTGGAGACCGAGGGCATCGAGCTGTACGCGTACGTCCTGGTGGGCGGCGTGCAGCTGGCCACCGACTGGTGGATCACCAACCGCACCCTGTCGGCCGACAAGATGCTCGACCACATGACGATGATGGCGTGGAGCGCCATCGAGGGCATGGTCCGCGCCGGCGGCTCCCCGGAGAAGTTCAACGCCGTGCAGCATCAGCTGCCGGAACCGATCGACGCCACGGAATAGCCGAGCCCGAGCGCTTGTGACGGCCGCAATCTGCGGCTGGGCCGGAGCGGCCCGCGTTGGTTACGCTGAAGATCGGCAGGGAACGGGAGTTCACATCGCCGTGCGTCGGCACCAACGGAGGTTTGATGGCTAAAGAGCTGCCGACGTCTCGGTTGGCCAGGGGGACGAAGCTCGGCGTGGCCGTCGCGGGCAATGTCATCCGCGCGCAGCGCACCCGCCGATCGATGCGCGGGCGCTCGGAGGCCGTGCGGGCGCGGATGGCCGAGGAGTCGATGATCCGCGCGACCGAGCAGATGGTCATGGTGCTGGGCACCATGAAGGGCGTCGCCATGAAGCTGGGCCAGATGCTGTCGGTGCTGGATATGGATCTGGTGCCGGATGAGCACCGCGAACGCTTCCAGCGTCGGCTGGCCGTGCTGCGCGACAGCGCCCCGAACGTCTCCTCCGAGACCATGTGCGCGGTGATCGAGGAGGATTTCGGCCGCCCGATCGACGAGCTGTTCGCCGAATTCGAGCCGGAGCCGATCGCGGCCGCCTCCATCGGGCAGGTGTACCGGGCGCGACTGCACGACGGGCGGCAGGTCGCGGTGAAGGTCCAGTACCCGGGCATCGATGTCGCCGTGCGCGCCGACCTGAAGAACCTGTCCATGTTCCGGCGCGTGCTGCAGACGGCGATGCCGTGGGTGACGCCGGCGGTGCTCGACGAGCTGCGGCTGAACTTGGAGAGCGAGCTCGACTACGTCGCCGAGGCACATACCCAGCGCCAGATCGCCGACCTCTACGCCGACCACCCGTTCATCGTGGTGCCCGCCACCATGCCGGAGCTGTCGAGCACCCGGGTGCTGGTGAGCGAGTACTTCCCCGGCCGCAATTTCGAGCAGATCCGCGCGCTGCCCGCGGCGGAACGCGACCGGGTCGGCGAGATCATCTACCGCTTCTACGTGGGTTCGCTGTTCAGCTTCAACGAGTTCTGCGGCGATCCGCACCCGGGCAATCTGCTGCTCGGTGAGGACGGGCGGGTGGCGTTCCTGGATTTCGGGCTGTTCAACCGGATGGATCCCAAGCACGTCAAGGCCGAGATCGCCGGGATCCGGGCCGCGGCCGAGGACCGCGCCGACGACCTGTGGAAGATCATGATCGACCGGGGTGTCATCGACGAGCCCGACGCGGTGACTCCCGAGGAATGCCTGGAGTACGTGCTGGCCGCGTGCGAGTGGGCGGTGGTGGACGAGGAACTGACCATCACCCCGGAACTGGCCAGCGGCGCATTCGTGCTCGCGGTGGATCCGCGCGCCGGCGAATTCGCGGGGATGAAGGAGCAGAACCTGCCGCCGGAGCACCTGTTCTCGCGCCGCGCGGACTTCCTCACGTTCGGGGTGCTCGGCCAACTGGAGGCCACGGCGAACTGGCATCGCATCGCCCGCGAGTGGCTCTACGGCGATGCGCCGGTGACCGAGCTGGGCAAGGCGCATCACGCCTGGCTGGCGCAGCGGCCGGACCTAGTCAAGCAGACCACCCCGGCGCGGAAGAAGACGAGCGCCACCACCAAGCGACGCCGCAAACCTTGATCCGTCATCCCGGCGGTACGCAGATCACGCCGCAATGACAATAGACGGCAGATGGGAAAGTTCATGGCAGACAGGGAATTCGATCTGGTCCTGTTCGGCGCGACCGGTTTCGTCGGTGCGCTCACCGCGCAGTATCTGGTGCGGGCGGCACCCGCGGGCGCCCGCATCGCGCTGGCCGGACGCTCCGTGGAGAAGCTGACGAAGGTCCGCGACGAGCTGGGCCCGGCCGCGGCGGAATGGCCGCTGCTGGTTGCCGATTCGTCGGATCAGGCGGCGCTGGACGATCTCGCCGCCAGGACCAAGGTCGTGGTCTCGACGGTCGGCCCGTACCTGCGGTACGGCCTGGCGCTGGTGCAGGCGTGCGCGGAGGCCGGAACGCACTACGCCGACCTCACCGGCGAGCCGCTGTTCATCCGCGAATGCATCGACCGGTTCCACGATCGCGCCGTGGAGACGGGCGCGAAGATCGTGAATTCCTGTGGCTACGACTCGATTCCGTCCGATCTGAGCGTGTACCGGCTGTACCGGCGCTCGGTCGAGGACAACACCGGCGAACTCACCGACACCACCCTCGTGGCCTGGCTCAAGGGCGGCGCCAGCGGCGGCACCATCGACTCCGGGCGCGCGATGATGGAGGCGATCGCCGCCGACCCGTCGAAGGGGTCGGTCATGGCGCATCCGTATTCGCTGAGTCCGGACAAGGCCATGGAGCCCGATGTCGGACGGCAGTCCGATCAGGCGCTCGCGCGGGCCTCGACCATCGACCCGAGCCTGGACGGCTGGGTGGCGACCTTCGTCATGGCCGCCCACAACACGAAGATCGTGCGGCGCAGCAACGGCCTGCTGGGCTGGGTGTACGGCAAGAACTTCCGCTACCGCGAGGTGATGAGCGCGGGCAAGTCGCCGGCGGCACCGCTGGTGGCGGCCGGTATGGCGGGCGGCATCGTGGCGACGATGGCGGCCGGTGCGGTGCTCTCGCGCGTATCGGCGGGCCGCAAGCTGCTCGACCGGGTGCTGCCCAAGCCCGGCACCGGACCGAGCGAGGCGGCCCGGCGCAGCGGCTGGTTCACGATGAAGACGTTCGCGCGGACCACCTCCGGCGCCAAGTACGTGTGCACCTTCGCAGGCGAGGGTGACCCCGGCTACCAGGCCACCTCGGTGCTGCTCGGCGAGTCCGGGCTCAGCCTGGCGTTCGACGAATTGCCCGAGCTCGCAGGCATTCTCACCCCGGCGGCGGTGATGGGCGACCCGCTCACCGAACGGCTGCGCGGCGCGGGCATGACCATCGAGGTGGACCGGGCCTGACAACCGGCCGCTGCGGCCGGAAGCTCCCCAACGACGAGGAGTCACAATGCGACTGATACTCGAGCCGGAGGCGGCCCGGTGAATCTCGCGCGGCGGACCATGAACCACCCCGCCTTCGCGCTGGTCTACGAACGTGCCTGGCGGCCCGCCAGTTTCTTCGCCGCCACCGGACGCACCATGCAGGCCGACCGCCGCGACGCCGTGCGCGTCCTGCGGCTGCGCGGCGACCGCCGGGTCCTCGATATCGCCTGCGGCCCCGGTAATTTCACGCACTATCTCAGCGAGCGGTTGACCGGTGACGGGTACGCGGTAGGCATCGACTTCTCGGTGCCGATGCTGCGCCGGGCGATGTCCGACAACCGCGGCGCGCGGACCGGTTACGTGCGCGGCGACGCCCGACAGCTGCCGTTCCCCGACGGCAGCTTCGACGCGGTGTGCTGCTTCGGCGCGCTGTATCTGATCCCGGATCCGATGGTGGCGGCGCGGGAGATGATCCGAGTGCTGGCCCCGGGCGGGCGGATCGCGATCAGCACCAGTCACCGCGCCGACAGCTGGTTCGGGCGCGTCAGCACGGCGGTCGGCGGCGCGGGCGGGCTGCGCGTATTCGATACCGACACCTTTCCGAAGCTGTTCGCCGAGGCGGGGCTGGTGGAGATCGAGCAAGAGGTACATGGGCTCATGCAGTACGTGAGCGCCACCGGCCCGCGCTGAAACCGCTGCGCCGCAACCTCTTCGCAGACCGCGGAGCCGACCGTTGGCTGCGCGGACGACGGAGGCGACCGTTGGCGCACTCACGCCAACGTTGCTTCGATTGTCGTCCGCGCCACTAGCCACGGTTGTCGGCGCCGCGAAGCCGGAGGACACGAGCTGCGGGCACCGTCGGCGCCGCGGACCACCGCGGCCACCATCGCCCGGACAGCAGCGGAAGTGACCGTGGCGCAACGGGTTCCACAACCGCTGGCGAAGGATCGTGTGCCGCGTCACAAATCCGATCCACGTCGCCGGTGAGCGCACTCCGGTACTGTCCCAAATGGGACAGGTGGGATGTGGCGGTGAACGGAAGGGGAGCACCGGGTGGGTGTACCGGACACCGGTCAGCAGGCGGCCCGCGAACTGTATGCCGCGGCAACGGGTTCCGGGGACGGGGCCTTCGAGATCGCCGAGGATGTGGCACGCAACCTCGCCGCCGCATGCGATCGGCTCGTCGACGACCTGCAGCGGGCGCGGCACACCGAACACCTGCTGACGACGATCTCCGGGTTCCCGGAGCTGCCCTCCGGGCACGGGCTGGCCCGCGGGTTCGGCAACAAGGGGCGCGAATTTCTCGACACCGTGCTCGCCTTCCAGGAGACGGCTCTGCTGTTCAAGGCCGCGTACCTGGCCGCGGGCAGACACTTCGCCGAGGCCGAGGCCGCCAATCGCGCGGCCCTGGAATTGGCCGCTGCCCGGCTGGAGGACCGATGACCCCCGACGACCCACCCCTATCCGCCGACGACTCGGCGAACTCCGCCGACGGCCCGGCGGACCCGGCAGCGCCCAGCCTCCCGGCCGACTCGGCGACACCTGACCCCACTTCGGTAAACCCCCACGGCACGAACGTGATTCGCGACGTGCCGACCGCAGTGGACGACATAGACCCGCCCTATGTCCCGGATCGGGAAGTATTCGGCTCCTACACCCATCGAGAACTCTGGGGCCTGGTGCACGAGGCACTCGACCCCGGCGCCCTGGGGCAGGCGGCGGACGTGTGGCGGGGCAATGCCGACGTGGTCGGCGAGGCCTTCCGCACCTTCTCGGCGAGCGCGAACGCCGAGTTCGCCCGCTGGAGCGGGCAGGCCCGCGACGCGGCGCTGCGGGCCACCCTCGATTTCGTCGCCCGCGGCGCCGCGGTGCCCGAGGTCTGCGTCGCGGTGCAGCGGCGACTGGAGGCCGATGCCGAAGCGGCCCAGGTGATCCGGGACGCGATCCCACCGCCGCCGCAGCCGTATCAACCGCTGGAGGACCCGGTCGCCGAGGCCGTGCACGGCGGACGACGGCGCATGGAGCACGACACGCAGGCCGCGACCGCCCAGGCCGACGTACGCGATGTCATGACCTTCGTCTACAACCCGACCCTGCCCGCGTCCGGGGACCGCGTGCCCCGGTTCGCACCGGCACCGCGCGGTCCGGGCTCGAGTGGGGGTCACGAGTAGTGAAGTGGGTGCTCACCCCGGACGAGTTCACACACGTCTGGGCCACCGAAACGGGCCTGGATCGCCGCCCTTACCCCGTAAATATGATTCCGGCCGCCACCGCGCGCACCGAATCCGAGTACGCCGCACTGGGTTTGCGCCATCGGTACGCTCGCAACACCGACCCGGACCTGACCGCCGCCCTGATGCTCTGCGCCCGGTCCGACGCCACCACGATCACCGTCACCGGGGAACGGTCGGGCGGCCCCCGGGACGAGCCGGAACGGATCCTCGCCTTCGCGGCGGTGGTCCATCACCACGCCGGCGTCCTCGTCGCCGGATCCGACACCGTGACCGTGACGGTCTGCCACGCCCGCACCCTCGGCGACAAGCTGGTGGAGGTGATCGGCTCCGCCCCGCCCGGACGGCACGCCACCATGCGCGAGCCGCAGGACGCGGTGCTGAACCAGGAGGGGCCCGTCCTTCCCGACAACGGCCAGGGCCCCGCGCGCTTCCGCCGCAAACTCCGCGAGCCGGTCGACGCGCGCGGATTCATCACCGTCTCCGTCGCCCCGGACAACCCGATGTCGCCGCCCACCCGCCACCGCACCTGGCTCGACTTCGCGGGTGACGGCCGCTACCTGCTCACCACGGCCGCCGACCTGAGCCTGACGCCGGTGTCGGATACCGATTTCGCGACTCAGCTGATGAAGTTGGCGGGCATCAGGTAGCCGCAGGGTAGATACTGCACTGTTATGGCTAAGTCTCCCTGGTCCAAACCGGTCACCAAGGCGTTGCAGGCCGACGGGCTCGAACTCGGCAAGTTCGACACCTCCGCCACCCCGGGCTTCAAGGGCAACAAGAAGGACGGCGAGCAATTGCTCGCGGAGCGCGGCCCCGTCCTGTCGGATCTGCAGGAGAAGCTGTTCGCCAACGGCCGCTCCGGCGATCCGCGCAGTGTACTGCTGGTGCTGCAGGGCATGGATACCGCGGGCAAGGGCGGCATCGTCCGGCACGTGATCGGCTCGGTGGACCCGCAGGGCGTCGACCACGCCGCATTCGGGGTCCCGACCGCCGAGGAGAAGCGCCACAACTATCTGTGGCGCATCCGCAGGCAGCTGCCGCGCGGCGGCCAGATCGGGGTCTTCGACCGCTCGCACTACGAGGACGTGCTGGTGGTCCGGGTGCACAATCTGGTGGCGCCGGAGGTGTGGGGCAAGCGCTACGACGAGATCAACAAGTTCGAGCGCAAGATCGTCGACTCCGGCACGACGCTGATCAAGGTGGCCATGTTCGTCTCGCTGGACGAGCAGCGCAAGCGCCTCGCCGAGCGGCTGAACCGGCCCGACAAGTACTGGAAGTTCAACCCGAACGATATCGACGAGCGCGGCTTCTGGCCCGCCTACCAGGAGGCCTACCAGGCCGTCCTGGACCGCACCTCGACCGATTACGCCCCGTGGCACGTGCTGCCCGCCGACCGCAAGTGGTACTCCCGGCTGGCCGTCACCGAGCTGCTGATCGATGCGCTGCAGAACCTGAAACTGGACTGGCCCGCGGCGCAATTCGACGTCGAGGAGCAGAAGAAGCGCCTCGCCGCCTCCTGACCCCGGCGTGCCGACCATTCATTTCCGGCGTGCTTGTGGCCGGAATCTCAAGGCCCTCTCAGGTTCGCCCGCAATCATGTGGTCCGGACCTGCCCTCGCATTTCGGGCGGCGGCGTCGCGCCCGCACGGCATCCGCCCCGTACCATCGCAGACGGCACCGGACGGCTGTCCGCACGTAGACACAGGAAGGCGACTCGAAGGTGAGCAAGAATCCGCGTGGTAAGAACCCGCTGGCCGGGGTGCAGCGTGCCGATCGGACACGCACCATCGCGATCCAGGTGGGTGTCGGGGCCGTGCTGGTCGCGCTCATCGCCGCCATCGGCATCAGCATCGCGGTCAAGAACAACAAGAAGAACGATCCGGGGCCGACGCCGACGGTGACCGCCCAGGCCGCGCCCGGCGGGGTCGAGGGCTCGATCACCGACAACGGCGCGATCCGGATCGGCAAGCCCGGCGCCAAGGCCACGGTGCGCGTGATCGCCGACCTGCAGTGCCCGGCCTGCCAGATGTTCGAGCAGGCCAACGGCAAGACCATCGAGGACGAGGTCAACGCCGGCACCGCCGTGGTCGAGTACAACATCGTCGCCTTCCTCGACAAGATGTCGGGCGGCACCCGGTACTCCTCGCGCGCCGCGAACGCGGCCTACGCCGTGGCCGACTCGGACCCGACGAAGTTCATGCCGTGGCTGAGCAGCATGTTCCAGGCGCAGCCGCCGGAGAACGGCACCGGCCTGACCGACGACCAGATCATCCAGATCACGCAGGCCGCCGGTATCACCGATCCCTCGGTCGCGGAGACCATCAAGAGCGACAAGTACGACAAGTACGTGCAGAAGGTCACCAAGGACGTGGCGGCCGAGGGCATCCAGTCCACCCCCTCGGTGTTCGTGAACGGCAAGCAGATCAAGAGCTCGCAGGAGCTCATGCAGCCCGACGGCCTGCGCCCGACCATCGAGGCCGCCGCGAAGTAACTCGCGGAGATACGGCACGAGAAGGGAGTAGAGCGGGATGACCACACGTTCCGCGTGGATCCTGCTGATCGGCGGGCTCGCGGGCTGGATCGCCTCGGTCACGCTGACCGTGGAGCGGTTCAAGCTGTTCATGGATCCCGACTACCGGCCCTCGTGCAGCATCAATCCGATCCTGTCCTGCGGGTCGGTGATGGCGACCGACCAGGCGTCGGTGTTCGGATTCCCGAATCCGCTGATCGGGGTGGTCGGCTTCTCGGTGGTGGTCACGCTGGCCGTGCTGGCCATCGCCGGGGTCGGGTTCCCGCGCTGGATCTGGGGTGGGCTGTGGCTGGGCCTGGTGCTCGGCATCGGGTTCATCTGCTGGCTGATCTTCCAGAGCCTGTACCGGATCAACGCGCTGTGCCCGTACTGCATGGTGGTGTGGGCCGCCACCCCGATCCTGCTGGCGGTGGTCACCGATCAGCTGTGGGGTGGCGCGCGGGGCGTGCTGAAGATCGTCGCGGAGTGGCGCTGGACCGTCGTGGTCGTCTTCTACGCGGTGGTCCTGGTGCTGGTGTTCCTGCGCTTCCAGGACTACTGGATGTCGCTGTTCTGACGATCAGTTCGGCGGCCCGACGGCCAGCACGACGGCGACCGTGCGCCGGGAGCCGTCCGGCACGGTCAGCTCGAGCTGCACGGTGTCATCGGGTTTGCGCAGGTTGAGCACGGCCTTCAGGGACTGCACCGAGGTGACCGCCCGGCCGTCGATGCCGGTGATGATTTCCCCCTCGGTGAGCCCGGCCGCATAGGCGGGCATGCCGTAGACCGCGGATTCGATGCGGGCGCCGGCCGGTTTCGCGTCCGAGGTGATGACACCGAGCGTGGCGGTGGGCCCCACGTGCACGGTGTCGCTGGCCAGCCCGGAGCGGATCTGCCGCACCACGCTCATCGCGGTATCGATCGGCACCGCGTAGCCGCTGGCGCGCCCGGACGCCTTGGCCACATCCCCGGAGGCCGCGGTGATCACGCCGACCACCGATCCGTGACTGTCGGCGAGCGCCCCGCCGGACTGCCCGGACGTCACCGGTGCGGCGATCTCGACCATCCCGGTGAGCGCCTTGCGCGAGTAGTCGGCCGCATCCCGCGCGACGATCGATGCGTCCAGGGCCGTCACGGTTCCGGGCGTCGCGGTCGGCGAGCCGGTGCCGCCGGCATTGCCGATGGCCAGCACCTCGTCGCCGACGCGCAGCGCCGCCGAGCTGCCGATGCGGGCGACCGGCAGGCCCGCCGCGCGCGACAGCTCCAGTAGCGCGATATCGGCGTCGGCGTCGTAGCCGAGCACGGTCGCCGGATACTGCCCGCCGGTGCCGATATCGCCGACGGTGATGGATTCGGCGCCCTTCACGACATGATGGCTGGTGAGCACCTGTCCGTCGGCGGTGAGCACGATGCCCGACCCGGCCGCGGTCATGCCGGTGGGACGCACCGAGACGTTGATATTGGCCAGCTCCGGCTCGACCGCGGCGGCGACCGCGGCGGGATCCATGGGCGGCAGCGGCGGCGCGAGCAGCGTCGCGGTGGAGTCGGTGATCCCGAAGACCCAGCGCGGCAACTCCCCCTGGTAGCCCAGGAAGGCGACCACGGCCAGCATCGCCGCGAGCAGAACGGCCACCGTCCGGCCCGTCCGGCCGGTGCGCCTGGGCCCGTCGTCCCACCGTTCGTCGTACATGGCCACTCCCGCCTCGTGCACGCCCGTCGGGGCCGGCGATTGTGTTTCTATATGTAGCAGCACTGCGGGGTCCGGCGCGACGGTTCCCGTAATACCTGTTTACCGGCAGGTCGCTTCTACCTGGTCACGAGACCGATATGGTCAATGATTCAGTGCCGCAACGACGAACATGAACGCGGCGCCCGCGACCGTGCACAGCAGTACCAGGCGCGAAGGCTTCCCGGCGTGCGCCTCGGGCAGGATATCGCCCGTGGCCAGATACAGCAGGAAGCCCGCGAAGTAGCCGAGGTACAGCCCGGCCAGGTTGGACGGTATGTGGATGAGCGTGCCGATCACCGCGCCCACGACCGGAGCCAGCGCGTCGAGCCACAGCAGCAACAGCGCCCGGCGGTGCGCATTGCCGTACAGCGTCGGGATGGTGAAGGCGTTGAAGCCGTCGGCGAAGTCGTGGCAGATCACCGCGATCGCGACCGAGATCCCGAGCGCGGTGCCGGTCTGGAAGCCGACGCCGATGCTCAGGCCGTCGAGCATGCTGTGGAAGATCAGCCCGCAGGCGGCGAGGATGCCGACCGACTGGAAATCGTGTGTGTGACTGCCGAATTCGTTCTCGTGGCCGACATGGATGGCGGTCGCCTGCTCGATGATGTGGACCGTGAAGAACCCGACGACGCCCGCGATCAGCGCGCCGGGCACGCCGGCCACCGTGTACTTCGATTCCTCCAGGGCATCGGGCAGCAGATCGAAGGCGACCACGCCGAGCATGACTCCGGCGGCCAGGCCGAGCACGATGCGCTTGCGGTCGCCGATACGGACCGCCACGAGCCCGCCGACCAGTGTCGAGCAGAAGGAGATCAGCGAAAGCAGAATCGCCACGCCGACCAGCATGTGTCATGCGCTGGCACATTCCGGGCAAATACGACCGGCGAGTTCGGTTCCAGCATGCCTCGGGCAAGACGCCGTTTGCGAAGCGAACTATGCGGGAGTAGGCATGGACGCATGACCACCGCAGCCGCTTACTCCGTCTCGGCCCCCGAGGGCCCGTTCGCGAAGACCACGATCGAGCGCCGCGAACTCGGTCCGCACGACGTACTGATCGACATCAAGTACGCGGGCATCTGCCATTCCGATATCCACACCGCCCGCGACGAATGGCACGGCACCACGTACCCCTGCGTGCCCGGTCACGAGATCGCCGGGCTGGTCGCGGCGGTCGGATCCGCAGTGACCAAGTACCGGGTCGGCGACCGGGTCGGGGTCGGCTGCATGGTCGACTCCTGCGGGAAGTGCGGGCCCTGTCTGGCCGGTGAGGAGCAGTACTGCACCCGGGGCGCCACCATGACCTACAACACGGCCGTGCCCGAGGAGTTCCAGCCCGGCGGGACCACCCTGGGCGGCTACTCCACGCAGGTGGTCGTGACGGAGAACTTCGTGGTGTCCATTCCGGAGGGCATCGGGCTGGACGAGGCCGCGCCGCTGCTGTGTGCGGGCGTCACCCTCTTCTCGCCGCTGCGGCACTGGAACGCCGGGCCCGGCAAACAGGTCGCGATCATCGGCATGGGCGGGCTCGGGCACGTCGGCGTCAAGATCGCCGCGGCGATGGGCGCCGAGGTCACGGTGCTCAGCAGCTCGCTGAGCAAGCAGGAGGACGGCCGCCGGTTCGGCGCGCAGCACTACTACGCCACCCGCGACAAGGAGACCTTCCGCGAACTGCGTGGCAAGTTCGACCTGATCCTCAACACCGTCTCCGCCGATCTCCCGATGGACCGGTACATGAAGCTGCTGAACCTGGACGGCACCCTGGTGATCCTCGGCCTGCCCGACAACCCCCTCCAGGTGCAGCCGTTCACGCTCGCCGGATTCCGCCGCTCGCTGGCCGGATCGATGATCGGCGGCATCCCGCAGACCCAGGAGATGCTCAACTTCTGCGCCGAGCACGGCATCGGCGCCGAGATCGAGGTCATCTCCGCGGACCGCATCGACGAGGCCTACGACCGGGTCGTCGCCAGCGACGTGCGGTATCGGTTCGTCATCGACGCGGCCACCATGTGAGATTTCCCCTCCGGCGCGCGAACAGCCGTGCGCGCCGGAGGGTTCGGTGTCGCGAACCCCATCGCCCGTTGCGTGGGAGGGCCGGGCGGCGGCGCCCGCGACACGACCTGTTGCGCGAATTACCCTGCGCTTCTGGCCAGTTCGCCTTGCGCAAACCCTGCCGCGACACGGTGCAGCGACTCCGACAACGCTCGACGCACCTCGCCCATCTGGGTTCGGCTGTGGTCGGCGGTGTCGTACTCGACCTGCACCGTCAGGCGCCCGTCCAGGGTGAACGCTGTCGCCTTTGGCGGCATGCCCGGATTCATCGCAAAGATGTTGTCGCGCAACAGCTTTACGCCCGGAGGCACCTCGTGTGTGGGCACCCTGCCGATGTTGGACAGGGCGAAGGTGGGCTGCGAGGAAAGCATCGCCGCGGTCTGCTCGTCGCGAATGTGGCGGCCCGCCAGCGCCAAACGAGCGGGGTCGCGGCGTGTCAGTGCGGCGCGCACGTCGGCGTCCACGACCCGGCCCAGCTCGATCGGGTCGTCGGTCGCCGCCACCGACAGCGCCGTGCCCCAGCCCGATGCGCAGTTGAGCATGGTGTCGTCGGTCAGTTGCGGATCCAGTGTCGAGCGCAGGTCGGCCGCGTAGCCGCAGACCATCGGCAGTGATCCGGCGACGTCGAAGCGGCCGCGCACGGCGACCAGCGCGCAGCCGCTCAACAGGCTGTTGACCGTGATCCCGGCCGACCGTGCGGCAGCCACGAAAGCGGCCGTCTCGCTTGCCTCCAACTCGATCCGCTCGGCGGCGAGGAATCCCCGTACGCCCGCGGCACCCCCGACACGCGGCAACTGCGCGGGCGCCTCGGCCATCATGCCGCGCATCCGGTCGAGCAGCTCCTCGACCTCCGAACCCGAAACGGCCGCGGCGAGACGATCATCCACCGCCTGCGGGAGTTCTTCGACCGTGACCACCGGCAGCGGTGTGCCGCGCAGCCGCGCGGTGTAGCGCCGCCACATTTCGTCCAGTAGCGCGAAAGCCGAACGGCCGTCGGCGATTCCGTGATGAACGACCAGCACGATGCGACTCTGCTCCCCATCGCGCAGCAGCACCGCGCGGAACAGGCCCTCGCTCCAGTCCTGCGGTTCGTTGACGAGCCGGACGTACTCGACCTCGTCCCCGTCTGCCACCACCAGCGGCGGCCGATATCCGTCCCGACGGCGCAGCATCGGCACACCGGCGTCGTCGACCGGCAGGCAGGCGAGCAATGGGTGCCGGGCGGCCAGGTCGGCCAGCACCGCGCGCAACGCCTCGGCGTCGACGTCACCCTCGACGACCGATCCGATGTACAGCGGCATGCCGCCGACCGGGACCGAGCCGAACCGGGCGTCGGCCCGGAAGTAGCCGGATTCGAAGGGGGACTGCGGGCGTTGCGTGGTCATCGGGCACCTCTCGGGTTCGTTCTGGAGCACTACCGAGACCATACAAGCGTTTCAAACATTTGTCACAAACCTATGTATGAAACATCCGTTTGCGAGTGCTTGCTACCCTGCTGACGTGGGAACCCGTGACGACCTCCTGACCGCGGCCAAGCAGTGCCTGGCCGAGCGCGGCTACGCCCGGACGACGGTGCGCGATATCGTGGCCGCCTCCGGCAGCAATCTCGCCGCGATCAACTACCACTTCGGCACCCGCGACGCCCTGCTGAGCCAGGCGATGGTCGAGTCCACAACCGACGCGGTCCGGCGCATCCTCGACACCCTCGACGCCGACCAGGAGGGCGAACCGGCGGTGCGCCTGGACAAGTTCCTGCGCAAACTGATCGCCAGCTTCACCGACGACCGCGCCCTGTGGGCCGCCAACATCGAGAGCCTCGCCCAGGCCCAACACCTCGGCGACATCCGCACCGACTTCTCCGCCAAACAGCAGGAGGCCCGACAGTCCTTGGCCCACATGCTGTTACCCACAGCCGACGCGAAGCCCGACGACAACATCGGAGCGATTCTGCTCACCTTGTTGGATGGGTTGCTGGTGCAGTGGCTGCTGGATCCGGAGGCGGCGCCGGGGGCTGAGCGGATTGTCGGGGGGTTGCGGGCCATCGGGCGGGCGATCGGGTAGGCGGGGCGAAATCGGCAGGGCGGCAACGTCACCCATGCGGACGCTGCCACGACGCGCTAGACAGCTCGAACGAACTTGTTCACAACCCATCGAGCAACTAGTGGGCACGCTGCACAAAACCGGCGTATTCGATTGTTTCCACATCCACCAGCCTCAGACAGAGCCGGACAGCCATAGTCCAGCAATCATTACGGTTGCATGAATACGAACCCCCCTCCCCGGCAAGGTATTACACATCCGCTAAGGTCTTGTCCGGTTGGCCATCCGGGTCGACAAGTGGAGGGGTCTACCTGCGTTTCATCGATCAACAGTCAAGCGCCGACGAGCTTTTCGATCGCATGATGCCGACTATTGCTGCGGGGCAGCGCTAGACGCGACTCCACTGCACGCACGGCGTGGCGATAAACGCTCGAGTTGCCGCAGCCGATGACGTCAGATATGAATGTGTCCGTTCGAATCACACGTTGACGTTCGATTCAAACTTGGGGGAATCCTTGGGGAATCGGGGGTCAGGAGGGGAAATCAAGAATGAAGTTCGGAAAGATCACTGCTACGGTTTTCATGGCGATCGCTGCTACGGGGATCACAGCGGCAACGGCTCACGGTGAGTCGACGGTAGTCAATGAGCAGCCGGCGGCAGTGACGGCGGGGAACGCAACTTCCGGTGTGGACCACGGGATCAATTACCACACAACTGTTTCCCCGACAAATATGGCCATCACCACGACCATCGAAAATGGCAAGTTCGAGCCCGCACAGAACGGGGCCGCAGTACTCGAGTCCAACGATGGCGCAGCGGTGACCGAAGTACCGCAGACGTATGAAATCGCCGGACGCTCGATCGCGATTGCTCAGCAAATCGGGGCGGACGGTCGCACCCTGACACTGACACCCCAGATGACCCCTGAAGACATCAGCGAGCTGAAGAACGTCAGCTCGTTCGACAACCTGATGGCGCAGGTCCAAAAGAACCTGGCCGGTGTCATCATTGGTGGTTGCCTGGGCGGTTTCCTCGGCGGCCTCCTCGGCTTCGGCATTTTCAGCCTGATCACGGGGCCCCTCGGCTTGGTCCTCGGTGCCGTTGCCGGCGGATACGCCATGGGCGGCCAGGAATTCCTGGACGCCGTGACCGCGGTCGCCACCGGCCAGCCGTGATCGCAGGTTCATGAAGCGTGTGTGCGCAGGTTCTCTTGCGCCTGCGCACACACCTGGCCGATCACCGTTCCGGCGGGCACGATCGACGGTGCTATCAACGATCGACGGACCTTCACGTAGCGAGATACCGTGGAGCGCAGTATGATCCAGCCAGCTCCGATAAGAGCCGGACAAGTTACATCCGGGGGGAACGCGTGGCAAAGCACCGCAAACAGACGAGAACCCAAAGAGCCGCCTTGCGGGCAGCAGTCAGTATGGTTCCGGCAACCGCAATCATCACCAGTAGCGCAATTGCGCACGCTGCACCGCAATTCATTGCCCCACAACCGGGCGTCACCACACCGAATCAACCAACTCCGGGGCCCCAACAGGGACCTGGCGCAGTACAACCCGGTGTCACCACGCCGCCTGCGCCACCCGAAAAGACACCGCCCCCGATGGCCTATGTATCCCCGGAAGACGATCGGCGCGGGGTAGCTCCGGAAACGGATTACGCGCCGTCTCGCTCTGTGCCGCAACGTGATTACGTTGCGCCGCTGCAGCCCGAGGAATTGCATGCGCCGGAGCCCGAGCCACCGGTGGCACCGATCGTTCCGCCTTCGGACACTCTGCGGTTCGGTGAAACCGTCATGCCTGCACCGGACTTCCTCGGCCAGGACCAAGTGGATCAGCTCAATATGACTGTGGCCAAACCCGAGGCTGATATATCGCAGTACTTCCGGTCCGTCGGAGTTGCGCCGAGCAGGGCTGACCGCATGGCGTCGACGGCGCTGGCCGGTGCCGTTCAGGGCGCCGTTGTCGGATGTGTACTCGGTTCCGCCGCAAGCGCTGTTTTCGTATTCACACTTCCCTTCTTGCCGCTGGCATGCGTCGGCTGGGGCGCAGGCGGTGCCGTACTCGGCGGCGCCATCGGCGCGGAAAGCGGCGTCAGGCGATGATCGCTGCGTGACAACATAATTGGGCCGCCGGTGGTCCGATTCGATTCGCAGCTACCGACTTCCGGGAAGGAACTCAGAGGATGGCATTCGGAAGGATCACCGCGACTGTGGTCATGGCGATCACCACGGTGGGGATCACCGCGGCTACCGCACATGGCCAGACGGCGGTGGCGACCGAGCAGTCGACGGGCAATGCGACCTCCGGTGTGGATCGCGGAGTCGATTACCGCATCTCGGTGTCCCCAGCAGCAAAGACCATTACCGCCACCATCGACGAGGGCAGGTTCGAGGTCCAGCCCGATGGCGCCTCGGTGACTCTCGAGTCCGAGGACGGAACAGCTGTCACGAACATACCGTTGCGGTACGAAAGCACCGGGCGTTCGTTCTCTGTGTCTCAGCAGACCGCTGTCGACGGGCGCACGCTTACTCTGACACCGGAACCGGCCGGAGATATAGCTCTACTTCAGGACATCGGCTCCTACGACCGACTCATGGAGCAAATCTACAAGAATCAGCCAGGCGTGGTCGGCGGCGCCATCGTCGGCGCCCTCATCGGATTTCTCTTGCTGCCACTGATGCTCGTCACCGTTCCGGCCGGAGCACTCATCGGTGCGATCGCCGGCGGTTATGCGATGGGTGGTCAGGAGTTCTTGGACGCCGTGCAGGCGTTTGCCACCGGCCAGCAGTAGCCGAGGTGTTTCCTCGCGCCACCCTGGCGAGTCCACGAGCTCCCGCATTCCGCGTCGAAATGGCCGTGCCGCCCGGTGGCGTGGGAATACCCTGGTCCTGACGCAGGAGCTGGGCGCCGCGGGGCGGCCTCGGCTCAGCGCGGCAGCACGTGTCGCGCGAGCACTGCGGAGAGGCAGCACGGGATGTCGGAGAGCAGTGATCGGGGTGGCCGACCGGCGACCAAGATTGACACCAGCGTCGCGCACGAGGCGCGGGTCTACGACTACTGGCTGGGCGGGCGGGACAACTACCCCGCCGACCGTGCTCTCGGCGATGTGATCGCCACCCACATCCCCGCCATTCGCAGCATGGCGCGCGCCAATCGCGCTTTTCTCGCTCGCGCGGTGCGGTATGCGATCACCGAGGCGGGGATCAATCAGTTCCTCGATGTCGGTACGGGGATTCCGACTGCGGGCAACACCCATGAGGTGGCGCAGCAGCACGATCCCACGGCGCGCGTCGTCTACGTGGACAACGATCCGATCGTGTTGGCCCATGCCCGCGCGCTGATGCGGAGCATGCCGGAGGGTATGACCTCGTTCATCCATGCCGATCTGCACGAACCCGAGTCGATCCTGGCTGATCCGGCGCTCGCGTCCACGCTGGATCTCGACCGCCCCGTCGCCCTGATGCTGGTCGCGGTGATGATGTACTTCCGCGACGAGGACAATCCGCACGGCATCGTCAAGCAGCTGCTGGACGCGCTGCCCTCCGGCAGTTGCCTCGTAATCACCCACCCCACTGCGGATTTCGATCCCAAGGCCACGGCGCGGGTGGTGAGCTCCTCCGAGCAGGCCGGTATTCCGTTCCGCCCGCGCAGCCGCACCGAGACCGAAAGCCTGTTCACCGGAACGGAAATCGTGGACCCCGGCGTCATTCCCGTCCTGGGCTGGCGCCCCGATCTGGCCGACACTCCCCCGGCGAACGATGACACCGACATCGAATCGGCCTGGTACTGGGCAGGCGTAGGCCACAAGCCCTGACGCCCTCCCTTCGACGGGACGCCAACCGCACGTTCCTGCACTCCGCACTCGCTCACGCACCCCGTGCAAGCGCTGTAAGGGGTGCGGGGAACACGCCAGGGGTGCGGGGAACTCGGCGTCAGGACGGGCAGCGCGAAGCGGTGTGGGCGGGGTCGAGGGCGCGCTGGACGATGTGGATCACGGTGGGCGAGGTAGGTAGCTTGGCGTGGCCGAAAGTGTCTCCCGCACAGACGTTCTGGACCCAGACGTTGTCCACGGCCGAACCCGGACCGGCCCGCAGGAACGTCGTCTCCGGCGGTGTGGTGATCTCGTCCACCCGGCTGGCGATGACGGTGTAGTGCACGCCGGGCTCGGTGTCGCCGCCCGCATTGAGCGCGCGGAGGAATTCGCTGCCCACGACCTGCTGGGCGGCGGCCGGGCCCAGGACCCGGGCTACCGCGACCTCCCCCGGACCGGCCGCGCTACCCGTGGGCAGCAGATACCCCAGATTGCTGAGGGTGGTGCCGTGATTGGTGGCCCCGACGGTGATCAGCCGTCGCACCGTATTGCGCTCGGGGGCAGTGGGATCGGCCCCACCGTCGAAGCGCATGTACTGGCGCGCCACCAGACCGCCCTGCGAATGAGCGACGATGTCCACCTGCCCCGCACCGGTCGCCTCGCGGACCCGATCCAGGAATCCGGCCAGCTCGCGGGCCGAGGCGCGGATATCACCGGTCCCGTACACACCCGGCTGCGCACCGTACATGCTCGAGGTATCGCGCCCGAAGTTCAGCGCGAAGACACAGTGCCCCGTCGCTTTCAGCTTCGGCGCCAGCACATCCCAGCTGTTCTGATTGCCCCAGGTGCCGTGCACGAGCACCACGGGAACGGGGCGCGCCGCCGACGGCAAGCATTGCCAATCATTCGCTCCAGGCGGAGCAACGCTGCCGTCACGCCCGTGCACAAAGTCCGCCACCGGATCCGCGCCCGCTCCGGCAAACGTCCACACCGTGCACAAACCTAATACGGAAAGCAGCACGGCCAGCGAACGCATCACCCATCCCTTCCACACCGAAGAGCAGTAACGGATCGATTGCCGATCGTAGGACGGTGTGGCCGGGAAGCCGCGTATGCGCGCGCCGAAACGCCGAACGGGTACCAAAACGACGGCGGCCCGGGTGCCTGTGCACCCGGGCCGCCGCTACGGTCGGTCTAGTACTTGCGGCGCTGGTCGCGCAGGGCCTTCTTGGCGGTCTGCTGCGCCTTGTCCACCTGCCTGGCGTACTTGCCCTTGGTCTGCTTGTCGACGGCGTCGCCAACCTTGTTGATCACCGGGTCGAGCTTGTCGGCGTGTTTACCGGCCATAGCGGCCGCCTTCTTCAAATTGTTGAACATTCCCATGACCGCACTCCTGTCGCGAAACTGGTCTCACCAGGCTAGCCGCCCCGGGCAAACGACCGGCTGGATCGGCCGGGCGGCCGGCTACCCGGCGCCCTGCTCGGCCCGTCGGCGCACCCGGCGGGCGGCCGCGACCATATTGCGCAGCGACGGCTCCAGCTGCCAGCCGTGCCGGGTCTTCAAGCCGCCGTCGGGATTCGCCCACAGCCGCTCCGGGGTGACCGCCTCGGCGGCCGCGGTGAGCAGGCCGTCGATCTCGTCGATATCCGGGATGCGCGCCGAACGGCTTTCGTACACACCGGGTCCCACGCCGTGCGACAGGCCGTTGCCCTCCTCGGCGTCCTCCTTCAGCGCCTTGAGCACCCATTCCAGGGAGCGGGTGGCGACGATGGCGGTGACGTCGGCATCGAGCTCTTCGATCGCCCGCACGATCTCCGCCCGACCGGAATAGGCGATATGCGTGTGGATCTGGGTCTCCGGCTTGACCCCGGAGGTGGCCAGCCGGAACGCGTTCACGGCCCAGCGCAGGTATTCGGTGCGGCCGTCGGGACGCAGCGGCAGCAGTTCGCGGACGGCCGGCTCGTCGACCTGGATGATCGAGACCCCGGCCTTCTCCAGATCCACCACCTCGTCCCGGATGGCCAGCGCCACCTGGTCCGCGGTCTCGTACAGCGGCTGATCCTGCCGCACGAACGACCGCGCCACCATCGTGACCGGGCCCGTCACAATGCCTTTCACGGGTTTGTCGGTCAGCGACTGGGCGTAGGTGGTCCACTCCACCGACATCGGCTTCGGACGCGAGACGTCGCCGTAGAGGATCGGCGGGCGCACGCACCGCGACCCGTACACCTGCACCCAGCCGAAGTGCGTGGTGGCGAAGCCGTCCAGCAGTTCGGCGAAGTACTGGATCATGTCGTTGCGCTCGTGCTCGCCGTGCACCAGCACGTCCAGGCCGATATCCTCCTGCAAACGGATCGTCGACTCGATCTCGGCCTCGATCCGCTTGCGGTACTCGTCGTAGGACAACCGGCCCTCGCCGAGTTCGTAGCGGGCCTGGCGGACGGCGGCGGTCTGCGGGAACGAGCCCAGCGTGGTCGCGGGCACCACCGGGAGATTCAGCTTGGCGCGCTGGGCTTCTCGGCGCACCGCGTACGGCTCGCGCTCGCGCATCTGCGGCGTCAGCGCGTAAACCCGTTGCCGCACAGCGTGCTTCTGCTTGAAGTGCACCTCGCCCGGCCGCTTGCGCCACTTGTCCGACGGACCCTCCGTCAGCGCCTTCGCCAGCGAAACCACCTCGAGCACCTTCTGTTTCGCGAAGGCGAGGCGGTCGGCGACATTGCCGTCGATGTCGTATTCGACGAGCACGTCGTAGGGCACATGCAGCAGCGTCGTCCCGGTGGACACCACCAGATCGGGGCACACCTTGGCGAGTTCGTTGAGGTACTGCAGGGTGACGTAGCGGTCGGCGCGCCACACATTGGTGCCGCCGATCACGCCCGCGTACAGCCGCTTACGCCGGATCCCCGGGATCTGCGCCAGATCCTCCGGGCGCACCCGGAAGCTGGCCAGGTCGAGACCGATGGCCTCCACGGCGGTTCCGGCCAGGATCCGCACGGCCTCACCGAAATCACCGTACTGGCCGGTGACCAGGATGCGCGGCCGCAGCGGCGCGGTCGAAAGCCGCTGGTAGGCCTGCTCGAATGCCGCCAACTCCGCGGGCGTGCGCTCGCTGGTGAAGCAGGGCTCGTCCAGCTGCACGCACGTCGAACCGCGCTTGGCGAGCAGCTCGAACAGCTCCTCGTACACCGGCAGCAGCCGGTCCAGCAGGGTCAGCGTGTCGAATTCGGATTCGCCGGGGACCTGCCCGGCCTTCGAGAGCAGCAGCAGCGACAGGGGGCCGAGCACCACCGGCCGCTGCTCGATACCGGCCGCCTTGGCCCGGTCCCACTCGTCGAGCAGGGCCTCGGGATGCAGGGAGAACTCGGTGTCGGCGTCGAGCTCGGGCTGGCGGTAGTGGTAGTTGGTGCCGAACAGGCGCACCAGCTCCAGCGGCGGCAGGTCCGGGCGGCCGCGCGCCATCAGGAAGTAGAAGTCCAACGGGTGCAGGCCTTCTCGATACGGCTCGAACCGCTTGGGCACCGCGCCGAACAGCAGCGCATTGTCCAGGATGTGGTCGTAGAAGGAGAAGGTGTTGCCCGGCACCTGGGTGAGCCCCGCCGCGTGCAGTTCGGCGAACTGGGTCTCCTGGATCTCGCGGCCTACCGCTTCGAGTTCCTCCCGCGGCAGCGAACCACGCCAGTACGACTCCAGCGCACGCTTGAGTTCCCGATGCGGTCCGATCCTCGGATAGCCGAGAATGCTCGATCCGAATCCGTCGGTGACGTTGACCATGAGCGGGACACTCCTTCCGAGCCGCGGGTCCAGCCCGACCCTTTTCGCAGCTTATGCCCGGTGCCTTATGCGCGACCATCGTCTACGGTGCGCGTTTTCTCGTTGCGACCCTGTCGTTTCGGCCCCAGGGGGCCGAAACGACAGGGAATGAAGTTGGCTGACCTTCCGAGACGACAGGGAATGAGGTTCGCCGACCTTCCGAAACAACAGGGAACGAGGTTCGCCGCGCGCCGTCGATCTTCCGTCCCGGCGGCCCATCCCGGCGGGACGCCTCTTATTTCCCGTGCTCGCGGCCCCTGGGGCCGCGAGCACGGGATCCCTCACCGGTTGTTGTTGTACTGGTAGAAGCCTGCGCCGGACTTCTTGCCGAGGAGGCCCGCCTCGACCATGCGCATCAGGAGGGGCGGGGCGGAGTACAGGGGCTCCTTGAACTCCGCGTACATGGAGTCGGCGATGGACTTCACGGTGTCGAGGCCGACCAGGTCGGTCAGGGCCAGCGGGCCCATGGGGTGGGCGCAGCCGAGCACCATCGCCTTGTCGACGTCCTCCTTGGTCGCGAAACCCGACTCGACCATCCGGATCGAGGACAGCAGGTACGGCACGAGCAGGGCGTTCACGACGAAACCGGAGCGGTCGGCGGAGCGCACGACCTGCTTGCCCAGCACCTCGGCGGCGAAGTTCTCGGCACGCTTGGATACGGCGTCGCTGGTCTTGAGCGTGGTCACCAGCTCCACCAGCGGCAGCACCGGCACGGGGTTGAAGAAGTGCATGCCGACCACGCGGTCGGGGTTGGCGGTGGCCATCGCGATCTTCATGATCGGGATCGAGGAGGTGTTGGAGGCCAGCACCGCGTTCGGGTCGGTGACGACCTTGTCCAGCTCGGCGAAGATCGAGGTCTTCACCTCCTCGTTCTCCAGGACGGCCTCGACCACCAGCTGGCGGTCGGCGAAGTCGCCGAGATCGGAGGTGAAGCGCAGCCGCCAGGCGGTCTGCTCGCGCTCCCGCTCGGTGATCTTGCCGCTGGACACACCGCGGTCGAGCGAGCGCAGGATGCGGGCGCGGCCCGCGGCGGCCAGTTCCCGCGTCTGTTCGAACACGAGCACGTCGACATGCGCCCGTGCACACACCTCCGCGATGCCGGCACCCATCTGTCCGGCGCCGATAATGCCGACGCGCTGAATCTTTTCGCTGCTCACGTCCCGCTCCTGCTGGTTGTTCGGTCACGGTGGGGGTGGGGCGAAAGAGCGGGCCGGTGAGCCCGATCCTTCGACGGGGAACGTTATAAGGATGCCCTCCCCACTGGGGCTGTTCAGTGGGAAGGGCGGTGAGGGCGAAACCGGGACCCGGTGATGCGCTCCGGGTCCCGGCTGTCCCGCCGTCACCCCGGGCGACGCCGGGGCGACGGAGTTACCCGATGGGACGGGAACTCAGTGGAACTGACCCTCTTCGGTCGAGCCCTTCAGCGCGGTGGTCGAGCTGTCGGGATCGACGGTGGTGGCGATGGTGTCGAAGTAGCCGGCGCCCACCTCACGCTGGTGCTTGGTGGCGGTGTAGCCCCGCTCCTCGGCCGCGAACTCGCGCTCCTGCAGGTCGACGTAGGCGGTCATGCCCTCGCGGGCGTAGCCGTAGGCCAGGTCGAACATGCTGTAGTTCAGCGCGTGGAAGCCCGCCAGGGTGATGAACTGGAACTTGAAGCCCATCGCGCCCAGCTCCTTCTGGAACTTGGCGATGGTGGCGTCGTCCAGGTGCTTCTTCCAGTTGAAGGACGGCGAGCAGTTGTAGGCCAGCAGCTGGTCCGGGAACTCGCTCTTGACCGACTCGGCGAACTTGCGCGCCAGCTCGAGGTCCGGGGTGCCGGTCTCCATCCAGATCAGGTCGGCGTACGGGGCGTAGGCCTTGGCACGCGCGATGCAGGGCTCGATGCCGTTCTTGACGCCGTAGAAGCCCTCGGCGGTGCGGGTGCCGTCCAGGAACGGCTTGTCGCGCTCGTCGACATCGGAGGTGATCAGGGTGGCGGCCTCGGCGTCGGTGCGGGCGATGATCACCGACGGCACGTCGGCGACGTCGGCCGCCAGGCGGGCGGAGGTCAGGGTGCGGATGTGCTGCTGGGTCGGGATCAGCACCTTGCCACCGAGGTGGCCGCACTTCTTCTCCGACGCGAGCTGGTCCTCCCAGTGCACGCCCGCGGCGCCGGCGGCGATCATCGCCTTCTGCAGCTCGTAGGCGTTCAGGGCGCCACCGAAGCCGGCCTCGGCGTCGGCGACGATCGGGACCAGCCAGTTCGGGACCGAGGTGTCGCCCTCGACCGCGGAGATCTCGTCGGCGCGCAGCAGCGCGTTGTTGATCCGGCGGACCACGGCGGGAACCGAGTTGGCCGGGTAGAGGCTCTGGTCGGGGTAGGTGTGGCCGGACAGGTTCGCGTCGCCGGCGACCTGCCAACCCGACAGGTAGATGGCCTTCAGGCCGGCGCGGACCTGCTGCACCGCCATGTTGCCGGTGAGGGCGCCGAGAGCGTTGATGTAGTCATCGTTGTTGACGCCTTCCCACAGGATCTCGGCGCCACGCCGCGCGAGGGTGTGCTCCTCGACAACGGTGCCCTGCAGCTTCGTAACCTGCTCCGCGGTGTACGTGCGGTCGATGCCCTTCCAGCGGGGGTTGGTGTCCCAATCCTGCTGGATTTCCGCAGCGGTCTTCGGGGTGCCGGCAGTCGACATCTCTGACTCCACTTCTTTGTTCGGTCGTGCCCCATGTTCGGAATCCGTCGCGATGTCCGAACTCTGCTGGAGCGGCAATTTGCAGGCTTGCTAGGCCCATCGGGTGTACATCCACACGATGGCACACCAGAAAATTGCCGTCTACCTGTTGCTAGTGTGAATCTCTGCTAGCCGGACCAGGGCATTTGCTAAGTCTGCAAAATTTGCCCAGCAATTGCATGCCACAAGTCTACTCCCGAGTAGGTCTGACGTGGGGTTTTGCGTAACGCCCGTACTGTTTCGGTGATATCGACCACCGCCGGATTTCGCGGGCCCCCATTCCCGCTTGTGAGGACCTTCACAAGTTCGGGCGGGCGTAGTCGGTGTGCGCCCGGCCACTTTCCGGCCGACGGACACACCGAGGGGTGATGGACGCTCGTCCAAGTGCCAGACTGGTGCTCGCACCGCGGACAGGGGAGGCATCGGTGCCGAACCGGCGAAAGGAACGCGATGCGGAAACCGATCATCGTCGCGGTCAGTGTGCTCCTGGCCGCCGCGGGAATCCTGACCCTGCCGACCGGCGCGGGTGCGGCACCCGGCGCGACCGGCACCGGGAACGTGGAATCCGTGCAGCCGCTGACGGCGCGGGCCACGCTGCCGGGCTCGGTGAACTCCGAGCGGATGCTCTACACCTCCACGACGGTCCGTGACGAGCCCGCCGTCGCCAGCGCCGCGGTGTACTTCCCTCCGGGACCGCCGCCGCCCGGGGGCTGGCCGGTCGTCGCGTGGGCGCACGGCACCGTCGGACTGGGTGACGACTGCGCGTACAGCGTCGGCGGGCCCGGCGACGTCGAACGCGACTGGGCCTATCTCGGGACCTGGCTGCGGCAGGGGTATGCGATCGTCGCCGCGGACTACGCGGGCCTGGGCACCCCGGGCGATCACCCGTATCTCAACGGCGTGGTCGAGGCGCACAATGTCGTCGACGCGGTCAAGGCCGCGACCCGGCACTACCCGTCGATGTCGAACAAGTGGGTCGTGGTCGGACAGTCCCAGGGCGGGGGCGCGGCCGTCGAAACCGCGCGCTACGCCACCGAATTCGGCGGGCCGGAGCTGGACTACCGGGGCGCGGTCGGCACCGGAGTCCCGGCCTATATCGAGGACATCCTGACGCCGATGGGGCCGGGGGTGCCGCCGGTGAAGCTGAGCCCGCACAGCACCGGGTACGCGCTGTACATCCTCAACGGCCTGCGCACCACCTATCCCGAGCTGAATATCGAATCCTTCCTGACCGACTCCGGCCGGGACTGGCTGGAGCGGGCGCGCACCGAGTGCCTGCTGCCGCTGGGCGACGAGTTGGCGGCGCAGAATGTGGTGGTGGGCAATCTCTTCACCCGCCCGCTGGCACAGATCCCCGATCTGCACGGGCTGCTCGCGGGCTATCTGGGTCTGCCCGAATCCGGTTACGACAAGCCGCTTTTCCTGGGACAGGGACTGCGCGACACCGACGTGATCACGCCGGAGACGCTGCGGTTCGCGGCGGTGCTGACGGCGAATCGCCAACCGGTGACGCTGAAGACCTATCCCACCGATCACAGCGGCACGGTGAATGCGTCGCTGCCGGACTCGATTCCGTTCGTACGCAACCTGTTCGACTGAGCGTGTGTGGCGTGACCGGTTGCGCGGCGATGGCGTAACCGGTCACCCGGGACTCGCTACTCCCCCTCCTCCTCGCACGAGCGGCGGCGGCGCTCGCGCACCTCCCGGGCCCCGAGCAACCCGGCACTTGTCACGAAGACCGTCACGGCCGAGGCCCAGTCCCCCGACACGACCCCGACACCGGCGGCCAAGGCGGCGCTCAGCAGGACGGCGAGTATCGGCGGCAGCGACGAGCGCGGCGGCGGCAGATTCTCCTCGAACGGAACTTTCGGTGCAGACATTGCGAACTCCATTGGTCGACAAATTGGAACAGGTCAGTAATTAGGCAAGGCTGCGCTCAGCGAACGGACAATTCCGGACCGCAGAAAGGCTCACACGGCCTACCGCCGAACGGCCCCGGCGCGACGGTTTTCGTAGAAACTTCCGACGTTCGCGCGGAGGGATCCCCGCCTTCCACGACGGATACGAAGATCATCACTCCGATCGCGAACAAAACCGCCGCACAGAACAGCACGACCGTCCGCGCGAGCGAACCGTGGGGCAACAGGATCGCCAGCGGACCGAACCCGAGAATCATCGACTTACCTCCCACAACTCGGCGGGCGCCGGGCACGCCGACGTCCCCCGCGACTCCGGCTCGCCGTCCCCGGCTTCGCCGGGATCCCCTGCCTCCTCGAGATCGACGCCGTAGGCCCGAAACGCGAGCAGGCACAACACATCCGGGACCGACAGTCCCAGTTCGCCGGCGTATATGCGGGCGATCTCGCCGTCCCACTGCCCTGCGGGCTCCAGCAGATCCAGCAGCACCATCTCGGCGAGCACGACACCGGCCAGCGCCTGCGCGCGGGTGAGCCTGCGGTGGGTCGGCAGATAGGACAGCACCCACCGTCCCTGATGCGATTCGGGCAGGTCGATCCGAAACGCTACCTCGTGGGCCACGTCGCTCCTGATCAACCAGTCCGAGGCCAGAATTGCCATTGTTCGTATCCTTCCGGGTGCAACGGCCGGAGCTGATCGGCCGATATCATCGATGGTCGCCGGAAAATCGCCCGCCGTGAATCTCGAGGGGGCCGCGGATTTATTCACACCCGCCTTCTTCCGCATATCCCCATGACCTGGCAGGATGTGAGTTGCCACGGCGGAATATTCACAATCCGGGTGGCGATTACCGGCGCCGACCTCGAGGCGCCTGCATCGCGAACGGGAGGTACGCGATGGATCGAGAGCAGTCCCGGCGAGACGGCGCCGCCCAGGAACGACGGGCGATCCGCGCCGCGCTGGCCGCGGTGGGGCTGAGCGAGCGGCAGTTGATCGAACCGCTGGCCGCGGAACTCCGGCAGCGCGGGTACCGCCCGCGAGTGGCGTGGCGGTACGCCAACAATCTGACCCAGGCCGAGGTCTGCGACAGATTCAACGACCTGTCCGACACCGCGGGCATGCGTCCCGGCCGGATCTCGGAGTACGAGGCGTGGCCCATCGAGCGAAACGATTCGCCGCCGGGCCCCGCCGACCATCGCCGCAAGGGGGTGCGGCCGACGATCCGGGTGCTGAAAACCCTTGCCGCCGTGTACGGCACGACCTGGGACCACCTGATCGACCTGCGGGATCTCGAGCATATGCCGGAGACCGACCGCCGGGAGTACCGCGACACGATCGTGCGCCGCGCGACGGACCGGAGGGCCGCGAGCGCGGGCGAGCTGCCCGCCGAGATTCCCAATTTCACCGGCCGCCGGGCGGCGAAAGCCGAACTGGAGCACCGGGTTTACCTGCACCGCCGGCAGAACGGGGCGGCGGTGCATGTCATCGACGGCCAGCCCGGCGTCGGCAAGACGACGCTGGCGCGCGTCGCGGTGGCCGAATTCCTGGAGCACTACCCGGACGGCCCCGTCTGGGTCGACCTGTTCGGCTACACGCCCGGCCGCGAGCCGCGCCGCGCCGCCGATGTGCTGGAACGCCTGCTGCTCGAGATCGAGGTGCCCCGGGACGCGATCGAGACCGACGCCGCGCGCCGCGCCGGCCAGTGGCGCGCGGAGATGAGCCGGCGCCGGATGCTGATCGTTTTCGACAACGCCGCCGACAGCTCGCAGGTCAAAGACCTGCTGCCGCAATCGCCCGGATGCTTCGTGCTGATCACCAGCCGCAGCAGGCTGCTCGGCCTGTCCGGTTCGGTCCCGCTGCACCTGGACGTGATGGACTGGGACGAGGCCGAGGAGTTGCTGGTGAAGCTCGCCAACCTGCACCCCGGCCACTACGACAAGGACGCGGTGCGGCGCATCGTGGCGGTCTCGGGGCGGCTTCCGTTGGCGCTCAAGCTGATCGGCCGTCAGATCACCCATCACGGCGAGGACATGCTCGCCGAGAGCGCGAGCGACCTCACCGACCTGACCGATAAGCTGCGCCAGACCCTGGACGACGGTGCGCTGAACGAGGATGCGGCCGAATACATTCTGGAGTGGTTCACCGCGGAGAACGAGTCGGTGCGGGTCGCGTTCGAGGTGTCCTATCGCCGATTGCACGATCTCGAGCTGCAGCGAACCGTGCGCCTGCTCGGCTGGTTCCCCGGCCCGGAGATCAGCGCCGAACCGCTGGCCGTCATGGCGGGCGTGACCCCGGGGCGGGCAAAGATACTGATCCGCAAGCTCTTCGAGGCCGGGCTGCTGGATCCGGTGCCGGGACCGGTGCGCTACCGCATGCACGACCTCAACAAGCTGTGCGCGCGTTTGCGTGCGGCACAACAGGATCCGCCCGACGATCACTCGGCGGCCATCGATCGGCTGGTCGACCACGCCCTCACCATCGCCCGGCGGGCGCACGTGCCCGGATCCCCCGATTCGACCGGCGGGATCGAGCATCCGGCCCAGGCGCGGGATTGGCTGAGCCGGGAGCGGGAGCTGCTGCTCGGATGCGTCGAGATCGCCCGCTCGACACCGGCTTCCGCGGAGCTGGCGCGGCTGGTGGCATTCCATCTGTGCGGCCGGGGATTGTATTCGGAGGCGCATCGTCTCTGCGAACGGTCGCTGCAGATCGCGACCCAGCTCGGCGACCGTCCGCTGGAGGCGTGGGCGCTGGTGGTGCTGGGCCGGGTGCATCGGCTGGTCGGGCATCCCAAGCAGGCCTCGTCCATGTTCGAGGCGGCGCACGCGATCGCCGTGCAACTGGCCGACAAGCGCTGCCTGGCCGACATGCTGTGCGAACGCGGCCAGTCCGGCTGGCTCACCGGCAGACACGAGGAGGCCCGCGTCGACTTCACCGATGCCCTGGTACTGGCCCGCGAAATCGACTATCGGCCAACAGAATGCGATGCGCTCGACGGACTGAGCCGGGCGCACCGGATGGCCTGCCACTATGCGGAGGCCCGCGCGTGCTCCGAGGACACGCTGAGCATCGCCTTCGACCTGGACGACCCCGAACGCATCGGGACGGCACAGTGGGGGCTGGCAGAGGTATTGCGCTACGAGGGCCGTCACGAGGATGCCCGGCAGCACTATGTGCACGCCCTGCACCTCGCCCGCAGCATCAACCATCGGAAGCTGGAGGGCGATGCGATGCGCGGACTGGGCCACATCGAACAGTTCGCCGGAAACCAGGTCACGGCGCGGCGGTACTTCGAGGATGCGCTCGCGACCGCTCGCCGAATTCACGACAGGTACGGCGAGGGCTGGGCGCTATCGGGCTACGGGAGGGTGGCGCTCGCCGCGGGAAACTACGAGGAGGCACGTCAAAACTTCACGCGTGCATGGGAACTCGCACAGGAGATCAACGATCCGCTGGGATGCATCGATGCGCTGCGCGGACTCGGTAATGTCGAATGCCGCCTCCACGCGACAGAGCGCGCCCGCGGCTATTATCTGGAGTCCCTCGAGCTGGCCAGGCATATCGGCAACCCGCGGGGAGAGGCAGATGCCCTGCGTGCGCTCGCGAACCTGACCGACGACCGTACCGAAGCCTGCGCCCAGCTGCGCGCCGCCCTGGCGGTGGCCGAACGCACCGAGCTACCCGTCGCCGCGGCGCTGCGTGCCGAACTGCGCACGCTCGGGTGCTGACGACGACATCACCCCCGGCCACCCGCCGAGCACGATGAAAACGCCTGCGGCTCCGGGGAATCGTCGTCCTCGGCTGCCGCGAACGCCCGCAGGGCCAGCAGGCACTGCACCTGGATCAGGTTCAGCCCCAACTCGGCCACGCACACCGACGCCATATCGCCATCCCAGTCCCCCTCGGCCCCTTGCGGATCGAGCACGATCATCTCGGCGAGTACCACGCCCGCCATCGCCTGCGACCGCGTGAGCCGGTATCCGGTCGGAAGATACGACAAGACCCAGCAGCCCCGTTCGGGACCGGGGAGGTCGATGCGGTACGCGACCTCCAGGGCCACGTCGCTCGTGATCAACCAGTCGGTGGCGAGAATTGCCATGTACGTGTCCTTTCTCCCGCCCGGCGCTGCCGGTGCCCATAGATCAATGCTGACGAGGCGGACCGGCGGCGTCGATCACAGGGGACGGGCCGCTTACTTCACAGTGGGAGAACCACTTGACCTGGGAGAATGAGTACTGCTACCAAAGATGAATCACATGCCGGAATAGTCGGGGGAGGCACCCGGTGGCCAGTTCCAGCCGACCGCACAGGCCACGCAGACCGCGAGCGGTCGAGGCCGTCTATGCCCGGTTCCGGGAGCTCGGTCTCAGCGATCACGAAATGCGCGAGCCCTTCGTCACCGAACTGCGCCAGCACGGATACCGCGCGCGAGCGGCGTGGCGCTACGCCGGAAATCTCTCGCAGGAGAACGTCTGCGAACTGTTCAACGACATCTCCAACAGCGACACCATGAAACCGAGCCGCATCTCCGAATACGAGACGTGGCCGGGCGGCAGCGGGGACGGGCACCGGCCGAAGGGGGTGCGGCCGACGGCCGAGGTGCTCAAGAAGTTGGCGACCATCTACGGCACCACCTGGGATCAACTCGTCGATCTCGCCGATCTGGCGCATATGACACCCGCGGAACAGCACGAATACCGCGAGGCCGTGCTGCTGCGCAGCGCCGATCCGGCGGCGGTGCTCGTCGGCGACCTGCCGCCCGAGGTGCAGGCCTTCACCGGCCGCGAGGAAGCGAAAGCCGAACTGCACAAAAGGGTTTCGGCACATCTGGAACACGGTGGCGTGGCGGTGCACGTGATCGACGGCCCGCCCGGCGTCGGCAAGACCGCCCTGGCCCGGTATGCGGTCAGCGCGTTCTACAAGCACTATCCGGACGGCACGATATGGGTCGACCTGCTCGGCTACACCCCGGGCCGCGAGCCCGCCGAGCCCACCGACCTGCTGGAATGGCTGCTGCGGCAGATGAAGGTGCCGCCGACGGCGATCGCGTCCGACGGGGGGCGGCGGGCGCAGCAGTGGCGGCAGACGATGGCCTCGCGGCGGGCGCTCATCGTCTTCGACAACGCGGCCGACAGCGCACAGGTCAAGGATCTGCTGCCGCAGGCGCGCGGCTGCTTCGTCCTGATCACCAGCCGCAAGCGGCTCACCGGTTTGTCCGGCAGCGGCCCGGTGTACCCCTACCACCTCGACGGCATGCGGCTCGGCGAGGCCGAGCAACTGCTGGTCCGGCTCGCCAATCTGCGCGACGGCTACGATCGCGCCGCGGTGCGCCAGATTTCGGAGACCTCCGGCGGATTGCCGTTGGCGCTCAAGCTGATTGCCGGGCAGATCGCCCATCACGGCACCACCATGCTCGCCGACAGCGCCGCGGACTTCGCGAGCCTGGCCGCCGAGATTCGCCGGACCCCGGTCGGCTCGACGCCGAACGAGTCTGCGGCAGAACATATTCTGGAGCGCTTCGCCGCCGAGGACGAGTCGGTCGGCGCCGCGTTCGAACTGTCCTATCAGCGATTGCGCGAACCCGTGCTGCAGCACGCCGTCCGGCTGCTCGGCTGGTTCCCGGGCACCGAGATCACGGCGCAGACCTACGCCTGGATGGCCGACGTCTCCGAGGCGTCGGCAAAGCTGTTGATACTCAAGCTGTGTGAGGCCGGATTCCTGGACCCGCTGCCGGAGGCCGGCGACGGGGCGCAGCCGGATCCGAGCGGCCCGCGCTACCGAATGCACGACATGCTGCGGCTGGGTGCGCAGCTGCATGCCGAGCGGGACGGCGCGATCGCCGAGCGGGCCGCCCTCGTCGGCAGGCTGATCGGCCGGAGCCTCGCCGTCGCGCGCACCGTGAACGCGATCCGGCCGTTCCACACCGTCGGCGTGCGGCCGACGCCCAACCCGCCCGAGGAGGCCGCCCGGGCGCGGACATGGCTCACCAGGGAACAGGAGTTGCTACTCGGCTGCCTCGAAATCACCGCTCCCACAGCCGAAGCCGCGGAGCTGGCACGGCTGACGGCCGCGCACCTCTGCGGGCTCGGCTTCTGGGAGGGCGCCGAGCGACTGTACGGCCGGGCGCTGGGGGTCGCCCGCGATATCGGCGACCGGCCGGGGCAGGCGTGGGCGCTGCTGGGGCTGGGGCGGATGTCGCGGATGCGGGGCGCGCACGTCCAAGCCGACCAGGCCTTTCTCGAGGTGTGCGAGATCGCCGACGAGCTGGGCGATCTGCGCTGCCTGGCCGAGGTGGAATGCGAGCGCGGCCACTCCGCGTGGATCACCGGCGAGCACGCCGACGCCCGGCACCATTTCAACGAGGCGCTGCGCATCGCCTGCGAGATCGGTTACCGGCCTACGCAATGCGACGCACTGGACGGGCTGGGCCGCGCGGGCCGGATGGCCTGCGACTACACGGCAGCCGAGCGCTGGTCGCAGGAGGCGCTGTCCATCGCCATCGAACTCGCCGATCCGGAGCGGGTGGGCACCGTGCAGTGGGGATACGCCGAAGCCGTTCGGCTGCACGGGCGGCACGACGCGGCCCGCCAGCACTATGTGTACGCGCTGCATATCGCCCGCAGCATCAATCACGTCAAGATGGAGGGCGACGCCCTGCGCGGACTCGGCCACCTCGATCGGCTGGACGGCAATCCGAAGTCGGCACAGCAGCATCTGGCCAGCGCCCTGGACAAGGCACGGCGAATCCAAGACCAGTACGGCGAGGGCTGGGCGCTGTGGGGGCTGGGCAATTTGGCGCGGACGGCGGGCAATCTCGAGCAGGCGCGCAACAACTTCGAGTACGCCCTGCAGCTCGCCCGGGAGATCAAGGATCCGCTCGGGAAGGTGGACGCGCTGCGGGGACTGGGACATGTCGAGCGGGAGTTGTCGGTCCGCGATCCCGCGCGGTACGCACTGGCGGAGGGGTACTACCGCGATTCGATCGAGGTCGCCCAGCAGATCGGCGACCGGCGCGGGCGGGCGGACGCACTGCGCGGGCTGGGACGGCTGGCCGTCGATCACGGCCGGATCGAGGAAGCCCGAGGCTACCTGTCCACCGCGCGAGATCTGTACGAGCGCATAGGAATACCGCTCGCGGATCTGGTCCGCGATCAACTGGGGGCGCTTACGGAGGGCGGCGAGCGGGATCCCGGCCAAGAACATGCCGGGATGACATAGTCCGGCGCGGAGCGGGTCGTGGGCGACGGGCGAGGTCAGGTGCAGCGGAGGATGGCCAGGGCGGCCAGGGTGCGGGCGCAGGCCAGCATTTCGCTGACCAGGACGTGGTGTTCGGTGTCGGGGCCGGAGCCGCGGGGGCCGAAGAGGCAGCATTCGATGCCTGCCCGGGCCAGGTGGGTGGTGTCGTTGCCGCAGTACGAGTACGGCAGCGCCAGACCGGTTTCCGTGACGGTGAAATCGGAGACCTCGGCGAGCAGCGCCGACACCTGGCCCACCAGAGCGGAATCCGCGGCGACATCCATCGGGGGCATCTCGGTTCCCCCGACACCGAACACCGGGTCGGGCGGATGCTCGAAGGTGATGCGCGCCCGGGGATACAGCGAGCACGCGCGTTCCAGCGCCCGATCCAGCGCGGCGGTCACGTCAGCGGGCTCGTGCGGTGGCGGATACCGCAGATCCACCAGGGCGGTCGCCTTGTCGGCGCAGTAGCTCACCCCCGACAGGTCGTGCCGCTCGCCGCGACCGGCGATCAGACCGGCCACCTGCAGGCGCGGCAATGTCGGAAAGTCGTTGCTGCGCAGCGGGAGACGCTCCTCCTCCAGCAGGTCGCACACCCGGCGCAGCACCCGCAGGGCATCGACGCCCTCCTCGCTGCGGCTGGTGTGCGCGCTCACGCCCCGGACCACCACCGCGAACTTGTACACTCCCGCCGTGCGGGTGATGATCCGGCGGACCGAATACGGTTCGGGCACCACTGCGGCATCGGCGGTCAAGCCCCGGTCCAGCGCATGCCGAGTGCCGATGCCGCCCTGCAGTTCTCCCACGACGAATTCGAGCAGCAGCGGGCGCCGGAGCTCGATCCCGCTGCGGCGCACCGCAAGTGCCGCGGCGATGATCGCCGCCAGGCCACTCTTCATATTGTGCAACCCGGCCCCGTAGAGCCGATCGCCCCGCCGCTGCGCCCGGAACGGATCGGCGGGATGCCCGAGCACCAGCGGATCCATGTCGAGATGACCGTTCAGCAGCAGCGCGGGCGTGCCCACCGCCGGACCCATCCGGGCCACGGTCTGCCGCCGCCCCGCCGAGACCTCCTGCGATTCGGCCTGAATCCCGTTCCGGCGCAGTAGGTTCCGTACATGGTCGGCGAGCGCCGTCTCCTCGGTGGTGAACGACGGAATGGCCGCCAGACCGGCCGCCAGGTCCACGATCTCGCTCTCGGGCAGCAGATCGTCCAGGCGCGCGGTGAACGCCGGAACGGGCTCCGTCATGTCGAGCGGAATCCGATCAGCAGGACGTCGCGGAAGGCACGCTCGGCACCCGCGACCGGCTCGATCGGCGTGGTGTAGTGCATCACCTTCCGGTCGTCGAAGACGAAGGAGTCCAGTGGGTCGGTGAGTTCGAAACTCTCCACGCACCGGGTGGGGGTGTCGTAGGCGCCGGAGACGCCGCCGGTGATTCCCTCCCTCCTGACCAGGTGGGCGGACCCGGCGAGCAGGCCGTCGCGGTGCACCCCCTCCGGCGCGGGCTCGCCCGGCGCGGTGATCCGGATGTAGTGCGCATCCGCGACCAGCCGCGGGGGCCCTCCGGCCAGAAGATCCGCCGCGGCAAGGGATTCGGCCACGGTGCGCGCGATCTTCTCGGCCACCGCGGTAACCGGGTGCCCGGACGGAACGAGCCGGAACTCGCGCTCCAGGCCACCCTGTAGCGGATTGACCGACATCGACTGGACGTAGGGCCGCGGGTTGTCGTTCGGGGTGAAGATCAATCCGTCGACCTCGACATCGAAACACTGGTAGGCGCGGCTGCGGCGGCGCTGCCCGGCCGGTAGCCAGCGATCCAGTTCGAGTTCACGATCGTAGATATCGGCCAGCACGGCGTACTCGTCCGTCGTTAACCCGAAATCGGGCATGCGCAGCAGTAAGTACCCGCGTTCACGCAATTCGGGCCTGGTGCCCGGACTCGTCGACGCACTCTGGGGACCCAGCGAAGGCTCCTTCCGCACGGCATCGGGCGGTTCGTTCGGCGATCGCCCTCGCACATTCCGACGGCGACGCGCGAATCTAATCACAGCCGATTGCCCGGACAGGCACGTTTGCCACGACACGCCAACACCGCTCTCGCCACACTCGTCTCACCATCGCGGCGGT
This sequence comes from Nocardia mexicana NBRC 108244, assembly GCF_001613165.1. Classification (GTDB taxonomy): domain Bacteria; phylum Actinomycetota; class Actinomycetes; order Mycobacteriales; family Mycobacteriaceae; genus Nocardia; species Nocardia mexicana. The sequence continues at coordinate 48,548 of NZ_BDBV01000065.1, forward strand.
CGTTCACCGCGTTAACGACCGCGGCCCCGGGTACCCGGCACCCGCGCCGACGACCGGTTCGACCGCGGCGCCGAACCCGCCCTGATACCAAGGGATTTGCGTCATCGAGCGTAACCGCACGGGGTGCGTCGTGCAGGTCGGGCAAATGCCGACCGATCACCGGGCGGCGCGCCTCCGGCAGCGGCGTCACCAGCCGCGCCGACGGGCCTTGTCACCATCGCGGCGCCGCGGCAGGCGAGGCGCCGAGACCCTTCAGCTACCCCGATAGGTCGAGTATGAGAACGGCGACAGCAGCAGGGGTACGTGATAGTGGCGCTCGCCGCCGACGGTGAACGCGATGGTGACCTCCGGATAGAAGGTGGCGACCCGCTGGGCGGCGAAGTAGTCGCCGGTGCCGAAACGTAGCTGGTAGGTGCCCGGTACCAGGTCTCCGCCCAGCCCGGCGACGCGGCCGTCGTCGTCGGTGTGCGCGGTGGCCGATTCCGTGCCGTCCGGGGCGAACAGCGTTACCGCGACACCGCTCGCCGGGGCGCCGCGAACGGCATCGAGGACGTGCGTGCTGAGGGTGCTCATGAACGCTCTCCGATCTCGCGCACCAAGCGGCGCAGCCGGATTCGGTTGATCTTGCCCAATTCCTCGCGCACGATACCCCTTTCGGTGCGTGGATCGTTGTGCAGCCTGGAGACCAGGATGTCGAGCAGTTCGGCGGCGGACCGGCCCGTCGCGCACACCAGGTAGACGTGGCCGAATCGCGCCTCGTACTCCCGATTGCGTTCCGCCAGCTCGGCGCGAATCGCGTCTCCGGCGGTGACCACCGCGGCCTGCTCGCGCGCCGAGGCCGGGCCGTCCGGTCGGTCACCGATGCGCGGGTGACCGGCCAGCGCAAGGTCGAGCTCCGCTTCGGACAGCCCGGCCAGGGCGTCGTCGGCAGCGGTCAGCAGCGCGGACACGGTGCCGAATGGCCGCCCGGCGACGACCGCTCGCGCCCATTCGGGCGAGGAACAGCAGGTCAGCAGCAGCTGCACGGCCTCGGACTCGGGCAGCGTGTCGAGGGTGATCGGGTCGGTCTCGGAAGTGCTCATCGCCTCCAGCATCGGCCACGGCAACCGGCCGGTGCCAATCGGGCGGCGAAGATCACCGGGCGCATTTACGCTCGGTCCGAGAAGCAACGCGGGCACGGGCGGTCAGGCCGGAAGTCGGCGAACCCTGAACGCGCAGGCCTGCTTACTCGGGAGAGCGGCATCAGCAGCCGAGGCTGGGAAGGGCGGCGAGCATGGCTGGCGAGCGCTGTGCCGGTCTCCTGCTCGCGGCGGGCGCGGGTACCCGGTACGGGCGGCCGAAGGTGCTGGCGGCGGGCGGTGCATGGCTGCGCGGTGCGGTCGCGGCGCTGCGCGATGGCGGTTGTGATCCCGTGTTCGTGGTGCTCGGCGCGACCGGCCCGGCGCGGCCGTCGGCGGACGGGCGATGGCTGGTCTGCGAATCCCCGGCCATCGCGCTGCCGGACGATGCCCGACCGGTCTGGGCCGCCGACTGGGCCGTCGGGCTGGCGGCGTCGTTGCGGGCCGGGCTCGGCGCGGCCGCACAATTCCCCGGCGACATCGGCTACGCGGCCGTCATGCCGGTCGACACCCCGGACGTCGGCGCCGACGTGGTGGCCCGGATGCTGGCGGCGGCGCGCACCGCGCCGAGCGGACTCGCCCGCGCCGTCTTCCACAACCGACCCGGCCATCCCGTTGTGCTCGCTCACAAACACTGGGATGCGGTGCTCAAGAGAGCGCAAGGAAATTTCGGAGCTCGGGCCTTTCTGGACGCTAGACCGGATATCGTGGCCGTCACGTGCGACGATCTGGCAACGGGACGGGACCACGACTACCCGGCCACTCGCGCACCCTGATCGGGAGTTTGTGATGCGTGACATCGTCGATGACCTCATGCGGGTGTGGCACAGCGGCCGGACGGGCGGCCTGGCGACTCTGGTCCGGACGTTCGGCCCGTCCCCGCTGCCGGTCGGTTCGATGATGCTGCTGGATCCCGACGGCGCCGTGTACGGGTCGGTCTCCGACGGCTGCTACGAGTCCGCGGTGTACGAGGGTGCCGCACATTCCGCCCGCACCGGCCACCGCGAGCTGCGCCGGTTCGACGGCACCTCCGGGCTGGACGTGGGGTCGGAATGCGGCACCATCGACGTATTCCTGGAGCCGTTCTCCCGCAACCACTTTCCCGAATTCGCCGAGGTGGCCAGCGAGATCGATGCGCAGAACCCGGTCACCGTGTTCACGGTGGTGTGGCATTCGGACCCCTCGGTGATCGGGCAGCATCTGGTGACCGATCGGCGCCACAACACCGAACTGGTGTCGCTGCCGGAATCGGATGTCTTCGTCTCCTCCTACACCGCACCGCCGCGGTTGATCATCTTCGGCGCCAACTCCTTCGCCGCCGCGCTGACGGCGCAGGGGCGGATGCTCGGCTATCGGGTCACCGTCTGCGATCCGCGGGAGGTCTTCGCCGCGCCGAATTCGTTCCCCGGCGCCGAGGTGGTCGCCGACTGGCCGCACCGATACCTGAACGCGCAGGCCGCCGCCGGTCGAATCGACTCCCGCACAGCGCTTGTCGCCGCATCGCAGGATCCGAAGTTCGAGATCCCGCTGCTGACCGTGGCGCTGCGACTACCCGAGTTCGGCTATCTGGGCGCCCTCGGTTCGCACGCCGTGCACACGCGACGGGTCGAGGCCCTGCAGGCCGGTGGGTTCGACACCGACACCCTGTCGCGGCTGCACGCTCCCGCCGGAATCGATGTCGGCGCCCGCACTCCCGCGGAGGTCGCGGTCTCCGTGGCCGCCGAAATGCTCGCCGCCCGCTCCGGGGCACCCCTGACCGCCCGCACCCGCACCGCCGTTCCGGTCCCCTGACCACACTCACCAGGCGGGATCGAACCAGTCGCGCGCCGCGGGCCGGAACAGCAGGACGATCACGACGACCGAACTGGCCGGTCCCAGCCAGCCCGGGGGATGTCCGGCCGTGATCGACGGCACGGTCCACAGCATGTTCAGCACGGCGAGCAGAATCGCCCCCACCCGGATGCCACCCCCGACCGCACCGAACCCCAGCGCAGTCAGCCCGAGCAACCAACTCGGCACGAACGACAGCGAGGTGATCATCGCGGAACGCCCGCCGAACAGCCAGGCCGCCGACGCCGTGCACACCAGCCCGACCGCGGCCATGCCCAGCGCCACCACCTGTGCAGCGCGCACCGAACCGGGCATCCTGTACCCGCCCGCGCCTGCGGGATCGCGCCCAGCCTCGGACATCGGTCTCCCCTCTCGGCTGCGGGGCTGGTTGGACGAAAACTGTACCGCGCAGTCCATACGCTCCCGAGGCAACGCGCGGGGCGGCTATTCCAGCACGTGCAGCAGCCGCTGCACCTCCTGCCGCACCGCCTCCCGGCCGGGGCCCAGGTATTTTCTGGGGTCCGACAACGCCGGATCGGCGGCCAGTGCCGCCCGGACCGCCTGCGCCATCACGATATTCAGCCGGGTGGCAATGTTGATCTTCGTCATGCCGTGCCGGACCGCCGAGCGCAGGCCCTCGTCCGGAACGCCGGAGGAACCGTGCAGCACCAGCGGGACCGGCACCTTCGCGGCCAGCCGAGCGATCAGCTCGTCGTCGAGGCGCGCCTCCCGGGTATGCATGGCGTGTGAGGAACCCACCGCCACCGCGAGCGCGTCCACCGCCGTGGCGGCGACGAAGGCGACGGCCTCGTCCGGGTCGGTCCGCACGCCCGGCGCGTGCGCGCCGTCCTTGCCGCCGACCTCGCCCAGTTCGGCCTCCACGAACACCCCCCGCTCATGACACCACCGGGCCATTTCCGCTGTGCTGTCCACATTTTCGGCGTACTCGAGGGTGGAGCCGTCGTACATCACCGAGGTGACGCCGATATCGACGGCGGCCCTGATCAGCTCGGGCGATGTCGCATGGTCCAGGTGGACGGCCAGCCGGGCGGGGCTCCGGTCCGCGATCGCCAGGCAGGCGCGCGCCAGCGGTGCGACGCCGCCGTGGTAGCCCACGGTGTTCTGCGAGATCTGCAGGATCGCAGGACGTTTCGCGAAGGTAGCCGCGGCCGCGATGGCCTCGGCGTGCTCCAGGGCGATCACGTTGAAGGCGGCCAGCCCGCCGGGCCGGGCGGCGGCGATCAGATCGGGCACGGGGTGCAGCGTCACGAGGCGGTCTCCCGGGCGGTATCGGACAGGGCGGTGACGACGACCGTGGGCGTCAGCCGATCGCGCAGCGTACGGTCGATCTCCCCGGCCAGGGGGATGACCACGGCGGCCGCCGACGTCGCCACGGCGTCGGTGAGCAGTGCGGGCCAGTCCGGCTCCGAATCGGCGGCCAGTGCGGCGATCACCGCCGCGGCCGCGGCATCGCCTGCGCCCGTGGGGTTTCCGGAGACCGGCTCGGGCAGCGCCGCCGACCAGGCTCCGGAACCGGTGACCGCGATCATGCCGTCGGCGCCGCGGGTGGCGATCACCGCGCGCACGCCGCGGTCGAGCAGCGGCCGCACCGCCGACACCACCTGCTCGGCCGTGGCCGCCGGCGCACCGGTGAGGCGTTCCAGTTCGTCGCGGTTGGGCATGAGCACCACGCCCGGCACCTCGGCGGCCATCCGCAGCGCCCGCCCGTCGACATCGCAGACGGTGGGCACGCCAGCCGCCAGCGCGGTGCGAGCCAGCTGGGCCGGGACCGAGTCGCCGACGCCGCCGGGCAGCGAGCCCGACACCACCATGCCGCCGGTATCCGGCAGCAGGCCCGCCACCCGGACCAGCAGCTGATCGACGGCGTAGGGGTCGCCGACCCGCGCGCCCGGCTCCCAGAGCGCGGTCGCGGTGCCGTCGCCGGATTCGCTGATCACGACCGTGCGCCGTACCCACGGCAGCGCGTGCACGAAGTCCACCGGCAGTTCCAGCTCGGCGGCGGCGGCGAAGATATGGTCGGCGAAACCCGTTGCCCGGGAGTATTTTCCGAGCTGGTTCAGCACGCGGGTGACGTTGATCCCCTTGCCGCCGATCCGCTGCTCGACCGACAGCACCCTATGCTCCCGGCCACGCTCGAACCGCTCCATGCGGTAGGTCATGTCGTAGGCGGGGTTCAACGTCACGGTGAGGATCACGTCAACCACTGTCCACGGCGCAGCACACGGCGCAACCCCAGGTCCGAATCCAGGACGATCGCGTCGGCGCGCAGGCCCGGACGCAGGTCACCGATATCGCCCAGGCCGACCGCCGCGGCCGGGGTGGTTGTCGCCGCTCGGACCGCATCGGGCAGGGCCACCCCGCACTCGCGCACCGCCCAGCGCAGGCATTGCCGCAGGGTGGCGGTGCCGCCCGCGATCGACCCGGTGGCGACGCGCGCGACCCCGCCCGTCACCCGCACCGACTGCGGGCCGAGCCGGTACTCGCCGTCCGCCAGTCCCGCGGCCTGCATGGCATCGGTGATCAGCGCGACCCGGTCCGGCGCGGTGGCGAAAACCAGTGCACCGAAACCGGGTTCGACGTGCACGCCGTCGCCGATCAGCTCCACGACCGCCTGCTGTTCCGCGGCGGCCACCAGACCGGCCGCGACCGGGCCCGGCGACCGGTGATGCAGAGGCGGCATGCCGTTGGCCAGATGGGTAACCACGGTGCCGAACCCGTTCGGCGCCAGGGCGGCCCGGAAGGCCGCGTACTCGGCATCGCTGTGACCGAGGGCCACCACGACACCACGCTCGGCGAGCAATTTCGCGGCCGCGTCGAAGCCCTGGCGTTCCGGGGCCAGGGTCATCACGCGGAGATGACCGCCCGCGGCCTCCAGCAACCGCTCGATCAGCGCCGGATCGGGATCGGTGAGATACCTGGGATCCTGTGCGCCACAGCGCGCTTCGGACAGGAACGGACCCTCGATGTGAATGCCCGCGACGGTGCCGTCCTCGGCCAGGGTCCGCAATGTGGCCGTTTGCGCCACCATATCGTCCGGCGCACCTGTCACGACGCTCGCGACCACGCTGGTCGCGCCCTGCCGCTGGTGGAATTCGGCGGCGGCCCGTGCCTCGTCGACGTCGGTGGTATCGAAGCGATGCCCGTATCCGCCGTGATTGTGAATGTCCACCAGCCCGGGCACGATCGTGCCGAGGTACGGCGGGACCTCGGAACCACGGTGTGCCGCAGACCATTCCGGCAATGTCGTGACGGCCTCAATCTGTTCGCCACATATCGACACGACACCGTCGTCGATCAGGTGCGACGCCGATACGATCCGTCCGCGCACCTGGAGCCCCGCGCCCTCGCTCACCGCGCCTCCCCGAGCAGGCAGCACGGCACCGTTTCCGCCGGAGGACAAGTCGTCGTCCCGACATGCTTCTGGCCGGAATCTATCGCCTCCGAGCAGAGATTCCGGCCAAGAGCGTGCCGGAATGACGTGCGGGGAGTGCGCCGGAATGACGTGCGGGGACTGCACCGCGGTCGCGACGGGCGCACTGTAGGAGCGGCGCGCCTCATTCCAGCACCCCCGCACGGGCGTAGTGGGCCGCGCCGACCAGGCCCGCTCGGGCGCCGAACTGTCCCAGCACAACTCGGGGAGCGGGGGCTATTCGCAGCAGTTGGACGAGCCGGTCCTGCAGGGTCTCGGTGAGCACCGCACCGGCGCCGGCCAGGCCGCCGCCGAGTACGACCATTTCGGGGCAGGTGGCGTGGACTATGCCGAACAAGCCCTCGGCGAGGGCGTCCACGGCGTCGTCGAACACGGCCCTGGCGTCCGGGTCGGTGTCCAGGGCGGCGAAAACCGCTTCGGCGCCGGGGATCTCGCGCCCGGTGCGGGCACTGTAGGCGCGGGCGATGGCGGCGCCGGAGGCTACGGTTTCCACACAGCCGATATTGCCGCACGGGCACCGTAATCCGTCGCGGTGACGCACCGGGATGTGGCCGTACTCACCGGCCTGCCCGGCGGCGCCGCGCACCAGCCGCCCGCCTACCGACAGCGTGCCGCTGATGCCGGTCCCGAGGATCAGGACGCACACGTCGTCGCAACCGCGGCCCGCGCCGTAGCGCCATTCGGCCCAGCCCGCGACGGCGACATCGTGTTCGATCAGCACCGGAAGTTCCCACCGGTCGCGAAAGCGGCTGCCCACCTTCACATCACGCCAGCCGACATTGCTGCTGAACACGGCCAGTGAGCGGGCCGGGTCGACGATGCCGGGCAGCACCACGGCCGCGCGGGCCACCCGTTCGCGCTGCACCGGCGGCAGCTCGGCCAGCAGGCCCGCGCCGAGTTCGCCCATGGCATCGAACGCCGCCTCCCCGGAAGGGGTCGCCACGATGCCCGAACCCAGCACCGCCCCGGCCGCATCGGTGATCTCGCCCTTGATCGTGGTCCCGCCGACATCGACGGCGAGCACCAGATCCGGGGGTTCGACGGCGGTCACGCCCGGCCCGTCACTCGAGGATCACCGAGCGGTTCAGGCTGCGCGGCCGGTCGGGATCCAGACCCAGATCGGCGGCGCGCAGCACACACAGCCGGTGCACCCGCACCAGGTCGGCCATCGGGTCGATGGCGCGATGTTCGAAATGCGCTCCGGTGGCCGCGATGTCGTCGGCGAGGCCGTCGATCACCGGCCCGAACGCCCATACCGCCCGGCCGGGCGCGGCGATACTGATCGGCCCGTGCCGGTACTCGGTGGCCAGGTAGCCCTCGGTCCAGGCCTGACAGGACTCGCGCAGCTTCAGCCCGGCCTCGTCGGCCAGCGCGGCGGCGAAACCCATGCCCACGAAGCTGATCTGCTCGGCGTGCCGCACGCCCGCGACCGACTCCTCGAGGTCCTCGGCCAGCACCGCGCGGGCCTGTGCGATCACCGGGGCCAAGTCCTCGCCCAGGTGCCGGCGCAGGATCGCCAGCGTCGTCGTCGCGAATCGGGTCTGCACGACCGACCGCTCGTCGACGGTGTCGATGAGGATCGGATCGCCCAGTTCGAGCACGGGGGTCCCGGGGCTGGAACAGATCACGGTGCGCGGCACGCCCGCCGGGAGCGCGCGCATCGCATCCACGACCTCGGTGGTCGTTCCGGAGCGGCAGATCACCAGGTAGCGGTCGTAGTCGCGCCCGGCGGGGACCTGACCGGCGGGCCAGGCATCGGTCAGCCCCTGGCCTGCGGACTCGCGCAGACCGGCAAAAGCGCGGGACATGAAAAGCGAGGTGCCACAACCGATGACGGCCACCCGCTCACCCGGCGCCGGGAGCAGCGCGGAGTGTTCGGCGGCGATCGACGCGGCGCGCGTCCAGTCGTCGGGCTGGGTGGCCACCTCGGCGGCCAGGTGGGTTTCGGGGATTCGCTCGGCAGAGGTCGGCACGACACCAGGATCGGCCCGATGATCGTTCATGTCAACTTTACAATCGAAACGGTCACATTCGATCACCGTTAGCGCTAACCTCTGTGCAATCGAATCGTTCGCTTCATCATCCGCGGTTCGTATCGCCGGGTGTGCACTTTGGAAAGGTTCTACTCGTGAAACGTCCACTCCGCGGCGCGTTCTCGTCGATAGCGCTGTTCACCGGCTTGGCCCTGGCGGTGTCCTCCTGTGGGTTCGGTGGCAACTCCTCCGACGACTCGGACCCGAACACCCTGTCCTTCCTGGCCGCGTCCTACAGCGACGGCACCAAGGCGTCCTGGGACCGGATCACCGCCGACTTCCACGCGCAGAATCCGGATATCAAGGTGAATGTGCAGGTGGAGTCGTGGGATTCGATCAACGACGTGGTGCGGACCAAGCTCCAGTCGAAATCGACCACCCCCGACCTCCTCAACATCGACGCCTACTCCACCTTCGCCACCGACGGCCAGCTCTACCCGGCTTCCGAGGTCGTCTCCCCCGCGGTGCTCGCCGACATTCAGCCCGGCTTCGCGAAGAACGCGTCGATCGGCGGAACCCAGTGGGCGCTACCGCTGTTCGCGTCCACGCGCACACTGTTCTACAACACCGAGCTACTGGCCCGGGCGGGCGTCGCCACACCCCCGAAGACCTGGGCCGAGCTGACCGACGCGGCCAAGAAGATCCAAGCGCTCGGCGGCGGCGTCTCCGGGTACGGCCTCCCGCTGGGCAGTGAGGAGGCTCAGGGCGAGACGTCGATCTGGACCTTCGGCGCGGGCGGAAACTGGAGCGACGGCGACAAGATCACCGTCGACACCGCCGCCAACACCGAGGGCGTGCAGGCAATGAAATCTGTCGCGGAATCCGGTGTGACACAGCCGAATCCGGGAGCCACAGACCGCAAGGACGTCATCAACTCCTTCATCCAGGGCAAGATCGGCATGATCGAGGGCCTGCCACCGGTGATCGGCATGATCGACCAGAAGAACCCGGGCCTGAAGTACGCGACCGCGCCCTCCCCCACCAAGTCCGGTGATCCGGTGACCCTCGGCGTCGCCGACCACCTGATGGCCTTCAAGAAGGACGGCAAGAAGACCGAGGCGATCAAGAAGTTCCTCGACTACTTCTACTCCGCCCCCGTCTACTCCAAGTTCGTGCAGAGCGAGCACTTCATCCCGATCACCACCGGCGGCACCCAGGCAATGGCCGAGGATCCGGTGGTCAAGGCGTTCTCCGCCACGCTGCCCGTGGCGAAGTTCTACCCGAGCAACAATCCGAAGTGGGGCGCCGCGCAGGGCGCCATCCGGCAGCAGATGGGCACCGTCGCGCAGGGCGCCGACCCGGCCTCGGTGCTGCAGAGGATTCAGCAGGCGGCGAGTTGAGGGGCGTCGCCGTGAAATCCGGGTCCCGGTCCACGGCAACGCTCCGGGCGCTGCCGTGGGTCGGCCCGGTGCTGATCCTGATCGCGGGTGTGGTCGCGTTCCCGGCGGGCTACATGCTGTGGACGTCCACCCGCAATCTGAGTGCCTACGGACAGGATCGCGGCCCGGCCGGGCTCGCGAACTTCCGCAAACTGTTCGCGATAGACGAGTTGGGCAGCGTACTGCTGCACACGGTGGTGTGGGTGGTGGCGGTCGTGGTGATCACGCTCGTGCTGTCGGCGGGCCTGGCACAGTTCCTGAACAAGGACTTCCCGGGCCGCACCGCGGTGCGCATGGCGATCCTGGTGCCGTGGGCGGCGTCGGTGGTGATGACGACGACGATCTTCGCCTACATGCTGGACCCCGACGTTGGCATCGCCAACCGGTTCCTGGTCGACATCGGCGTGCTGGACCGGGGTTTCGGCTTCACCAAGGAGGCGGGTCCGGCGTTCCTGGTGGCGATCGGGGTGGCGGTGTTCGTCTCGATTCCGTTCACGACCTACACGATTCTGGCCGGGCTGCAGGCGATTCCGTCGGAGATCGAGGAGGCGGGCCGGGTGGACGGCGCGGGCGTCTGGCAGCGCTACCGGCACCTGACCCTGCCGCAGCTGCGGCCCGCGATCGCCGTGGCGACGGTCATCAACATCATCAACGTCTTCAACTCGCTGCCGATCCTGCAGGTGCTGACCGGCAGCATCGCGGGCTTCTCCGCCGACACCACGACCACGTTGACGTTCAAGCTGATTCGGCAGAACCAGGAGGTCGCGACGGCGGCCGCGATGAGCGTGCTGAACTTCGCGCTGATCGTGGTGATCATCGCGATCTACGTGAAGCTGATCCGCCCGGCCGGGGAGGAGGCGCGATGAGGGCGTCTGCTCCCATAGCAACCATCTCGGAGGGCACCATCGAATCGCCTGCCGGACCGCCGGTTTCACCTGCCACGGCGGGGAAGAAACCCCGGCGTCGCTGGGACCTGACTCTCGTCGGCATGGTCATCGCGGCGATCTTCCTGATCCCGTACGTCGTGATGGTGCTCGGCTCGCTCAAGCCACGCTCGGAGATTCTGCGGATACCGCCGACATATCTGCCGGAGCAATGGAGTCCGAGCAACTACTCCAGCATGTGGAACACCCCCGAGACTCCACTGTCGTTCAACATGGTCAGCACCGTGGTGATCTCGGTATTCGCCACCGTGGTGGTGCTGCTGGTGGCGATCCCCGCCGCGTACTACACGGCGCGGCGGCGCTTTCCGGGCAAGATCGCGTTCCTGGGCCTGGTGCTGGTGACGCAGATGCTGCAGCCGACCGTGCTGGTGACCGGCCTGATCCGGGAGTTCTTCACGCTCGGCATCAACGACACCTGGCTGGCGATGATCCTGGTGAACGCGGCGTTCAACCTGTCGTTCGCGGTGTGGATCCTGCACAGCTTCTTCGCGTCGATACCCGTGGAGATCGAGGAGGCCGCACAGCTGGACGGACTGAGCCGGCTGCAGATCCTGACCCGGGTGAGCCTGCCGCTGGTGTGGCCGGGCATCGTCACCGCGACCATTTTCGCGTTCGTGTCGTGCTGGAACGAATTCGCCGCCAGCCTGGTGATCCTGACCACGCCCGAGAACCAGCCGCTGTCCGTGGCCTTGACGAAGTTCATCGGGCAATACGACACGGCTTGGCAATATGTATTCGCCATCTCTACGGTCGGCATCGTGCCCGTTGTCATCCTGTTCGCGCTCATCGAGAAGCGCCTGGTCGCCGGCCTTACCGCCGGTAGCGTGAAATGACCGCTGCGGCCGATCGGTCCCAGCGCTGGAACCGGCTGCTGGAACTGCTGGCCGATACCGGACGGCTGTCGGTGGAGGAGGCCGCCGCGGTACTCGGCGTCTCCCCCGCCACCATCCGCCGCGACTTCACCGCGCTGGCCGATCAGCAACTGGCCACCCGCACGCACGGCGGCATCGTCGCCACGTCGGTCGCCTACGAGCTGCCCGCCCGGTACCGCAGCGCCGATGCGGCCAAGCAGCGCGTCGCCGAATACGCTGCGGGACTGGTGGATCCGACCGAGGTGGTGGGTCTCAACGGCGGCACCACCACGACGGCGGTGGCCCGCGCGCTGGCCGGGCGCCCGGACCTGCCGACCTCGGCCGACAACCAGATGACCATCGTCACCAACGCGCTCAACATCGCCAGCGAGATGGTGTTGCGACCGCAGCTGCGCACCATCTGCCTCGGCGGGATGGCCCGGCGCGAGTCCTACGAATTGCACGGTCCGCTGGCCGAACGCGCCCTGGCCGAATTGCATTTGGACACGGTCATTCTCGGCGTCAACGCGATCTCGGCCACCGGTGGCGCTCAGTGCCGCCACCTGGACGAGGCGGGCGTGAACGCCGAAATGGCGCACCGCGCAACCCGTGTCATCGCGGTGGCCACCGCCGAGAAGCTGGAGCAGACGGCCCTGGCCCGCATCTGCCCCATCGAGGAGATCGACATCCTGGTGCTCGACAACGCCGCAGAACCGGCCGCAGTGGCCGCAATTCGCGAGGCGGGGGTACGGGTAGACCTGGTGTGAGCGAAGCCCTCGCGGGACCGACTCGCCGCCGTCAGCTCGACACTTGACCATGCCGCTACGGCACAGCCGAGACTGGCGCCCGAGTCGGCACACCCCGTGCCGTGGAATCGGTGCCGGAGGAGTGACGGCCATGACGAGGAGTTCCATCCACAGCCAGGCGAACGCGGACCGCGCCCGGCCTGCGCGCTCTCCCGGCGTGCGCCGCTTCAGCCTGCGCCGCGCGGCCACGGCTGCCACGGCCTTTCTGTTCGCATCGGCGTTCGTCGCCTGCTCTCAACCGGCTCCCTCGGGGCCCCATCAGCCGCCACCGGAGCTGCAGCGCTTCTACGACCAGCAATTGTCGTTCGGTCCCTGCGCGGGATATGCCACGACGGCCGCCGACGACAAGGCATTCTCCGGCAGCCCCGCGTTCCAGTGCGCACGCGTGGAAGTGCCCCTGGACTACGGCGACCCGGCGGGCCGGACCGCGCAGATCGCACTGCTCAAAGCGCCCGCGCGCGGCGAGAAGGTCGGATCACTGCTGCTCAACCCCGGCGGACCCGGCGGGCCCGGAATGAGCATGGCCGCCGTCGCCTCGAAAACCTGGGCGACCAGCCCGGTCACCGAAAAGTTCGACCTCATCGGCTTCGACCCCCGCGGGGTCGGCGCCTCCACGCCGGCCGTCGACTGCTTCACCGATGCGGAAACCGAAGCCGGCGACGCCGTGACCACGGTCGCCGTCGGAGCAGGTACCTGGACCGAGCAGGACACCCGCAGGCTGGTCGACCGGTGCGCCGAGCGCTCCGGCGGCCGGGACGTGCTCGCCCACGTCGGCACCCGCGACGCGGCCCGCGATATGGACATCCTGCGGGCGGCACTGGGCGACGAGAAGCTGACCTACCTCGGCCAGAGCTACGGCACCCGGCTCGGCGCGGTCTACGCCGAGATGTTTCCCCGGAACGTGCGGGCAATGGTCTTCGACGGCGCCATCGATCCGCGCGCCGGGACCGTCGAACGACGGATCTCACAATTCGCCAGTTTCCAGCGGTCCTTCGACGCGATGGCCGCCGACTGCGCCACCCGGCCCGACTGTCCCCTGGGCCACGATCCGGGCAGAGCTACCGAAAGATTCCAGAACATCGTCCGGCCATTGCTCGACAGGCCCATGATCACCGCCGACGGGCGGCGGTTGGGCTTCGACGAGGCCTACGGATCCGTGACCGTCGGGCTGTACGACTCCGCGGTCTGGCCCGCGATCACCAAGGGGATCGCCGAGCTCGAGGCGGGGCGGGGTGACACCCTCACCGCATTGAGTGACGCCTTCGCGGGACGCGACGCCGACGGGCATTACGGCAATTACAACGAGGCCCTCTACGCGATCAACTGTATGGACGAACAGCGCCGCACCCCCGACCAGGAGACCGATCTCAAACGCAAGATCCACGAGGCGGCCCCGTACACCGACGCCGGACGCGGCGCGGGCGGCGCACGCGACGGCTGCGAGTTCTGGCCCGCCGAACCGACTCTCGGCTATCCCTACGCCACCGGCATCGAGGGCCTGCCCGAAACCCTGACGATCTCGACCACCGGCGACCCGTCCACCCCCTACGAGGGCGGCATCAGCCTGGCCGAGGCGCTCGGCGGCACCATGCTCACCGTCGAGGGCGAACAGCACACCGTCGCACTGTCCGGCAGCAGCGACTGTGTGAACACGGCCGTCGCCGGATACCTGGTCGATCTGAAGACCCCGCCCGCCGACGCCCGCTGCAAGCTCCCGGCGCCCGGCGGGTGAGCCTATGAGTTGTGTCGTGCCGGGAGGCAGGGTGGCTGCCGTGCGACTATGGCCGGGTGTTCCTGGCGGCGGAGCAGACGGCTGACGCGGCGCCCTCGGCGATCGTGTCCTTGTTCTGGATCGCCGCGGCCGCCGCGGCCGCTCCCCTGCTCGCCCGGGCGCTGCGCGGGTTCGTGCCCGATGTGGTGATCCTGCTCGTGCTGGGGATGCTGTTCGGGCCCAATGTGATCGGGCTGGCGGGCAGCGAGGGCGGCGTCGACCTGCTGAGCGAGCTCGGGTTGGGAATGTTGTTCCTGCTGGCGGGTTACGAGCTGGATCCGCGGCTGCTGCGGGGCAAGTCGGGGCGGGTGGCGTGGTCGACGTGGCTGGTGTGCCTGGTACTGGCGTGGGTGCTGGTCTGGCTGGTGGCGCGGGACGCCGGATTCACCGCGCAGGTGGCGGTCGCGATCGCGCTCACCTCGACCGCGCTCGGCACCCTGCTGCCGATCGTGAAACAGGACGGAGTGCTCGAACAGCCCTTGGGCCGTGCGGTTCTCGCGCACGGGGCGGTCGGTGAGCTGGGCCCTATCGTCGCGATGTCGGTCCTGCTCACCAGTAGGAACACGGCGGCGGCGGTGATCGTGCTGCTGTTGTTCGTGGCCGCGGCGGCGCTGGTGTGGCTGGTTCCCACGCGCCTGTTCGAGCGAGTCCCCCGCCTGACCCGGGTCGTCACCGCGCTGGAGGGCGGGACGGCGCAGCTGCCGGTGCGGGTGGTCTTCCTGCTCCTGCTGACCCTGATGGCGGTCGCGGACGAATTCGACCTCGACGTGGTGCTGGGCGCGTTCGCCGCCGGCCTGATCCTGCGCAGCCTCGTCGCCGAGCAGTATCCGCACATCGAATCATCGTTGGAGACAGTGGGTTACGGCGTGCTGATCCCCATCTTCTTCGTCGTGTCCGGCATGGGCATCGACCCCGCCGCAGTGGCACGGAATCCGCTCACCTGGGTGGTGTTCGTGCTGGCGATCGCCGTGGCGCGCGGGATTCCGGTGTGGTTCAGCGAGCGGTTCGTGCCGCACGGCGCGAACCTGGACTACGGTCGCGAGCGCATTCAGCTGGCCCTGTACGCGGCGACGGGTCTGCCGATCATCGTCGCGGTCACCCAGGTCGCCACGAGCGCCGAACTGATGAGCGCGGACCTGGCGTCCGCGCTGGTCGCGGCGGGCGCCACGACGGTGCTGATATTCCCGCTCCTCGCGAAGGCGATCAGGCGGAACGAATCCGGCGCAACACCCGAGTGAGCGGTCCGTCCTCGCGGCTGGACCCGGGCCGCAGCGCCAGGACCAGCACCCCGGCCGCGACGATGCCGACCAGGTTGACGACCAGCTGCGCCAGCGAACTCGCCGTCACCTGCCACTTGCCGGCCACCGCCGCGGCCGCGGCGAGTCCGGCGGCGGGCACCGTGGTCACCGAGATGAACACACCCACCAGCGCGGCCGACCGAGCGGTCACCACCGCGAGCATGCCCGCCGCGCCCGCCAGCAGGGCAACCACCAGGGAGAACGGGCCGACCTCGTAAATGAAGTCGAAGCTTCGGGCGTTGTCGACATCATCGGTGGATATCCAGCCCAGGTGCCGCCAGAGCAGGGTCGCGGCCGCGGTCACCAGCATCGCCACCGGAAACGCCAGCGCGAGTACGCCTGTCGCCCGGCGGACCAGGTCGCGGTCGCGGCGGTTGAGTCCGATCGCCAGCGCCGACAGCGGCCCGAACTCGGGGCCGACCACCATCGCCCCCACGATGGTCAGCGGGGACGCCGTCGCCACACCCACCGCGGCCAGCAGCACGGCGATGGTGAGGAACGCGAAGAAGGTCGGATTGGCCTCGGCATCGCGGCGCGCCTGTGGCACGAGTTGCTGCCACACGACGGTGTCGGTGCGACCGCCGCGGACCCGGTCGACCGCGTCCCGCCCGGCGTCCGACAGCATCGAATCGACCGGTTCGAACGTGATCGCTCCCCGGTGCGGCAGCTCGAATGCGGTCAGCCCGTCGAGCACCTGGTCGGCCGCCGATCGCACCACGTCGACCTCGACGAGGTCGCCGGCGGGCTCGACTGCCACTCCCCGCGTCACGGTCACGTGCGTGGCACCGCGCTCGGCCGCCAGCAGCGCGAGCACCACCGGCGTCGTCTCGCCGGGGCAGATCACACGCAGATGCAGCAACCAGATCCCCTCACCGCCGGATGATCGGCCGAATCGCCTGCGACCACCGTAACCGCCGCGGCAGCAACCGAACCCCACATCCGATCGTGTCGCAACCGACAGGCAACCGTTCAGCCGTCCCCGGACCGCCGATCGCCTCGGCCTGCGGACGGAACGAGCATCAGCGGGCGATTGGCGCCCAGTAGCCACAGCGGCAGGATGACGACGGAGATTTCTGCCACGCTCGAGCGAAAAGTCCGTGCCGCGACCGGCTTTCGGGTGGTGCGGCGGAAAATGGAACTGACGTGCGCGGCAGGGGGCCGGTCGACGCCGTACCGCGAACAAGATCACGGGCTGGCATCGAATGTTGTTGCTGATCGGAAACATTCGGCGTGCAAGATGGCGCCGTGGAATCGCTCCCACCCAAACACAGCCTCCTGGAGGCATGCCGCGGGACCGCAGCCGAGGATCACTTCGTGCTGCGCTGTGCCTGCCGGCTGGCCGAGCTGCACGAGCAGCGGCTCGCCGTGACGCCGACCGCCGCACACGGCATCGATAGAGATCGCGCCCAGCTGGTGCACGACATAGACCATTGGGTCGCAACGGAATTACCGCGCGCACGCGGCGGCGTGCGCCTACACACCGAGACGGTCGGCACGGTGATCGATCGGCTGGCCCAGTTCTCCGCGCTGTCCTACTTCACGCTGGCCGACGCGCCCGAATGGATGGTTCGCGACGCCTCGCGGCGGCTGTCGGAGCTGGCGGCCGCGTACGACGATCTCGCCGCGGAGATCTCCGCCGGCCTGTGCCGCCTACCCAACCTCAGCGGACACCACTCCTACGACCACTGACCCCGGAAGAATTGCCGCCGGCGGCGCGAGCTTCAGCGCCGCCGGCAGCGGGATAATGGCCGGTCCCCCGTCAACACCGAGTCTGCCCAGCAACCTTGGCGGCAACCGCAACGTCGGCTGAGAACTGACTGATAATCCCGGCCAAAAGCATGCCGGGAACAAATTAGGGGTTCGGTGCCGGGATGAAGTAGGAGTTCGTGCCGAGTGGGTTGGCAGGGTCAGCGGCCCGCTTCGGTGCAGCCCGGGGGGACCAGTTGTCCGGCGAACATGCCGTCCACCCATGCGCCGGTGGCGGGGATGGCCAGGGCTCCGACGGTGAAGTGCTCGCCGGGTAGCGGGTCGAGCCGCGTGCGGGCTGCCGACCGACACCAGTCGGCATGCAGATTCTGGGCCTGCTCGAAGGGAATCCAGAACTCGTGGACACCGTGGTAGATCAACGTGGGCGCCTTCGGGGCGATCCCGCCGAGCCGGTTGTCCGCCAGTATCTTTCGCACCATCGGATGGGAACTCGGATCGGGCACGTCGGTGAGCTGCTCGACCTTCAGCGAGGCGACCACGCCGAGCACCGCCTCGCCGCCGACGCAGATATCGCGGAATGCGTGCGCCAACCGCCACCCGTCGTCGTTGAGCAGCGAGAGCAGCTCGGGATACTCCCTGGCGAGCCCGAGGGTCGCCGCCAGGAATATCCCGGATGCGATGTTGGTGCCATTCATGGTGCGCAGCAACATCTCGTAGTCGGCGGGCACGCCGCCGATCAGGGCGCCCGCCAGATTCAGTTCCGGCGCGTATTCGGACGCCAGCTGTGCCGCCCAACCGGTCGCCACGGCGCCGCCGGAGTACCCCGACACCACGATCGGCGAATTCGGTTGCAGCGCAGGAATACCGAGGTGCACCGCGGCTCGTATCGCGTCCAGGACCGCATGACCGCCCATCCGCCCGGCCGCGTACGCCTGCCGCGGCCCCTGATGGTCGGGCACGATCACGGCGTAGTTGCGCGCGAGCAGCAGCCCGATCGACAGCTGATCGGCCTGGACGCCCTCCTTGAGCTGATGCGAAGGGGTACAGCTGTTTCCGAGCGAGGAGATGGGAATGTTGTAGGAGATCAGCGGCCTGGGCCCGGCACCCTGCCACGGCGACCGGGGCATCAGCAGCGTCGCGGTCACCGGCACCGGCCTGCCCTTGGTATCGGTGGACCGGAGCAGCAGTTCGGTGGATCGCGTCGGGGTCGGAAACCAGTTCCGGACCGTGCGCGACGCGAGAACTGTTCCCGGACGGCTCTTTTCGAACCCCGAAGTCGGTGTGTAGAACTTGTCGTCCAGCGGGGTCGGGAGGATGGACGCGAGTTCGTGCGGCGGGTTGACCAGATTCTCCAGGAGGTCGGCGCGCGCGACCGACCGGCCAGTATCGAATACGACCGGAGTCAGTACCGATACCGCCGTCACGGCCGCCGCCGTCCACATCCGGGCGACCACCCGCTGCCTACCTGCCAAGTCCCGATCACTCCCCGATGTGCCAGCGCGCCGCAGCGCATCCGCCAGGTTGTCCGTTCGTTCCTCGACCAGCCCGCGTGCGCCCAGCTCCACCACCGCCAGGCGGCACACCCGATCAGCTTTGCATGCCTACCGGTTGGTTCTTGATCTCGAGATCGGCGTGCCGCCTACCGAGATGCCGAGCTGATGCACAGGCATTCCTGCCTCGAGTAGTTCCACGCTGGCTTCGCCGACGGGCCGAGCCGGACAGTGGACTACATGAGAAATCAGCGGGGGACCCGATCGCGGATACGAAGATGGCTCTGGGCGGCGATCGGTGTGGTCATCATCGTCGTCGCGGCCATCGCTATCTTCCTCCTCAGCACGGTGGAGGAACGCAACCCCTGCGCCTGCTCACATCCGGAGCCGTGGCCCACGCCGACGGCACCCGTCGAATGAGGAGTGCGCAGGGCCGACCATTTCACTCGGCAGCGGCCGGATCCGACCGTCCAGCCTCCGACCCCGGCAGCAGCGCGCGGACGGCATCGATGGTGTCGGCCTCGGCGGGTTCCTTGTCGGGCCGGTAGCGGACCACCCGCGCGAAGCGCAGCGCGACGCCGCCCGGATAGCGCGGGCTGACCTGGACCCCGTCGAGCGCGATCTCGACCACCAGCTCCGGCCGCAGGTACACGGTGTGCTCGTCACGCGCCCGCTCGTGGCGGGGGAATTCCGAGGTCTGCCACCGCAGCAGCGCATCGGTGAGGCCCTTGAAGGTCTTGCCGACCATCACCGGATCGCCGCCGTCGGGATCGCGCGCGCCCAGATGCAGGTTCGACAGGTAGCCGGTGCGGCGGCCGTAACCCCATTCGGCGCCGAGCACGAGCAGATCCAGGGTGTGGGTGGGTTTGATCTTCTGCCAGGCCCTGCCCCGGCGCCCGGCGGCGTAGGGCGCGGACAGGGACTTGACCACGACGCCCTCGTGCCCGGCGGCCAGCGCGCCGTCGAAATACGCCGCCGCCGCTTCGGCATCGGGATGGGTCAGCGACGGGATGCTGTGTGCGGCGGCTACTTTCGCCAGCGCCGCACGGCGCTCGGAGAGCGGCGCGTCCAGCAGATCGGCGCCGTCCAGATGCAGGCAGTCGAAGAAGTACGGGTGCAGCAGCAGTTCGCGGGTCGATGACGCCGCGGGGACGGCCTGGCCGAGCGCGGCGGCCTCGCTGACCGCCGGATCCGCCCCGGGCCGAACGGCGTCGGGGGTGATCGCGAAGCGGCTCATCGTCTCCTGGAACGGGCGCGGCCGCCCCGCATCCGTGAGGGCCAGCGTCTCCCCGTCGAGGACCACGCTCTCGCAGTCCAGCCCGGTGACGAGCTCCACCAGCTCCGGCACGTTGCCCGTGATGTCGCGCAGTGTCCGCGTGAAAACCCAGACGCGCGACCCCTTGCGGTGCACCTGAATTCGCGCGCCGTCCAGCTTGTGCTCCACGCTCACATCGCCGCCGAATTCGGTGAAGGCCTCTTCGAGCGTGGCGCCCGGGGAGGCGAGCATGGGCTGAATCGGCCTGCCCACCTCCAACCGGAACCCCGCCAGCGCCGGTGCGCCGCCGGTCATCGCCGCCGCGGCCGTCACCGGCAGGCGGCCGGAGAGCATATGCGCACGACGGACCAGATCGACAGGCACCTCGGCCGCCACCGCGACCGCCTCGGCCACGATCGCGGTCAGGGCGCCCTGGCGCAGCTCGCCGGTCAGCAGCCGCACGAGGAAGTCACGCTCCTCGGCGGTGGCCGCGGACAGCAGACCCTCCAGCAGTTCCTGCCTCCGCGCCGCCGAACCGGACCCGCCGGTACCCGCCAGCTCGCTCAGCGCCGCGTCCACGGCCGGAACGGTCAGGCTCGGCTCGGCGGCGGGATCGACCGCGATGGCGACCAGCGTGCGCCAACCCGTGCCGATCCGGCCCTGCAGTAAATCCCCCGATACCCACGCCACGACCTGCGCGAGCTCGTCCGGCCCGGCGTAGCCCAGCAGTTCGGCCAGCGTGGCGATCTTGGTCTTGCGTGACGACGTCGCCCGCACGGCCTGCGACGCCGCAACGACTTGCGACAACAGCACGGGTTCGACGGTAGCGCGGGGGTGTGACACATCGCTCGCACGTTTTGCTAATCAGAGGTTTGCAGACCTGCGAAACCGGCCATAAACTGGACATATGGCCAAGACTTACGTCGGGGCGCGGCTTCGTCAGCTGCGCACCGAACGAGGGCTGAGCCAGGTCTCGCTCGCCAAGAAGCTGGAGATCTCGGCGAGCTACCTCAATCAGATCGAACACGATGTGCGCCCGCTCACCGTACCGGTGCTGCTGCGCATCAGCGAGGTGTTCGGGGTCGACGCCGGTTTCTTCTCCTCCCAGGACGACACCCGGCTCATCGCCGAGCTGCAGGAAGTGGTGATGGACCAGGAACTCGGCATCGAGGCCGACGCCCAGGAGATCGCCGATATGGTCTCCGCGCATCCGAGCCTGGCCCGCGCGATGGTCAACATGCACCGCCGCTTCCGCAACACCACCGCCCAGCTGGCCGCCGCCACCGAGGACCGCTTCTCCGACGGCAGCGGCTCCGGGGCCATCTCCCGCCCGCACGAGGAGGTGCGCGACTTCTTCTATCAGCGGCAGAACTACATTCACGAATTGGATACCGCCGCAGAGGAACTCGCCACCCGGATGCGTTTCCACGGCGGCGACCTCAAGCGCGAGATCGCCCGTCGGCTCACCACCGCGCACGGTGTGCAGATCGTCGAGCGCATCGATCTCGGCGAGGGCGTACTGCACCGATTCGACACCGAGGCCCGGCGGCTCGAGATCGCCCCGCACCTGTCGGGCGGCCAGCGGGTGTTCAAGCTCGCCGCCGAGCTGGGTTATCTGGAATGCGGCGATCTGATCGAAAAGCTGGTCGAGGAGGGCAATTTCGCCTCCGACGACTCTCGCACGCTGGCACAGCTCGGGCTGGCCAACTACTTTGCCGCCGCCCTGGTGCTGCCCTATTCGTATTTCCACGAGGTCGCCGAGAACTTCCGGTACGACATCGAGCGGCTGTCGGCCTTCTTCACCCAGAGTTACGAGACCGTGTGCCACCGGCTTTCGACGCTGCAGCGGCCGAAGCTGCGCGGGGTGCCGTTCTCGTTCGTGCGCGTCGACCGCGCGGGAAACATGTCGAAACGGCAGTCCGCCACCGGTTTTCACTTCTCCTCCAGCGGCGGCACGTGCCCGCTGTGGAACGTGTACGAGACCTTCGCCTATCCGGGGCGGATCATGACCCAGATCGCCCAGATGCCCGACGGCCGCAAGTATCTGTGGATCGCCCGCACCGTGGAGCGACGGGCCACCCGCTACGGCGAGCCCAGCAAGACCTTCGCCATCGGGCTCGGCTGCGAGCTGCGGCACGCGGGCCGGGTCGTCTACGCCGACGGCCTGGATCTCAACGATCCCCAGGCCACCCCGATCGGTGCGGGCTGCCGCGTCTGCGAGCGCACGAACTGCCCACAGCGGGCCTTCCCGCCGCTGGGCAAGTCACTCGATATCAGCGAGCATCGCAGCTCGATCTCGCCGTACGTGTTGCGATAATTCGAGTCCGGGCGAAGTTGATCTAGAAACGGACAAAATTCACATTCCCGAAACGTCGGCAACACGGTTGTCACCGGGAAATATTCGGGCGCAACACTTCCCACTTACTCTTCGGCGCACGGATACAGCCGCTGTATACAACGCGGGTGTCGCCGCACTCTTGATGAAGTAAGAAGGGTTCCGCCCATGTCAGATTCTCGTGACACTCGTCGTCACCGCTCCCGCCGCCTGGTCAGGATCGTGGCCGCACCGACCGCAGTCGCGCTGTCGGCCCTGCTGCTGACCGCCTGCGGTGCCCGCGACGACGCCGAAACCGGCTCGGCCGCAACGTCGTGCGTCGACACCTCCAAGGACACGATCAAGATCGGATCCCTGCACTCGCTGACCGGGACTATGGCCATCAGCGAGGTCACCGTCGCCAACTCCACCAAGCTGGCGGTCGACCAGGTCAATGCCGCGGGCGGGGTGCTGGGCAAGCAGATCCAGATAGTGCCCGAGGACGGTGCGTCGGACCCGAAGACCTTCGCCGAGAAGGCCGAGAAACTGATCAGCTCCGACTGTGTCGCAGCGGTTTTCGGCGGCTGGACCTCGGCCAGCCGCAAGGCGATGAAGCCCAAGTTCGAGGCGCTGAACTCGCTGCTGTTCTACCCGGTGCAGTACGAGGGCCTGGAGGACAGCAAGAACATCTTCTACACGGGCGCCACCACCAATCAGCAGATCCTGCCCGCCCTGGACTATTTGAAGCAGAAGGGCGTCAAGTCGCTGTATCTGGTCGGCAGCGACTACGTGTTCCCGCAGACCGCCAACCGCGAGATCAAGGCCTACGCGGCGGCGAACGGGATCGAGATCAAGGGCGAGGACTACGCGCCACTGGGCTCCACCGATTTCTCCACAATCGTCAACAAGGTGCGAAATGCCAAGGCGGGCGCGGTATTCAACACCCTCAACGGCGACTCCAACGTGGCATTCTTCCGCGAATACGCCAATGCGGGCCTCAAAGCCGCTGACATGCCGGTGGTTTCGGTATCTATCGCCGAGGAGGAGGTCACCGGCATCGGCCCGCAGAACATCGCCGGTCAGCTGACCGCCTGGAACTATTACCAGACAGTCGACAGCCCGCAGAACAAGGCGTTCGTCGACGCCTACAAGTCGGTATTCGGCGCCGCCAAACCCACCTCCGATCCGATGGAGGCCGCCTACACCTCGATATTCCTGTGGAAGAACATGGTCGAGAAGGCGAAGTCGTTCGCGGTGACCGATGTGCAGAACGCCGCCGACGGCGTCAGCTTCGACGCTCCCGAGGGCACCGTGACCGTCGACGGATCCAACCACCACATCACCAAGACCGCGCGGATCGGCGAGATCCGCCCGGACGGCCTGATCTACACAGTGTGGGACTCCGGCAAGCCCATTGCGCCGGACCCGTACCTGAAGTCCTACGAGTGGGCCAAGGGCCTGAAGTAGCAGACGGCCATCGATGAGGGGCGGTGTGGTCCCGTCCGCGTATCGGGCGGACGGGACCACACCGGCTGATCGAGCGAAATCGAGGTAATCCCTATGGAAGTGGCGATCGGCCAGCTGTTCACCGGCCTGAGCCTGGGATCCATTCTGCTGCTGGCGGCGCTGGGCCTGTCGTTGACCTTCGGTCAGATGGGCGTGATCAATATGGCGCACGGCGAATTCATCATGGCGGGCTGCTACACGACCTTTGTCGTGCAGCAGGTCGTGCACGCGACGGGTGTGGCACTCGTCGTGTCGCTGTTCGCGGGATTCCTGGTCGGCGGCCTGCTGGGCGCCGCCCTGGAAGCGGGCCTGATCCGCTGGATGTACGAGCGACCCCTGGACACCCTGCTGGTGACCTTCGGCGTCGGACTGATCCTGCAACAATTGGCGCGCAACATATTCGGCGCACCGGCCAAGAACGTGGTCGTTCCCGAATGGTTGTCCGGCGGCCTCACCATCGCCGGGACCGTGGTGCCCAAGACCCGCATCTTCATCCTGGTGCTCGCCGTCGTCGCGGTGGTCGTGCTGGCCGCCGCACTGAAGACGACTCCGCTGGGGCGGCGCATCCGGGCCGTCGTGCAGAACCGCGACCTCGCCGAAACCAGTGGCGTGTCCAGCCGTTCGACCGACGTCGGCACATTCTTCATCGGATCGGGTCTGGCCGCCGTGGCCGGTGTCGCGCTCACGCTGATCGGATCGACCAGTCCGACCATCGGACAGAGCTATCTCGTCGACGCGTTCCTGGTCGTCGTGATCGGCGGGCTCGGTCAGATCAAGGGCACCGTGCTGGCGGCTTTCGCACTGGGACTGCTGAATTCGTTCATCGAGTACTCCACCACCGCATCCGTGGCGAAGGTGATCGTGTTCGTGCTGATCGTGGTCTTCCTGCAGGTGCGGCCGCAGGGGCTGTTCACGGTCCGGACGAGGAGCCTGGCATGAGCGGCCTCCTGCAGCGTCCGGCGCTGCGCACACCGGTCGGCTTCGCGCTCGCCGCCGTGCTGCTGTTCGCGGTGGCCCCCGCCGTCCTGAGCGATTTCCGGCTCGGCCTGCTGGCGAAGTTCCTGTGCTTCGCCATCGTGGCGGTCGGCATCGGATTGGCCTGGGGCCGAGGCGGAATGCTCACCCTCGGCCAGGGCGTGTTCTTCGGAATCGGCGCCTACATCATGGCGATGCATATGCAGCTGGCCGACGCCGCACGGCTGAAACAGGACGTCCCGGAGTTCATGCAGATCGCCGGGATCTCCGAATTACCTTCGTACTGGCTGCCTTTCGCATCCGCTCCGGTGGCGATCCTGGCCATTCTGCTGCTGCCCGCCCTGCTCGCCGCGGCGCTCGGGTTCGGGGTCTTCAAGCGACGGGTCAAGGGCGCCTACTTCGCGATCCTGTCGCAGGCGCTGACCGCCGCGCTGGCCATCCTGCTCACGGGACAGCAGACCATCGGCGGCTTCACCGGGCTCAGCGACTTCCGCGCCTTCTTCGGCTTCCGGCTCGACGATCCGGTGAACCGGCGGATGCTGTTCTTCATCGCGGCCGCCGCGCTGCTGCTGGTCGTCGCCGTGGCGCGGCAGCTGATGCACAGCCGATACGGGGAGTTGCTGGTGGCGGTGCGTGACCAGGAGGAACGCGTGCGCTTCCTCGGCTACGATCCCGCCAATATCAAGATCGTCGCGTACGTGGTGGCGGCCTTCTTCGCCGGCATCGCCGGTGCGCTGTTCACTCCGATCGTCGGCATCATCTCCCCGGCCGATATCGGCGTCGTGCCGTCGATCGTCTTCCTCATCGGCGTCGCGATAGGTGGCCGCACCACGCTGCTCGGGCCGGTACTCGGCGCGATCGGCGTGGCATGGGCGCAAACCACGTTCTCCGAGCACTTCCCGTCCGGGTGGACCTATCTGCAGGGCGTGCTGTTCATCGTGGTGGTCGGATTCATCCCGGCCGGGCTGGCCGGAATATGGCCGATGGCAAGGGAATTGGCCGAGCGGTTCCGGCGACCGGCCACGGCGGAGGCGCCGGCACCGGCCGAGGTGGGAGACACCGTGGAAGAGAAAAAGGTTGAGGCACGATGACCGGCAATCATCCGGAGGAGACGGTCGCCCGAGCCGAATCGGAATCGGTGCCTGCCGCGACCACGGCGGGCGCACCGAGCCCCGGTCCGAAGTTCGGCGGCACCGGGGGAATGGACAGCGAGTACCTCGAGATCATGGGTCTCTCGGTCGATTTCGACGGATTCAAAGCGGTGTCGGACGTGGATCTGACGGTGCTGCAGGGTGATCTCCGATTTCTGATCGGCCCCAACGGCGCGGGCAAGACCACGCTGATCGACGCGATCACGGGCCTGGTCCCCGCGACCGGCTCGGCGCAGAAGTCCGGCGTGGAACTGCTGGGCCGCAAGGTTCACCGGATCGCCCGGCTGGGCATCGGCCGCACCTTTCAGACCGCCAGCGTCTTCCAACAGCTCACCGTGCTGCAGAATCTCGATATCGCCGCGGGCTCCGGGCGCTCGCCGCTCACCCTGCTGCGGCGGCGGCGAGAGGTGCTGCCGATCATCGAATCCGCCTTGGAGACCACGGGTTTGACCGAGTTGCGCGATCAGCCGGCCGGAGTGCTCGCGCACGGGCAGAAGCAATGGCTCGAGATCGGCATGCTGCTCGTGCAGAACGCCTCGGTTCTGCTGCTCGACGAACCGGTGGCCGGGATGAGCGCAGAGGAGCGCGACGAAACGGGAAACCTGCTGCGGCGCATCGGGTCCGATCGTGTCGTCATCGTCGTCGAGCACGATATGGATTTCATGCGAGCGTTCGCGACCTCCGTGACCGTGCTCGCCGGTGGCCGGGTGCTCAGCGAGGGCACGGTCGAGCAGGTGCAGGCCGACCCGAAGGTCCAGGAGGTCTATCTGGGAACCGCGGCCGCCGCCGCAACCTACGGCGAGGAGGCAGCCGATGCTGGAACTCGTTGACGTCCATGCCGGTTACGGCCGCACCGAGGTCGTGCGCGGGGTATCTCTGACCGTTCCGGACGAGGGCGTCGCCGCCGTCATGGGTCATAACGGCGCCGGCAAGACGACCCTGCTGCGGGCCGCCGTCGGGCTGCTGCCGGTCCGATCCGGGCAGATCCGCTTCGACGGCGAGACGGTCACGAAGCTCTCACCGTCGCGGCGGGTGCGGCGCGGGATGGCCTATGTTCCGCAGGGACAGCAGTGCTTTCCCCAGCTGACGGCCGCGGAGAATCTGCAGGTCGTCGCCGACGGGCGCAAGCGAGGCAAGACGCTGATCGATGAAGCGCTGGACCTGTTTCCGGCGCTGCGCGAACTACTCGACCGCAAGGCCGGACTGCTGTCCGGGGGTCAGCGTCAGCAGCTGGCCATCGCGCGGGCTCTCGTCACGGAGCCCAAGCTGCTGATCCTCGACGAGCCGACGGAGGGCATCCAGCCGTCGGTGGTCGCCGAAATCGAGCGCACGGTCATGGAACTCACGCGCCGCGGTGGTCTGAGCGTGCTGCTGGTGGAGCAGCACATCGGCTTCGCGCTGGAGGCCGCCGGGCGCTACTACGTGCTGCAATCGGGCCGGATCGCCTCCTCGGGCGCGGGCGGGGCGGGCGCCGAAGCGTCCGTCCGCGCGGCGATGGCCATCTGACGGGACGGACGAGATGGCGCGCAGGGGGCGTATCTCGTTGGGAGAGCGGGTCTACCGCTCGCTGTGCCGGGACCTGGCGGCAGGCGCGCTCGACCCCACCGTGCGTCTGGGCGAGGAACGCCTCGCCGAGGCGTACCGGGTCTCGCGGACACCCGTGCGGGAGGCGCTGGCCCGCTTGCTGTCCGACGGCCTGGTGGAACGCCGCGACAACGGGCTGTATCCGTATCGGCCGCGCCTCGATGAACTGGGTGACCTGTACGAATTGCGAATCGTTCTGGAGACGCGCGGAATTCAGCGCGTCCGATCCGCCGTTCTGCGGGACAGCCGGGCGCATGGGGATATCGACCGCACCGGAGACACGACCGCACCGGAGACGTTCGGCGGCAGTCGGTTCGGATCACCGTCCGCCCTCGAAGTCGAGGCCGCGACTCTCGGGGCCGATGCGACGGCGGTGCCGGAGACGACGGCCGATCCGGCGATCATCGCTGTCGCCCGGTCGGGTACGACATCGCACGATCAACTGGCAGTTCGACGGGAACTCGACCACTGGCGCCGCCTGCGCGACAACCCGCCCGAGGCGGGGCCCGGACTCGTCGCCGCGGACGAGCAGTTCCACGCCACTCTGCTGACGGCGGCGGGAAATTCGGCACTGGCCGACGCCCTGATCACCGTGCACGCCAAGATCCGACCGATCCGCTCGCTGGACATGCCGACCCCGGACCGGATCGCGGCAATGACCGCCGAACACATCGCGATCGCCGAACACATCCTCACCGGCGACCTGGACCGTGCGCTGGACACCTTGCTCACCCACATCCTGCGTTCCCGGGCCAACGTGCTGGCCCGCGCTCGCAGGGCCCTCGAACTCACCAAACTCGGCCAGGCTCTGCGGGATTGACATCGGGTGTCACCGACATGCCGTGGCCGCCGCAGCCTCGCGCCACCAGGTCCCCGCGGGTGGCGGCGCGGGACGCGAGGTATTCGGCGTGGTCGCACTGCCACCGATTCGGCACTACCGGGCCGCCTGTGCCCGTTGCAGGCGCATGCCGACCAGGGTCAGGGCGAAGGCCGTCACGAGCAGTGCGGCCAGCGACCACGCGAGCATCGGAAACCCGTGCGGGGCAGCGGCTGCCGCGACCAGCGGGCCGACGGTGGCGCCCACGTAGAAGCTGAACATCGCGACCGACATGGCGGCGGCGCGGGCCTCGCCGCCGAGTTCACCGGCGCTCTGCAGCACCGCGGGGGCGATCGTCCCGAGACCGCCCACCAGCACGGCGAGCAGCACCGTCAGCAGCGCGAGATGGCTGCCCGCGAAGGCAGCGAGCACCATCGCGGTCGCCGCGATCAGCACGCCGAGCACGATCTGCCCCGGTTTGGACAACCGCGCCAGCGGCACCGCCAGCACCGGCAGCAACGCCATCACCGGCAGCGCACCGGCGCGCAGCGTCAGCAGTTCCCCGGAACCGTGGACCAGACCCGTGAGCTCGATCCCGGTGTAGATCCCGACCATGACCGCCATCGCCAGCGCACCGGCCACCAGCATCGGCAGCAGCGGCCGGATCCGCAGCACCGCGGGGATCGCCGAATAGCTGTGCCGCAGTGGCTGATCCGCGCCCGTCGGGGCGTCGGCGAGCATGACCGCCCGCAGCAGCGCCGCCAGCACCACGAAGGCCACGGCCGAGGCCACGAACACCGCGCGCCACGGGAACGAGGCCACCATCGTCTGTGCGGCGATCTGCGCCACGACGGTCGCGGCGAGGAACGAGGTGGAGACCGACATGGTCGCCACGGGTCGGTGCGCGGGGGCGATCCGGGTACCGACGTAGGCCATGATCGCGGGCGGAATCGATCCGACGATCAGTCCCTGCACGATGCGCAGGCCGATCGCCACCGGGGCCGAGAAGGCCAACCCGGTCAACAGTGTGACCACCGCGGCGATCATCATCCCGGTCACCAGCACCCGGCGGTGACCGAACCGGTCGGACAGCGGGCCGAACAGGACGAAGCCGCCCGCATAGCCGAAGGCGAAGGCGCTGATGATCCAGGTCATCACGCTCGCACCCACCTGCCAGTCCGACTGCATGGCCGTGAACATGGGGATCGGCACGTACATCTGACCGGTGGCGAGCAGGGCGGACAACACGAATACCGGGAGGGTGCGCCCCGTGTGGGCGCGGGGTGACGCGCCCGCGGAGCGCGAGACGGCCGGTGTGTCGGCCCGATTCGTGACGGTGGTTGTTGCCATGGCGACGAAGGTAAGCCCATTTCACTCGAACGTCAACCGAATAGTTGGTTGGAGGCTGGTAAAGTTCTTCCCATGACCGCTCCGACCAAGCGCAGCGACGCGACCAGGCAGGCGCTGCTGCGCGCCGCCCGCGACGAGTTCGCCGAATACGGCCTGGCCGGCGCGCGCGTCGATCGCATCGCCGAGGCCGCCGGGGTGAACAAGGAACGCATCTACGGGCTGTTCGGCAGCAAGGACAAGCTGTTCGACGTCATCCTCATCGAGTCGCTGGACGAGTTCACCGATGTCGTGCAGCCGCTGGCCGATACCGAGCCCGGCGACTACGTGGGCAAGCTGTTCCGCTACCACCGCGACAATCCCCAACTGCTGCGACTGCTGCTGTGGGAGGCGCTGCACCGCGGTGCCGACGCGCACGATGTCGACGGCCGTCGAGACGAGCTGTACGCACGCAAATTCGCCCGCGCCCAAGAGCAATTCGGCGTGGACGAACGCGCGGCGGGCCGGGTCCTGCTGGCACTGTGCGGCCTGGCCGCCTGGACCCACGCGGTACCGCAGACCACCCGGCTGCTGCTCGGCCCCGCGGCCGATGACACCGCGGCGACGCAGGAGTTTCTGCAGGAGTTCGCCCGCGCCGCGATGCGCCGCGAAGCACCGGTCAATCCATTGATCACCACCACAACCGAATCCGCTTCGACCGCCGACGCCGCCGAGCCCGTTCCGACAACCAACCCTGCCGAGCTCCGCCGGACCGGCACCGCACGCGAACTCACCCCGAGCAGCAATGCGCCCGAATCCATTCCGAGCGGCGATGCGGGCGACCGCACTCCGACAACGCGCGAAGCGGCCGCGCCTTCCACTGCGGCGACCCGCGATGTGGTCGGCGAGGCCGCTGCGCGTCTGCGCGCCGCGCAGGCCGAGGCCGACGCCGCGCGCGCCGAACTGGCCGAAGCGCTGCGTGGCGCGCACGCGGAAGGCGCGGGCGCCAACGAACTCGCCCGGCGGGTCGCCGGCACGATGTCCCGCCCTGTCGTGCTGAAACTGCTTGCCGAGTAGACCGCGTCGTTCTAGCCACCCTGTCGGCGAACATTGTTGTTCACAATGTCTGGTACCGGCCCGAGCAGGCTGTTAGCGTGAGGCATGGTGTCGACGAAGCCACGCATCGAACCGGGCCGCCTGCGTGAATTGGGGCCCGTCAATTGGGTTGTATGGCAGGTGATTTCACGCGCGGCGGGTACGGCCGACGCACATCTGTTCAGCACCCTCGGCCGCACCGGCGGGCTGTTCCGCGGCTGGCTGCACTACTCCGGGCGGCTGATGCCCGGCGGGAAACTGCCGCGCTACGAGACCGAACTGGTCATCCTGCGGGTGGCGCATCTGCGCCAATGCGAATACGAGACAGATCATCACGTCCGCCTGGGCAAGCGGGCCGGCGTCACCCGCGAGATCCTGGACCGCCTGCGCACCGGACCGGACGCGCCCGGCTGGCCCGCCAAGGAGCGGGCCCTGCTGTCGGCCGTCGACCAACTGGTGCGGGCCCGCGATATCGACGACATCACCTGGTCGGCCCTCGCCGATCACTACGACGAACGCCGGCTCATCGAAATCGTGCTGCTGGTCAACCAGTACGAGGGCCTGGCCAGCACCATCACCACCTTGCGCGTGCAAACCGACCACTAGCGCGGCGCCGGTGGGATCGCCTCGCCCCGACAGCGTCGCGTCGTTCGAGGGAGCGAAATCCGATCGATGTTGTCGGTGCCGTCTGGTACCGATCACTGTATGACGATCCTGGGCGCGGTATCTCTTCCACAGGTTCCACCGGAGCGACTGCGCGAGGTGGCGCACGTGGCCGAACAGTCCGGCCTCGAGGAGCTGTGGTTGTGGGAGGACTGCTTCCTCGGGGGCGGAATCGCCACGACCGCCACGGCGCTCGCGAGCACCGAGCGGCTGCGCGTCGGAATCGGCGTACTGCCGGTCCCGCTGCGCACCGTGGCCGCCACGGCCATGGAGATCGCCACGCTGGAACGCCTCTTCCCAGGCCGCGGCGTCTGGTGTGTCGGCCACGGCGTGCAGGACTGGATGGGGCAGATCGGCGCGCGGGCCGAATCCCCGGTCACCCTCCTCCGCGAGTACGTCGACGCCCTGCGCGGCCTGCTCGCCGGTGAGCGGCTGACCACGGACGGCCGCTATGTCCGGCTCGACGACGTCGCGCTCGACTGGCCCCCGGCGCAGGCGCCCGACATCATCTCGGCCGCAACAGGTCCCCGCACGCTGCGCCTGGTCGGCGAGATCGCCGACGGAGCCATCCTCACCGCGGGCACCTCCGCCGCCGCGCTGCGCCGGGCGGTCGCGCTGCTGAGCGAGGGCCGCGCGAAGGGCGATCGCTCCGGCAGCGGGCGTGTGCTGGCCAATCTCTCGACGGCGACCGGGCCCGACGCCCTGGAACGCCTCCGCGCCGACATGCTCCGGATGGGTCGCGAATCCATCGACGGAGTCGGGGCCGCCGACGAGGACGGCGTCGGTGTCGCGGGCGACGCACACGCCGTCGCGGACGCCGTAGCGCGCCTCGCCGACGCCGGCGCCGACACGGTCATCCTGCAGCCCACCGCGGACGCCGACCCGATCGACTTCATCCGCTTCGCCGCCGAGCAGGTCCGCCCCCTCGTCCCCTGACACCCGCATGCGGCGCGCTCGATGCGCCGAAGTCGTTCAGCGGGTGGGTTTTTCGATCAGGGCGGCCAGGCCGTCGAGGACTCGGGCCAGTCCGAAATCCCACGCGTGGTCGGCGGAGTAGGCGCTGTCGTGAGCCTGGCCCGCGGCGGAGCCGACGCGGGCGCCGAGGGGGTAGCGGTCGGGGTCGAAGACGCGCTCCAGGACGGGTGCCGTGCGCTCCCACCACTCGCGGTCGGATATGCCGCTGTCGGTTGCGGCGCGCGCGGTGTCGATCGCGATGCGGGCGACCGAGGTGACGAATCCGAGCAGGTAGGTGAGGGCGGCGTCCATCTCGACGTCGTCGAGGCCGAGCCCGTCGAAGGCCCGCAGCTCGTGGTCGTATTTGGCGGCCACGCCCGGCCCGAGCGGCGGGCGCGTGGTGGGGACGTAGGCGACCCAGGGATGACGCACGAGCAGCTCGCGGTTTTCCGCGGCCACTGCGGAAACCCTTTTCCGCCAAGGCAATCCGGCGATGTTCGCGCGGGGCATCTGCCGATAGACGGAGTCGAGCATCAGGTCCAGCAACTCGGCCTTGCCCGGCACGTAGGTATAGGTGGCCATCGGCGTCAACCCCAGCCGAGACGCGACCGCCCGCATCGTCAACGCATCGAGTCCTTCGGCATCGGCGATGTCGACCGCCGCCGCGACCACCTCGTCGATACTGCTGCGCTGCTTCGGGCCACGCCCGGAGGTCCGCGCGGGTTCACGCCACAGCAGTTCCAGAGTGCGAGCCGGATCGCCCGCACTGCTGCGCTCGCCGCGCCCGCGCCGACCGCTGCCGGGCGGCCGTACCGCCGCGTCGCCCACCTCGGACCGCCCGTCCCGCTCACGCACTGTCCTCGCACCTCCGTTCCCGATCGTATCGGCGTGATCAGGCTCACAATGCAGCCTTCCGGAAAGTTGTCTACAAAGTACAGCGTACTACGTACAGAGTTAATCGGGACCTCCAGGAGGCACCATGAAGATCACCGCATCCGCCCTCTCCCTGAACGTGCCCGACCCGGAGGCATCGGCGAAGTTCCTCACCGAGCACTTCGGCTTCGAGGTGCAGATGTCCGAAGACGGCTTCGTCTCGCTGACCCGCCCCGACGCCGGGTTCAACATCGTCTACCTGCGCACGGGCCTGTCGACCTTCAAGCCGGAACGCATCGCCGGTAGCGCAGGCCAGGGCACCCTCGTGGCCTTCGTCGTCGACGACATCGAGACCGAATACCAGCGCGTCCAACGCGAAGGGGTGCCGATCGCAACACCCATCGAAACCGAACCGTGGGGCGAACGCTACTTTCAGACCCTCGACCCCAACGGCATCGTCATCCAACTCGTCCAGTGGGTGAACGAGTAACGCTGTCTGTTCGGCCGTTCCCTATTCGGCTGGTTCGTATTGGAATGAATTCCGGACGTAGGTTTCCAGGCGGTCCAGAGTCGATAGGCTTTCCCGGTGAAACCGATCGATGGGCGCGTTCCTCGTTTTGCCGATCTGCTTCCATGCGCACGGTACGGGTAGTGGATGCTGTCTCAGGTCCGATCGGACCTGAGACAGCCTGGCCAGCAGCTGTGCGGCGAACTCCCGGTGGCACAGGGAGGTGCGGGTGACGCGGAAGAAGCCGTCGTAGGTGCGGCGTTGCGTCGCCGTCGGCGGGACGCTGGAGTCGAGACCGGACTCGCGTAACAGGGACTTCCCTTCGGGAACCAGGCGCTCGGCGACGGCCATATGAATTTTGATATTTTCCTTGACTGCCTTCGTGATCGGCTGCCGCACGGCGGGGGCGGTAGATTTCCGAATGCATTTGAGTAGCGGGCCTATAGCTTCCTGGTCCGGCGCCCATCGCCCACTGAATGCGGGGTCCGCAGCCATCATCTGCGGACGTATCGTCGAGTTGTAAGTGTCCGGGGAGCAGCTCCCGCTGTACAACAGCAGCAGGGAATACGCGTCGTATAGCGTCGCGATAATGCATGCATTGCCCGGACGGGAGTGTGGCACGTCGAGAAATTCGTGCATTGCTTCGACGAGGCAGCGCCAAACGCAGAATACCAATTGGTGACCGGCGATCCAGCGGTACTGCGCCAGTTGCCGATAATCCACAGCTGGCGCATGTTCCCACAAGATCTCGTGGCGGCATGAATCCTGGAGTGAGCCATCGGCATGACAACAGGACTCGAATTCCACCCCCGGCGACGGAAGGTACAGGCTCAGGTGGGCACAATCAGGAGATGGTTCTATCGAAATAGACACGATAACTCCTAGATGTCCTAGGCTGTCGATACTATCGCGGTCGCTTTCATGAAAGTGACGGATAACACGCCTTCCGAGGCGGTCCGATACAGGTCGGAAATTCCCTGATCCCAATCGTCGCGCGAGATGTATCCGGAACCTGTCGCTTTATCGCGTACCGCTTCGATCATCGGTATATGGGTATTTCGAGCGAATTCTTTGGCGTACCGCGGGGAGTCCGAGTCGACGCGGATCGGCCTCGGAAATGTGACGATATCGGCGTACCCGGACTCGGCCAGAAGGCCGTGGAGCTTGCGTCCGACGAGCGCATCGCCGTCGGCGTCCGACTGCACCCGGACCAGGCTGTCTATCACCTTGCGGGCATATGCGCTGTCCGGGCGGAACGAGTCGAAGCCGTGATCACCCTCGACAAGGGTGATACTCCCGCCCGGCCGCAGCACACGCCGCAGCGACCGCAGTATCCGCGCGGGCGAGCGCACATGCTCCAGGACGAAGCACACGAAGACATGATCGAAACTGTCCTCGGCGAACGGCGGCTCGTACAGGTCTCCCCCGACCCACTCGACATTCGCCTCCGGCATGCATGCCGCCACCCGGGAGCGCGCAATATCCAGGGATGCCCGACTGCGGTCCAGGCCGGTGAGCGCAATCTCCGGGCTGCGCCGAAGCAGATGCACGGTCTGCGCGCCCACACCGCACCCGGCTTCCAATACGCGCGCCCCCGCTGTAAATCTCGTCCCGTCGTGTACCATCGCCGCGAGCAAATCAGCTTGTTCTACCAATCGCTCCGCCTCGTCCTCGCCGTAACCGTGCACATAGTCGACGGGGGAATTTCCGGTCGTGGTTTCGATGTCCGTAATTTCCACAGCGGGATCATTGCTGAACATTTGCTCAGAATACGTGGGGGTACGCGAGACGCGTGGACGTCGACAGGGTGTCAAGAAAGGACGCATGAAAGCAAGGAATTGGATAGCGGCCGCGGCGGTGAGCATCGCGACGATCGCCGCGGCGGGCGCGACCGCCACCCATGTCGGGGCTGCCGAGCCGGGATCCGTCACCGCGGCCACCGATCTGGCCGACTACCAGTGGATTCCCGGAGCTGCCTCGGCGAAGCGAGCGGTGTACTGGACGCAGACTTCGCAGGATCGCCCGGCGCTGTCGAGCGGAGCGCTGTTCGTACCGCACGGCAGCCCGCCCGCGGGCGGATGGCCCGTGGTGGCGTGGGAGCACGGCACGGTGGGACGAGCGGATGCGTGCGCGCCCTCCAGGACCGACTTCACGATGTATCGCGACTACATCGGGACCTTGCTGGCGCGCGGTTACGCCGTCGCCGCGACGGACTACCCCGGCCTGGGCACACCCGGCGACCACCCGTACCTCGACGGCCGGGCCGCCGCGTATTCGGCGGTCGACATGGTCCGGGCCGCCCGCACGATCGACGCATCCCTGTCACCTCGGTGGGTCGCGGTCGGACATTCTCAAGGTGGGCACGCGGCACTGTTCACCGCGTCCGTGGCCACCGCGTACGCGCCGGAACTGGACTACCGCGGCGCGGCAGCGCTCGCCCCCGCCAGCGGCATTGTCGACAGGATGCTGCCGCTCGGCGGCCCCGGCGTCCCGGAACCGGACGCGCGCATGAAGACCGCCCTCGGCTATCTTCTCGGCGGCCTGCACACCGCGCGTCCCAATTTCGACCCCACCGACTACCTGACCCCCGTGGGCAGGCGGGTCGTGGCGGACGGCGACCGATTGTGTTCCGATGACATGACCGCACGCCTCGAGCACGTACAGGTGGCCGATATGCTCGGAAAACCGTTGTCCGACGGTGAATTCGAGCAGGTCGCACGTCCCGTCCTCGATGTGCCCACCACCGGGTACGACCACCCGCTGATGATCTTCCAAGGTACGGACGATATCGACGTGCCCGCCTCCGGCGTATCGAAACAAGCCGCCGTGCTGCGCGCCGACGGTGTCCGGCTCGACCTGCGCAGGTACCCGGGAGTCGGCCATATGCAAGTCCTCGAGGCATCCGCGGACGACGTCGATTCCTTTCTGCGACAACTACTCCGGTAGTCGCGCCCGGGGCGGATCATCGATCCGCCCCGTCTCGTTCCCGTACAGGTCCTAGGCGTTCAATCCGGCCCGGAACACCTCGGCCGCGGGAGTCGATGCCCGGCCGAGCAGCTTCTGCAGGTCGCCGCTGGTCACGTCGAGCAGACCGGCGTCGATGCCGGTATCCGCGTCCGCGAGCACCTGTGCGTATTCGCCGGGCAGCCCGGACTTTTCCAGGGCCGCGGCGTAATCCTGCTGCGGGAGATCCTGATACCGCACCGGCTTCCCGGACACCTCCGAAATCACCTGCGCCAGATCCGTATACGTCAGGCGCTCATCACCACCCAGCTCGTAGATCTGCCCGGCGTGCCCCTCGGTGCCGAGGACTACCGCAGCGGCCTCCGCATAGTCGGCCCGTGCCGCACCCGCGACCCGGCCATCGCCCGCAGCGCCGTACAGCACACCGCCCGCTACGGCGGGCGCCAATCCGCCGTAGTAGTTCTCCCAATACCAGCCGTTGCGCAAAATTACGTGCGGCACAGCGGATTCCGTGAGAACCGCCTCGGTGCCGCGGTGCTCCTGCGCCAGGATCATCTCGTTCTCGGTGGCGAGCGGGATGCTGGTGTAGGCCAGCAGGTCCACCCCCGCCCGCTCGGCGGCGCGAATGACATTGGTGTGCTGATCTACTCGCGCACCGAACTCGTTGCCGGAGACGAGCAGCACCCGATCCACGCCCGCGAGCGCGCGATCCAGCGCCTCCGCGTCGTCGTAGGACGCCTGCCGGACATCGACGCCGCGGTCGGCGAGATCGGCCACCTTCGACGGATCCCGGACGATCGCGACGACCGGCCCGTCTCCCCGGCGCAGCAGCGCCTCCACGACGAGACGGCCCAGCTGACCACTGGCTGCGGTGACGGCGACGGTCATGTCTACCTCCTGGTTACGTACGGAATATCTAGCACTAACTATTAGTTAGTACACGATATTCCATTACTACCAGACGAATGAGTAGCATCAAACCCATGACCACCCGGCAGACCACCGCGGCGGACGCCTCCGACCCGACGCTGGAGGCCGACGTCTTCGCCCGAAACTGCACCTCACGCCCGGTGCTGCAGAACGTCGCCAGCCGCTGGGGCACCCTCGCCCTGGTCGCGCTGCGCGAGGGCCCCTTCCGCTTCAGCGCCCTGCGCCGCCGCGTCGACGGCGTCAGCGAGCGCATGCTGTCGCAAACCCTGCAGGCCCTGGAGCGCGACGGCATGATCCACCGCGAGGTCCAGCAGTCGATCCCGCCCCGCGTCGAATACACCCTCACCGACCTCGGCGCCCGGGTCGCCGACCACCTCGAGGCCCTGATCGTCACCCTGGAAACCAATATGGACACGGTCCACGAGGCCCAGGCGGCCTACCACCGCGAATAACGGTCGCCTATGACGAGCAGACAGCAAAACGCCCTCCGGTCCGAAAACCGAAGGGCGCCTTGAATGTAACCGCGATCCGGGATCGCCGCCGACAGGATCAGAAGTTGATCATGTGTCCCGCCAACCCGTGGATGGCCTCCTGCAGGGCCTCGCTCAGCGTGGGGTGGGTGTGCACGTTGCGGGCGAGCTCGTTGACCGTGAGGTCCCATTTCTGGGCCAGGGTCAGTTCGGGGAGCAGTTCGGAGACGTCGGGGCCGATCAGGTGGCCGCCGAGCAGTTCGCCGTACTTGTTGTCGGAGATCAGCTTCACGAAGCCGGTGGCGTCGCCGAGGCCGTGCGCCTTGCCGTTGGCGGTGAAGGGGAAGTTCGCGACCTTCACGTCGTAGCCCTCGTCGCGGGCCTGCTGCTCGGTGAGACCGAAGCTGGCGACCTGCGGCTGGCAGAAGGTGGCGCGCGGCATCATCCGGTAGTCGCCCAGCGTCATGGTCTCGGCGCCGCCGATGGTCTCGGCGGCGACCACACCCTGCGCCTCCGCGACGTGCGCCAACTGCAGCTTGGCGGTGACGTCACCGATGGCGTAGATGTGCGGCACGTTGGTGCGCATGTAGTCGTCGATGGCGATGGCGCCGCGATCGGTCAGCTGCACGCCGGTGTTCTCCAGGCCGAAGCCCTCCACCCGCGGCGCGAAACCGACGGCCTGCAGCACCTTGTCGACGGTGACGGTCTCGACCGCGCCGGACTTGTTGTCCTTGATCGAGACGGTGACCTTGGTGCCGTTGTCCTCGATGGACTGCACCGACGCACCGGTGGTGATGGTGACGCCGAGCTTCTTGTACGCCTTGGTGATCTCCTTGGAGACGTCGGCGTCCTCGTTCGGCAGGGCGCGGTCGAGGAATTCCACGATGCGCACGTCCACGCCGTAGTTCTTCAGGACGTAGGCGAACTCCATGCCGATGGCGCCGGCGCCGACGACGAGGATCGAACCCGGCAGATCGCGGGTCAGGATCTGCTCCTCGTAGGTGACCACGTTCTGCGACAGCGAGGTACCCGGCAGCAGCTTGGTGACGGTTCCGGTGGCGATGATGGCGTTGTCGAAGGTGATCGACTCCTCGCCGCCCTTGGTGAGGGCGACCGACAGCGAGTTCGGGCCGGTGAACGTCCCCTTGCCGTCGAACTCGTCGATCTTGTTCTTCTTCATCAGGAAGTGGACGCCCTTGACGCGGCCGTCGGCCACCTTGCGGCTGCGGTCGAATGCCGCGCCGAAGTCGAAGCTCGCCTCGCCGGTGATACCGAACGTCTTCGCTTCCTTGGTGAACAGGTGCGCCAGCTCCGCATTGCGCAGCAGGGCCTTGGACGGGATACAGCCCACGTTCAGGCACACACCGCCCCAGTATTTCTGCTCGACGATCGCTGTTCGCAGGCCGAGTTGAGCGGCGCGGATCGCGGCGACGTAACCGCCGGGACCAGCACCGAGAACGACGACATCGTAGTGGGAAGTCACGCCTGCGAGCCTAACTCCGCCGCCCGCCGCGAGCCCACCCACCTCCGATAAGTTGCAGTAACTTCACTCACTTCCCCGGTTGCCGGGTTTGCCCGGATCGCTACCGTAGGAGACGTGAGTGACAGCGCATCCGGTTCCGCACCGCTGAACCCGATCGCCGACACCGCCTCCACGCACCTGACGCGGCTGGTCCTGGACTCGGCCCGACGCGCGGGCGCCGCGGCCGATCAGCTCGCCGCCGTCGACGGCACGGGCGCCGATGCGCTCGCGGGTGAACTCAACCGGATTCCGCTGCGTTCGCTGCTGCGGCTGTGGGAACTGGTGGCGACCGCGCGCCCGGGGCCGGGTGCCGGGCTCGCGGTGGCCGCGGCCGCTCCGCTCGGGACCCTCACCACCTGGGACTATCTGGTCACCAACGGCCCCACCCTGGCCGATGCGCTGCGGGCCGCCCAGCCCTATCACCGCCTC
The DNA here is from genome assembly GCF_001613165.1 of Nocardia mexicana NBRC 108244. Taxonomy (GTDB): domain Bacteria; phylum Actinomycetota; class Actinomycetes; order Mycobacteriales; family Mycobacteriaceae; genus Nocardia; species Nocardia mexicana. Next base: position 88,562 of record NZ_BDBV01000065.1, read on the forward strand.
GTGACCGGCGAGGCGGAGGGCTTCGACCTGCACCACGACGGTGAGCTCACGGTCGGATTCCGCACCTCCGCGGGCGATCCCGCGGTCGCTGCGGTGATCAACGAGTACGTGCTGGCCTACTATCTGCGCCGCGCCCGCGAGGCCACCGGACGTGCGGTCGTGCCGACCCGCGTCACCTTCGGCCATCCGGCGCCGCACGATCGTGCCGCGCTGTCCGAGGCATTCGGGACGTCCGACATCGAATTCGACGCTCCCGCCGACAGCATCACCTTCACTGCCGCCGATGCCACCGCGCCGCTGCCGCACGCGGATCCGCAGCTGGCGGATCTGTTGCGCAGCCATGCCGATCTGGTGCTGGCGAGTTCCCGGCCGGTCCCCGGACCGCTGGAGACGTTCCGCGCCGCACTCGCCGCAGAACTCACCGTCGGACCTCCGGCGCTGGACGCCGTCGCGGCCCGCTTGGCCCTCAGCCCGCGGACCCTGCAGCGCCGGCTGGCCGATCACGGCACCACCTGGCGGCACGAGGTCGACCTGCTCCGCTACGAGCGCGCGAAATACCTTCTCGAGCAACAACATTCGACCACGGAAGCGGTGGCGCGCAAACTCGGCTTCGCCGACGACCGAGCGCTGCGCCGCGCCTACCGCCGCTGGTCGGGCAGCTCACCCACCGAGCACCGGGCAGCGGGATAGGGCCAGGCCCACCCCGCATTTCCGGCATGCTTTCGGCCGGAATCAAGCATGGAACCCCAGCGCACGGGATTGGCGGGACGGGTCCGGTGGGTGACGTCTGCGGCCCTGGGATGCGGGGGTGGGCGTTCTTAATGTCGTCGGTAGCACCGGGTCGACCGATCCGGGACCGATCTCGAAAGGCTTCGATCATGTCGAACCCGACCACCACACTACCCCGCGTCACTCGCGAAATCCATTTGGCCGCAAGGCCTTCCGGGGCTCCGACCGCCGACAACTTCGCGGTGGTGGAGCGGGTGATTCCGGAGCTGGCGGAGGGCCAGATCCTGGTCCGCAATACCTGGATGTCGGTCGATCCGTACATGCGCGGCCGGATGGACGACACCCCGTCCTACATCGCCCCGTTCGAACTGGGTGCGCCGATGGAGGGCTCGGCGGTGGGTGAGGTGACCGCCTCGCGGTCCGCCGACATTCCGGTGGGCACGGCCGTCACCCATTTCCTCGGCTGGCGCGAGCACACGGTGCTGGACGCCGCCGCCGCGACCCCGATCGACACCACGCTGGCCGCACCGCGGGACTACCTCGGCCCACTCGGCACCACCGGGCTCACGGCCTACGCGGCACTGACCGATATCGCGCCGGTCCGCCCGGGCGATGTGGTCTTCATTTCCGCGGCCGCCGGGGCGGTCGGCAGCGTCGCGGGCCAGATCGCTCGCAAGCTGGGCGCAGCCCGGGTGATCGGCTCGGCGGGCGGCCCGGTCAAGGGGAAGGCGCTGACCGAGAAGTTCGGCTTCGACGCGGCACTGGACTACCGGGCCGGCGACCTCGACGGTCAGCTGGCCGCCGCCGCACCGGACGGCATCGACGTCTACCTCGACAATGTCGGCGGCGAGCACCTGCGGGTCGCGCTGGACGCGATCCGGCCGCACGGACGGGTCGCACTGGTCGGAGCCATCGAGGGCTACAACGGTGCCGCGCAACCCCTCCCGAATCTGTTCACCGCCGTGAAGCGCGAGGTGACGCTGCGCGGCATGCTGGTCAACAGCTACCTCCAGAACTTCGGCGAGTACATCGCCACGGCCGCGCCCTGGCTCGCCGACGGCACCCTGCACACGGAATCGACGGTGTACCAGGGGATCGAGCAGGCACCGGCGGCGTTCCTCGGGGTACTGTCGGGCGCCAATGTGGGAAAGATGTTGGTGCAGTTGGGATAAGCGCTAGCGCCACACCCGCCTCGCCACCCGCAGGAAGTTCCCGCCGAATACCGCCGCCCGATCCGCCTCGGTGAAACCGCGACGTGCCAGCACCGCATCCAGCCCGGGCACCTCCGCAGCGCCGAGCAGATCCTCCGGCGGCGTCCACTGCAGCGGACCCCAGCGGGTGTAGTCCTCGGAGAAATTCTCCGGGGCGGCGGCGATCTCGGCGTTGAACTGGTCGGCGTCGAAGGAGAAGTCCGAGCCGATGCCGATGTGCTCGATCCCGACCAGATCCGCGCCGTAGACGAGATGATCGGCCATCGCCTCGATGCGGGCGGCGCGCTCATCGGATCCATTGCAGCCCAGGAAGATTCCGACGCCGTTGATGCCGATGACACCACCCGTGCGGGCACACGCGCGGGCCTGGGCGTTGGTGATATTGCGCGGATGCGCCCAGAGTGCCGCGAAATTGGAGTGACTGTAGATCATCGGCTCGGCGGTGACCTCGGCGATATCGAGGCCGGTACGCACGGAGCAGTGCGAGCCGTCGGCGAACACACCCACCTCGTTGAGCGTGCGGATCAGGTCGCGGCCGTAGGCGGTGAGGCCGGTATCGGCGGTGTCGAGACAGCCGCCGCCGGCGGCATTGGACTGGTTGTAGCTGGGCAGCAGCGAGCGCACGCCCAGGTCGTGGAAGAGCTTGACGTTGTCGAGATCGCCGCCCAGCGGACCGGAATCCTCCAGATCGAACGCCAGGGCGATGGTCCGATCGTCGCCGACGGTGTCGTCGACGGATTCGACGAGCCGGAAACGCCCGTCCGCCAGCGCGTCCCGGCGGAACTGCCGCACCAGGGCGAGCGCGTCCGCCGTGGACTGCGGGGCGTACCCGACATTCACCGATAGGTACGAGCCGAGCGGGTAGCGCGCCAGCTCGGTGATGTCGGCCGACGGCAGCAGCGGCAGGCAGCAGTGCTGTTCCCAGAAATAGTGCGGCAACCGGACCTCCTGAGCGCGGTGGCAACGACGCCGCAATCGTAGGGGCAATGCTCACCGGAAATGGGCAGAGACGGTTCACCGGCGGAAAACGGCGTCGGCAACAATGTCAGGCATGAGTGTCGAGGAGCAGCAGACCGATCCCCACCTGTGGCTGGAGGAAGTGACCTCCGACCGCGCGCTGGACTGGGCCCGCGCGCACAACGAGGTGGTGGTCGACCGTTTCGCCACCTCCGACCGGTTCTCCGAACTCGAGCATCGCATCCTCGACATGCTCGACACCGATACGCGCATCCCGTACCCGGCGCGGCGCGGCCGCTGGCTGTACAACTTCTGGCGCGACGCCGAGCATCCGAAGGGCCTGTGGCGGCGCACCACCTTCGCCGAATACCGCACCGAGAACCCGAGCTGGGAGGTGCTGATCGATCTCGACGAGCTGGCCGCGAACGAGGAGGAGAACTGGGTCTGGGGCGGGGCCGCGGTGCTGCGCCCCGAGCAGTCCCTGGCACTGATCAGCCTGTCCCGCGGCGGGGCCGATGCGAAGGTGGTCCGCGAATTCGACATGGCCACGAAGCAATTCCGCGAGGAGGCCGACGGCGGCTTCTACCTCCCGGAGGCCAAGTCGCAGCTGCGCTGGATCGACGCCGACACCGTCTATGTCGGAACGGATTTCGGCCCCGGATCCCTGACCGAGTCGGGCTATCCGCGAGTCGCCAAGCGCTGGCGGCGCGGCACGCCCCTGACGCAGGCGGAGACGGTGTTCGAGGGCGAGCCCGGCGATGTCATGGTGTCGGCCGGTTACGATCGCACCCCCGGTTACGAGCGGCACTACGTGGCCCGCGCCACCGACTTCTTCAACGAATCGGTGTACCTGCTCGAGGAGGGCGACACCCTCCGCCATCTCGACGTGCCGACCGATGCGTCGGAGTCCTGGTACAAGGATTGGCTGCTGGTCCGGCTGAAGTCATCCTGGGAGGTGGGCGGCGCCACCTATCCGGCGGGCGCTCTGCTCGCCATCGACTTGAACGAATTCCTCGATGGCGCACGGAATTTCGAGGTCGTATTCACCCCCGACGCACACACCTCCCTGCACGGCTACGGCTGGACCGAGAACCATCTGCTGCTCATCACCCTCGAGGATGTGCAGACCAAGCTCTACGTGCTCACCCCGGGTCCGGGCGGCTGGGCGCGCGAGCCGCTGGCCGACGCCCCGCCGATGGCCACGACCAATGTCATGAACCTCGACCCGCTCGAGGGCGGTGACGAATTCATGCTCACCACAAGCGGTTTCACCACTCCCGCCACCCTCCTGTCCGGATCGGTGGGCGGTCCGGCGGAACCGCTGAAGCAGGAGCCCGGATTCTTCGACGCCGACGGCATCGAGACCGAGCAGTTCTTCGCCCGCTCCGACGACGGAACGCCGGTGCCGTACTTCGTGATTCGCCACCGCGACCGCAGGGACGAGCCGGGGCCGACGGTGATGTCCGGTTACGGCGGCTTCGAGGTGTCGCGCACCCCGGCCTACAGCGGCGCCTCCGGAATGGGCTGGCTCGAGCGCGGCGGCACCTGGGTGATGACCAATATCCGCGGCGGCGGCGAATACGGCCCCGAATGGCACACCCAGGCGCAGAAGGAGAACCGCTACAAGGTCTACGAGGACTTCTCCTCGATCGCCAGGGATCTGGTCACACGCGGGATCACGACCCCGCAGCAGCTGGGGGCGGTGGGCGGCAGCAACGGCGGGCTGCTGATGGGCGTCATGCTCACCCGCTATCCGGAGCTGTTCGGCGCCATCGTCTGTCAGGTTCCGCTGTTGGATATGAAGCGCTATCACCTGCTGCTGGCCGGCGCCTCCTGGGTTGCCGAGTACGGCGACCCGGACGATCCGAAGGAGTGGGAGTACATCAGCGAATACTCGCCGTATCAGAACACGAGAGCCGATCGGACCTACCCGCCGATCCTGCTGACCACCTCCACCCGCGACGACCGCGTCCATCCCGGCCATGCCCGGAAAATGGCCGCGCGCCTGGCCGAAGAGGGCCACACCACCTGGTACCACGAGAATATCGAGGGCGGCCACGGCGGCGCGGCCGATAACAAGCAGATGGCGTTCCAGGCCGCGCTGATCTACGAGTTCTTCACGCAGATGCTGATGGAGGACCGGAAAGGCTGAGCGCCCCAGCGCTTTTCGGTCACAGGTCCCGGATCCACCGCTCGATGCGGTCGACGGTGGTCCCGGGATCGGTGATCCAGCCGTTGTGCCCGTGCGGCTCGGGCTGGTGCCAGGCGGTGGTGCGGGCGTTGGGCAGCTTCTCCAGCAGGTGGGCGGCGGAACTGCGGGGAGTCAGATCGTCGCCCTCCAGCGTGATCGACAGGACCGGCAGCTTCAGGCGGGCGATGCGCTCCTCGTAGTCGATATCGGCGTCGACGGGGACGAATCGGCCCGTGCGCGCCAGCCGCGCCCAGTCGGAGATCAGCACCTTGGACTGCCGCCCGAACCCGCCCGCGGTGATCCGGTCACCGGGCCAGAAACCGGCCAGGTTGGCGGTCAGCGAGATGGCGGCCGGGCCCAGCAGCATGGCCGAGCGGGCGATGCCGCCGTAGCCGCGGAAGTAGGGCGTGCCGGAGGCGACCAGGATCAGGCCGCCCAGCCGCCCGCGGACGCGGGCCGCGTACATCACGCCGAGCTGCCCACCCATGCTGTGCCCCAACAGAATCGGGGTACTCGCGGGGAAGCGCTCGCGCACCACCTCGAAGATCGCCGGGAAGTCGACCGATACGAGTTCCTGGTAGCCGTACGCGCTGCTGGGGCTCGGCTTGGGGCGGCTGTCGCCGTTGCCGCGCAGCTCCCCGATCGCCACGTCGAAGCCGCGGCCCGCCAGCTCCCGCGCGAAGTCCCCGTAGAAGACCCCCGGCACGCCGAGCCCGGGGATGATCACGACCACCGCGCGCGGCGCGTCCGGGGTGATCGGATGCCGATGCGCGCCGCGGGCCGGTACCAGCCGCACCGGCACCGTGCTCCCGTCGGTCACCTGGATCGGAATCGTCTCCATGCGCGCACGCTACCGCGCGGCGGGCAGGCGCGGCCGGACGGCGGCACCGCATCCGGCCGCATCACCGTGGGGCCCACGATCACGCGACGACCGGATCCGGCTCGACCGGATCGTCACCCGGCCGGGCCGAATCACCACCTGCGCTCTGCTCCAGCAAGTGATCGAGGCCGGTCCGGTTCGAAACCACCACGAGCTGATTTCCCGCCTCCAGCAGGGTCTCCTGGTCCGGCTGCCACTCCAGTTCGGCGCCGACGACCGGCTGCAGGGCCAGCACCCGGGTGTGGACGGGCAGGCCCGCGGTCCGGATCGGCTTGCCGACCAGCGACGACCCCGCCTCCACCGGAACCTCGGCGACCATCAGCGTGCCGCCGTTGATCGATAGCGTCGCGATCACGCGGCGCTCGGCCATGGCCGCGGCGAAACCCTCCGCCGCGAGCTGAAAGACGCTGCGCACCAGGACCGATCCCCCGAGGCTACGCTCGACCCGCTGGGCCAGGTCGTCGTCGGACAGGCGCAGCACCACCTGCAGGTCCTCGCGATGGGCCTGGTGGTAGGACTGGCCGAGCAGCGCGGCCTCGAGATTGACCGCATCGCTGCTGGTGACCAGCACCAGTGCCCGCGCCCGCGACACCCCGGCCGCCTCCAGCGTGTCCTCCCAGGTGGCCTGGCCGATCACCACCGGCACACCCAGCGTGCGCGCCAGCGCGATACCGCGCGCGTTCTCGTCGTAGTCCAAGCCGACCACGCGCACACCGAGATCGCAGAGCTGCTCCAGCACGCGCATACCGACATTGCCCAGCCCGGCCACCACCACGTGGTCGTTGAAATCCGAAGGCTCCGGCCCGATCTGCTCCGACAGCTGGGCGCGCAGCACCCCGCCCACCACCATCGCGGTGACGACCGGCGTCAGGGCGAGACCGATGAACACGACTCCGACCTGCAACACCTTGAAGATCGGCTCGCGGTCGCGCTCCGGCTGCGCCGCACCCGCGGCATCCAGCAGCGTCTCGTATACGGCATCGCCCCAGGCGTTTCCGAACACCACCATCAACCCGCAGCCCAGCACGACCAAGGTCAGCATGGCCAGCATGAGCCGAATCAGATTGTTGCGGAACAGATATCGGAACCGCAGCAACCATCGCCTGCGCCCGTTCGGCAGATACGGCGCCCGCCCGGCCAGCGCCAGTGCCCGGGAATCGCTGCGCGTCGACGCCAGCATGCGAATATCCCCCGACGGCGATTCCGCCAGCCCGCACACCACCGTTCCGTCCGGCATGCCGGAGGGTCCCGTGACATACAGCGTTCGTTCGCCCAGCCGCAGGTAGTCCAGGGCCTTCTCGCCCAGCGCGGCCGCGATGAACGACGGTGCGGCCATCTCGGAAATCGACAGCACCACGCAGTCCGCGAACAGGGTGCGGATACGGAAACCCAAGCCGGTGTTGAACATTCGGATCACCAGCCGAATATCGGGGTTGATCTCGTACGCCCGCAGCGCGGCGTGGAAGTTCTCCACATCCGCCTGATCGACCAGCGCCAGTGCCCGCGCCTCGGCGACGCCGGCCACCCGCAGTGTCTCCTCGTCCAGCCTTTCCGCGCACAGCACGCGTACCCGCTCCAGCCGCTCCAGCTGCGGAACGTAACCACCCCGGCGGTTCGGGATCACGACGGTCACCACGGCATCGGCGAACCGGTCGACCAGCTGCGCTGCCAGCTGATACACCAACGGATTATCCCCGCAGACAACAAAACTCGGGGAGTGCTCCCCCACCTCAACGCCTGTCACACTGGAATGCTAGAGCGAATCACCAGCACACGACCAGCTTTGCGGGCCTACAGATCACGCACTGACCGCGCCGATGATCACCCGGCGCAGCACGCGGATCACATCGTCGAGGGGCGGGCGCGGCTCCGCACCGCTCCAGGCGTCGACCACATAGTTGACCGCACCGATGATCGCCAGCACCCGCATCTCGTAATCGCCGGGCGGGATTTCTCCCTGTAGCGCAGCATCTTCGGCCGCGCTCGCCAGCAGCGAACCCCAGGCGCGGCGTAATTCCAGCCGGAATTTTTCCACCGTGGGCCCCGCACCGACCACTTCGACCAACGCGACACGCGCCTTACGCGGATCCCGCCCGATCGATTCGACGTAGGCGCGCACGGCCGCGTCGATGATCTCGACCGCGTTCCGATCGGATTGCTCGGCCAGCGCCGCGGCCACCGCTTCCCGCGATTGCCGGTCGATCTGTTCATAGAGCTCCAGTAGCAGCGATTCGCGCCCGGTGAACTCCTCGTAGAACTGTCGTGAGGAGAGTCCGGCATCTTTGCAGATGGCGCCGACCGAACTATTTCCATAGCCGTCGCGTGCGAACACCGTCAGCCCGGACTCCAGAAAACGCGCACGTCGCTGCCGCTGCCGGTCTTCTACGGGCTGCCCGGCGTACATCCTGCCCGCGTTCGTTTCCTGTGACATCGCGCCAGACAATACCTAAGCGCCCGATCCACAAGGTAAGGATCGGGCGCTTCGTTAACTGGACGAATTCCGATAACGATAGCTGAAAGTTGTCTACCGGACTTGTATCGATTTCGCGACGCGCCCGGCGGTAGATATCCAATTGTCGGCCGGACGCAGACCAGAACGGCGAGGGCCCAACCCCCTCATCCGGATCAGGCCCTCGCTGCCACCGCCGGTGAGTCGAGCTCCGAAACGGAGTTACCAGCGGTTTGCCTGTCCACCCTGGACGATACTCACCGCCGGGCGATTTCGCGACATTTTGAAGGAGGTTTCTAGAAGTATTTCTTGTTACTCGCGCGTTTTCACTTCGAGAACTCCACATGCAGCAGAGCGGGCAAGTCGGCCACGGAATCGAGGACGTGATTCGGCTTCCCCGGAGCGTCGTCGAGCACGGCCTGCCGGAATTTCCCGGTTCGCACCAGCGCCCCGGTCATCCCGGCCTGCTGGGCCGCCAGCACATCCGAGTGCAGATCGTCGCCGATCATCAGCAGCTGCTCCGGGCGCAGGCCCAGCAGCTCGGCACAGGCGTGGAAGCCGGTCGCAGAGGGCTTGCCGATCACCGTGATTCGCGATCGCCCGGCCGCCTCGAGACCCGGCAGATACGCCCCGGTGTCGATCCGCAGGCCGTCGTCCGTCGCCCAGGTCATGCCGCCCTGCATGGCGATCACGGGCACGCCGTCCAGCATCGCCTCGACCACCGCACTCAGGGCCCGGTGGGTGAATTCGGCGCCGGCGCCGCCGATGACGATGACGTCCGGATGTTCCGCGTCCAGGGTCAGCCCGCCGAGGTCCTCATCGATATCGCCGTGATTGAGCACCCAGACGCGCGCGTCCGGATGGTGGCGGTGCAGGTATTCGACGGTGAGCCGCGCGGCCGTGACAATTTCCGACCGGTCCACCGAAATCCCTGCGGCACAGAGCCTTTCGGAGATCTCCGCGCAGGTGGCCGAGGTGGTGTTGGTGAGAAAGGCCCGGCGCAGCCCGGCCTCGCGCAGACAGCGCACGGCCTCGGCGGCGCCGGGAAGCGCCCGCCACGAGGTCACCAGCACGCCGTCGATGTCGTACAGCACGCCCTGGATGCCGGACATACCTCCACACTACCGGCCAAGATCGCGCCGCAGCGGCGTCAAGCCTCCTCGGGTATCTCCGGCTCGCCCAGGGTGAGCATCAGGCGATTGGCCCACGAGAACGATGCCGTGGCGAGCACCAAGTCGTGAATCTCGTTGTCCGCGAGTCCTTGTGCACGCAGCCTTTCCACATGCGACCGGGTCGCGCGCGGCGGATTGGCGGCCAGGGCGTCGGCGAAGTCGATGATCGCGTTCCAGCGCTCGTCGAGGCGGACCCCGTTCCCCTCGTCGAGCAGCCGCTGCACGTCGTCGCCGCGTTTGGACAGTCCCGTGGTCAGCCGGGAATGCACCGAGGCGCAGTAGACGCAGCCGTTGTGGCGGGAGGTGACCGTGGCGGCCAGCTCGCGTTCGGCCCGCGGCAGCTCACCGTCGCGACCGTAGAAGATCTCCTTGTCGTTGGCGCTGCGCTCGGCCAGCACCGCCGCGTTGAGCGCCAATACCCGGAAGTACGGGCCGATGCCGCGGTCACCCGCCAGCAGCGGGCGCTGGGTGTCGTCGGCGTCGGCCAGGCGGACCGGTTCCACCCACGGAACCCAGTCGAGTCGTCGCTGGGTGAATTCTGTGGCGCGCCAATCGCTTTCGACGCTGCGCACCTCGCTGCCGAGTCGTGTCTCACTCATCTGCCGCTCCGATCACGCCGAGCCCGGCCAGCAGCCGGGCCTGATAGTGCACGTAACCGATCAGCTGCGACACCGTCACGATGTCCCGATCCGAGAGCCCGACGGCCGCCAGGGCGTCGATATCCGCGCGGCCGAGGGATGCGGGCACCTCGGTGACCCGGGCCGCGTGCCGCAGCACCGCGGCGAGCACCGGGTCGCCGGGATCCGGACGGCCGCCCTGCGCGGCATAGTGGGCGGCGAGTTCGGGCGCACCGGCCAATTCGGCCACCGCCACGGCGGTCGCGATCAGGCGATCCCGCCCGACCGCGGCGGTCGCGGGTCCGTCCAGCAGCGCGTCGTACACACCTTGGGTGTGCGCGAACACCGCCGGGCGTGCACGACGCACCTCCCGCACCGCCTCGGCGCGCTCACCGAGGACGGCATCGATCACATCGGTCACGGCAATACCTCTCTGTCACACTCTATTTCGCCCCGCTCAGGCATGCGGTGACCAGCCCAGTTGCGGTGCAACCTTGCTCGCGATCAGCTCGATCGATCGCAGGACGGCCTCGTGTCCCGGCGTGGCCGGATAGACCTGCACGACGACATCGGTGGACCCGGCCAGAGCGGTGTCGGACGACATGCGTTCGACGACATCGTCCGGGGTGCCGATATACGAGTCGCGCAGCGCCTCGGCCACGGTCCGCGCCGGATCGGGTCCGCCGCTGCGGCGCAGGTGCGCGAGATAGCGTTCGGTGCTCCGCTCGGCGAGCGCGACGGCTTCGGCCCGATTGTCGGCGACGAACACGCTGCGGGAGGCGCCGATTCGCGGTGGCACGCCCGCGGGAAGCGCCGCGTGGTACGCGTCCAGCAACGGCTCCTGAACCTCCCACAGGGCCGCCTCCGGCGCCACCGGATCGCGGGGCTGCGTTCGCGACAACAGCAGGCCGTCACCCGCCGTGCCCGCACGGTGCGCGCCCGAAGCGGAGAATGTGGCCTGCCACAGGCGTTTCCGCAATCCGTCCCCGGGCGGATTCAGTGTCCTTTCCCCGACCAGCGGGGCGCCGCCCAAGGCGGCGTTCACCCGGGCCAGCTTGTCGGCATACACCCGCTGCCGGTCCGCCCCCGCCACCTCGAAGAGCTCGAAGGCATGCGCGGAACCGCCTGCGCCGAAACCCAATTCGAAGCGACCCCCGGACAGCACATCCAGTACCGCGGCGTCCTCGGCCACTCGGACCGGATCCTCCAGCGCCAGCGTGACGATGCCGGTGGCGAACCGGATCCGCGTCGTGCGGGCGGCCGCGTGCGCCAGGAATACGAACGGCGATGGGAGCCCGCCCTCGTCCGCGTCGAGGTGGTGCTGGGCGACCCAGGCCACGTCGTAGCCGAGCCGTTCGGCGAGTTCGATCTGCTCCAGCGCCTCCCGGTACACGGTCGCCGCATCCTCGTGCGGCCCGCTGCGCACCAACCGGGTGAACAGGCCGAGCCTCTTGGTCATCGTCATTGCGCCACCTTTCCGAGATACGCATCGCGCACCGCCGGATCGTCGATCAGATCTTCCGCGGCGCCGCGCAGCACGATCTCGCCGCCGCGCAGCACGTTCGCGGTGTGGGCGATGGTCAGCGCCAACTCGGCCTGCTGTTCGACGATCAGGATCGCCAGCCCCAGATCGCGGTTGAGCCGGGCGATTTCGTCGAGCACACGATCGACGAACAGCGGCGACAGGCCCATCGTCGGCTCGTCCATGCAGATCAACCGGGGCCTGCTCATGAGCGCCCGGGCGAAGGCCAGCATCTGTTGCTCGCCGCCCGACAGGGTGCCCGCCGCCTGCCCGCGCCGCTGCGCCAGCCGCGGAAAGTGCTCGAACAGTTCCGCCGCCCGCGCCGCCAGCACGGCGCGGCGTTCCTTGCGGATGTAGCCGCCCACATAGAGGTTTTCCTCGACGGTCATCGCCGCAAACACCCGCCGCGCCTCGGGGACCGACGCGAGCCCGGCCGCGATTCGGGCCGCGGGTGGCGCGCCGGTCACGTCCCGGCCGTCGATGCGCACCGTGCCCGAGGTCGGACGCAGCAGGCCCAGCGCGGTCTTCATCGTCGTCGACTTGCCGGACGCGTTGCCGCCCAGCAGCGAGACGATCTCACCGGGCCGAATCCGCAGCGATACCTCGTTCAATGCCCGCGATGGCCCGTAATGAACTGTCACGCCGTCGAATTCGAGAATCGGCAGGGCATCGTCAGACGGTGACATTCGGCACCGCCTCCCGTGTCGCCGCCCGGCGGCGGCCCAGGTATGCCTCGATCACCTTGGGGTCGTCGAGCACCTCCTCGGGGGTTCCCGCGGCGATGATGCGTCCCTCATCGAGCACCAGCACCCGGTCCGACAGTTCGTGTACCAGATCCATCTTGTGTTCCACCAGCACCACCGTGGCGCCCTGCTCCTTCAATCGCGCCAGCTGCCTGCCGATCTCGGCGGTCTCGGTCTGATTCATTCCGGCCGCCGGTTCGTCGAGCAACAGCAGCGCCGGTTCCAGCGCCAGCGCCCGCGCGATCTCCGTGCGCCGCCGATTGGCATAGGACAGGGTGTGGGTCGGATGCTCGGCACGTGGGGTCAGCCGATCGCCGAACCGGGCCAGCTGCGCATCGATGCGTGCCTGCGCGTCCCGGCGTTCGGCCCGCACCCGCGGCGTCGGCACCAGGGCCACCGCGACCTCCGCGAGCAGCGCCGCCCAGCGCAGCACCGGGTAGCGGGTCAGCGATCGGAGCGGACGCGTCGCGCGCAGCGTGGTGTGCAGGCCGATATCGACGTTGTCGCGCACACTCAGGTTGCCGAATACCCGGCCGTTCTGGAAGGTCCGCGCGATACCCGCGGCCGCGGCGGCCTCCGGGCTGCCGTGCCGAATGCGCCTGCCGTGCACCAGGATATCGCCGGAATCGGGCTTCAGGATGCCCGAGATCAGGTTGATCGTGGTGCTCTTGCCGGACCCGTTCGGTCCGATGACGGAGACGAATTCGCCGGGGGCGACCGAGAAGTCGATGCCGTCGACGGCATGGACGCCACCGAACGAGCGGCGCAGTCCGGATACCGTCAGCACCGAATCATGCTGTGACAGGGACACGTTGCCTCCTCACCAGAATGCCTTGCGGCCGGAACCGGATGATCAACAGCAGCACCACGCCGTAGAGCACGATGCGGGCCTGCGGTGCCAGGCGCAGCGCTTCCGGCACACCGATCAGCACCACCGCGCCCAGGACCGCACCGTACGGCGATGCGGTGCCGCCGAGCACCAGAATCGTCACCACCAGCAACGACATCGACAGGTTGAACACGGTCGGATCGATGTAGGAATACTGATGCGCCAGCAGCGCGCCACCGATCCCGGAGAAGAAGGCGGCCAGCGCGAATGCCAGCGCCTTGTAGTCGCGCGCCGCGATTCCCGATGCGCGCGCCGCGAGTTCGTCGGCGCCGACCGACCGGATCGCGGTGCCCAGCCGTGACCGCTGGATGCGGACGATCACCGACAGGGTCGCCGCCAGCAACACCAGGTCGAGTACGAATACGGCGCCCTGCGAGGCGAATTCGTAACCGAACAGGCTGGGCGCCGGAATCCCGAAGATCCCGTAGCTGCCCTGCGTCACCGGCTCCCAGTTGCGGATGAGCGCGACCGTGACGATCCCGATGCCGAGCGTGGCGATGGCGACGTAATGTCCACCGAGCTTCCACAGCGGCGCGGCGAGCACCGACGACACCACGGCCGCAACGACTCCCGCCGCCAGCAAGGCCGGAAGGAATGCCCAGTGGTAGGTGACGGTGAGGACCGCCGAGGTGTATGCGCCGATCGCGATCGGACCCGCCTGCCCGATCGCCAGCTGGCCCGCCGCTCCCGCCACCAACGTCATCGATACCGCGATGATCGCGTAGGCCAGAATCTGCGTCCCCACCGACAGCGCGTAGCTGTCGGCCACCAGTGGGATTGCGATGCCGGCCACGGCGAATACGAGTACGACGTGCCACCAGCGGACCGGCAATTCCCGCCCGGCGCCCAGGAAAGTGCCGGTCATCGGCTCGGATTCGATGGCGGGCGGCCGCGCCAGGAGTCCACCCGGCCGCAGTACCAGGAAGATCACCAAGAGACCGAAGGTGATCAGATCCCGGTATCCGTCTCCGAGCCAATAGATTCCGAACGCCTCGACTGTCCCGAGCACGAACCCGCCGAGCACCGCACCTGGCAGCGACCCGAGCCCGCCGACGGTGGCCGCGACGAATCCCGTCATTCCCACGATGCTGCCGCTGGTCGGGGAGATGTTGGAGTTGTACAGGCCGACGAATATGCCCGCCAGCCCGCCCAGGCCGGAGGCGATCGCGAACGACAACACCTGGATTCGGCTCACACCGATGCCCATCTGCACGGCGGCATCGGGATCCTGCGCGGTCGCCCGGATCGCCAGGCCGAATCGGCTGAAGCGCAGGAACGCCCAGAGCCCGGCCATCGCCGACAGGGTCAGACCGAACATCACCAGATCCGAGGTGCCGAACCGGACGCCGCCGATCTGGAAGTTGTTGGTGGGCAGCACCTGTGGGAACGGCCGGGTGTCCGGCCCGAACACGATGGCCACCACGTTCTCGATGATCAGCCCGGCCGCCACCGTCGCCAGGAGCGCCGCGATCGCGGGTGCCCGGCGCAGCGGATGCACCGCGATCACGTCGATGGCCACGCCGAGCAGTGCGGTGGCCGCGACCACCAGGATGATCGCAAGCCACAGCGGCACACCGTGTTCGGCGATCAGCCACCAGCCCAGGACCGATCCGAAGGCGAAGATCGCCCCGTGGGCGAAGTTGATGACGTTGCTGACCCCGAAGATCAAGGTGATGCCGACGGCGATGAGCGCGTAGGCATTTCCATGGACCAGCCCCGCGACGAGCGTGTCGAACACGGCGCTTACCGGCCCTGTGCGGCGGCGGGTACGAATCGCCCGTCGCGCAATTGGAGTTCGATCGGCTGCACGCCGCTGGGCCGCCGGCTCTGCTGATCGAACGCGAAGGACGGTCCGAGGCCGATGCCGCTGAAGTCCTTGACGTCGCGCAACCCCTGCACGATGCCCTCGCGGGTAGCCCCGCCCGCCCTGGCGGCCTTCACCAACACCTGGATGGCGTCGTAGGCGTAGACATTGAAATCACCTGGGTCGGTGCCGAATTCGGAACGGAACCTGGCGGTGAACTCCTGAACTCGCGGGTCCGGATCGGAGGGGCTGAAAATGCCGCTGATGATGTCGCCCTCGGCCGCCGGACCGGCCAGCTGGATGAACTGCGGAGTGTTCTGCCCGCCGTAGAACGGCCCGGTGAATCCGACATCGCGCAGCTGCTTGATCACCAGCGCGCCGTCCGGCCCGTACCCGAGGTGCACGACCGCATCGGGGGCGGCGTCACGCGCCTTGATCAGGATCGGCCGGAAGTCGGTGGAGTCGGGCAGGATCGGGGACGAATAGGCGATATCGATCCCCTTGTCCTTCGCCGCCTTCTGGAAGTATCCGAACGACTGCTTGCCCCAGTCGGTTTCGAGATACACCACCGAGACCTTCCGGCCTCCGGCCTGCCGTACCCACTGCGCGTTGCGCTCCTGGTACACGTCCTGGGTGATGGACGGGCTCCACGAGTAGTCACCGCCCTTGGTGAAGTCGGCCGCGGAATTGGTGAATCCGTACTGCAGCAGCT
This sequence comes from Nocardia mexicana NBRC 108244, assembly GCF_001613165.1. Classification (GTDB taxonomy): domain Bacteria; phylum Actinomycetota; class Actinomycetes; order Mycobacteriales; family Mycobacteriaceae; genus Nocardia; species Nocardia mexicana. The sequence goes on from NZ_BDBV01000065.1 coordinate 104,438, forward strand.
TGCCCCGGTTGTACACCGGCGAGGCGGCGATCGAGGCGGGCGAGGAGAAGTCACCGAGCTCGGCGATGATCGACCTGTCGCCGACGAACTTGGTGGCGATCGGCACCGTCTGCTTCGGATCCGACTGCGAGTCTTCCCATTTCAGCGCGACCTTCTTGCCGTTGATCCCGCCCGCGGCATTGACCTCCCGCAGCGCCAGATCGAAACCCTGCTGCCACAGCCGCCCGTATTCGGCGGACTGCCCGGTCCTGGGGCCCGACACCCCGAAGTAGACCGTGTCGCTCGCGCCGGAATCGCTGCAGCCGGACAGCAATCCGGCCGCCAACGCCGCCACCGCGGCACCCGTCACCCACCGCAGCCGCTTCGGCCCGGTCCACGTCCCACTCATCACCGGATTTCCTCTACATCCCTGCCGGAGCGGGCGCACGACCGCAACCGGCCGCGTAACCACGCGCCGGGCGTGCGAACAACAGCGCTTGCCGGACCCGTGCGGGCTCGGCCAGGTCGTCACCCGGGGCACCCCACCGCTGCGCGAGGGTTGCCGATCAGCGAGCCGGGGCTCGAGACGCTGATACTCGTGACCTTCGAAGATCAAGGTAGCCAGCCCGCAGATACGAGAACAGGTTTCGGCTCGAGGTGACGCGAAAGGGTTGCCGGGGAGCGGGCAGCAATAGTTAAGTCTCTCCTTGACTATCCGCCGCCGCTCCCTATACTCAAGTAGGTGCTTAACCGATCGGAGCGGCTGGATCTCATCTTCCGCGCGCTCGCCGACCCCACCCGCCGGGCGCTGCTCGAGCGGCTGACCAGCGGACCGGCGGCGGTCAGCACGCTGGCGCAGCCGCTGGACATGTCGCTGGCGGCGGTCGTCCAGCACCTGCAGGTACTGCAGGAGGCGGGGCTGGTCCACTCCGAGAAGGTCGGCAGGGTTCGCACCTGCCAGCTGGCACCCGATGCGCTGCGCTCCGCCGAACAGTGGCTACATGCGCGCCGCACCGGCTGGGAGCACCGGCTCGACGCGCTCGGCGCGGTGCTCGCCGAGAACACCGAAGACAAGGAGTAGGTCATGACACAGCATTCCGTCGTCCACGCCACGTTCACCCACGAACGCGAGTACCCCGCCGCCCCCGCCGAGGTGTTCGCCGCATGGTCCGATCCGGAGACCAAGGCTCGCTGGTTCGCCGGCGGCAACGGGCGGCACGAACTCGACTTCCGTGTCGGCGGCCGCGAACTCGCCGCGGGCACCCACGACGGCAACGAACTGGCCTTCGAGACCACCTATCACGAGATCGTCCCCGGCGAGCGCATCGCCTACACCTCCACCATGCGCAGCGGCGACACGGTGACGACCGTATCGGTCACCACCGTGGAATTCGTTGCGGCAGAATCGGGTACGCGCCTCACGCTCACAGAGCACGGCGCCTACCTCGACGGCCACGAGAAGCCGGAATGGCGCGAACACGGCACCGGCGACCAGCTCGACGCCCTGGGCAAGGAGCTGACCACCGGGCGATGAACCACCCACCCATCCAGTTCGCGGCCCGCGCGACTGCACCGACACCGAGGCCGCCCACGCCGCCGAGGTCGGCCACCTACTGGCCGAGGCCGGGCCGACCGTCCTCTGCGGCGGCGGCACCGGCGTGACGGCGGCGGTCGCCGAAGGAGCCTCGCGCGCAGGCGGTCTCGTGATCGGGCGAATCCTCCTCGCTGAGCCCACACGCCAGGTGCACCTACCCGACGCCCGGGGTGGCGGAATCTTCGACGCCGTGCGGCGGTTACACCGTAGATGGTGGGGAAACCCGAGGCGGTCCAACTCGACAACGCGACCCGAATGCTGGTGGAAGGCAAGAACTTCGCCACCGTCGCGACATTGAACGCCGACGGGTCGCCACACACCTCTGTGGTCTGGCTGGACGCCGACGACGGCGCGGTCGTGTTCTCCACCACGACGAATCGCCGAAAGGGCCGCAACCTGGCCCGCGATCCCCGCGTCAGCCTCACCGTCATCGACGCCGAAAACCCCTACCGCACAGTCGATATAGCAGGCATCGCGGAGCTGATCGACGACCCCGAGAAGACCCTTCCGATGCGCCTGTCCCACAAGTACGTCGATGCGGACCCACCGCTCGAACCGAATACCGTGCACCGCCTGATCGTCCGAGTAACCCCACACCGCATCACCGGGTTCACCGGCACGAGATCCTGACGCGATCCCCTACCGACCGTCCACCTTCGGACACGCGACAACCCGACAGCTCTCGATGAAGACCCACACCGCCGGACCGGATGACCCTCGCGTTCGTCGAAAGCGCCTTCGGCATGCAGGGACAGCGCTTCGGCACCATGCTCTCCATGATCGAGGCGGGAAGCCTGCATCCGGGCCGGATCGTCTCGCGCACAGTGGATCTCGACGGAGGGCAGCGGCATCCTGGAAGACTTCTACGGTTTCATGGCGCAGGAGATGCCCGCGCTCATCGAGCGCTGGCACCAGTTGTACAAGCGCGGGTAGTCCGTAGCGGGCTCGATGCCGACGGCGGCGATCTATCCCGGCGCACTCGGGCGTCCACCGAGGCGGGCGAGAATCCTCTCGGCCGCGGTCGCGATCGCCGGGACGATATCCGCGGCGGGCTCGACGGATGTCACCAGGCCGACGCCCTGGCCCGCCCATACGGGAACCGCAGTGAGGTCGTTGCGGGCCGCGAACTCTCGGTACTCGCGCCGGGCCGCCTCGTCGGCCCGTAGTTCGTCGTCGCGGTCTCGCCACTCGTCCAGGAAGTCGTTGCGGAGAGTACGGGCGGGATAGCGGTCCGGCCAGGGGGACTCGCGAGCGATGTCCAGGGTGCGGTTGCGTTCGGTGTCGGCGCCGTGGGCATCGAGCAAGGCCTTGCTGACCTCGGCCGATACCAATGCCTCCAGGCTGGCCTCGAATCTGGTGCCGATCAGCGCGCCCGACGCGCCCAGCGCCAGTGCGGCGGCCAGTCCGCGGCCGTCCGCGATGCCACCGGCCGCGAGCACCGGTGTCGCACCGGCCAGGTCGACCACCGCCGGAACGAACGACATCGTGCCCATGGGTTTCCCGCCGCTGTGCCCACCGGCGTCACGACCCTGGGCAACGATGATGTCGGCGCCGACATCCACCGCGCGGCGGGCCTCGTCCATATCGGTCACCTGCACGATCAGCTTCGTATTCGCGGCACGAATCCGGTCCGCGAACGGTGCCGGATCACCGAACGACAGCAGGACCGCGGCGGGCTCGAACTCCAGTGCCCAGGCGAGAACGTCGGGGGTCAACCCCCAGAGGAGAAAGCCGATACCCCAGGGCTTCTCGGTCGCGTCACGCGCGAGCGCCAGCTCCGGTGCCAGCTTCTCGCGGTCGCCTCCGCCACCGCCGATCAATCCGAGCCCGCCGCCCTCGGAGACCGCCGCCGCCAGTGCCCCTCCGGCCACGCCGCCCATCGGAGCCAGCGCGATCGGATGCCGAATCGACATGTTCTCGGTGAAAGCGGTCTGCAGAGTCATGCTCCTCAGCCTGACAGGACAACTCCCGTCCGTCACCGGCAGCGGACCGTGGTTCAGCACTCGGCTGTCTTCGTCCGGATATGACGAAGGCCCCCAACAGTGTTGGGGGCCTTCGTGAAC
>NZ_BDBV01000066.1 GCF_001613165.1 Nocardia mexicana NBRC 108244
CGCGGTCGGCCAGCAGGTCCCGCACGCCCGCGACGGCGGTCGCGATCCGTTCCACCGCCACCGCCAGCACCGCGCGCCGCAGGTCCGAGCCGCCCGCACTGAGCGCGCGGGACTGTGCGGGCCACACTCGCTCGAGATAGCCGAGCAGGGTCTCCGGCGCGGTCACGATGCGCAGCATGTCCGCCGACGGCGGGCAGTCCACGACGATCACGTCCCAGTCGTCCTCGTCGGCGAATTCCGCGATCTCGGTGAGCATCAGCAATTCCTGCACACCCGGCAGCCCGGTCAGCTCGGCCGGGTCCAGCGCGGCCAGGTCGACCCCGTGTTCGTGCCCGCCGCCGCTGCCCAGCATGCGCACCATGTCGCGGAACCGGTCCTCGAGCAGCGCCAGCGAGTCGATCTCGATCACGTCGAGTCCGGGCAGGACCGCGGCCACGCCGGCGACGGTGCCCGGGTCGTGCGGGAACCGGAACCCGAGCGCGTCGCCGAGCGAATGCGCCTGGTCCAGCGAGGCGACCAGCACGCGGGCACCGGCGCGGGTGTGCGACATCGCCGTCGCGCAGGCCAGGGTCGTCTTGCCCACCCCGCCCTTGCCGATGAACAACTCCAGGCGGGTCCGGCCCGCCGAGCGATCCGCAGTCACCCGCCCCGTCAGCCTTCGACCCGCTTCTTGAGTTCCTTCAGCGCCGTATCGGTGATCACCTTCTCGGCCTTGCGCTTGAACATTCCGATCATCGGGATCGTCAGGTCCACGGTCAGCTCGTAGACCACCTGGGTGGTGCCGTCGGGCTGGTCGATCAGCTCGTAGGTGCCGTCCTGGGCCTTCTGCAGATCACCGCTGACCAACTGCCAGCTCACCGCCTTGCCGTCGGGGCGCCAGGTGTAGGACAGCAGGTAGGTGTCCTTGACGACGCCCGCGTCGAGCACGAACCGCGCGGTGCGGGCGCGGCCGTCGGGGAATTTGTCGACGATCTCCACCGACCGGGCCGCCGATACCCACTCCGGATACGACTCCAGATCGGCGATGACGCTCATCACCCGATCCGACGGGGCGTCGATGATGATCGACCTCTGGGTCCGGTCGGCCATGAGTGCCTGGGTGTCCTTTCCGGCTTGCGGTGCGGGAGAACAGGTTTCGGACTGTGAATCAGGGTGAGACGGCGGTGGGGCGGGTGGGTCCGGGGGCGATTCCAGCCGCCCGGCCCGCCTCGAGCCGGGCCTTGATCTCGAACGACATCTTCTTACCCGCCACCCGGCGCGCCCGGTTGACGGCCATCAGGTCGCGCGCGGGCAGCCTGGACGCGTCACCGGGTTCGGCGTGCAGGAAGTAGTGCAGGATCACCCCGTCCATGCAGGGTTGCAGCCACACCTCCATCGTGCCGTCCAGCGGGCCGCTCACGGTCCAGCGAATCCCCTTGTCGCCGCGGTCCTCTCGCGCCTCGAGGGCGAGGTCCGGCCACCACTGCCGCCAGCGGGAGCGGTCGGCCAGGACCTCGGCGACCGCGGCGCCCGGCGCGGCGACGAACGTCTGATCGGCGACCTGGATGCTGCTCATAAAGGGTGAGCCTAATGGGCGCAGTCGGCGAAGCCGTCGTCAGCCCGCGCATGGCCGGAGCGAATGCGGAGGTACGCCTAACCCACCGTCTACCGGCGGCCCGATCGCGCGCTCGCATCCAGCAGGGTGCGCAGGCGACCGCCGAGCACATCCCAGCGCCACTGGTCGGCGACCCACTCGCGCCCCGCGGCGCCCATGCGCGCGGCCGCGTCGCGATCGCTCAGGATGCCCACGATCGCGTCGACGATCTGGTTGTGCGCGCGCCCGTCGACGACGTGCCCGGTCCGCCCCTCCTGCACGGTCTCCGGCGCCCCGCCGGAATTCCCCGCCACAACCGGGACGCCGGTCGCCGAGGCCTCGAGATAGACGATGCCCAGGCCCTCCACGTCCAGTCCGGCGCCGCGGGTGCGGCACGGCATGGCGAAGACGTCGGCGATGGTGTGGTGGGCGGCCAACTCCCCCGACGGCACCCGGCCGGTGAACACCACGTGGTCGTCGAGGTCGAGTGCGTGGGCGAAGGCGCGCAGCTTCTCCTCGTAGGGACCGCCGCCGGCGATCACCAGCACGGCGCCGTCGATGCGCTCGATGATCTCGCGCATCGAGATGAGCAGCATGTCCTGCCCCTTGCGAGGCACCAGCCGGGACAGGCACAGGATGGTGGGGCGGTCCCCCAGCCCGTAGCGGGCCCGAAGTTCCTCGCGCGCCGCCGGATCCGGCCGGAACACCGTGGTGTCGACGCCGGGCGGCAGATACTCCAGCGCCGCCTGCGGGCCGAACGCCGCCGCGAACCGGCGCCGGGTGTACTTGCTGACGTAGGTGACGACATCGGTGTGGTCGCCGATCGCCCGCAGCGACTGCCGGGCCGCCGGGAGCATCGACCAGCCCACCTCGTGGCCGTGCGTGCTCGCCACGATCCGCCGCGCGCCCGCGCGCCGCAGCAGCGGCGACATCAGTGCCAGCGGCGCCGCGGCGCCGAACCACACGGTGTCGCAGCGCTCGTCGCGCAGCAGCTTGGCCGCCCGCCGCAGGACCAGCGGCGTCGGCAGCATCAGCGTCGTCGGATGCCGCACCACCTGGAACGGCTGCTCGGCATCGAAACGCTGATGGCTGTCGCCCTTCCAGCGCGGCGCGTACACCACCAGTTCGTCCGGCGGCAGTTGCAGCGCCAGCGAATGCACATACGACTGGATACCGCCCGGCCGCGGCGGGAAATCATTGGTAACCAGCAGGGTGCGCGCCATGGGGGCAATCCTATCCACGCCACCGGGCGACGCCCCCGCGGGCGGTGGCGGGCACCACGCGGATTCCCTTGGTGCGCTAGGCGAGAATGCGGGAGCGGATCCAGTCCCGCCAGCGGGCGACGAAATCGCCGTGCCCGATGCCGAGACAGGACCGCAGGGTGCCGTCGAGCGCGTGGGCGTCCTTCGGGCCGGTCGCCATGCGGCGGTACAGATCCACCAGCTTCGGCTCGCCGAACTGGCTGGCGGCGAAGGCGTTCGCGGACCAGGCCTCCTCGTAGGCGAGCGCCGCGTCGTTACCGGCCGCGGGCGCGAAGGCGGCGTCGGAGGGCAGATCCTCCGGGAGGTCGCCGGTGCGGGCGCGGGCGGCCAGCGTCGGCGCCTGCTGGGCGAACGGATCCCGTTCCTCGCGCCGGGCCGAGTACTCGGCGAACCCCTCCAGCACCCACTGCGGTGAGCCGTCGGTGGTCCGCGCCCGCGCGGCGACGTGGGTGAGCTCGTGGCGCAGGGTGTCGCGGAATCCCTCCGGGCCCAGTCGGCGGATGGCGTCGGGGGCGAACACGACGCGCTGGCCGGTGGGCCGACTGCCGGGCAGGAAGGGATCCGAGACCGAGGCCGCCGCCACCGCCGCGGACACCGTCCCGGTCGCGTGGGTGAGCGCGGCGAATTCGGCGGGCCCCGAGGCGATGGCCACCACGGCCGACTGCGACCAGTCGGGCCCCCACAGCCCGGTGATCTCGGCGACCGCGGGACCGATCTCGCGGGCCAGCGTGTCGATGTCGCCGCGCTGCCGCGAATGCCCGAACACCGTCGACAGCCGACCGTTCTCGCCGGAAACCTGCTGGGTGACAACGGGTCCGTAGGACTCCATGACCCGGCGCAGCTCGGCGAGCTGCGGGTCGGGATCCACGGGCGCCACCGCCTCGGCGGCCGCGGGTGCCGGATGGATCCTGGTCAGTGCCGCCTTGGGCAGCAGGACCAGCGCGCCGCCCGCCGCGGTGAGCGCGACGACCATGGCGACGGTGGCCACGAATTCGAATCGCCGCCGCGCCCGCATCCAGTCACGGACCCGCCACCACGCGGTCATACCGCGCCTGTGCTGCACTCGTTCATGCCTCGGCTCACCTCGGTGTGATTACGACATGCCCTTCCAGTATCGCCGCGCGGAGTTGTACGGGGTCGAGTCCATCGGCGCCACCGCGACCGGAACTCCGAAGGTCGAGGCGTGCAGCATCAGGCCGTTGCCCGCGTAGATCCCCACGTGCGTGATGTCGGGATAAAAGAAGACCACATCTCCGGGCTGCAGGTCCCCTTTGCTCACCGGCGTGCCGACCGATGCCTGCGCCTGACTGGTGCGCGGCACGTTGATGCCGACCTGGCGGAAGGCCCACTGGACCAGCCCGGAGCAGTCGAACTGGTCGGGGCCGGTGGCGCCCCAGACGTACGGGTCGCCGATGCGGGTGAGCCCGGCGGCGAGCGCGCTGGTGCCGCTGCCGGGGACCAGGCCGTTGAGCAGCCGGTCGCGGTCGAAGCCGGGCGGGAACAGCGACCCGGCCAGCGCGGATTTATCGCCCGCCGACAGCTGGCCCCAGGCCCCGATCACCTGGGCGATCGACCCCTGCAGGTCGGCGCGCTTGCGCTCCAGATCCGTGCGGACCGTATCGGCCTGCTGCGCGGCGGCGTGGGCGGCGTCGGAGGCGGCGCGGGAGACGTTCTGGGCGGCGGTGGCGGCGTCGGAGGCCTTCTTGTACTGCGAGACCTGCGCGGCGGTCTGGGCCGACATCACGTCGAGGGTGGACATCTGGTCCAGCAGTTGCTGCGGCGAATCGCTGACCAGCACCGAGAACAGCCGATTGGTGCGGGCGCCCTGATAGGCGGCCACCGCGGTGCGGTCGATGGCGGGCTGGAACTTGCGGACCTCCGCCTGTGCCGCGTCGACGGCCCCGGTCGCGCTCGCCAGCTTGGCGTCGGCGTCGGCGGACGCGGCCTGCTTCACGTCGAGGTCGGACTGGGCGGCGAGCGCCTGCTGGTTGAGCTGCTCGGCCTGATGCGACAGCTCGATGAGCTGCTGCACGGCGTCGCTGGCGCTGGTCGGGGCGGCGACCGGGTCGGCGGGCGCGCCGCCGGTACCACCTCCGAACACCAGGACTCCCACCGCCAGGGATCCACCCACCAGGCGTCTGGTTCGATTGTTGCGGTGATGCGCAGTCACTGCCTGCCGTGCCCCGTTCTCGCTGAAGTCCGATGCGGTGTCCGCGGAACCTGCCACGCGGAAATCACGAAGGTCTCGATCAGGTTACGGAACGGCTACCGTCCGTGTCCAGTAGGCCACGAAACGATCACGGACTCAGAGGTTCCCGCAGTCCGAAGCAGCTGCTCGAGCGACTATTGAGAGCTTTGCGGGCGGGAGGCTCGCTCGACCACGATGTCGCGCGAGCACCCGCCCTTCGGCGCCGTTCCGAACGAACCAGCCTCAGTAGCGGCTGGCCCCGTCGGCCGGCATCGAGGAGATCGGCGCGACGGCCACCGGCTGGCCGTAGGTGGAGGCGTGCACGACGTTGCCGTCGCCGACGTACAGGCCCGAGTGGCCGCCGCCGTAAAACGACACCACGTCGCCGGGCTGCAGATCGTCCATCGACACCGGGGCGCCCGCGCCGGCCTGGGCCTGGCTGGTGCGGGGCAGTTCGACGCCCGCCTGCTCGTAGGACCACTTCACCAGACCGGAGCAGTCGAAGGCGTCCGGACCGGTGGCGCCGTACGAATAGGGCGTGCCGACCCGGGTCATCGCGGCATCGGCGGCGCGCTGGCCGGCCGACTGGCCCTGCGGGGCCGGGGCCGGGCCGACGCCCGGAAGTTCGACGCCCGGGGGCAGCACGCCCGGCGGGATGGCGCCCGGCGGAATCTGGGCGAGAACCTGATCCGGCACGTCGACGCTGCCGATGCCGGGAACGGTGACCGGCGCCGCCGAGGCGGGCGCCGCGGGAAGCAGCAGTGCGCTGAGGGTGGCTGCGCCAACGGCTCCGGCCGCCACGGCCCGGTTGGCGGTGCGCCCCGGACCCTGTCGCTTGTTCGCCATGATGCGGTACTCCTCATCTGCCCCACGACGCCGCACCCGGTGGTGCGTCGGACTCCGTGAGGTCTCAGGAAGATTACGAGCACATAACGGTGCGTTGTAAAGCCGCGAACAAGCGAAACGGGGCTGGACAAGATTTGCCGACCGCACGGCCTGCGACATATCTCACACCAATCACGAAACGATAACGCGGGACAGCTACCAGGGCGTTTCCCGTCCGCTACCGGACCCTGCACCCGGCGAGCCGATCTTGGGTTTACATCGCGGAAATTCGGGGAATCAGCATGTCGGGAGGATCCTTTCGCGCGGAAGGCGACCGATCAGTCCGCGTTTTGTGACCGACCACAACGACACGGCGTAGCACGCCCCGGGCAGCCCCCTGTCGTTATCTGCGAAGTCTCGCGAATTGATCCGGGTTACGCATGAATGTGACCCTGGTCTCATTTCCTCGGATTCCGGCAATTCGAACCCTGCAACCCGAAGGCTCGACCGGAACTTCAGGCAATTCCCACGTCGGGGCGTATGTGTCGGACCTCGTCGTTACGCTGCCCGCCGTGCCCGACACCGCGTTCGATGCGTCGTCAGGGTCCGTCGCGCCCCGTCCCGCCCAGCTGGCGTTCGACGACCTGGATACGCCGCTGTACGACACCACGTTCGTCGTCGTCGACCTGGAGACCACGGGCACCAGCCCGGAGCGCGACGCGATCACCGAGATCGGTGCGGTGAAGGTGCGCGGCGGCGAGGTGCTCGGCGAGTTCGCCACCCTGGTCGACCCGGGCTGCGCGATTCCGCCCCAGGTCGTGCACATCACCGGGATCACGACGGCCATGGTGATGGAGGCGCCGCGCATCGACGCGGTCCTGCCCGGATTCCTGGAGTTCGCCGCGGGCTCGGTGCTCGTCGCGCACAACGCCCGCTTCGACACCGGATTCCTGAAGGCCGCGGCGGCACGCTGTGCGGCCGCCTGGCCCGCCTTCCAGGTGCTGTGCACGGTGCAGCTGGCGCGGCGGATCCTGGCGCGCGACGAGGCGCCGACCGTGCGGCTGTCGGCGCTGGCACAGCTGCTGGGCGCCTCCACCCGCCCGACCCACCGCGCGCTGGACGACGCCCGCGCCACCGTGGACGTGCTGCACGCGCTGATCGAGCGGGTCGGCAACCAGGGCGTGCACAGCCTGACCGAACTGGTCGACTATCTGCCCGAGGTGAGCCGGCGACAGCGGTCCAAACGCTTCCTCGCCGCCGACCTGCCCGGTGCGCCCGGGGTGTACCTGTTCCGTGGGCCGTCGGAGGAGGTCCTCTATATAGGGACGGCGGTGCATCTGCGCCGGCGCGTGCGCAGTTACTTCACCGGATCCGAAACCCGCACGCGCATGCGGGAAATGGTGGCGCTGGCCACCCGGGTCGACCACGTGCGGTGCGCGCACGGGCTGGAGGCCGGGGTGCGGGAGCTGCGATTGCTGGTCGCGCACACGCCGCCCTACAACCGGCGGTCGAAATTTCCCAAGCGGGCGTGGTGGCTCACGCTCACCGCCGAGCCCTTCCCCCGCTTCGCGATCACCCGCACGCCCACCTGGGATGCGCTGGGCCCGTTCGGCTCCCGCAACGATGCCGCCGAGATCGCCGCCACCGTCGCCGAGTACTGCGGAGTGCGCACCTGCACGACGCGGATACCTCGGCACGGGCGGCACGGCGCCGACTGTCCGCCCGCGGCGGTCGGCGGCTGCCCGGCGGGCACCACCGGCGAACTCCGCGACGCCGCGGACTACGCGTCGGCGCCCCGGTCGGTGCGCGAACTGTTCACCGGAGGCGGTGACGCGGTTTTGCGAGTCATCCGGGATCGGATCGAAACCTATTCCGCCGCTGAGCACTTCGAGGCCGCCGCCCGGCTGCGCGACCGCCTCACCGCGGTGGTCCGCGCACTGCGCCGAACCCAGCGCCTCGCCGCCGTGGCGCGCCTCGCCGAACTGATCGCCGCCCGCCCCGACGGCTCCGGCGGATGGGAGTTCGCGGTGATCCGCTACGGCCGCCTCGCCGCCGCGGGCACCGCCGCCCGCGGCGTCTCCCCCATGGCCGTCGTCGAATCGCTCGTCGCCTCCGCGGAAACCGTCATCCCCGCCATGCTGGACGCGGGAGCGCCGTCGACGCACAGACCGAGCGCCAGGATCGCGGGTGACCCGGGCGACGGTCTCCCCCAGCGCCGTTCGGAGTGCGATGGCTCGAGCGGTGATCTCATCCCGGCCTCTCGCCCGGGCAGTCCCGGCATCGTCGGCGACTTCGAGCGCTCGCACGCCTCCCAGGGCATGCCCGCCGAGACCCTCGAACTCCCTCTCACCCCCGCCTCCGACGCCACCGATCTCCTCGCCGACCCGCGCTATCCGCCCCTGCGCGGCGCCTCACCCGAGGAGACTGCCCTCATCGCCCGCTGGCTCGAACAGCCCGGCACGCGCATCGTCCGGACCACCGACGGGTACCACGAGCCCCGCCTCGGCGCGGGCCACTGGCTGCGCTGGCTCGAGCGCGCCGAGGCCGCCGCCCGCACCGAGTTCGCCGCCAACGACTACCTCGCCCACACCTGACCCACCGGCAGGTCGCCACCGTGCCGCCCCGCCGACCCGGGCTCCGAGCCCTGCCGCACCCCGTGCGTATTCACGCACCCCGTACAGGGGGCTGCGAGGGGTGCGGGGACAAGCAGGGGGTGCGGGAAACGGAGTGGTCCTGGGTGGTTTGTGCCGCGGGCGCCGCGGGCCGCAATAGACTCGGCGGCATGATTACCGCGATCGTGTTGATCCACGCCGAGGCCGCCCGCATCCCCGAGACCGCGCAGGCGCTGGCCGACCTGGACGGGGTGGCCGAGGTGTACTCGTGCGCCGGGGATGTCGATCTCATCGCGGTGGTGCGGGTCCGCGACCACGAGCAGATCGCCGAGGTGGTCACGGGCCGCATCAACAAGACCCCCGGCGTCCTGCGCACCGCCACCCACATCGCCTTCAAGTCCTACTCCCAGGCCGACGTCGAAGCGGGCTTCTCCATCGGCGAATAGAGCGGCGAGCCCGGTCGTTCCCGCACCCCGGATTCGTTCGCGCACCCGCTACAGCTGATGCGGGGGGTGCGGGAACATGCACGGGGTGCGGCGAGAGCTGGGGCGTCCTGGGTGGCCTCGGCGACGGCGAAGGCCCCGAGTCGGTGACGACTCGGGGCCTTGCGCTTGTGCGGGTCAGTGGCCGGGTTTGCCGCTGCCCTCGCCGCTGCTCTGTTCCTGGTACTCGGCCAGGATCTCCAGCTGCTTGTGGTGCTCTTCGCGCTCGTAGGCCGTGAGCTGCTCGGCCTGCGGGGCGGGGTCGGCGCTGAGGAACGAGCCCAAGCCCGGCTTGCCCGCCGAACCCAGCTTGTTCATCTTCTTCGGCACCGGCGCACCCTGGTACTCCAGCGGGATCGGGTGACCGTGGTCGTCGACCGGGCCCAGCGGCTGGTGCACCTCGATGTACTCGCCGTGCGGCAGCCGCTTGATCACACCGGTCTCGATGCCGTGCTCGAGCACCTGACGGTCACTGCGCTGCAGACCCAGGCACATCCGGTACGCGAGGAAGTACGCGATCGGCGGGCCCACCAGCAGCGCGATGCGGAAGAACCACGTCGTCGCGTTCAGCGAGATGTCGAACTGCAGCGAGATGATGTCGTTGACGCACGCCAGGGTCAGCACCAGGTAGAAGGTGATCGCCATGGCGCCGATCGCGGTGCGCACCGGCACATCCCGCGGCCGCTGCAGCAGATTGTGGCGGGCGGTGTCGCCGGTGAGCCGCTTCTCGATCCACGGGTAGGCGATCAGCACCGTGAACACCAGGCCCATGATCAGCGCCACCCAGAACGCCGCCGGAATGGTGTAGCGGCCCAGATACAGCTCCCACGGCGGCATCAGGCGCGCCATGCCGTCGGTCCACATCATGTAGAAGTCCGGCTGCGAACCCGCCGACACCTGGGAGGGGTTGTAGGGCCCCAGGTTCCAGATCGGGTTGATCTGCAGCACACCACCCATGATCGCGACGATGCCGAGGGTGAACATGAAGAACGCACCCTGGTCGGCGGCGAACACCGGCACGATGCGGGCGCCCACCACGTTCTTCTCGGTGCGGCCCGGACCGGGGAACTGGGTGTGCTTCTGGTACCACACCAGCGCCACGTGCGCCGCGATGAGCGCCAGGATGATGCCGGGCAGCAGCAGCACGTGCGCGATGTACAGGCGCGGCACGATGATGTCGCCGGGGAAGTCACCGCCGAAGATCAGCCAGTGCAGCCAGGTACCGACCACCGGCACGCCGATCGTGATACCCGAGAACGCCGCCCGCAGACCGGTTCCCGAGAGCAGATCGTCGGGCAGCGAGTACCCGAAGAAGCCCTCGAACATCGCCAGGATCAGCAGCAGCGAACCGATCACCCAGTTCGCCTCGCGCGGCTTGCGGAACGCGCCGGTGAAGAAGATGCGGAACAGGTGGATGATGATCGACGCCGCGAACAGCAGCGCCGCCCAGTGGTGCACCTGCCGCACGAACAGGCCGCCGCGCACCTCGAACGAGATATCCAGTGCGGTCTCGAACGCCCGCGACATGGTCACGCCGCGCAGCGGCTGATAGGCGCCGTTGTAGACGACCTCGCTCATCGACGGGTCGAAGAACAGGGTCAGGTAGATACCCGACAGCAGCAGGATGATGAAGGCGTAGAGCGCGATCTCGCCCAGCAGGAACGACCAGTGGGTCGGGAAGACCTTGTTGATCGACCGCTTGACGAACGCAGCCATGTGGTAGCGCTCGTCCATTTCGTTGGCCTGCGCGGCCGCTTTGCTAGGACTCATGAACGACGCTCCCAGTAGGCCGGGCCGAGCGGCTCGATGAAGTCGCCCGCGGCGACCAGGTAGCCCTCGGAGTTGACGGTGATCGGCAGCTGCGGCAGCGCGCGGGCGGCGGGGCCGAAGACCGGCTTACCCCACTCGGTGGCCGAGAACTGCGACTGGTGGCAGGGGCACAGGATCCGGTTGGTCTGCTGCTCGAACAGCGACGTCGGGCAGCCCAGGTGGGTGCAGATCTTCGAGTAGGCGAAGTAGTCGCCGTAGTTGAAGCTCTCCTGGCCCTTGCGCTTGATCGCCTTCTGCGCGTCCTCGGTGCGCAGCCGGATCAGCATGACCGCGTTGCGGATACCGCGCAGCGATTCGAGGGTCTCGTGCTCGTCGCCGCGCCACTCCTCTTTCCAGGGGAAGACGGTCTCCATGGCGCCGGCGTCGAGATCCTCGGGCCGCACCAGCACGATGTCCTCGGGACGGCCGGTGTCCTTGCGGATGTAGATGGTCTGGCCCGGGAAGTCCGGCGTCCAGCCCGACACCCACAGCGGCGACTTGTCGCCCTTGGCCCACGGGTTCTTCACCAGGCCGCCGACGAACAGGAACAGCGCGCCGATGCCCAGCACGCCCACGCCCAGGCCAGCGGTGCGGGTGATCATCTTGCGGCGGCCCAGCGTCGAGGTCTCCCCCGCGTCCTTCAGCTGCGCGACCAGCGTGCGCCGCTCCACCTCGTCGGACTTGCCGTCGTGGCGGTCCTGGATGGAGATCTCCGGCGGGATGAACTTCTTGCGGATCAGCACCACCGCGATACCGATGGCCAGCACCGCCACGCCCAGCGTGATGCCGTACAGCGGGGTGGTCAGCGAGTAGATCCCGGCGCCGTCCTCGTGCCGGCTCTTGTACTCCCAGGGCCAGAACAGGAAGACGCCGATCAGCGCGAGGGCCGAGATCGCCGAGATGGCGAACCACAGCGACACCTGGCGCTCGGCCCGCTTCTCCGCGCGGGTGCCCGGAACCGGCCAGCGCGGGGCACGGTAGGCGACGTCGACGCCGTCGCGCTTGGTGCCGAGCTCGACCAGCTCGGACTGCGACATCGCGTCGAGCTGCTCCTCGGTGGGGTTCAAATCGTCCCCCGGCTTGCCGTCAGCGGGCGCGCCCATGTCGTTTTGCTCCTTATCACTCATGAGCGGGATCCGATCCACATCGCCGAGCCGACCAGCGCCACGATGCCGACCACCCAGATGGCCAGGCCCTCGGTCGCGGGACCGAAGCCGCCGAGGCCGTAGCCGCCCTCCGGCTTGGACTCGGTGCGATCCTTCACGTAGGCGACGATGTCGCGCTTCTCCTCCGGCGTCAGCTGCCGGTCGGAGAACTTCGGCATGTTCTGCGGCCCGGTCAGCATCGCGGTGTAGATCTGCTGCTCGCTGGCGGGGCCGAGCGGCGGCGCGAACTTACCGGAGGACAGCGCGCCGCCCTTGCCGGTGAAGTTGTGGCACGACGCGCAGTTCATCCGGAACAGCTCGCCGCCGCGGCCGAGGTCGCCGCCCTTGATCAGCGACTCCTGCGCGATCTCGCCGTCCGGGTCGCGCACGACCGTCGGGCCGCCGCCGTTGGCCGCGATGTAGGCGCCCAGCGCGTCGGTCTGGCGCTCGTCGAACTTCGGTGGCTTGCGCTCGATCTGCGCGCCGTTGGCCGCGGCCGGCATGCGGCCGGTGGAGACCTGGAAGTAGACGGCGGCCTCGCCGACGCCGATCAGGCTGGGGCCGCGGTCCTGCACACCCTGCAGGTTGGCGCCGTGGCAGGTGATGCAGGAGGTGTCGTAGATCTGCTTGCCCTCGCGGATCATCGCGGACTTGTCCTCGTTCGCCGTCGCGACCTGCGCATCCGGGGTCAGCGCGGACGCCGCGAAACCGGCTCCGACAAGACCCATCAGAAGAACCATTCCGCCCGCGACCTTGCGGCGCATCCGGCGCTGCTTCCGGGTCTTGGTGGCCTGGTTATTCCGAGCGCTGCCGATCCCCGGGCTGGCGGGATCTGGCGCTGACGGAGGAGATGAACTCATCTGTGTCCCTTTGGAGTAGACGGAACCGACTGATGCTTGGGGGCTGGTGCTTGCCGAAAAGCGTAGGTGTCCCTACCTGACGAAGTAGATCGTGGCGAACAATCCGATCCACACGATGTCGACGAAGTGCCAGTAGTAGGAGACGACGATCGCAGCGGTGGCCTGGGCCGGCGTGAACTTACTGGCCTTGGTGCGCACCAGCAGGAAGATGAACGCGATGAGACCACCGATGACGTGCAGACCGTGGAAACCGGTGGTGATGTAGAACACCGAGCCGTAGACGCTACCCGAGATGGTCGTGCCCTCGTGTACGAGGTTCATGTACTCGTAGCCCTGACCGCCGACGAAGAAGGCGCCCATGATGAAGGTGAGCACATACCAGCGCCGCAGCCCGAACACGTCGCCCTTCTCCGCCGCGAACACGCCCATCTGGCAGGTGAACGAGGAGGCGACCAGCACCGCGGTGACCGGCACGGCGAGCTTCAGGTTCAGCTCCGTCGGCTCCGGCGGCCAGTTGCCATGGGCCTGGGCACGGGCGACGAAGTACATGGCGAAGAGGCCGGCGAAGAACATCAGCTCGCTCGACAGCCAGATGATGGTTCCGACGCTGACCATGTTGGGCCGGTTCAGCGAGTGCACGCGCTGAGTAATGGCCGATCCTGGGGTGCCTACTGCGGTCGTCACGCGGGTAAGTATGACTCGTCGTAGTACGACAGGCGTAGCCGGGTACGAAACTTCCTGTCGCGTGTCGGAAATCCCACGGCGAGAGGGGGTCTCGCCACCCCTCCGGCGTGTCATACGAATATGCAGCTCGGAGGCGGTCCGAGTGGCCGTTCACCGGGCTTCCACCGCACTCGGGGCCCGATGCCTGTCGTTGTATGTCGGACGAATGCGGCGCCCGGTTCCCGGAGTGTCCCGAATTTTTTCGGCGGAGGGGCCGGAGGCACTGCGACCGGAGGCGTGCGTAGCCCCGCAACCAGGGGCATATCTCCTTGCCCCGCACCGTTAGGCTGCTAGCAAGCGGACACGCGACGGGAGACATTGATGAGCGCGCGCACCTGGCCCCAGATCCTCGGGGCCCTCACCGACGGGGTCGACCTGACCACGGACGAGGCGGCGTGGGCGATCGACGAGATCTTCTCCGACAACGCCACCCAGGCGCAGATCGCCGCGTTCGGCGTGGCGATGAAGATGAAGGGCCCCACGGCCTCGGAGCTGTCCGGGCTGGCGTCGGGCATGCTGGGCCACGCCCGGCGGGTGCCGCTGGAGGGCCCCGCGGTCGACATCGTCGGCACCGGCGGCGATCGATCGGGCACCGTCAATATCTCCACCATGTCCTCGATCGTGGTGTCGGCCAGCGGAGTTCCGGTGGTCAAGCACGGCAACCGGGCGGCCTCGTCCAAGAGCGGCGGCGCGGATGTGCTGGAGGCGCTGGGCGTCCGCATCGCCCTGGGGCCCGAGGCGGTCGCGCGGTGCGTGCGCGAGGTCGGCATCGGGTTCTGCTTCGCGCCGCTGTTCCACGCCGGGCTGCGGTTCGCGGGCCCCGCCCGCAAGGAGATCGGCGTGCCGACCGTCTTCAATGTGCTGGGCCCCCTGACCAATCCGGCACAGCCGCAGGCCGGGCTGATCGGCTGCGCGTTCCCCGATCTGCTCCCGGTCATCGCGGGCGCGTTCGCCGAGCGCGGGAACAACGCGCTGGTGGTCCGCGGCAACGACGGGCTCGACGAGATCACCACCGCCGACACCACCACCGCGTGGGTGGTCACCGGCGGGCATCTCACGCAGACGACCCTCGACCCCACTCGGATCGGAATCCCGCGCGTATCCCAGGAGTCGCTGCGCGGCGGCGACGCCGAGACGAACGCGGTCATCGCGCGCAATATGCTGGCCGGTCAGCCGGGCCCGGTGCGCGATGCGGTGCTGCTGAATTCGGCCGCCGCCATCGTCGCCTACGAGCTGACCCCGGAGACCGCCGACAAGGACATCCACGACGTGCTGGCCGGGGCCGTGGACCGGGCGGCGCACGCCGTCGACAGCGGCGCGGCGACACAGCTGCTGGACCGCTGGATCACCCTCACCAGCGAACTCGGTTCGGACTGACCATTCCCGGCCCGTCCGTCGCTTTTGCGCATGTCGGACGGCCGGAGTTCCTAGAATGCGGGGAAGCAGGCAGGCAGGAGCGGGCCATGAGCTTCCAGAAGATTCCGCCCGGCACGCGGGGGCCTTCCGGTATGCCCTCCACCTTCTTCACCCGGTCGATGATGCGTGTGATGGAGCAGCTGCACCGGTTCCGCGGGGATCGTTTCCAGGGCATGGACCTGCTGTATCTGACCACGGTGGGCGCGCGGACGGGGCAGAAGCGCCAGGCCGCCCTCAGCCGGTTCCACGACGGGGACGGCTGGCTGGTGGTGGCCTCGATGGGCGGCGCCATCCGGCATCCGGCCTGGTATCACAACATCGCGGCGCATCCGGACCAGGTGTGGGCGGAGGTCTGCGCGCGGGAGTTCCGGGTGGAGGTCGAGCAGTTGGAGGGCGCCCAGCGGGAGGCCGCGTGGAAGCGGATCACCGCCGAGCAGCCGCGCTATCTCGAATACGCGGCGAAGACCGATCGGCTGATCCCGATCCTGAAGCTGCGGCCCGTCACCTGATTTCGGCGATGGTACCGGACGAAATCCCGTTCTCGCCCGCCGTGTCACTTTCACGCCGATGTGGCGTGTCCCCCTGTCCCCCAGCTCAATTCGAGTGATCATGGACGGATGGCCCGTCTCTGCGCCGGGTACCCCGGCGCGGCTGTCCTGGGGAGGTTCGATTGTTTCCGACCGTCCGCTCCAACCGAATTCCGGCCCGTATCCGATTCCCGAAGCTCACCGCGGCGCTCGCGCTGGCCGCCGCCGCGCTCGGCGTCACGCTCACCGCGGCTCCCGCCCGCGCCGACGCACCCCCCGATCCGCTCGCCGCACTCTCCGAAGACGTTCTGGCCGCATTGAATTCGGCCAGTTTCCAGCTGCCCGGGCTGCCGCTGGTCGCGGGCCTGGGCGCCGACACCGCGATCGTGGTGCTGGGATACGGGCTGGAACCCGACGGCGCGATGCGGCCGGAACTCGCCGACCGGCTGTCGGCCGCATACGTGCAGGCGATGCTGACCCCGAACGCGCCGATCGTGGTGACCGGCGGCAACCCCGAGAACGGCATCACCGAGGCGCAGGTGATGGCGGATTGGCTTGTCGGCCGGGGTATTCCGCCGCATCGCATCCACATCGAGGATCGCGCGGAGTCGACGATCGAGAACGCCGAGTACTCCGCGGAGATGATGGGCACCATCGGCGCGAACAGCGCGGTGCTGGTCACCTCCTCCGACCATGTGCAGCGCGCACAAGGCGATTTCGTCGCCGCGGGCGTCACGGTGGTGGCGACCCTGACCCCCGATCAGGCGCCGCCCGCGGTGGTGCCCTTCGGGTCACCGTGAGCCGAGACCCGTTGTGGCTCAGGTGAGATACCGGGCGATGCTCGCGGCGACGCAGGCGGGCTTGTCGGCGCCCTCCAGTTCGATGGTGACGGTGCGCTCGGCCTGCACGCCGCCCGGGATGTCGCGCACCGCATCGAGGGTGACGCGGGCGCGGATGCGACCGCCGGAGGGCACCGGGGTGATGAAGCGAACCTTGTCGAGGCCGTAGTTGATTCCCATCCGGATGCCGCCGACGGTGGCGGCCTGGTTGGCCAGCGGCACCGACAGCGACAGGGTGAGGAAGCCGTGCGCGATGGTCCGGCCGTAGGGGCCCGCCGCCGCCCGGTCCGGATCGACGTGGATCCACTGGTGGTCGCCGGTGGCCTCGGCGAAGGTGTCGATGCGGTCCTGATCGACACGCAGCCAGTCGCTGACGCCGATCTCCGTGCCCACCGCGGCCTTCAACTCCTCGAGATCGGCGAAATCCGTCATGTGAAGCGCTCCTTCAGTTCTCGCTTGCGGACCTTGTGCGTCGGCCCGAGCGGCAGTTCGGTGACGAACTCGACCCGGCGCGGATACTTGTACCGTGCCACATGCTCGCGGCCGTAGGCGATCACCTCGTCGGCCGTCAGCCGGCCCGAGGCCACCACGACGGCCACGATCTCCTCGCCGTAGGCATCGTCGGGCACGCCGATCACCGCGACCTGCGCGATATTCGGATGCCGCAGCAGGGCCGCCTCCACCTCCGTGGGGTAGACGTTGAACCCGCCGCGGATGATCATCTCCTTGATCCGGTCCACGATCGTCAGATATCCGTCGGCGTCGCGCACGCCGAGGTCGCCGGTGCGGAACCAGCCGTCCACCACCACCTCCGCGGTGGCGTCCGGCCGCCCGGTGTAGCCGCCGAAGACGTTGTGCCCGCGCACCACCACCTCGCCGATGCTGCCGGTGGGCAGCAACTCGATGCGCTCACGCGCGTCCGGATCGGCGATCTCCACGTCCACACCCCACACCGGATGCCCGACGGTGCCGGGCCTCGCCCCGAGCAGCGGCTGATTCACCGAGGCCGTCGGCGAGGTCTCCGACAGGCCGTAGCCCTCCAGAATCTGTGCGCGGTAGAGCTTTTCGAACTCCTCGAGCACCGGCGAGGGCAGCGCCGCGCCGCCGGAGACGCACAGCCGCAGGGACGGGAGTTCCGCCGCGCCCGCGGCGGCCTCGATGAGCCCGTGGTACATGGTCGGCACCCCGTGGAAGGTGTTCACGTGCTCCCGGACCATCAGCCGGATCGCCTCGGTCGCCTCGAATCTCGGCAGCAGCACCAGCGTGGCGCCGACCCGCCAGGTGGAGTTCATCGACACCGTCTGCCCGAACACGTGGAACAGCGGCAGGGCGCCCAGGGCGATGTCGTCGCGGTGCACCTCGTTGGCGTCGAAGGCGTTCACCGTCGCGCACATCACCATGTTCAGGTGGCTCAGCTCCGCGCCCTTGGGCCGACCGGTGGTGCCGCTGGTGTAGAACACCACGGCGGTGTCCAGCGGACCGCGCGGCTCGAACCTCGCGATCGGCTCGGCGGCAAGGTCTTTCGGATCGACGCACGGAATGTCGGCGCGCTCGGCGGCGCGCCTGCCGACCGCTGCCACCTGCTCGTGGCAGACCAGCAGGCTGGCACCGCTGTCGCGGAGGACGTATTCCGCCTCGTCGGCGGTCAGCAGCAGATGGACCGGCACCACCGTCGCTCCGGCGGCCAGAATGGCGAAGTAGGCGCGGGGGAAGTCGGCGGTGTTGGGGCCCATGAGCGCGACGCGGTCGCCGGGCGAGACACCGAGGTCGATCAGTGCCGCCGCCTGTTCGCGTGCCTGCCGCCACAATTCGGCGAAGGTGATGCGCTGCTGACCCTCGATGAGAGCGATGTGGTCCGGCCGCCGCCGGGCCGGTTCGGCGAGGATGCTCGCCAGCGACAGCGTCGTGTTCACGGCAGCCCCCTACAGCCCCATATCCTTGGCGATGATCATCTTCATCACCTCGTTGGTGCCGCCGTAGATGCGGTTCACCCGGTTGTCGGCGTACAGGCGGGCGATCGGGTACTCGTTGATGAAGCCGTAGCCGCCGTGCAGCTGCAGGCACCGGTCGATGACGCGGGCCGCGACCTCGGTGCAGAACAGCTTCGCCGACGCGGCGTCGGCGGCGGTCAGAGTGTCGGCGTCCAGCGCCTCCAGTGCACGGTCGACGACGGCCTCGGCGGCATCCACCTCGGCCTGGCACGCGGCCAGCTCGAACTTGGTGTTCTGGAACGTCGCCACCGGCTTGCCGAAGACGTTGCGCTGCTGCGTGTATTCCTTGGCGAACTGCACCGCGGCCGCGGCCTGCGCGTAGGCGCCGACGGCGATGGACAGGCGCTCCTGCGGCAGGTTCTGGCCCAGGTAGGAGAAGCCCCGATGCTCCTCGCCGAGCAGATCCGCCACCGGCACCCGCACGTCGGTGAAGCTCAATTCGGCGGTGTCGGAGGTCTTCAGGCCCAGCTTGTCGAGCTTGCGGCCGACCGTGTAGCCGGGCGACTTCGTGTCGACGACCAGCAGCGAGATGCCGAAGCGGCGGTCGTCGTCCCGCGCGGGCGCGGTGCGCGCGCACACGATCACCCGGTCGGCGTGCACGCCGCCGGTGATGAAGGTCTTGGACCCGTTCAGCACGTAGTGGGTGCCGTCCTCGGAAAGCTTTGCTGTGGTGCGCATTCCGGCCAGGTCCGAGCCGGTGCCGGGCTCGGTCATCGCGATGGCGAACATGATCTCGCCGCTGACGAAGCCGGGGAACCAGCGCTGCTTCTGCTCCTCGGTCGCCAGCTTCTTCAGGTACGGCAGGCACAGCCCGACGTGCACGCCCGAACCGCCGAAAGACACTCCGGCGCGGGCGGTCTCCTCCATCAGCACGGCCTGGAACTTGAACGATTCGATGCCCGCGCCGCCGTACTGCTCGGGCACCTCGATGCCGAAGGCGCCGAGTTCGGCCAGCTTGTAGTAGAACTCGCGGGGCACGATCCCCGCCTCGTACCAGTCGTCGTAGACCGGTACGACCTCGGATTCGATGAACTTGCGCGCGGTCTCGCGGAACGCTTCGTGGTCGTCGTTGTAGACGGTTCTCTGCATGGGGTCTCCGAAATCTGCGTGGTGGTCAGAGGCGGCGGCCGCCGTCGACGTACAACGTCTGGCCGGTGATGAAGGAGGAGGCGTCCGAGGCGAGGAACGCCACGGCGTTCGCGATGTCCTCCGGGCGTCCCACCCGGCGCACCGGGGTGATCTCGGCGGTCTTGGCCTGCAGTTCCTCGGGGGTGGTGCCGAGGCGGGCCGCGGTGGCCGCGGTCATCTCGGTGACGATGAAGCCCGGCGCGACCGCGTTGACGGTGATGCCGAAGGGGCCCAATTCCATGGCGAGCGTGCGGGTCAGGCCCTGGATGCCCATCTTGGCCGCGGAGTAGTTGGCCTGGCCGCGATTGCCGAGCGCGGACACGCTGGAGGTGTTCACGATCTTGCCGTACTTCTGCGCGACCATGTGCCGCTGGGCGGCCCGGCAGCACAGGAACGCGCCGCGCAGATGCACCGACAGCACGGTGTCCCAGTCCTCGGCCGACATCTTGAACAGCAGGTTGTCCCGCAGCACGCCCGCGTTGTTGACCAGGATGTCCAGCGAACCCAGCTCGGCGGCAACGCGATCGAACGCGGCGTCGACCTCGGCCTCGTCGGTCACGTTGCAGGCCACCGGAATCGCGGTGCCACCGGCGGCCACGATCGCCTCGGCGGTTGTCTTGCAGGCTGTTTCGTCGAGATCGGCGATGGCGACGGCGGCTCCGTCTGCGGCGAGTTTCGCTGCGGTGGCGGCACCGATGCCGCGGGCGGCGCCGGTGATGAGGGCGACTTTCTGTTTATCGGTCATGGGTTCTCCTGCAGTGGATTACGTGATTCGCTGCTACACAAAGGCGCTTACCCCGGTCAGCGCACGGCCGATGAGCAGCTTCTGGATCTGGCTGGTGCCCTCGTAGAGGGTGAGCACGCGGGCGTCGCGCAGGTACTTCTCCACCGGGTACTCGTCGACGTAGCCGTAGCCGCCGAAGACCTGGATGGCGTTGTTGGCCGCCTTCACCGCGGCCTCGCTGGCGAACAGCTTCGCGACCGAGGCCTCGGTGCCGAACGGCTTACCTCTGTCGACGAGGTCGGCCACCCGCCAGGCCAGCAGCCGCGCCGCCTCGACGTCGACGGCGATATCGGCGATCAGCTCCTGCACCAGCTGGTAGGAGGCGATGGGCTTGCCGAACTGCTCGCGCTCCTGCGCGTACCGCACCGACGCCTCCAGGCAGCCGCGCGCCACGCCGACGCATCCGGCGGCCACCCCCATGCGGCCCTTGTCCAGGGCCGCCATCGCGATGCGGAAACCGGTGCCCTCCGCACCGAGCCGCGCCGCGTCCGGCACCCGGACGCCGTCGAGCGCGAACTCCGCGGTGGCCTGCCCACGGAGGCCGAGCTTGCCCTTGATCTCGGTGCGCCCGAAGCCCGGTGCGTCCGTGGGCACGAGGAATGCGGTGATGCCCTTGGGCCCCGGCCCGCCCGTGCGCGCGAAGACCACCGCGATATCGGCCCAGGTGCCGTTGGTGATGAATATCTTCGTCCCCGACAGCACCCAGTCGTCGCCGTCGCGGAGCGCGCGGGTGGTGAGATTGGCTGCGTCCGAGCCGGTTTCGGGTTCGGTCAGCGCGAAGCAGCCCAGTGCCTCCCCCGCGCACAGCCGCGGCAGCCACTGCCGCTTCTGTTCCGCGCTGCCATAACCCTTGATCGACTTGGCGACCAGGCCCAGCGAGACCGACACGATGCCGCGCACCGAACTGTCGCCGCGGCCGAGCTCCTCGAGCAGCACGCAGTACGACAGCGCGTCACCGCCGGAACCGCCGTACTCCTCCGGAATCTCGATGCCGAGGAAACCCATCTCGCCGAGCTTGCGCACGATCGCGGTGTCCACCGCCTCGGCCCGGTCCCAGGCGGCCGCATGCGGGACGACCTCCTTGTCGACCCAGGCGCGGGCGACCTCGCGCAGGGCGGCGTGGGTGTCGCCGAGTTCCAGATCCATGGCGGGAAACTCCTAACCGAACGGTGTTAGGTTTAACGCCGATACGTTAACCTAACGGTGTTTGGTTTTTCAAGGCCGAGCCGGGACGGGTGATAAATTCGACTCCTTTGCGCGCAGGCGAGACCCGAGGAGGTGTGCACATGGCCAGACCCCGCGTGCCGCTGCTGAGCCGCGAGCGCATCCGCGACGCGGCGCTGGAACTGATCGATCGCGACGGGCTGGGCGAGCTGTCCATGCGCAAGCTCGCGGCCGAGCTCGGCGTGCAGGCGGCCTCGCTGTACGGGCACTACCCCACCAAGGACGAGCTGCTCGATGATGTCGCCGCGGGCATCATGGTCCGGGTCGACACGTCGGGGTTCGATTCCACCGACTGGCGCAGCGGGCTGATGTCGTGGGCCCGCTCGTATCGCGCCGCGCTGGTCCGCCACCCCAATTTCGTGCCGTACCTGGCGTCGGGCCCGGGGCGTCGCGACGAGAATCTGCGCCACGCCGACGCCGTGCACGGCGGCCTGGTGCGCGCCGGTTGGCCGCCGCGGCAGGCGACCATGATCGGCGCCGCCACCCGCTATGTGGTCATGGGCTCCACGATCGGCTCGTTCTCCCGTGGCTTCGTCGACGACGTCCAGGTCTACCGCGACCGCTACCCCCACCTGGAACAGGCACACCTGCTCCGCGCCAAGGCCGACGAAATCGACTCGGAGAGTTTCGAACTGGCCCTCGAATCGTTCGTCGACGGCCTGGAGGTCCGGTTCGGGGCCATCACCGAACGCCGGGCCCGGAGACGCGGAAAGGCGAGCGACTGATCGCTCGCCTCTCGTTGTCGAGATCCGTTCAGGGCAGCCGGAACTCGTCCCGGATCCGGTTCTCGGTCAGGCCGTAGTCCGACAGCGCGTACCGGTGCGCGGGCCTGCGGTCGCCGGTGCGGCTCTCCTCGTCGAGGGCGGACATCGCCGCGCGGGCGGCGTCGGTGAACTCGATCCCGAACGCCCGGTAGATGGATTCCACGGTCCCGAGCGGGTCCGAGCGCAGGTCCGCGAAGTCGATGTCGAGGAACTGCGCCTGGTCGTAACGCTTACGCGCCGTGGTGAATTCGTGCAACCCGCGGGACCACAGCTCGAGCTGACTCTCGCCGATGCGGGAGCCGGTGAAGGTATCCGACCAGCCGCGGGCGGCATGTTCGGACAGGCTGCACACCGAGGCCAGGACCGTAGCCGGGTCGCGGTGGGTCTGGATCACCAGCGCGTCGGGATAGACCGCCATGAGCGCGTCGAGGGCGAACAGATGGCTGGGGTTCTTCAGGATCCAGCGGCGCTCGTCGCCCAGGCCGATCAGCTGCAGGTTGCCGCGGTGGCGGGCGTAGGCGTCGGTCCAGTCCTGCTGCCGCAGCCACTGCGAGTAGGTGGGCAGGTAGGCCAGGCATTCGTAGGACACGGACTTCACCGTCTGCCGCAACAGCTGCCAGCACTCCTCCACCTCGGCGGCGGTCATGTAGTGCAGGCCCATGAATTCCGGGTTCTCGATGTGATGCTGCGCGAATCCGGCGTCGATCTGCCGGTAGACCGGGTTGTCGGCCCAGGTTTCGCGCGGCGGGCGGGGCTGCGGGAACTCGGTCAGCCACATCTCGAGCGCCTGATGCCGCGGGTCGGCGGCGAGCAGGCGGTGCAGCGCGGTGGTGCCGGTGCGGGGCAGGCCGGTGACGAAAATCGGCCTGGTGACCGGGGTGTCGGCATACGACGGATTGGACTTCCAGGAGGCCTCGCTCAGCGCGCGGGCCACCAGGGCGCCGCGCAGGAAGTAGCGGTTCATCTTGCTGCCGAGCTCGGTGAGGTCGGCGTCGCGCTGGTAGGACTCGAGCAGGACGCCGAGGGCCTCGTGATAGTCGCCGGACCCGAAGTCGGTCAGGCCACAGGCCTTGGTGGCGGAGGCGTGCAGGTCTTCGACGGTGCCCACGTCGGTGCGGGTGGTCATAGAGCGATCCTTGGTTCAGGCGTGGTATTCGCCGCAGTTGACGTCGAGGGTCTGGCCGGTGATGGCGCTGGACCAGTCGGAGGCGAGAAACACCACGGCGTGCGCGATTTCGTCCGGTTCGGGCAGGCGTTTGAGGTCGGATCGCGCGGCGGTCTGCTCGTACACCTGATCGACGGTGATGCCGTACTTCTTGGCGACCTCGCCGAAGTACCACTTCAGCTGGTCGCTCCAGATGTAGCCCGGCGCCACGCTGTTGACCCGGATTCCCTTGTCCCCCAGCTCGGTTGCCAGGGTCTGCGACATCGCCAGCAGGGCGGACTTGGCCATCTTGTAACTGCCGTAGCGCGGTTCGGAGTGGCGCAGCACGGCCGAATTGATCATCACCACCGCGCCCTTGGTCTCGGCCAGCGCCTCGGTGAACGCCTGCGTCATGCGCAGGCCACCCAGCACCGTGAGGTCCACGCTGTCGCGGATCTGCTGAAAGTCGGTGCGGGCCAGCGGTTTCATCGACGGCACCGAGAACGCGTTGTTGACCAGGGCATCGACCCGGCCGAAGGTGTCGACGGTGCGCCGGACCAGGTTCGCCACGGCGGCCTCGTCGGCGATATCGGTGGGCACGCAGAGTGTTTCGCCGCCACCCGCCTCGATCTCGGCGGCGACCTCCTTCAGGCGGGACTCGGTGCGCGCGGCCAGCACCACCTTCGCCCCGGCCGCGGCGGCCTCGAGGCAGATGGACCGGCCCAGGCCGGGCCCCACCCCGCTGACCACGACGACCTTGTCCGCCAGCAATGCGGTGCTCATGCTGCTTCCTTCCTTGCTCATCCGAGCATCCTCGCCGCGAAACCGCGCTGCCGGGCGGCAATGCGCTCGCGCCAGCCCGCCTCGTCGACGGCATTGAATTCGTAGTGCGGCAACAGGTCCCGGACCTTGCCGAACGGCACCACCTCGGCCACCGGGCCGTCCGCGGGGGTCATCGCGCGGTCGGTGCGCTGCCAGCGGAACTGCAGGATGCCGTGCGTGCACCCGGTGGTCTCGATCCAATTCGCCACGCCGGGATTGCGCGCGGACACCACCATCCGGATCTTGCCGTCCGGATCGACCTGTGCCTGGGCGCTGTTGAGGCTGGTCTGGTGGTGGACGTAGTCCAGCGAGATGTACCAGCGGCTGCCGAGCTGGAAACCTTGGTAGGGCGCATCGGATTTCGGCACGGTGATCAGCAGCGCCTGATCGTCGTCGAGGTCGAAGTGGCCGACCGAGGAGTACTGGGTGCTGAGACCGCCGGGTGTCAGCCGCGGCTCGGTCAGCGTGTTCACCGGCAGGTCCAGGTAGAACCACTTCGGGAAGTTGAACCAGGTGTGGATGCGCTGCACCAGCATGCGCGCGGCCGCCCGATAGCGCTTGCGCAATTGCTCGACACTCGGTGCGGCAGCGGCGGTCCCGATGGTGTCGACGCGCTCGATGCGGATGCTGCCCTTGTGTTCGGCGGTCCAATCGCCGTACACCTCGCGGACGGCGAGCATCGAGGCTCCCTCGCCGAGGGTGAAGTAGTTCGGCCCCGGATCCTGCTTCGGCGGGCCGAATCTCAGCTGGTACGAACCGTCGGGCGCGATGTCGAGGCGGCGGTCGTCGAACGCGTCCTCGCCGCCGGGGACGTCGGTGGCGGTGTAATCGCCTTTGAGCACTTGGAAACTCAGGTCCACCGTACTGCCGCGGGTGCCGGTGACCAGATACTCGGCGCCCGGTTCGATAGTGGCGTGGTAGTAGAGCGTGTCCGGGTTGTCCAGGGCCATCTTGGTGTACGGGCCGGTGGAGCTGACGAAGTACGGGTGGCTGGTGCCGTGCACGCCGGACAGCTGCAGCACGGCCTGGATGCTGCCCGCGAGGTACTCGTAGCCCTCCGCCAGGTCCCGCTCGTCGCGGATGAATTCGGCCGTGGCGACCAGTCTTTCGGCCTCGGCGATGGCGGTGAGCAGCGGTTCGGTCAAGGGCGGATCGGGCTGTTCCATGGGATTCCTGTTCTCGATGCGGGATGTGCGTGCCGCACGGCTACAGCCGCAGCTGCTGTCGAATGTGGGCGGCGATCTCGGCGGGCGTGCCGTGCTCGGGGGTGACCACGAGATCCGGATGCTGGGGCGCCTCGTAGGGCGAGTCGATGCCGGTGAACTCGCGCAGCTCCCCCGCGCGGGCGCGGGCGTACAACCCTTTCGGGTCGCGCCGTTCGCACAGCGCCAGGGGCGTGTCGACGAAGACCTCGTGGAACGGTAATCCCCTGTCGCCGTGCACCGCCCGGGCGAGTTTGCGCTGTGCGGCGAACGGGCTGATCAGAGAAACGATCGCGGTCACGCCCGCATCGGCGAACAGGGCGGCCACCTCCGCGACCCGGCGGATGTTCTCGCGGCGGTCGTCGTCGCCGAAGCCGAGGTCGTTGTTCAACCCGTGGCGCAGGTTGTCGCCGTCCAGCAGATATGCCGGGCGGCCCGACTCCACCAGCCGCCGCTCCAATTCCACTGCGATGGTGGACTTTCCGGAGCCGGACAGGCCGGTCAGCCAGAGCGTGGCGCCCGCGTGCGGGCGCTCGGAGCGGGTGACGGCCGAGCTCTGCCAGACCACGTTGGCGCTGCGGCCACGGCCCTGGGGTGCGGATTCGATCCCGGTGTCGCGCGCCACTATCATCCCCGCCGCGACCGTCTGGTTCGTCGCCTCGTCGACGAGGATGAAGCTGCCCGTGCGGCGGTTGTCGCGGTACGCGTCGGCCATCAACGGCTGCCGACCGGACAGTGAGACGCGCGCGATATCGTTGAGCGCCAGGCTTTCCGCATCCGTGACACGGTGCAGTGTGTTCACGTCGAGGCGATAGTCCAGCCCGGTGACACGCACCCTGCCGGACTGCGCGGCGGTGCGAAGCTCGTAGTCGCCGCCGACCCGCAGCTCCGTCTCGTCGGAGAACCAGCACACCATGGCGTCGAGATCGCGGGCGATGTGCGGGCGATTCCCGGGGCGCGCCAGCATATCTCCGCGCCCGACGTCGATGTCGTCGTCGAGGGTCAGCGACACCGCCATCCCCGTGAACGCCTCGTCCACCTTGGTGCCGCCCGGACCCCAGATGCGCGCGACCCGGGTCGCACGGCCCGAGGGCAGCACCACCACTTCGTCGCCGGGCTTGAAGATGCCACCGGCGACCGTTCCGGCATAGCTGCGCTGTGCGGGGTCGGCCGCCGTTTCCGGCGCGAGCGCCGTACTCCGCGGACGGATCACGTACTGGATCGGCAGCCTGGCGTCGATCAGGTTCCGGTCCGAGGCGATGTGCACGTCTTCCAGGTGGCGCAGCAGCGACGGGCCCGGGTACCACGGCATCTGCGGCGAGGAGTCGACAACGTTGTCGCCGTGCAGCGCCGAGACCGGTACGAAGCTCAGGTCGCCGACGGTCAGTTTCGCGGCGAAACCGGCGAATTCCGTGCGGATCTCGTCGAACCGGCTCTCCGACCAGTCCACCAGGTCCATCTTGTTCACGCAGACCACCAGATGCGGCACCCCGAGCAGCGCGGCGAGGAAGGCGTGGCGGCGGGTCTGCTCGACCACGCCGTGGCGCGCGTCGATCAGGATCAGCGCCAGGTCGGCGGTGGACGCGCCGGTCACCATGTTGCGCGTGTACTGCACATGCCCGGGGGTGTCGGCGATGACGAATTTCCTTCGCGGCGTGGCGAAGTAGCGGTAGGCCACGTCGATGGTGATGCCCTGCTCGCGTTCCGCGCGCAGCCCGTCGGTCACCAGCGCCAGATCCGCCGCGGCGGCGCCGCGTTGGGCACTGACGCGCTCGATGGCGGCCAGCTGATCGGTGAACAGGCTCTTGGAGTCGTAGAGCAGGCGCCCGATCAGCGTGGACTTCCCGTCGTCCACGCTCCCCGCCGTCGCCAGCCGTAAAAGGTTGCGGCCCATCAGAAATACCCTTCCCGCTTACGGTCTTCCATGCCCGACTCCGAGATTCGGTCGTCGGCTCCCCGAGGGATGACACAACGCGCCGCGCTCGGTCCCGCCAACTGCACGCAACACATCAGAAGTAGCCTTCCCGCTTACGGTCTTCCATGCCGCTCTCCGAGATTCGGTCGTCGGCTCGGGTCGCGCCGCGCTCGGTCAGCCGGGTGACGGCGGTCTCGGCGATCACCGCGGCCGGGTCGGCGGCCGTGCTCTCGACGCAGCCGGTGCAGGTGGCGTCGCCGACGGTGCGGAAGCGCACGGTGGCGTCGAGCACCTCCTCGCCGTCGCGGGGCGTCAGGAATCGCCCGGCGGCCAACAGCATTCCGTCGCGGCGCAGCACGGTGCGGCGATGCGCGTAGTACAGCGAGGGCAGCTCCACCGCCTCCCGGTCGATGTACTCCCAGATGTCGAGCTCGGTCCAGTTCGACAGCGGGAACACCCGGATGTGTTCGCCCGCACGGTGTCTGCCGTTGTAGAGGTTCCAGATCTCCGGGCGCTGCGCCCGCGGCTCCCACGCCCCGAACTCGTCGCGGAAGCTGAATACCCGCTCCTTGGCGCGCGCCTTCTCCTCGTCGCGGCGGGCGCCGCCGAAGACGGCGTCGAACCGGTGCTCGGCGATGGCGCGCAGCAGAGTCGTTGTCTGCAAACGATTCCGGGTCTCCCCCGGCCGCTCCACCACGCGCCCGGCGTCGATATCGTCCTGCACCCGCGCCACCAGCAGCCGCGCCCCGACCCGCGCCGCCGTCCGGTCGCGGAAGTCGATCACCTCGTCGAAGTTGTGCCCGGTGTCGACGTGCAGCAGCGCGAACGGCAGCGGCGCCGGCCAGAACGCCTTGCGCGCCAGCTCCAGCATCACCGCCGAATCCTTGCCGCCGGAGAACAGCAGTACCGGCCGCTCGAAGGTGGCCGCGACCTCCCGGAAGATGTGCACCGACTCGGCCTCCAGGGCCGCCAGATGCGACAGCTCGTATCCCGTCCGCATCACTCAGCTCACTCACTCACCGCGCCGAACACCCGAGTTGCAGTGTCGAATATTCGACGCTATCGTTCGATATTGTGACACCGACGATAGGCCGATCCGGCCCCGCCGGTCAAGAACCTGTTTCAGAAAACGGGTCCGCGACCGCCTCGCCGCCCACCCACCGCGTGGTCCGCGTGATCGAACTGCTGTCCCGCCATCCGGCCGGTCACCTGTCGCTGGCGCGCATCGTGCGCGATACCGGACTGTCGCGCGCCACGGCCCACGCCGTGCTCACTCAGCTCACCGCCGACAACTGGACGGTGCGCGATGACGACGGCAATTACGGCCTCGGCCTCGGGCTGCTCACCGTGGCGCGGCGGGCGGAGGCGGCCTTCCCGCTGCGGCGGCTCGCGCTGGATCCGATGCGGGAGCTGTCGGCTCGGCGCGGCGTCCCGGTCTTTCTCGCCGAGCGCGACGGCGACTCCATCCTCATCACCGAGGTGGTCGGCACGCCGTCGGTGCCGTGGATCCGCCAGGGCCGCCGGCTCCCGCTGTCCCCGCCGGTGGCCCGCGAATTCGTCGCCTGGGCACCGGAATCCGAACGCGCCACCTGGCTGGACCACGCCGATCCGGCGCATCGCGACCGCCTGCGGGCGGTGCTCGACGCCGTCCGCGCCCGCGGCTACTCGGTCGAGCGCCTCGCCGACGATTCCGCCCCCATGCTGGAAGCCCTTGCCGCCCTGCGTAATTCCCCCGTCACCGACCCGCTGCGCCACCGCCTGGGCGGCATGATCGCCGACCTCATCACCATCGACTACCTCCCGCAGGAGCTGGGTGAGGAGAACGCGGTGGTGACCGTCGCGGCCCCGATTCGCCACGGCGACACCGTCTCCGCCGCACTCGTCGCCTGCCCCGATACGCGCCTGTCGGCCGCGGCGCTCGCCGACCTCGGCTCCGCCCTCGCGTCCGCCGCCGACCACCTCACCTCGGCCCTGACCCGGACACGCTGAACCGCCGCTGCGGGCTACGCTGCTGTGACCTGCCCGGTTCGTGCTGCGCGCCGGATTCCCGCGTAGGCGCGGCGGGTGTAACGCAGCCGGTCGGGCAGCAGCGGCCAGGTGCGGCGAATGACGTCGGCGAACAGTCGGAATCGTCGTTCGTCGGAGTCGGTCCAGGTGAGGCCGAGGATCTCGCGGGCGCGTCCGGGGAACAGCGCCGTGGCCAGCCAGACGTTGAATCGCATGACGGGCCGCTGGATCAGCGCCCATATCGGTGCGGGCACCCCGGGCAGCGGCGGGATCGGCCGCCCCTCGATGGTCATCGCGAAGTCGGTGGTGGGATTGCTTTCCAGAACCTCGGAAAGCATGTGCTGCCAATAGGTCTCGAACTCGGCGTAGGTGGAGAACGCGGGCCGCATCGATAGCCCGTACCGCTGCCACCAGGTGACGGCCTCGGCGACGACCTGGTCTTTCTGCTCGCGGGTCAGCGGGGTGCCGAAGTGTTCGTTGACCGCGATGATGAACTCGAAGAAGGTGACGTGGGTCCACCAGAACACGTCCGGGTCCAGGGCGTGGTAGCGACGGCCGTCGGCGTGACGGCCCTTGATCCCGCGGTGATAGTCACGCACCTGCGGCCCGGTGCCGTCCTCCGGCGAGTCGTAGACCACGCCGAAGATCGGCGGCAGCGACCGGAACAACCGGTCCCACGGGTCGGCGAAGAAGTCCGAATGATCCTGTAGTGCCTGCCCGACCGCCGGATGCATGTTCTGCAACGTCCCCGAACGGCCGAGGTACAGCAGCACCCGCCGGTCTCCGAAATAACGCCAGGTCAGCGATCCGGGGCCGAGTGGCGCGCCGACCGGGTCGCCGCCGGGGCCGGCCGGCATCTCCTCGTGCTGGGCTGTTGTCATCGCTGGACCTCCTCGTCACAACCTTCTCGCAACAGTGCAACACAATACGTGAAGTGATGCAATCTCTCAGGCGAGGAGATATGATCGGCCGATGCGCCGCTCTCCGTTACTGGCCCGCGCCCTGGACGCCCCCGGGGGCGTCGATGCGACCGATGAGCGCATCCTCGAGTCCGCGCTCGAGCAGTTCACCCTCGTCGGGATCCGCCGCACCAGCGGGGACGACATCGCACGCCGGGTCGGGATGAACCGGACCACGCTGTATCGCCGGATGGGCACCAAGGACGACATCGTGCGCGCCGCGATGATGCACGAAACGCGGCGCGTGCTCGCCCGATTGGACGACGAACTGTCGGCGCTCGACGACGCCACCGAGCAGGTCCTGCACAGCTTCGTGTTCGCCGTGTCCGCGCTGCGCTCCCACCCGCTGCTGCGCCAGCTGCTCACCGCCGACCGCGACGACACCCTCGCCTGGGTCACCGTGCACGCCGGACCCGTCGTCGATATGGCAACCGCATTCCTCGCCGACCTGATCGGCGAAAACCCTGGCACACACCAGGATCCGGGAACCGCTCACGCAACCGCCGCGATTCTCGTGCGTTTCGTGCAGTCGCTCGTCCTCACCCCCACCGGAGCGCCCGACCTGACCACCGACGAACAATTGCGCCACTTCGCCGACCAGCACATCCGGCCACTGATCACGCGAAAATGACCCCGCGCCCCACCATCGCCGCGCGGACACGGACAGTGAACGGTCAGGGCCGGGACCGGCTCAGCGCCGCGTGAGGACCGGGAGGAAGGTGTCGGCGATGCGGCGGTAGCCGGCGGCGGTGGCGTGGCCGTCGTTGTCGGTGCACTGGTAGGTCCAGGCGCAGATGCGGGCCACGTTCAGGGGGATGGTGCCGTAGCGCGGATCGGTGATCGGGGTGAAGTCGTGGGTGTCGAAGGCGGCGTTGATATCGGCGACGGCGAAACCGTTGGCGTGGTAGACGGTTCGGCCCCAGGTGTTGAAGAGGTCCACCAGTGGCACCGAAGCGGCCGCGACGGCCCGGCCGGGGACACCGCCGAGCCACGCGGCCAAGCCGGGGTCGTAGTAGGTCATCGCGGCGTAGACCGGGGTGTCCCCGCCCGCCTGCCGCAGCCGCGAGGCGATCCCGGACAGCTCGGTGAGCAGCGCACCCCCGCCACGCACGCCGCAGGCCAGGTCGCCGTGGAGGACGCATTCGGTGTTGTTGGCGCCGATGTCCAGGGTCACGTAGGCGACCTCGCCCGCATGCCGCCGCAGGAAGGAAGCCGCCGCGGCCAGCTGGGATCCCTCGGGGTAAGGGCAGATTCCGCCCTCGAGCATGGTCGTGGTGGTCTCACCGCCGCAGCCCAGCTTCACCAGCCGCAGGCCGGGGTGGCGGTCCGCCAGTGCGGCATGGAGATTGTCGGCGTACCCCTCGTCGGTAGGTCCCCTGCCGAACTGAGATCCGACCGCTAGCGAATCACCGAGCGCCAGATAGTATTTCGGCTCCTCGGCGCGCGCAGACGGGGACCCCGGGAGCAGGAGTACAGACGTCGCGGCGAGGGCGAGCGCAACCATGCGTGTCATCGGTCCCTCCGATCCGGTGCCGAGGGCCGCATCGCGGCGGTCGACCGGCTCGGAGAACGGACTCGAGGTCGTCCGGGATGGGCTGGGGCACCGGAGTTCTTCGCGGGATACGTCCCGCTATCAGTGTCCGTCCGGACGGGCGCGCTCGACCGCCCGATGCACTATCGCAGGGTTGCCGTGACTCCGCCGTTACGCCGCCGCCGGTGCGCATCCCGCTGCTACCGTGGCGGGCACTATGGTCGATGCCCCGCGAAGAAGACCACGTCAGCGGCGGTCCCTGGAGATGGTGGACACGCTGCTGGAGGCGGCGGCCCAGGTGTTCTCCCGCGAGGGCATGGCGGCGACCACCAATCGGATCGCGGAACGTGCCGGAGTGTCGATCGGCACGCTGTACCAATACTTTCCGAACAAGCAGGCGCTGCTGCGGATGCTGGCCGAACGCCATCTGGCCGAGGCCGGGGCGCGGCTCGGCGAGGTGTTCGCGGAACTGCGCGCCACTCACCCGCCGTTCGAGGAAACGATGCACGCCGTCATCGACACCGTCGTCGAGTTGCACGCGGATCGGCCGGCACTGCATGCGCTGATGCACCGGCTGGCTCCGCGCGTTCCGGCCGAATGGAACGCCCTGCAGGAATTCGAGGATCACCTGGTGACGGAGGTCGCCTACCACCTGGATCGGTGCGGGCGCGGCGGCGACGACACCGAACTCACCGCGCGAACGCTCGTGCACACCATCGACGCGCAGGTGCACCGAGTCCTGCCGCGGCATCGGCTCGGCACCGAACAGGTGGTCGCGCTGACGCTGCGGCTCACGCCCGAGACGCCGCGGTGAGGGTCAGCCCGGGACCGTCCGCAGGTCGTCCAGGATCTCCCGCAATGCGGCGGCGAGCTGCGTTGTCCCGGGCTCCTCGATGGGAAAATGCCCGCAGTTCCGCAGCAGCACTGTCCTTTTCGGTCCGGAGATCCGCTCGACGAATCGGAGGCTCAGCTCCGGCGGAGTCCACCGGTCCGCGGCCGGGTGCACCAGTGTCACGGGTGCGCCGCGGAAGTTCTCCGGGGCGGTGTGCCGGAACCGGAGGAAGTCGCCGAGGAAACCCAGCGGAACGCGGACGCCGCCACCACGGGGATCGGTGGCGCACAACCGGGACAGCTCCGGGTCGAGGCTCATATTGTTCATGTCCACCAGCCAGCGGATCGGGACTCGCACGCCGCCGAGCAGCGGTTCGACCGCGCCGAGCAGAACCGGCGCGAGACCGCCCGTGACAGACCAGCGGGCCGCGGCTCGTCGCGCCTCGGGGTCGCCGGGATCGAGCAGGCACGTCGCCACGACGTGCGCGACCCGTCCCGTGCGCGCCGCGGTCTCGTAGGCGAGCATGCCACCCATGCTGGCACCGAAGAGCACCAGCGGACGATCATCGGATTCCGTTTCGGCGCAGACGAATTCGGTGAGCAGTTCGACCCAGTCGCGGTACCGGACGGCGCGCGGCCGGGCCACGGTGGTGTCGCCGTACAGCGGCAGGTCCACGGCCGTCGCCTCCACACCCTCGTGGGCGGCCAGCGCGGCGAACGGCCACAGCAGACCGGCGTGGCCACCGGCGCCGTGAATCAGCAGCACCCGCACCGGCGCATCCGGCACCGTGGCGCGCGCGATGTGCACGTCGCAGTCCCGCCACCGCCACCGGGTGGACGTCGGGGCGGGCAGCGGGACGGTGCGATATTCGGCGGGGCGGTATCGGGCGTACTCGAGGTAGTCCATACCCACGAGCGTGTCCGTCCGCGGGAGCCGCCACAACTCGCGTTCGGTGGTGGCGACTTGCCCTGCGGCGGGGCGCTGACCTGCGATTACCGGTCCGACATGTGATGTCGGCGCGCACTACTCGCATTCCGGCATGACACCGTCGGGCACACTCCGCCGCGTCAGCCCCGTGCCGCGTTGATCAACTGTTGGCGCAGCCATGTCAGCGACGTGGCGCCTCCGGCCGCGACCACGTACCCGGGATAGCTCTGGTGGATGCCGGACTTCACGAAGTCGTCGATCTGCTGTTTGCGCTCGTCGTAGGCGGAGGTGTTGAGCTGGTCGCCCAGCAGGCCGAGGCCGCCCGCGGCCAGCGCGTCGGCGAGCAGGTTCGAGCCCTGCTGCTGGTACACGCCGAACTGGGCCGGATCCGGATTCGAGATCTGGGCGAAGAATCCGGCGATGCGACCCGCGAAGTCGCCGTCGGGCATGGAGCAGTACAGGTCTCCCGGGGCGCAGAAGGTGTAGGTCCTGGGGGTCAGCCAGCCGAAACCACCCAGGCGCGGACCACCGGCGCCCGCACCGAGGACGGGCGGGCCGACCAGGTTGTCGGCCGGTGACCGGCGCGGATCGGCGATCAACCCCACCAGCGCCACCCGGTTCGGCGAGACGACACCGAGCCCGGTGCCGATCTCCCCCGCCAGATCACCGGCGGCGTCGGCCCCCTGGCTGTAGCCCAGCAGTGCGAATTGCGTTGCGGCGCAACGCTGAGCCATCGCCCCGACCAGCCCGCGCGCGCCGTCGAGGGCCTCACGCTTGGAGCGGCCGTAGACGTCGCCCTCCCACGGGAACGCGGTCGCCGGGTAGGCGACGTAGTCGGTCCATACCCTTCCCGGCAGGTTGTCGGTGACGGCGGCGAGCATGCCCTCGCCCGGTTCGGACTTCGAGGTTTCCCACGTTCCGGGTACCGCCACGACGTACATGTCGGGGCACTGGGGTTCGGCCTGCGCGGGCGTGGCCGCGGCGATCGGAAGAATGGCGGTAACCATGGCGGCCGCGCACAGGGCGGCGCCCCTCCATCTAGAAAACATCCTGCTACTCCGGGTGTTCACGGTCGGCATGGGTGGCCGACCGGCGAAATCTACTCCGTGAGTGTAAACGTCACGGCGGAATAGCGCCGGAGTAACCAATCAACGAGAAGAATGTCCGGTACGGCACGGCACAGGTAGTAGGGCAGCTTCGCGGGGATTCACCCGTTTGTTGCGCAGATATTCACCTTCGGGGGCTCGATTCAGCTCGGCGCCGCGGTCTCGTGGACGCTGCGCCAGCGTAATCCGTTGCGGGCCTGCGGGTCCGGCAGCAGTAGCGCGGTGGTGAGGCGCGCCGCCGTCCCCTTGGGACCGCGATGCACCTCCTTGAACCGCACCACCGCGCCATCGGGCGAGCGGTACAGCTGCTCGATATCGACGATCTCGATCCCCAGGCCCGACGCCGCGCCACCCGCACCCCGCAGACCCTCGAGCAACTGCTCACGCGGCACGATCACCCCGTCGACCGTGACCATGGAGAAATCCGGATGCAGCTGTGCGGCGAAGCGTTCCACCGCGTCCGCCTCCGAAGCGCCCAGCCAGCTGGCCAGATCGACATGCTGCGCACGAACCTCGTCGACAACCGCATCTTGATCAGTACTCACGATTCGCAAACTACCGAACGATACGGAAGGCGCCCGCAGCGAGCAGCCGTCGAGTGTCGCGGGCGTGACCCCGCACCGTACTAGAGAAAACTCGCGGATCGTCGCTAGCTTCGGTTCGGAAACCGACGCGACCGAAGGAGTTCCGATGGTCCTGCTGACCGCCATGCCCCCTTCCCGGCAGCCGGGAGCCGTTCCCGCCGTGCCCGTGATCCACCATTTGGCCCGGCGGTTGATCGACCGTGGCGAACGGGTCCGGGTGCTGGTCCCGGAATCGGAGGCCGCTGATTGGCCCGAAGACATCGGACTGCATATCGGCGCCGTGACCGACTCGGCAGCCTTCACCGAGGCCGTCTCGGATACCGACCGGGTGTTCCTCGCGGGACTGGTCGGGGAATCTCTGCTGCCGCTGCGGGCACTCACGAACGCGCTGATCGCGGGTGACGTCGAACGGGTTGTGCTGCTCGGTTCCCACGGCTCGGATTTCGAGGACGAGATCTCGGAGGAGACCTGGCAGTGGTCGGCCTTCGAGCGCAGCCTCGACACGCACGGGATCAGCTGGGCCTACCTGCGTCCGACCGCCGTGATGGGCAACGCCCTCGTCGGCGGCTACCCGATCCCCGGGTCGGCGCTCGTCGAAACGATCCGGAACCACCAGAACGTGCACGAGTACCTCCCCGACGCCCCCTACGCATTCATCCACGAGGCCGACCTCGCCGAAATCGCGGCAATCATACTGTCGGACAACGAATACCGCGGATCGATCGACGTCAGCGGAACCACCGCCACCGCGACCGAACGCCACACGATGCTCGGCGCGGCCCTCGGCGTCGAAACGAAAATGATCGAACTGTCCGCAGACCAGGCGGCGAACCGGTGGCGGAACGAGGGCTGGCCCGAAGACACGATCGCGGTAATGCTCTACGCCCTCCCGGCTTTCGCCGCCCACCCCGACAACCCCGCCCTGCGCGGACAGGAACAACGAGCCCGAACCCTACTCGGCAGAGCACCACGCACATTCCAGGAGTGGGCGGATGAGTTGGTCGACCCGGACGCACAATCCGACCTCACCGTCCGCCTCGGCCTTCCGAGCCCTCCCGCTCGATGCGATCGCGAATAGCCCGCACGGACCTGTCTCTCGGCATCCGCTGCGGCCACAGGACCGCGATCATCAAGACCACCAGCGGAATTCCCGTCACGACGAGCAGGCCGACCTCCCAATCGAGCCCATTCATGAGGCCTCCGTGTCGGACCGGCCGTCGCGCACCGAGTCCGCGTCGTCACCACCCCAGTACTCCAGGTAGATCCCCGGCCCATCGTCAACATCCTCACCGTCGTAGG
The DNA here is from genome assembly GCF_001613165.1 of Nocardia mexicana NBRC 108244. Taxonomy (GTDB): domain Bacteria; phylum Actinomycetota; class Actinomycetes; order Mycobacteriales; family Mycobacteriaceae; genus Nocardia; species Nocardia mexicana. Next base: position 36,481 of record NZ_BDBV01000066.1, read on the forward strand.
CCCGAACCTCGAAAATACCTCCGGGGAACTCGAATATCCTTGTGCGCCATTCCATTTCGACCCCTCATAGAAGTTGGTGGGCAACCCGGAGCCGGGACCGCTCCGCCGAACCCGGGTGCCTGCCATGACGCTACGGAGCGTGGTATGCAGAGTCGACAACCATGCTCCAATATGCTCATATCTATTCATCAGGCAAGAGAATCTGCATCTGGGGGGGTAATGAGAGCCCTATGAGCATGAAGTCGCATGAACTCGCTAGGAGCCTCATCATGTGCTTACAGTTCCTCGGCAGGGGTGGGACCGAGGGCGGCGGGTGTCCCGCGCTCTACGCCACCGATCACACCTATGTAGTCAATGGATGGAAGACCAGCACACCGGGATCCATCGAGATCCCGCACCTCTTGCTCGGGTATGCCCAACCGGACACGTTCATCGGGGCCGCCATGATGGACACCGGCAGGGGAACGTTTACCCTCACGGGGAAACCGGTGACAGATCCAGAGGTGCTCGCTCAGGTGGACAGCTACCCGGACGAGACGGCCGTGGAGGTACCCAAGGCGGAAAGGACGTTCTACGGTGCTGCTGGTCCAGGACGATGATTTTCTGAATCTCTTCCACAACGCCGAGCGAGAAGCGTTCCACCTGGAGGTGAAGGATACCTACTACACGGCCGAATACGGACCGTTGCGCAAGTTCCTGGCCGACGAGCCCCAAGATTTCGAGTGGCTCGAGCCCTGGCTGGAACACGTCAGCAGGACAACGACCCGAGGCGTGGCCGTAAACCGCGCAAGGGTGGTGAGCGTCCCACACAACGATTACACCAGGTACGCCAAGTTCGTCGCCCGCTTCAATGTCGGTGCGGGCGAAGACGTCCGATATCTCTCTCGCCATCTTGTGGGTCCCGACGAGCTGACGACGGACGATTGGTGGATATTCGATGACTCCGTCGTTGCATTCACTGTATTCGAATCCTCCGGCCGCTGGGCGGGTGGCGCGGTGACGACAGATCCACAGATAGTCGAATACATTCGCACTGTGAAAGAACGAGTGTGGTCGCTGGCGGTGCCGCTGGAGGCGTACGCGGACCAGTGACCAATTCGCTTCACGACGCCAAGGAAGCTCTCGGACATCGGCTTCGAGAGCTTCGCTTGGAGGCTGGCATCACCGGAACCAAGCTCGCCGAACTGGCGGGCTGGCACCAAACGAAGGTGTCGAAGATCGAGTACGGCAAGACCCGGCCGACAGAGTCCGATATCAGAGCTTGGTGCGCCCACACCGGCAACGACGACCAGGTACCGGATCTCATTGCGACGGTCCGTAACATCGAGAGCGCCTACCTCGAATGGCGACGTGTACTCGGCGCGGGAACCAAGCGCAGACAACAAGCCTCGGTCAAGATCGAGTCTGAAACCGACTTCATGAGGTGCTACCACTCGTTCCTGATACCGGGGCTCCTTCAGACAGCTGAGTATGCACAGGAGATCCTGCGGAATGTGATTGAGTTCCAGAAGGTTCCGAATGATGCCGATGCGGGCGTATCGAAAAGACTGGAGCGCCAACAGATTCTGTATCGGCCCAAACATCGCTTCCACTTCGTAATCGCGGAACAGGCACTGAACACAACGGTCGGCGACAATAGCATCATGATCGGCCAACTCGACCGGCTTCTAGCCGTTGTGGGCATGCCGCGGGTTGTTCTCGGCATAATCCCGGCTCGAGCCAGATACCGAGTTCCGATGTCGAACTTCACCATCTTCGACAACAGGATGGTTATGGTCGAGACGATCGCAGCCGAGATGACCATAATCCAGCCCCGAGAGATAGCACTGCATCGGCGAGCCTTCGACGTACTGACCAGCCAATCGGTAACCGGCAACGCCGCCCGTGAACGAATTCGGGCCGCATTGGAGTCCAGGGTTACCCACAGCCGCACCGACGAGTGAGAAGAAGTGCCCGGCGGAGTCCACGCACCGGGCCTACTACTCGCCGATCAGGTCAACCCCCGGATGAACTCCGCCAGGTACTGGCCGCTGTAGTCGGGTTTTCCGTTGTTCTGGAGGGCGGCGGCGCCGATAGTGTCTATGTGGTTGTAGCCGGGGAGGGATTCGACCTGGGCGGTGGGTGGGGTGGGGATCCAGTTGCCTACGCCGAATTGGACGACGCTGTCGCCCGCGTAGGCGACGAAGTTCGGTTTGGTGCGGCTCATGTTGTGGTAGCGGAGGTTGACCATATCGCCGCCGCGGGCGCCCCCGAGTCCGGCGGCGATATCGACGACGATGCGCAGCGGGAAGTAGGTCTCCCAGTAGGCGGTCGGCGCGCCGGTGCCCAATTGGCGTGCGACCTCGTGGATATCGGCCACCTCGCGATTGGGCGCGGTGAACGGGACGCCGCGCACATCGTTGTAGTTGCGCCACGTGTACAGCGCGTTGCGATCGGTCGGCGCGACGCGCACCTGCGGTCCTGCACTCATGCGCAGATAGTTGCCGAGCACCGGAATCTGCGCGGCGCCACCGGGATTCGGGAAGGTCTTCTCCTGCACCGGACCGCCCGCCAGCGCACCGACACCCTGCTGCAGCAGCGCGAAATTGCCCGAGTTGTTGTCGATGAACACGCCCAGCAGCGCGGCGTTGGTGAAGTGATAGTCGCGGATGGTGCCCTCGCCCGTGGCGCCGCCCGTCACGACCCCGGCCCAGCTCTGGCCGAACATCGTCGTCAGCGTCGCCTCGACCTCCGGATCGTGAATGTGGGCCAGCAGTCGGCTTTCGGCGTCGGGCTCCAGGTGCGCGGCCAGTCCGGCCAGCCGATACAGCATCATCGCCTTGGTGCCGATCACCGGCGCGGGGCCGAAGGTGCGCAGCGGCAGCACGCCGGAATCGAAGCCCGCCTTCAGCAGATCGTTCGTCGGGCCGACGATGGCGTTGGTGACGTCGTGGAAGAACGGGGTGTTCTGGATCGCGGCCGGATCGGAGGAGACCATGGAGTCCTGTGCGGCGAAACCGGCGCACTGATTGAAGCCCGCATCCGACTGGGTGGCCGGGTTGCCGTCGAAATCCCAGTCGGAGAACAGGCCGGTCACCATGCCGCCCATGGAGATTCCGGTGCAGACGAACTTGCGCTGGCGCTCGCCCTGGTCGGGAAGTTCGGCGAGCATCATCTCGTACTGGTCGCGGATCACCCGCTCCAGGCCCATCGCGTCGAGCAGCGGCAGATCCTGAGTCGCCTTGAACCCAGGGAAGATTCGGCCGTCGATCGGCTTACCGTTGAAGTAGTAGTCGACGGCGTCGAGATAGTTGCCGGTCCGCAGCGCCTCGTCGAATCCGGTCGTCTCGTCCAGGCAGGCGCTGCGCCGGGCCAGCGCCCAGAACTCGATGGAGCGGCCCAGCGACTTCGCCGAACGCACCGTATTCGCCGCCACCCCATCGGAATTCACCGCACCGCCGCCGAGCCCCTGCTGCTGCACCACGACCGCATCGGCATCCCGCGAATTCTCCGGCCCCTCCGCCGGCCGGTAGCGCAGGAACCCGGCCCGGTCGCAGGCCGGTGCATGCGCGGGAGCACCGGCGGGCAACGGCAACAGGTAACTCACATACGAAACCTCGACACCGTCACGCGTCGCCAGCACCTGCTCCTGCCGATCCGCCGCCACACTCACCGGCGGATTGTCGGCCGCGGCGGACGCAGGCTGCACGAAACCGGCCACCACCAGCCCCAGCGTGGCCGTCGCCGCCCAACCACCCCGGCCCCTCCCGAACTTCCGGAGCCGAACAGAATGCCGCACTGCCTCTTTCACGCACGTTGACGTTTCCACGCGACGTGAGCCCGGTCACTGGGCTATTCCCCAGGACTCCCCCACCCCCTTCATGCACTTGTCCAACGGCCGATGAGTTCTCGGCGTCTGCGCCGTCCTACCGATATGAAGACATTCGTGCTCGAAACCGCCGAAGCGGATATCACCTATGACGTCGCCGGCCCGCTGCCTACCGCGGATGGGCGCCCGCCGCTGTTCCTGATCGGTCAGCCCATGGACGCCGCCGGGTTCCGTACTCTGACGTCGTACCTTCCGGACCGGACCGTGATCACCTACGATCCGCGCGGGCTCGGCCGCAGTGTCCGCAAGGATGCCCGGGTCGATCATTCGCCCACGGTGCAGGCTCGCGACGTGCACGCCGTGATCGACGCGCTCGGCGCGGGCCCGGTGGAGATGTTCGCCAGCAGCGGCGGCGCGATCACCGCGCTCGCCCTCGTGGCCGACTACCCCGGCGACGTGACCACGCTGGTGGCGCACGAACCGCCGCTCATCCAGGTACTTCCCGACGCCGCAGCCGCCGAGCGGGCCCGCGCAGGGTTCCGAGATGCCTACGAGGCCAAGGGATTCCATGCGGGCATGGCCGCCTTCATTGCGATGACGTCGTGGGAGGGCGAGTTCACCGACGAGTACTTCGCACAGCCCGTGCCGGACCCCGCGCAGTTCGGGATGCCGTCCGAGGACGACGGGAGTCGCGATGATCCGCTGCTGTCGGACCGGTCCTGGGCGGTCAGCAGCTACGAGCCCGACATCGACGCGCTGGCGGCCGCGCCGACCCGGATCGTGATCGCCGTGGGCGAGGAGTCGATCAACACCTTCACTTGGCGCACGTCGCTCGGGATCGCAGGGCTGCTCGGCCGGCAGGCCACGGTGTTCCCCAGCCACCACGGCGGCTTCGCGGGCGACGAATACGGCTACGCCGGTCAGCCCGAAGCCTTCGCGCGGAAGCTGCGCGAGGTGCTCGACGACAAGCAGTGAGGCGAGCTCGCGGCACCGTCAGGCGCCGAGCAGGCGTATCTCCGTGTTCAACAGCTCGGCCTCGACGGCCAGTTGCGAGTCGTCGGGCCGGTCCCCGATGCGGTCGGCCAGCTCGCCGCGCGTGACGACCTGCAACCCGCCCTCGTCGCCGCCGACGCCCGGCGCCAGCCGAATCTCGCCCTCCACCGCTATCAATCGCGTCCCCGGGCTGCCGGTCTGCAGCAGTTGACGCAGGTCCGCCTCCGTCACCTGCGGACGTCGGCGCGACGCTGAATGTTGCCCTTTTCCAATCTGTTCGTCCGTGTTCATGTTGTCCCGGGTGCCCGGGCACGCCGGACCGAAACAACCCCGGGTCAGAAGCGGAGCACGAGGCGCCCGCGCACCCCGCCCGCCTCCAGCAGGCGGTGGGCCTCCGCGGCGCGCTCGGCGGGAAAGGTCCGCGCCACCCGCAGCGTCAGGACCCCTTCCGCGGCAAGACGACTCAACTCGGTCAGCTTGGCGGCATCGCGGACGTGGTCGGTGACCATGACGTAGTGCACGCCGATGCCTCGCTCGGATTCGACACCACCGGTCAAGACGGGTGGCCGCAGCGCCACATACGCGCCGTTGTCGCGGACGGCGGGCAGTACGGCGCCGCCCAGCAGCGCGCCGTCCACCACCGCATCGACACCGGCCGGGGCGTGTTCTCGAATCCGTTGCGCGACATCGGTTCCGCGCGGCACGACGGTATCGGCGCCGAGGTCGGCGACCAGCTCCCCGTCCGCCGGTGCGGCATCGGCGATCACCGTGAGTCCCAGGTGCTTCGCCAGCTGGACAACGTAGCCGCCGACCGCGCCCGCCGCACCGGTCACCGCGATCGTCTGACCCGGCTTCGGGGCGAGCGCCTCGAGGGCGATGAAGGCGGTCAGTCCGTTCATCGGAAGTGTCGCGGCCGCAACCATATCGGCGCCCTCGGGCAGGCGGGCGACCGAATCACCCGGCACCACAATCCGTTCGGCGTAGGCGCCGCCGCCCTCGAGGACCGGCCTGGTGACGGCGACGACTCGGTCGCCGACCCGCCACCCGGTCTCCGGATCTGCCTCGTCGATCACGCCCGCCGCGTCCCAGCCCGGAATGTACGGCGGCGCGATGTCGCGATACCGGTCGTGCACCCGGCCGGAGCGGGTCACGGTATCGGACGGATTCACCGCCGCGGCCTCGACGCGGATGCGGACCTCGCCCGGTCCCGCATGCGGTTCCGGCAGCTCCACCGGCCGCAGCACCTCCGGACCGCCCGGTTCATCGAAACCGATCGCCAGCATCACCACTCCCAACCGTCGCTTGTCCTGTTCCTGCAGCAACACCGTCGGCACGCCGGGCTGTTCCCGGTCGGCGAGGCGGGTTCAGTTCTGCCGCGGCATCAGCTCGGTCACGAAGCGGTCGATGAATGTGTCGATCGGCCGGCCGCCGACGGATCCGACGACGAACTTGGTGAGCCCCGCGTCGAGATGACCGTCGATCAAGCGATGCAGCTCCTTCCAGCTGCCCGCGACCAGGTCGCTCGGATCGACGCCGGGCCTGCGACGCCCGATCGCCGCCGTCAGCTCGGGCGGTATGCCGTCCTCGGCCAGCACCAGGCTGATGCCGAAATGGTCGGCCTCGATCTCGCGGCCCGCCTCGGCGGCCGCGGCCTGAATCGCCTCCCGGCCGTCACGGGCCTCGGCGGGAGCCAGGAAGCTGCCGAGCCAGCCGTCGGCGAAACGACCGATGCGACGGAAGGCGGCCGGCGCCGAACCGCCCAGCCAGATGTCCGGCGGCCGAGCAGGACGCGATCCGAAACCCGCATCGCCGATATCGAAGAATTCACCGGAGAACGCGACCTCGTCGTTGTCGAGCACCGCGCGCAGCAGCCGCAGCGACTCGTCGAATACCGCGCCGCGCTTGCCCTGCGGCACCGGGAACAGCTCGCGCTCGCCGGGCCGGGCGGGCTGCAGACCGAAGACCGGCAGCACCCGCTTGGGGGCCAGGGCGGCGAGCGAGGCCAACTGCTTGGCAACCAGGACCGGATGGCGGCCGGGCAGAATCGCCACCGACGTGCCGACCTTCAGCCGTGTCGTCCGCGAGAGCGCGAACGCCATGCCGACGACCGGGTCGACGGACTTCGAGTAGACGAGTTCGGACAGCCACAGCGAGTCCACGCCTTCGGACTCGAGCCGGTCCACGATGCCCGCGAACTCCTCGGGCTCGTCGCCCGAGCCCAGCCCGACGCCGAACCGAACCTTCATACGCCGACTCCTCACCCGTGCCTTTCCCACTGCCAACCGGGCACAGGTTCGACGCATTCCCGGCGCGGAACGCGGGGATCGGCGGATTGACCTCAACCGCGCTCGAGGCTCTACGGTCGCGGCTGCGGGTCACCCGCCGACGGAGGGAGCAGCGCGCATGCAGACACAGGTCGTCACGATCGCGGACGCCGAGTGCCGCGCGGAGTGGGAACCGCTGGGCGACAATCGTTTCGCGGGAAGCGATCTCATCGACGCGACGACACATCCGGATGCGCGGATGACCGTCGGGTTCGGTCGCATCGCGGGAGGCGAGTCGATGCGGGCCACCTACCCCTACGACGAGGTGATGGTGGTCTTGAAGGGCACCGTCACCGTTCGCACCCAGGGCGGCGAAACCTTCACCGCCGCACCGGGAAACGTGGTCTACATGCCCGCCGGATCGACGAACACCTATGAGTTCTCCGGCGAGGTCGAGGTCGCCTACATCGCGAATCCGCCCGCGGCGTATGCGGAGCACGTGGCGCGCTCCGCCGCGACGTAGGTCGCCCTCGCCCCGTTAGAAGGCGCTTCCGGTCGACGGCGGCACCATGGGCCAGCCGTACCAGCCGGGGTAGACGTAGCCGGGACGGTTCCAGCTGTTCCAGCCGCCGTAGCCGCCCCAGCCGCCGTGGCCCCAGCCGCCGTGGCCCCAGCCACCGCGACCCCAGCCACCGCGGTGACCCCAGCCGCCGCGATGGCCCCAGCCACCGTGAACTTCCTGTGCGGACCCGTCGGCCTCGACCTGGACGGGCTGCTCCGGTGCGGCCGGTGCGCTCACCGCCGGCGAGGCGAGGGCGGGTGCCGCGACGGCCAGCGGCGCGGCGGCCACGGCGAGCACGGCGGCGACGCGGAATACGGTCTGCCGGGAGCGTACGGGGATGTGATTCCGAGTCATCGGAACTTCCTTACCTGCGGTCGTTTCCAGCGGATGACCGGGCGATCCGGCCAACCTCCTGCCACGAAGTAATGTACCGCTATTTAACGGCACGTTCAATGGGGCGTAGACCACTGTCCGTATCGGGACGCAGACCGGCGGTCGGGCGGAAGGAACGACGGGCGCTCCGTCAGCCCCGCCGACCCCGCAGATAGTCGCGCACCACCGCCGCACCGAGGCCGTCGAGATCGGGCGCCACCACGCGGCCGCCGCTGCGCCGCGCCACCAGATCGACGAAGGCGGCCAGGCGCGGGTCCTCGCCGAGCATGAACACCGTCACGGAGGCGCCGAGCTTGGCGAGGGCGTCGACCTGGTTCATCGTGACGCCCAGCGTGCGCGGTTCGGGCGGCCAGTTGAAGTACGCCTCGCCGTCCGGCTCCAGGTGCGCGGTCGGCTCACCGTCGGTGACCACGAGGACGACGGGCACGGCGTCCGGATGCCGGCGCAGGTGCTGCCCGGCCAGCAGCAGCGCGTGGTGCAGGTTGGTGCCCTGCTCCCAAATGGGTTCCTGCGCGGTCAATTCGCCGATATCGACGGTGGTGGCGTGCCGCCCGAAGGTGATCAGGCTCAGCGCGTCGGAACGGAATCGAGTACCGATCAGATGGTGCAGGGCGAGGGCCGTGCGCTTCATCGGCACCCAGCGACCGTCCTGCACCATCGACCACGACGTGTCCACGCACAGCGCCACGGCCGCCCGCGCACGCTGCTCGGTCTCCATGATCTCGACATCCGAAACATCCAGCGCCACACGGCGACTGCCGGACGACGCGGACCGGAGCACCGCGTTGCGCACGGTCCGCGGGACGTCCCAGGGCTCGGTGTCGCCGAACCGCCAGGCGCGCGAGGCGCCGGTCGGCTCGCCTGCCGCACCGGACAGCGCGGTATCCCGCTCGCCGCGCCGGGAACGCAACTGCCCGATCACATCTCGCAAAGCCGTCTCGCCGAGCCTGCGCAACGCCCTGGGTGTCAACCGCAGCGACCCGTCGGGGGCGCGCTCGAACAGACCCTGCCGCCGCAGTTCCCGCTCCAGCTCGGCCAGCCGGCCGGCATCCACGCGGGCGTCGTCGCCGAGGTGGCGGGCCAAGGCGTCCAGGTCGATATCCTCGAGCCTGGCACCGGGGTAGGACTGTCCGAGTTGTTCTGCGAGAGCATCCAATTCGGCCAGATCCTGCAGGGCCTGCGCGCCCTCGCCGAGGCCCAGGGGATCCTGGCCGCGGAACCGCTGCGCGGACTCCCAGTCCTCCCCCGGGCGCAGCGCCCGCAGGTTGGCGTCCAGCGCGGCGATCTGCCCGGCGATGCGCGGGTCGCCGAACGCCTGGCCGGTCAGCTCGGACAGCTCGGTCCGCTGCTCCTCGGTCATCGAGTTCATCATGCGCTGCGCCGCCGCCGCGCGGGCGGCCAGCGCGTCGATCAATTCCTCTGTGTCGCGCGGGTTTTCGGGAAAGAACTCGCCGTGCTGCGCCATGAAATCGGCGAACTGCCGCTCGGTGTCGTCCCCGCGGGCGTGCGCCGCGAGCAGATCGTTCAGGTCCGACATCATCCGCCGGATCCGCTCGACATCCTCCGGCGTGGTGTTCTGCAGCGCCTGCTTCATCCCCTGGAAGCGGGACTCCAGCAGGTCCCGGCCGAGCAGGTCGCGGATCTTCTCGTAGTTCGCCCGGCCCGTGTCGGATCGCCAGGGGTATTCGGCGAGTTCGCCCACGGCGGCGGCCGTGCTCGACGGCAGCGCGTCCAGGCGGGCCTCGGCGAACCGGGCGTCGTCGGACGGGTCGGGGAACAGTGCCCGGCGCTCGGCCTCCAGCGCCTCGTCCAGCAATTCGCGAATCTGCTGCAGCGAACCGTCGAGCCGATGCCGCCGGGAGATCTCCGACCGGCGCTGCCACAACCGGCGGGTCAGATCGTCCAGCCCCGCCGTCTCGCGCAGGCCGCGCCGCAGCAGTTCCTCGAGCGCGCTGCGCGGCGAGCTGCCCTCCATCACATCCCGCCCGACCTGATCCAAAGCCTCGCGGAGGTCGAGCGGGGGCGCCAGTGGATCAGGTCCGTCGTGATACGGGCCGTAGGAATAGCGGTCAGCGGAAGTCATTGCGCCTCACCGATTATCACTGCCCGTACACCGTCATGCCGTCGTCCGAGTCCTTGGCGATCTGGCGGGCCAGATACAAAGACTCCAAGGCGAATTCGACTGCCGCGGCGATCCGGGCGGGGGTGTCGGCGGCGTCCACGCCGAGCCTGTCGGCGACCTCGTGCAGCACGGGGAGTTCCGGTAGGGCGGACAGGACGTCCTGGCCGGGCACGCTCTCGCCCGTGGTGACCAGGTGGCCGTCGCCCACGGCCTCGGAGAGCGGCCGCAAGTTCAACCCGCCCAACCGTTCTCGCGCGGATTCGGCGAACGACCGACGCAGCAGGTGGGTGAGGTGTTCCTGTTCGCGGCCCTCCTCGCCCGATTCGAATTCCAGCTTGCCGCGCAGCACCGCGGGCACGGAGTCGAGATCGACAGGACGGGCGACGGCGGGCCGCTCCCCCGTGATCGCGGAGCGACGCAATGCGGCCGCGGCCACCGTCTCCGCGGCGGCCACCGCGAACCGGGCCGACACCCCGGATCGCTGGTCGATGGCCGGGGATTCGCGCAGGTTCCGGACGAACCGGGCGATCACCTCGATCAGCGGGTCGCCGACCTCGGCCACCAGGTCGGCCTCCTGCCGGACCATCGCCACCTCGGCCTCGACCGTCAGCGGGTAGTGCGTGCGGATCTCCGCGCCGAACCGGTCCTTGAGCGGGGTGATGATCCGGCCGCGGTTGGTGTAGTCCTCCGGATTGGCGGTGGCGACGAGCAGCACGTCCAGCGGCAGCCGCAGCGTGTAGCCGCGGACCTGGATATCGCGCTCCTCCATCACGTTCAGCAGCGCGACCTGGATGCGCTCGGCGAGGTCGGGCAGCTCGTTGATCGCGACGATGCCGCGGTGGGCGCGCGGCACCAGCCCGAAGTGAATGGTCTCGGGATCGCCGAGGCTGCGGCCCTCGGCCACCTTCACCGGGTCGACGTCGCCGATCAGGTCGCCGACGGACGTGTCCGGCGTGGCGAGCTTCTCGGCGTAGCGCTCCGAGCGATGCCGCCACGCCACCGGCAGGTCGTCACCGAGTTCGGCGGCCAGGCGGCGGCCGGCCGGGCTGATCGGGTCCAGCGGGTGTTCGCCCAGTTCGGTGCCCGCGATGACGGGCGTCCACTCGTCGAGCAGGCCGGCCAGGGTGCGCAGCAGGCGGGTCTTGCCCTGGCCGCGCTCCCCCAGCAGCACCACGTCGTGCCCGGCGAGCAGCGCGCGCTCGAGCTGCGGCAGCACGGTCCGGTCGAAGCCGACGATGCCCGGCCACGCGTCGCCGCCGGAACCCAGCAGCGCCAGCAGGTTGTCGCGGATCTCGGTCTTCACGCCGCGCGGCTCGTAGCCGGCCGCGCGCAGCTCACCCGCGGTGGCGGGCAAGTGTTCTGGAACAGTCACGACATCGACGCTACGACGATTCCGCGATCACGTCGACGTGGAGTAACTCCAGCAAAGCCGCTGGAAAAGCGATTGACAGCCCGAATAAGAAGGCGCTCGGGAGACTACACGGCGTCGTTGTCCAGCAGGTTGCGCGGCGCGGCCTGACGCCACGAATCGGTGATGATGGCCTCCAGCTCGTCCCGGTCGTCGAGGGCGGCCAGGCGCACCCGGACCCAGGCATTGTTCGCCTCGTGGGAGGCGATCCAGAACTTGCCGGGCTCGGCCAGGACCAGCTCGTCGCGTTCGATGATGGGACAGCGCACGGCCATCGAGGTCTCGTTCTCCGGCAGCGTGAGGTACAGCTTTCCCGCGACCCGGAACGTCGGCATCCCCCAGGTGAATTGCTCGGCGGTCTCCGGCAGCGACAGGGCGAAGGCGCGGACATCATCCCCAGTGGAACTCATGCGCAGAATCTTTCCAGGCGCCGGTGACAGCCGGAATCCGCCTCGAAACTCCTACCCCACCGACCGGCTCTCACGTGTCCATTTCGACCGAATTGTGAGATTGGACAACATTTCTCGGAGACGGGAGCGGCATGTGTCACGGACTGTATTTTCGGACGCAGATCGATCAGCCTCCGCATCCGACCGTCGCCGTCGGCGGAGTGGGCCGAAGGGCGGTTGGATATGGAACATACGGCCGAAGCGAGCGGATGGGCCATCGCGGGGGCGATCGGCATGGTCCTGTTGATGGTTGTGATGTGGGCGGGGGTCGCGGTGCTGTTCGTCGGGCTGCGAAAACCACTGCGGCCGTGGATGTTCTGGACCGGAGCCGGGGTCGTGATACTCGGTGTCTTCGCGCAGATCGGCCACTTCCAGGAACATGTGCTCCAAGCCGGATACTGGATCGGGCACCCCAACGCTCCCGCCTGGATGACGCCGTGGGGCACCAGCCTGGCCAATGGATTCGGCCAGGTGAATCACGCGAAACCCACACTGGGGATGGAGATCCTGCATCTCGTCGGCAACTTCCACTTCCTGGCGGGCCTGGCCGGGGTCGCCCTCCTCACCCACCATGCGCTGCAGAGCAAGGCGCGCCGCTGGGGCCGAATGGGCGTGCTGATGCAGGGCATCCACGGCCTGGAACATGTCGCGCTCACGCTGTCGGTCCTGCTGGGCAGCAAGGCGATCGGCCTGTCCACCATCTTCGGCCTGCTCGACGCCGGGCCCGGGCTGTGGACCTTCCGGGTGTGGTGGCACTTCCTCGCGAATGTCCTGGGCACCAGCATCTTCGCCATGGCCCTCTACTACCTGTGGCGCGAGCGCGCGACGATCACGGCCTCCTACGGGGTCTCGGGACTCCCGCGGACGACGACCGCCCCGGCCGGACCGGTCGAGGGCGCGGTACCCGCACTGCCGTAATACCGCAACGACACTCGGGTTCAGCTCCCGTCATTTCCGGCATGCCCTCCATCACTCCGGCATGCCCTCCACATTTCCGGCATGCTTTTCGCCGGAATCCGCACTGGAGGTCCGAATCTCGCCGCGCGGCATCCAACCGCGCCTGCCAGCGCGGCGCCCGTATTGCCGGACCGGGGGCGATCTCTGCCCCCATCCAGCTCCGCACCGGGCGAATTCCGTGCAGCGCGTTGACCATCCAGGTTTCCAGGCCGTCCAGTTCACTGAGGAACGGGCGGTCGTGGACCACCTCGATGCCGGACTCGGCGGCCATGCGCAGGATCGTCCGGCTGGTCACGCTCGGCAGCAGATCGCAGCGATCCTGGGCCGGCACGCACAGCGCTTCGCCCCGCCACCACAGCAGCGCGGTCGTCGCACCCTCGCGGGCCCGGCCGTCGGGCGCGAGCAGGAGCGCCTCGTCGGCACCCGCGTCGACCGCCTGCTGCCGCACCTCACTCAGCCAGGCGAGATCGGGCCCCTTGACCGTGGGGTGCCGCCGCCGGTCGGGCCCCGGGTGGATTCGCAGGTTCACCCCGGTTCCCCGCGGCGGCGCCGGACGCAGCCACAGTTCGAGCGCCGGGCCGCCGTCATCGATGAGTTCCACTCGCGGAAACCAGCGGCCGCGCAACGGAATTCGACAGGCGACCGCGCGCAAAAAGTCGCGGGTCGTCTCCGGCGGCACCGCGGCCAGCGCCGTGCAACCGGCCGCGAAGCGGTCGGCGTGCAGTTCCGGCGACACCGTCTGTCCACCCGCGACGAGCCAGGAGTCGATGACCACCGGCGCCCGGGACAGCGGCGCCGGGCGCAGGTCGCGCTCCCCCGGTGACCAGCGCCATCGAGTTATCAGCTCCGCTACCTCGGCCATCGTGGTTCCCTCGTCTCGCACCCGATCCGGTCCCCAGTAAGAGCCGGCCCGGCTCCCGAACTGTGACGTCTCGAAAATGTAACGACGGTCACACGACGTCACATATCGCGCCTCCCGAACGTCTCATGGGCACACGGTTTCGTCGACCGATCAGGAGGTCATGCATCCATGAGCACGGTGGCACACCGAGCGGACGCGGTAGATCAGCGCTACCACGCTGCCGCCTTCGTCAAACGGTCGATCAACAAGGTCTTCCCGACCCACTGGTCGTTCCTGCTCGGCGAGATCGCGCTGTACAGCTTCATCGTGCTGCTGCTGTCGGGCGTGTATCTGACGCTGTTCTTCGATCCCTCCATGACCGAGGTCGTCTACAACGGCGCCTATCAGCCGCTGCGCGGCGTGACCATGTCGCGGGCGTTCGAGAGCGCGCTGAACATCACCTTCGAGGTGCGCGGCGGGCTGTTCGTGCGGCAGGTACACCATTGGGCCGCACTGCTTTTCTCGGCCTCCATGATCATTCATATGTGCCGGGTGTTCTTCACCGGCGCGTTCCGCCGCCCGCGCGAGGGCACCTGGGTGGTCGGCTCGCTGCTGCTGATCCTGGCGATGTTCGAGGGCTTCTTCGGGTACTCGCTGCCCGACGATCTGCTCTCGGGCACCGGCCTGCGGGCCGCGTTCTCCGGCATCACCATCGGCATTCCGATCATCGGCACCTGGCTGCACTGGCTGATGTTCGGCGGCGATTTCCCGGGCGACCTGATCATCCCGCGCCTGTACATCGCGCACGTGCTGCTGTTCCCGGGCATCATGCTGGCGCTGATCGCGGCCCACATCATGCTGATCTGGTATCAGAAGCACACCCAGTACCCGGGGCCCGGCCGCACCGAGAAGAACGTCGTGGGCGCCCGCATCGTGCCGGTGTTCTCCCTCGATCAGACCGCGTTCTTCATGTTCACCCTCGGCGTGCTGGCGGTCATGGGCGGCGTCCTGCAGATCAATCCGATCTGGAATCTGGGCCCCTACAACCCATCCCAGGTCTCGGCAGGCACCCAGCCCGATCTCTACCTGATGTGGACCGACGGCTTCCTGCGCCTGTTCCCGGCGTGGGAGGGATACATCTTCGGGCACACCATCCCCGGCGCGTTCTCGGTCGCGATCCTGATGCCGCTGGTCTTCGGGCTGATGATCTGCTATCCGTGGATCGAGAAGCGGCTCACCAAGGACTACGCGCACCATAATCTGGTGCAGCGGCCGCGAGATGTGCCGGTGCGCACCGCGATCGGCGCCATGTCGCTGACGTTCTACCTCGTGCTGACCCTGGCCTGCGTCAACGACATCATCGCCCTGCAGTTCGACATCTCGCTCAACGCGACGACGTGGTTCTTCCGCATCGCCCTGCTGTTCGGCCCGCCGCTCGCCTATTTCCTGGCCTACCGGATGTGCCTGGGTCTGCAGCGCAGCGACCGTCAGGTGCTCGAGCACGGCATCGAGACCGGCATCATCAAGCGGCTCCCGCACGGCGAGTACATCGAGATGCACCAGCCGCTCGGCCCGGTCGACGACCACGGTCACCCGATCCCGCTCGAATACCAGGGCGCCCCGGTGCCGAAGAAGATGAGCAAGCTGGGCTGGGCGGGCAAGCCGGGCCTGGGCTCATTCCTCCGCTCGGATCCGGCCACCCAGGTGGCCGACCTCACCGCCTACGAGCACGAGCAGGAACGCAAACAGCTCGCGGTGCTGCGGAACTACCAGGACCGCAACGGAATCGGCCGCGACGGCAGCGGCAGCAACGGGAACGGCAGCAGCGGAGACGAGCAATGAGACTGCGGCGCAACAGATCGGCGGCGGAACCCGAGACCGAGGACTACGGCCTGCTGGTCGCCGCCGCCACGGTGCCCAGCGACGATGCGGCCCGAGTGGTCCGGAACCTGCTGCGCGCCAACGGCATCCGCTCGACAATCGGACGCGCATTCCGGCATCCGGAACAACATCACCGCCGCGTGCTGGTGTTCGCCGAAGACGCCGCGCGCGCCTACCGGGTGATCTGCGCGCACACCAGGTAGCCCCTGCTCTGCGCCCACACGCGGTAGCACCTCGCCGGACCGGCGACCGTAACCCGGTCCGGCGTGCCGCCGTGACGAAGGACCAACCGGACGGCGGAGGACGCAAGCAGGATCACATCCCCGCGCCGATGCATACCGTGACCTGCACGCGGCCCATCGGAGAACAGCGTGGTCACAGGGTTTTCGGTCGCCAGCCGATAGCTCATATGGTAAATCGGACATATGCCCCACACGAACCCCATCAGCGCCTGGAAGTCCCTCCGAGACGGCAACGACAGATTCGTCGACGGTGCATTGCAGCACCCCGGCCAGGGAGCCGCGGACCGGGCCAAGCTCGTCGGCGGACAGCAGCCGTCCGCGATTCTCTTCGGATGCGGCGACTCCCGCGTCGCGGCCGAGATCATCTTCGACCGCGGGCTCGGCGATATGTTCGTCGTCCGCACCGCCGGTCACGTCGTCGACTCGTCGGTCCTCGGGTCGATCGAGTACGGCGTGGCGGTGCTGAACGTGCCGCTGATCGTGGTGCTCGGCCACGACAGCTGCGGGGCCGTGCGCGCGACCATCGACGCGCTCGACGGCGAGGGCGTACCGGGCGGATTCATCCGCAGCGTAGTCGAGAAGGTCACGCCGTCGATCCTGATGGGTAAGCGCGAGGGCCTGACCGGAGTAGACGAACTGGAGGCCCGCCACGTCGTAGAGACCACCCGCCTGCTGATGCAGCGGTCCTCGATCATCGCCGAACGCGTCGCCGCCGGGGACTGCGCGATCGCCGGTGTCACCTACACCCTGTCCGACGGCAGGGCACAGTTGCGCGGCGTGATCGGCGACATCGGCGAAACAGCGCTCCCCATCGAGGTCTGAGCCGACCACCACGCGGTTCCGGTCGGCGCGGCCCTCACTCGCTCCGCCGTGACAGGATCTCGACGTACCCGTCCGCACCGTTCACCCGGATGCGGTCACCGTCGCGGATCAGCTCGGTGGCATGCTCCACGCCGACCACCGCGGGCAGGCCGTACTCGCGGGCGATCACCGCACCGTGCGTCATCACTCCGCCGACCTCGGTCACCAGGCCGTTGATCGCGACGAACAGCGGGGTCCAGCTCGGATCGGTATAGGCGGTAACCAGGATGTCGCCCGTCTCCAGGTCGGCCCGCGCGAGATCGGACACGACGCGGGCGCGGCCCTCGATCGTCCCGGCCGATACCGCCATGCCGGGCAGCGCATCCGCGGGCAAGTCCTCGCGCCGATACGCGCCGGTGAGGGCCTCGCCGTCGGAGGTGAGCACCCGCGGCGGGGTGAGCGCCCGGTACGCGCGGAACGCCTCCTTGCGCTCGTCGATCAGCTCCGCGTTCGCGCGGTGCGTGTTCGCCACCTCGCGGAGTTCGTCGAATGTCAGGTAGAAGATGTCCTCGGGCTCGCGCAGCACGCCCGCCCGCACCAGGCGTCCGGCCTCCTCCAGCAGGGCCCGCTTGTAGACGAAGTAGCGGCTGACCATCCGGTACTTCGGATACTCCCGATACCCGGAGAACGTGCGGACGCGGTCGATCATCCGCTCGGTCTCGGCGGCCTTCCGCTCGCCGTCCGGCAGGGCCCGCAGACGGTGCAGGAGTTGCGCTTTCGTCCGTTCGGCGTCGCGCAGGCCGTCCTCGAACCGCTGCCTGCCCGCGCCGGGCCGGAAGTTCCGGATATTGCCGAGGATGGTCGGCACCAACGTGGCGGGGCTTTCGCTCCAGCGCGGCCTGGTGATGTCGATCTCGCCCGCACAGCGCATGCCGTACGTGTCGAGGAAGCCCTCGATCGCGGCGCGCGCCTCGGGCCCGCCCGGGCATTCCGCCAGCTCCTCCAGGAAACCGTTCCCGGTCGGCCCCGCCCGCTCGACCTGTTCCAGATAGGCCACCGCCTCCGGATGCGGGCGGATCGCGTCGGCGACGTCCAGCAGCGCCAGGCCCATCTCGGAGGTCACGTTCCCCGGCACCGACTGGGTGAGCGCATCGGCGGCGTTCTTCTCGCCCAGCCATTCCTGCAGTCGATCGTTGAGCCAGAACGAGGCATCCACCGCGGCCGTGATCACCTGCAGCCCGCGCGGGGTGAACAGGACCCGCTGCAATTCCCGGATATCGGCTTGGACGAAGTCGAGCAGTGCCGGTCCGGACGCGCCGCGGATATCTCGCTGCAACGCCGCGAAGGACGCCTCGCTCTCCGCGATCAGCTCGGTGACGATACCGGGATCGGTCTCGATCGGCGCGGGTGCGGCGGCGGCCGGTGCGGCGACCGAATCCTGTTCCGGCACTTGACGAACGAAGCCGCGGTCGATCACGGTCCGCAGCGCGTCCCCGATCAGGGGATCGGACTTGCCGAGCGCCTCGGCCAGACCGGCGGCGCTGCCCGGCGACGACAGCATCTTGGTGACATCCACGAACAACCGCCCGCCCGCGGCACGCATCGGCGCCCGGCTCGTGAGCTGCCACAGCGAGATTCCCAGGGGCTTCATCGCGTCGGTCATCATCTGCTGGTGACCGACCGAGACGTAGACGCGGTTGTCCTCGTCGGCGGTCTCGGGAATCGGGAACAGCGTGGTGATCGGCCTGCTCTGGACGATGCGGACCGCGTCGCCGTCGAGGCACCACTCGATGTCCTGCGGGGCGCCGAAATGTGCCTCGATGCGGCGGCCCAGCCGCGCGAGCCGCAGCACCTCGGCGTCGGTGAGCACCGGTTCGTCCCGGTGCTCCGGCGCGATCTCCCGAACCTGAGTTCCGCCCGCCGGCGCCGACTCGACGGACAGTTTCTTGGTGCCGATCGTCCTGCCGGTGACGCTGCCGTCGCGAACCCGGTAGACGTCGGCGTTCACGAGGCCGGAGACGAGGGCCTCCCCCAGGCCGAAGCCCGCGTCGATGGATACCACCGTCCGATCGGAGGTGACGGGGTCGGCCGTGACCATGATGCCCGCCGCCCGCGGGAAGACCATCCGCTGCACGACCACCGCCATCCGGATCGCCTTGTGGCCGAACCCGTTTCGCAGGCGGTAGGTGACGGCCCGCTCGGTGAACAGCGAACCCCAGCACCGGCCGACGTGTTCGAGGATCGCCGCGGACCCCACGATGTTCAGATACGTGTCCTGCTGGCCGGCGAAGGATGCGGTGGGCAGATCCTCGGCCGTCGCACTGGACCGGACGGCGTAGGCGCCCTCCGCACCGAGCCGGGCGTGCGCGCCGACGATCTCGGCCGCCACATCCTCGGGAATCACGAGTTCCGTTACGGCGCAGCGCATCTGCGCGCTCAGCACACCGATACCTGCCCGGTCGTCCGGTTCCAGGCGGGCCAGCTCGCCGAGCAGATCCTCGATCGACGGCGCGGCTGCCAGCGTCCGCGCGAAGGCGTCCGTCGTCACGCAGAAACCGTCCGGCACCGCGACCCCGTCGACCCGCATCAGCTCGCCGAGATTCGCCCCCTTGCCGCCGACGTCCGCGACATGCGTCCGGCCGACCTCCCCGAGACTCAGCACATAGGCCAACCCGCACTCCTCACCTGGTTGTTTCGGTTGTCAGCGAGCGATTATGGACCATAAATCGGAGCCTCATGAGGCCCCGGAATTCTCTGTACAGTGGAAGGTGAAGGGGGACGACGGCGAAGATCACCTCTTCCGGGTGAATCCGGGGGTCGCCGATGCGCGCAGAATCCGGCGAATGCAGTATCTGCTTCCGGACAGTCAGCGCCGCTCGCTGGACGAGCTGACCGATCGGCTGGATCTGTCGGTCGGTGATTCGTCGGCGAAGCGGTCCGCGTTCTGGATCATGCTGGTGCTGTCGGCGGTCATCGCGATCTCGGGCGTGGCGGGTGATTCCACGGCGACCGTGATCGGCGCGATGATCGTGGCCCCGCTGTCGGTCCCGATCCTGGGTATCGGGCTGGGTATCGCGACCGGCCGGGGACGTCTGGTCGGGCGGAGCCTGCTGCTGGTGCTCGCCGGGGTCGCGGTGGTGATACTGCTGGGCTTCCTGTTCGCGCAGCTGCTGCCCAATCCGGTTTCCGTGCTGTCGAATTCGCAGGTGCAGGGGCGGACGTCGCCCACCCTGATGGACCTCACGGCGGCGCTGGCGACCGGGCTGGTCGCGGCGGTGGCGATCACGCGGCGAGACGTCGGCGACGTGCTGCCCGGGGTGGCCATCGCCATCTCCCTGGTGCCCCCGCTGGCGGTGGTCGGCGTATGCCTCGGCTCCGGCGCACCGGCGTTGGGACTGGGTGCGCTGGTGCTGTTCGTCTCCAACGTGGTGGCCATGATCCTCACGACGACCGCGGTGCTCGTGGGCGTCGGATACGGCCGGGAGGCCGGGGCGGCCACCCCGCGCCGCGGCCGGGCATACCTGGTGCTGACCGCGGCGCTGGTGCTGGTCGCGCTGCCGATGACGGTGAATTCCCTGGCGTCGCTGTGGGCGGGCCAGATCTCCGACGCCGCCAAGGACTGGCTGCGTGATACGCCCGGCGCGGAGGTCACCGACGTGACACTGCAGAGCGATACCGCGACCGTGTCGGTGCTCGGACCCGAACAGCTGCCGCCGATGGCCGACCTGCAGCACGCCGTCGACGGCCTGATGCCCTGGAATCCGGCGGTCGTCGTGGTGCATACGGTCGGCGAACGCGTCACCGGCGAGTAGGCCGGCCTCATCCGCTGCGGGTGAGGCGGGGTTCCCGGGCGTCGGCGGATACTGCGGCGATGGACAAGACAGCGAAACCCTCGATCGTTTCGCGGATCTCGATCACGCAGTGGCTGGCGATCGTGCTGACGGTGCTGGCCGTCCTGTTCATCGTGGCGAACCGCGACCGGGTGGAGATCGAGTTCCTGCTGATCACGATCCGCTCGCCGATGTGGCTGATCCTGCTGGTGATGTTCGCCGTGGGATGGCTTGCGGGCCTACTGTTCCGGCACGTCCGGAACTGATCACGGCTCCGGAAGATCCGCCACGGCGGCGGCGACGGTCGGGTACACCCCGATCGGCGCGCCACCGGTCTGCGCGGTGCGCAGCTCGTCGCCGAACTGGCCGATGGACCGGGCGATGCGGAAGTCGATGCCGCGGCGTGCGAGACCGTCGCGCAGGTCGTCGAGCACGGCGGCCGCGGTGACGTCGATGGTCGGCGAGGTCTCGGCATCGAGGACGACGAGCTTGGTGTGCTCGGTGCACAGCTGCCCGATCCGGTCGCGGACATAGTCGGCATTGGCGAAGAACAGTCCCGATTCGACGCGCACCACCAGCAGATCCGCGCGGCGCGGCAGGCCCGGATGGCGATCCGCGTCGAGCCACAGCGTGCCCTGCTTCGCCAGCGGCACGACGTGCGGGCGGGAGGTGCGGTAGACGAGCAGCAGCATCGAGATGCCGATGCCGATCAGCAGGCCGGGCAGGGTGTCGAACAGCAGCACACCGAGCATGGCCGCCACCGCCGCCGTGAAGTCGGCGCGGGCCGCCTTGCCGTAGATCGCGCCCAGCCGCTCCGTCCACGCCCGGTACAGCCGCCGCAGCGCGGCGATGTCGACCAGCTCGATCACGGCGGCGATGACCACGCCCGCCAGCGTCGCCTCGGGCAGCTTCTCGAACAGGCCGGTCAGGAACAGCAGGGTCAGCACGGTCAACGCGGCCACCACGAGACCGCTCAACTGCGTCTTCGCCCCGGCCGAACCGTTGACCGCGGTCTTGGACAGGCTGCCGTTGACGACCATGCCCGACGCCAGCCCGGAGCCGAGATTCGCCGCGCCCAGCCCGAGCAGTTCGCGGTTGGCGTCCACCTCGTAACCCGCCCTGGCCGCATAGGTTTTCGCCGCGCCCAGCCCCTCGGCGAAGCCGATCAGCACCACGCCGACGGCGGGGCCGAGCAGGTCGAGGTAGTCGCGAAACCCGACCCCGCCGGGCAGACCGACCGCGGGCAGCCCGGAGTCGATGTGGCCGACGATGTCGACACCCTTGTCGTCCAGGCCGAACACCGCCACCGCGGCGATACCCAGCAGCACCGCCAGCAGCGATCCGGGAACCAGCGGCAGCCACCGCTTCAACCCCAGTACCACGGCGAGACTCAGACCACCGAGAAGTACTGTGCGCCATTGTGTTTCGCCGAGGTTCGTCAGCACGCCCCAGACCTGCTCGAAGAAGTCGCCCTCGTGTTTGCCGATGCCCAGCAGCTTCGGAACCTGGCCGACGATGATGGTGAGCGCCAGCCCGACGATGAACCCCTCGAGCACCGGCTCGGAGATGAACGACGCCACGAACCCGAGCCGGATCAGCCCGGCCAGCAGTCCGGCCAGCCCGGTCACGACGGCCAGCGCGGTCGACAACGCGAGGTACCGGCCGCCGTCGGCACCCGCCAGCGGCGTCACGATCGCCGCCGACAGCGCCGCCGTGGCCGACATCGGCCCCGTCACCAGATGCCGCGAACTACCCGCCAGGGCATAGAGCACCAGGGCGGGCACCGCGGCATACAACCCGGTGACGGGCGGGACCCCGGCAATGGACGCGTACGCCAATGCCTCCGGAACCAGCACGGCCCACACGGTGAGCCCGGCGATCACGTCGGCACGCACCCACTGCCGCCGGTACCCCCGCAGCGATTCGAAGACCGACCGGGGCGCCGCCGCGTGATTCCGCTCCATCACAGATCACCGACGACGGTGCCCATGGCGTCCGTGCGTCAGTCCTGCGGGCGCCACGTGGCGACGGCCCAGATGACCACGACGTCGAGCGCGATCACCAGCACCGACCACCACGGGTAGTACGGCAGCCACAGGAAGTTCGCGAGGATCGACACCGCGGCGATGCCGATCGCCGCGCCACGACCCCAGGCGGTCCCCGTCATCAGGCCGAGGGCGGCGACCACCAGGATCACGCCCAGCACGATGTGGATCCAGCCCCAGGTGGTGATGTCGAACTTGTAGACGTATTCGACGCCCACCACGAACAATTCGTCCTTCGCGACCGCCGAGATGCCCTCGAACAGCGACAGGATGCCGACGGTGATCAGCAGGATCGCGGCGCCGATCGAGGTTCCGGCGGCCAGCCCCTGTCGCACGGGATGGTTCTCCTGCGAGGTTGTCATTTCCGACTCCTTCCTGGCAGATATCACCGCCGACTCTGGCGCAGGGGCCGCGGCGGCGCCTCACCCGCGCAGGGTGACGCGGTGGCCGCGACGCGTTCGAGGTCATCCCGAGCGGATGATGTGTGTGCGATGGCACCGCTGGAGCCTGAGATCCATGTCGAATGCCGTTCGCTACCAGTTCGTCATCGAGGGCGAACTGTCGGAACGCGCGCAGGCCGCCTTCCCCGAGCTGACTCGCAGCGACCGCTCGACCTCCGGTACGACCCTGCTGTACGGGGCCGTGCCCGACAGCACCGCCGTACGCGGCGTGATGGCGCGGATCGACGCGCTGGGACTCACTCTGCTGGAGATGTCCCGGCTGCCGGATTAGCGCCGGGGTACCCGCGCTCCTCGAAGTCGCCGCCGGTCGCCGGCGCCTTGTCGGCGATCAGGGCGCTCACCCAGCGCGTCGTCGGATCGATGTCCAGCAGCAGGGCTTTCACCAGCAGCGTCATCGGCACGGCCAGCAGCGCGCCGAGCGGCCCCAGCACCCAGGACCAGAACACCAGCGACAGGAACGTGACGGTGACGCTGAGACCCACCGAATCCCCGACGTACTTGGGCTGGATGATCGACTGAATCACGAAGTTGATCGCGCAGTAGACCACGATGACCCAGATCATCAGCGCCGGACCGCTGTCGAGCAGGGCGAGCAATGCGGGCGGCACCAGGCCGATGAGGAACCCGATATTCGGAATGTAGTTGGTGATGAACGACAGCACCGCCCACAGCATCGGCAGCGGCACCCCCATCCACCAGAGGGCGGCGCCGTCGAACACCGCGACGATGAACCCGAATACCGTCGACACCATCAGGTATTTGCGGGTTCCGGCCGCGAATGCGGTGAGCGCATAGGAGATTTCGGGCCGAATCTCCGCGACCACGGCCATTTTCCGGCGCATGCTCATGCCGTCGATCGCCATGAACATCAGCAGCGCCGCGAGGAAGAACAGATTCGACAGCACCCCGATGAGGTTTCGCAGCGCGCTCTCCAGCATGCCGACGACATTGTTCATGTCGAATCCGCTGAGCATGTTGTGGATCTGATCGGTATTCACCCCCGCGTCGGACAATGCCGAGCGAATGCCCGAAAGCAGGTCGCTCACCCGGTCGCTGTACTGGGGAAGTTCGGTGGCCAGCTGTGCCGCCGACAGGATCAGCGCACCGAGCAGCAGGATCAGGATCAACCAGACCGCCAGCAGCGCCAGCACCATGCCGAGCCACGCCGGCAGGCCGCGGCGCTGTGCCCATCGCTGCAGCGGCTGGACCGCCACGGTGAGCATGAGAGCCAGGAATGTCGGCGCCAGCACCTCGGAGAATGCCTTGATACCGCCGATGGCGATCACCGCCGCCGCGATCGCGAGCACCACGATCAACCCGCGCGGAATCGCCCACGCACCGGCCGTCGCGGCCGGCGGCGCCACCTTCCCCGGCGGAGCCTTCCGGCTCGATCGCACCCGCACGGCGGCGACTGTAACCGCGTCCGCGCAGCGACTCTTCACACCTTCCGGATGAATTCGATCCGATCAAGATTCCATCGCACCCCTCGGCACACAGCAAACCATCGGTATACGTTCGGGAACGGACGGATCAGACGCACTACATACGCTCGGCCGAAATGGAGAACCTTACGGAGGGGTTGTGGTTGCACCAGAACTATCCGCTATCGATTCGGGCGACAACCGTGGCCTCACCGCCCACGGAACGACGCATACGCCGCCCGTTCTCCCATTCCCCCCGGTGCGAATAGCCGGGCCGCACGCACGCCTGGACCGCGCCACCCGCACACCCAACGGACACACCGCCCTCATTTGCGCACCCGCGGGAACCGGCAAGACCGTCCTGGTGGCCGATTGGGCGCGGCGGCGCTCGGACGTCCGCATCGGCTGGGTCGGCATCTCCGACATCGCGGCCGAGACCGACCGGCTGTGGCAGGCGGTCGGCGCCGCGCTGGACCTGCCGATTGCCACCGCCGCGCACCGGATCCCGGACTCACCGGCGGACGAGCCCGCGGCGATCCTGTCCGCGCTCGCCACCCGCTCGGACCCCGCCGTGCTGATCATCGATGACGCACACCTGATCAGTGATCCGCTCACGCTGTCCGGTCTCGAACATTTCGTCGAACACGCACCCGGATCCCTCACCATTGTGGTCGTCGGCCGTCACGATCCGCCGCTGCGCTGGCACGCCCTGGAGATGACCGCACGGCTGACCCGCATCGGACCCCACGACCTCGCCTTCGGCGAGAAGCACACCGCCGAACTGCTCGCGCAGCACGACTGCCGGCTCACCGGCTCCGAGCTGTCCACCATCCAGGAGATCACCTGCGGCTGGGCCGGGCTCGTCCGGATCGCCGCCATTCACCTGGCCGCGCACACCGGCGACCGGGACACCGCGATCGCCGCGCTGGCCCAGGGTCCGCACGCGGTGGCGGATTTCCTGGTCGGCGAGCTTCTCGACGTGGTGTCGCCCGAGGCGCTCGACTTCCTGGTCGCCACGTCGGTCCCCGATCAGTTCTGCGCCGACCTGGCCGAGGAACTGGTGGGGACGACCGCGTCTCGCACGCTGGACCTGTTGCTGCGCAACAATTTTCCCCTCGAGGTCGTGGCCCGCGACGGCGTACTCTGGTACACCTACCACCCGATGCTGCGCACCTATCTCCTCGCCGAGTGCGCCCGCACCGATCCCGGCCGGTCCACCGAACTGCACCGCGCGTGCGCGCACTGGTTCACGACCGCCGGGCTGCTGCCGAACGCGCTGCACCATGTGCTCGCCGAACCCGGTCGTCCCGCACTGACGGGGTTCATCCGAGATCACGGACCCCGCATGGTGTTCGAAGGCAACGGTCCGGCCCTGTTCCGGCACCTCGACCATCTGGAGGGCGCCGCCGACGACCCGTTCCTCCTGCTGCTGCGCATCGCCGACGCCATCGAACACGCCGATCTCGTCCGGGCATCGGCACTGGCGGACCTCATCGGTGAACGCGCCCACCGGAACTCGGCATACGCCGCCCCGAACCTGCTGCGCCCCTTCACCGATGCCGTCCGCTGCGATGTCGGTGTCGCGACCGGACGGGTCGCGTCGGGACCACCGCCGGAATCGCCCGCACCGACGGGACACCCGGACCTCGACTGCTACATCGCCTTACAGACCGCGACAGCGCACACCCTCGCGCCGGGCGCCCCCTCGTGGGGTGAGCCGGAGCTGCGCCACGCATTGGCGCTGTCGGAGCGGGTCCGGCTGCACCGCCTCACCCTGCACGCGCTCACCCGGCTCGCGCTCGCCGCGGGGCTCGGCGGCGCGCTCACCGTGATGCGCGAACGCGCCTGCCGGGCCGTCGCTTTCGCCGAGGACCACCATCTGAACGACACCGCGCCGCTCGCCCACGCCCGCGTCATGGCCGCGCTGATGTCGTATCTGCAGGCCGACGACGAGTGCACGCGTCTGGAAATCCTGCCGCTCGCACGGCGATTGGACGGTTCCACCGCCCCGGCTCCCGGCTGGCACGCGGAGGTCCTGGCGCGACTGTTCGACTTCGACACGACGCCCGATCGGCACGCCGTCGCCGACACCCTGCGGAGCGAGATGCACCGCCTGCTCGACGAGGCGCCCCAACCGGCGACGACCGGCGGGCTGCTGGTTCACGTGGCCTGGGCGCTGCTGCGCGTGCGCTGGTGCGAAACCACCCGGCAGCTGCTCGACCGGGCCGTGGCGGTACTGGGTCCGCGACCCGAAACCACGCTCGTCGAGGCCGCTCTCGCCGACCGCAATCAGCGCTCGGTCGTCACCGTGGAACTTGTCGAGCCGCTGCTCGAGCGCGACGATCTGCATCCGGTCTCGGCCATCCACGCGCGGCTGCTCTATGCCTCGGCCTGTCATCGGCTCGATCGGCCCACCGCGACCTACGAGGCGCTGCATCGAGCGCTCGGCCTCGCGTACGCAGACCGACTGGTCCGTCCTTTTCTCGATGTGCCCGGCATATCGGAACTGCTCGACCAGTTCGTAGGCAGGTTCGGATATCTCGACGATTTCGTCGACCTCGTCCGGCGCCGCTCCCGCACCCGCGGCAATGCCCCGCAGCTGACCAGCACCGAGACCACGGTGCTGCGCCAACTCCCCTCCGGCATGACCACCCACAGCATCGCCGCCGACATGGGCGTCTCGATCAACACCGTCAAGACCCACCTGCGCGGCATCTACCACAAGCTCGGTGTCCGGACCCGCGCCGACGCGATCACCCACGCCCGCACCCTCGGCCTGATCTGAACCCGTTTCACCCCAATCGGATGAAGCGCGCGGCGCGCGGACTCGCGACGATCGGGCCATGGCGAACGACGGTCTGGGCCCGGTGGAACTGACGGTGCTGACATTTCCCGGCAGGCGGATCGCCGAACCGGTGGTCGACGCCCTGCGGGACGTGGTCGACCGCGGTGACGCGACGATCATCGACCTGGTCTATCTCACCAAGGACGGGTCCGGCGACGTGGTCCAGGTCGAGGTCGACGAATCCCTGCACGAGGCCGGGCTCGCCGACCTGACCGTCGACCCGCGCGGGCTGGTCAGCGACGAGGACCTGGACGTGGTCCGCGAGTCGATGGCACCCGGCACCTCGGCCGTCGTCGTGGTCTACGAGCAGACCTGGGCCCGCCGGCTCGCCGGAACCATCGCGGCCGCGGGCGGCGAACTCGCCCTGCACGTGCAGATCCCCCGCGACGCCGTCGAAGCGGCACTCGCCGCACCCTGAGAAAGGAACCGCCCCATGGTGTTTCGAGCAGGACGCATCGGCAGGCCCGGCCTCCTCGGCACGATCGCGCGCACCGCCGTCGTAGCGGGAACCGCCAGCGCGACCGCCAACGCCGTCAACCGGCGCTCCCAGCAGCGCGCCGCCGAACAGCAGGCCTATGCGCAACAGCAGCAGCCGCAGTACCCGCCGCCGCAACCGGCGCCCGCGCCGTCCGAGGAGGGCCTGGTCGAGAAGCTGGAGCGCCTCGGCAGGCTGCACACCTCCGGTGTGCTGTCGGATCAGGAATTCGCGGCCGCGAAGGCTCAACTGCTCGAATCATGAAGTCCGGCAACTGCACTCGCAGTGCCGACCCGAGAGTATCGAGGTGAATCATGTCGGTGTGGGAAGCGCTCTGGCTCATCGTGGTGAGTTTCGCGTTCGTCGCCTATCTGCTGATGCTGTTCTACATCATCGGCGACCTGTTCCGGGACAAGGAGACCTCCGGCTGGGTCAAGGCCGTCTGGATCGTGTTCCTGTTCGTGCTGCCGCTGCTCACCGCGCTCGTCTATCTGCTGGTCCGCGGGCGCGGCATGGCCGAACGCACCACCACCGCCGTGCGGGAGGCGCAGTCGGCGGAGCAGGACTACATCCGCACGGCCGCCGGGACCAACTCCGCGGCCCAGATCGCCGACGCCAAGAAGCTGCTGGACGACGGCACGATCTCCGCGGAGGAATTCGAGCGGCTGAAGCACAAGGCGCTCGCCTGACCCCGCCGGTCCCGTGAAGCAGCCCGACAGCTCCGAAACGAGGCACTCATGACCGCATCGCTGGATTTCGACGACAACACCGACTTCGAAGACGCCGCAAGGGGATTCGTCACGGCGCTCGATCCCGCCGTCATCACCGCCGCCGACGGGCGCACGGTGTGGGACGGCGAGGCCTACCGCTTCCTCGACGCCGACTGCCCGCCCACGGCGAACCCCAGCCTCTGGCGGCAGGCGCAGCTGTGCAACAAACAGGGCCTGTTCGAGGTCGCCGAGGGCATCTATCAGGTGCGCAACCTCGACCTGTCGAATATGACCGTCATCGAGGGCGACCAGGGCGTCATCGTCATCGACCCGCTGATCTCGGCCGAATGCGCGGCCGCCGCCCTGGCACTGTATCGCGGCCACCGCGGGGACCGCCCGGTCACCGGCGTCATCTACACGCACTCGCACGCCGACCACTTCGGCGGCGTGCGCGGCGTGATTCCCGAAGGGCACGAACCGGTTCCGATCCTCGCGCCCGCGGGCTTCCTCGAACACGCCGTGAGTGAGAACGTCTATGCCGGAAACGCGATGACCCGCCGCGCGATCTTCATGTACGGCGGCGCACTCGCGAAAGGCCCGGACGGGCAGATCGGCTGCGGGCTCGGCATGACCACCTCCCTCGGCAGCATCGGCCTCGTGCCGCCCACGGTCGACATCACCGAGACCGGGCAGGAGGAGAAGATCGACGGCGTCAGCATGGTCTTCCAGCTCACCCCGGGCACCGAGGCGCCGGCCGAGATGAACTTCCTGTTCCCCGACCGGCGGGCATTGTGCATGGCGGAGAACGCGACTCACAACATGCACAACGTGCTCACGCTGCGCGGTGCCCTGGTCCGCGACTCCCGCATCTGGGCGCATTACCTCGACGAGGCCATCGCGCTGTTCTCCGACAAGGCCGACGTCGCCTTCGCCTCCCACCACTGGCCCACCTGGGGCGCCGACCGCTGGACCGCCTGGCTGGCCGGACAGCGAGATATGTACGCCTACATGCACGATCAGACCCTGCGGCTGATCAATCAGGGCCACACCGGAGCCGAGATCGCCGAGGAGCTCGAGTTCCCGCCCGAACTCGACCGGCTGTGGGCCAACCGCGGCTACTACGGATCGACCAGCCACAACACCAAGGCGGTCTACCAGCGCTACATGGGCTGGTTCGACGGCAACCCCGCGCACCTGTGGGAGCATCCCCCGGTCGAGCAGGCGAAGCGCTACGTCGCCGACTACGGCGGCGTCGACGCCGTCGTCGCCAAGGGGCGCGCCTACGCCGACCAGGGCGATCTCCGGTTCGCGGCCACACTGCTCAATCACGCCGTCTTCGCCGAGCCCGCGCACGGCGGCGCCAAGGACGCCTTGGCCGGGGTGTACGAGCAGCTCGGGTACGGCGCCGAAAACGGCCCGTGGCGCAACTTCTATCTCGTCGGCGCCCAGGAACTGCGGCACGGCACCACCCCGGCCGCCCTGGACACCACCAATCCGGAGACGCTGTCGGCACTGACCATCGACATGCTCATCGACTCACTTGCCGTGCGCGTCAACGGACCTCGCGCCGCCGAGGCCGGAAACCTCACCATGGACTGGGATCTCACCGACCAGGGCCGCATAGTCCGCCTCACCCTCTCCCACGGCGCCCTCACCCACCGCACCCACACCACGAAGGCGCCCCTCCGAGGCGCCGCCGACCTGACCCTCCACCTCACCAAACCCCAACTCCTGCAAACCCTTACGGGCGCCGGACTGGACGGCATCGCCATGGACGGCGACCCCCGCGTCCTCGAAACCCTCACCAACCTCCTCGACACCCCCGACCCCCACTTCCACATAATCGAACCCTGAGGCAGCGGTTTGGTGCGGCCACCCCTCCGTCTCCTCCGCCCGCAACCCGGACCCGGCCGATGGACGCGGGACATTCGCTGATGCCGCGGCCCGCGCATTGATTGGGCATCCAAACCGGTTGTCCGACAACGGTTGCCAATGCAATGATCTGCCGAATATAGAGGGTTGGTGCGTGGTCTGGGATCGATTTCGCAGACGGTGGGCTCACAGGATGATGACGGTCCGTTCACCGGGCGCGTCGTGATGTGTCCATGCTTTTTCGACCTCGGCCAGCGGGACCGGGCGCGGGCGCACCGATAGTCCGCCGGAGGCGATCGCCTCGGCGACTTCGCGGAGTACCTGATTCAGGGCCTCCTGGGTGATCGAGCCGAATCCGCTGCCCAGGATGCGGAAGGCGTTGGAACGCAGCGCATGCCCGGACAGGGTGATCTCCGGGCCGCCCATGCCGCCGATCTGCACCCAGTCGAGCAACCGGGTGTGTTGAGTGCGGGCGCCGAGGACGGCTTGCATGGCCAGTTGGGTCGGCGGACCCCACAGGTAGTCCAGGACGACGTCGACCTCGGCCGCTGCCGCAGCAAGCGCTGCCGAGGTCCGGTCCTGCTCGGCGGTGAGCGCAACCACCTCGTCGGCGTGGGATTTCAACTCGTCCAAGCGGTCACGATTGCGGCCCGCGGCCACGATCTTGTCCGCGCCGAGATGACGGGCGACCTGCACGGCCATCGATCCAGCGTTACCGGTGGCACCCAGTACCAGCACCGACTTACCCGGTTCGAAAGGTACGCGGGTGCGCAGCGCACCCCACGAGGACATGGCCGGGTTCATCGTGGCGGCCACCACCGCGGGATCCGCACCGGCCGGTACGGGAATCGCCGCACCCGGGTCGATCAGCAGACGCTGCGCGAGCGTGCCCGCCCCCATCGGCATGACGTAGGCCAGGCTCCCATCGGTCCGGCGCACCACGGCGTCGGCTCCCGCCAAGGCCGGTAACTCGGTGGGGCTGGTGTAGTGCTTACCCGCGGCGATGCCCTTCGTGGCCGGGTGCACTCCGACGGCGAGCACATCCACCACCTCACGGCCGGACTCGGGCTCCGGCGCCGGAATCGACCGGTAGCGCGGCGGCTCATCGAACGACTCCACGAGCGCGGCGTCGACCATGCCTGTCATGCGGCTCCTCCGTTTCCTGCGAGCACACTCTCGAGACCGATACCTCTCCGGAGTTCCGACGGTAATTGCGGTCGAACAGGTCCGATGTCCGCCGCGCCGAGGAGTCTGTGCTCGGCAACGAACACTCGATCACGCGGGCTCCCGAGATGTCCGGTATCCGGAACCCGGATCTGTCTGTGACTCAGAGCGCCGCTCGGGCCTATCTCGCCGACGACAGCCGCGCCCAGGCACCGACCACAGGAACGGTATTCACCTGAGCGAGAACGGATGTCGTGGGCTGCTGCCACGGCGTCTCAGGATCGACAGTACTTCAGTCGTGCTTCGGTTCCCAGATGACGCCGACCACGCGCACGTCGGTGGCCGGATCTTCCTTGCCCTTCGTCCAAATGAACTGCACACGTCCGACTCGGGTATCACCGGTCTTGATGCATAAGGCCGACCCTGTCGGCAGATCTTTCCAGTCCCGCGATTGGATGTTGTAATTCGCGGTGGCGCAGGTCGAATAGCTCGGACTGGCGACCGACGCGAAGCTGGCACCATCGCCAGCAGATACGCCGAAGCTGGGGTCGACAGTGATGGTGACGCTCGAACCTGCCGGGTTTCTGACCCAGAACGAATTGAAGCTGAAGATCGACACGCCCCAGGGGCTGGAACCGCCCATCGACAGCGTGTCGCTGCTGTGGATCGGCGGCTCGCTGTCCGCAGGCGGAACCGGGACCGGCGTGGTTGACGACTGTTGCGCGTCAGGCTGCGGGGCCGCGGCGGATGTTGTGGCCCAAGGCACCACGGTGGTCGGCGGTGGTGACGTGGTATCCGAACTCGTCGAGCACTGAACGGCGGCAGTGAGGACCGATACCGGTATCGCAACGATCGCGGCAACGGCGCCGATCTTCTGCCAGTCGGCCATCGTTGCCCCCCTTTGGAATACCGGCACGCCCGCTCCGGCAACAACCTAACCGAAACCAGCCGTCGAGGCACGGCAACTCGACCCGGACACGTTCGGCCATCTGCCGGAAGTCCGACGCACTGGACGAGCCAATACTCGAACATATGTTCTATCTTTGAGGTAGAGTGCGTCGGGTGAACACACATTCGACTGCACTGGCACCGGATGCTCCGGCACGGAGATGGTCGGAACTGGCCGATGTCGACTTGCTGCGTACCCTCGTCGAGACCGAACGCCGCCGGCGGCGCCTGGGTGCGGCCATGGTCGCGGCCGTCGCCGAGGCCGAGCGCCGCGGCCTCGCCGCCGACACCGGCTACCGAGACACGGCGGAGCTATTGAGCGATCTCCTGCGGATCAGCGCCTCCGAGGCCCGCCGACGAATCGAATACGCCGCTCCCCAGGCCCGCTCGCTCTCCAGAAAGGCGTGGCGAGCGCTGACGACGGCAGGCTGAGGCCGGGTTATTTCGCCGCGCGGCGCAGCAGGTGGCGGATCTCCTCGTCCGGGCACGGGGTGCTCCGGTTCTCCTGCTGGAACGCGCGCCAGAACGCGGACATTGCCGCGGCGGCCGGCGCGTGCCGGGTGAGGAGCGCGGCGGGCCCGTCCCCGATGCCCTCCGGCGGCTTGCCCTCGGCGATGGCGCGCACCATCGCGGCGCGCGTCTCCCGGTCCTCCGGCCGGAGCCCGTACAGGGCGGTGACCAGCCAGATCACCAGGTAGGTGGCGATGTAACCGCTGTCGTAGCTCTGGTTCCGATCGAAGAACGCGGTCTCCTCCGGCGCGAGGTCGAATCCGCGCGAGAGCGCGAGGCCGAAGTCGCCGAAGTAGAGGCGCTGCCCGTCGGTCAGGATGTTCTGGAAGTGCGCGTCGAGATGCAGCAGCCCCCGGCCGTTCATGAACGCGGTTCCTGCGGCCAGTTCCCGCTCCACCATGGCACAGGACCGGTCGGCGACCTCGCCGCCCGCCTCGATCCGGGTGTTCAGCCACTGGTGCAGGTTCTGCGGGATGTACTCCAGGAACAGCACGACGCTCGCCGAAGCGTCCCGCAGCGCCTCGATCCGGTGGCGCACCTGCGGGCGGCCGTCCCAGTAGGCGACGGCGCGATCGATATCGGCGAGTTCCTCCGGCAGCGGCGTCGTGCCCGGCAGCACCCGCCAGTGATACATCAGCGGGAAGCCCTCGTATTCGGCGGCGAGCACCCAATTCGTCGTCATGATGTGCACGGCCAGCTCGCGCCAGGCCCCGAAGCCCGCTCCACCGATCAGCCCCACGCCGTAGTGGTAGAACTGCGGCAGGTCGAACACGTTCGCGGTGGAACGGACGTGCTCCGGACGCCGTTCCAGGTCGGTGAGGGGCACTCGCTTCACGAAGACCGGGGTTCCGGCGACCTCCAGCAGCGCCGACCTCCCGCCGATACCGGCGCCGATCGGCGCGGCCGCATCCACGAGCTCCCGCAATGCGTGATCGCTGTG
Source organism: Nocardia mexicana NBRC 108244 (assembly GCF_001613165.1). Taxonomy (GTDB): domain Bacteria; phylum Actinomycetota; class Actinomycetes; order Mycobacteriales; family Mycobacteriaceae; genus Nocardia; species Nocardia mexicana. Next base: position 70,423 of record NZ_BDBV01000066.1, read on the forward strand.
CAGCGCCAGGGCCGTGGAGACGGCGCCGTGGGCATGCAGGCGCGACATGTCTGCCGTCATTGGCGTGGGATGGGGACGCCCGCGGAGCGGAGTTTCGCCTCGGTGAGCGCCGTCAGGCGAGCCGAGTTCGGTGCCTGGTCCTCGCGGTGGTTGTTGATCAGCCGGTACTGAGTGGAGGCATGCAGGTTCGTGGGATTCCCCAGCAGCGCGGGGTGGGCGAGATAGTGGTCGGCCATGGCGGTCGCGAGTTCTTCGATCCTCGGGTCGTCCGGTTCCCAGGTCTCCGCCTCCAGAGCGCGTTTGGTCAGGTCGACGTACCCGGCGTCGTCGAGCCGGTGGTCGAGCTGGGCCAGGAAGTTGTCGAAACCCTCCGGCATCAGCGCCCGGGTCAGTACCAGGGCCTCGCGCTGGGCGGCCACGTAGTCGGGACCGAAGCCGAGGGCGGACATGCGGTCCAGGATCGCGCAGGCACGGTCGGGCAGCAGGGCTCGGTCGCCGTCGGCCAGACGGTGCAGCGTGTCGCGCCGCGCGATCAGGTCGGCGATCCGATCGGTCAGCTGCTGCTCGGCGGCGACGAGCGCGGCCGCGAACTGCTCGGCGTCGGCGTCGAGCAAAGGGCCGATCTCGGCCAGCGGCACGCCGGCGGTGGCCAGCGTCCGAATCTGCACCAGCCGCAACAACTCTGCCGACCCGTACCGCCGGTAGCCGGAGCTGTCGCGTTCCGGCTCCTCGACCAGGCCGAGCTTGTGGTAGTGCCGCACCGTCTTCACCGTGACGCCGACGAACGCCGCCGCCTGGCCGATCGTGACCTCGTGCCTCATTTGTTCAGCCTGCCTTGTGCTCGGCGACCGTGCACACGATCGCCGAGCTGATGGACGGTCACAGATGTTCAGTCCGTCGGCTGAGCGGGTTCGGCCTGCCCACCGAAAAACTTGTCTACGAGCCGCAGTTGGGCGCTCCGGAATCCTGTCGCGTTGGACAGGTCCGCGTCGTCCACATAGTTCAGCGCCCCGGTCAGGGTCTTGCTGCCGTCCGGTGTGCTGTACATCAGCGCGAAAGCGCCCACGTTGCCGCCGTTGTGGGTGATGACGGTGCCGGAGCCGGTGTCCCACACGAACACTCCCAGGCCGTAGTCCATGTTCGGGATGCCCGTCGGGTGCGGCGTGCGCATTTCGGCGAGCAGCTCGGCGGGCAGCAGCTTGCCGCCGTTCAGCGCGGAGATGAAGGTGTGCAGATCTTGGATGGTCGAGATCATGTCACCGCCGGTGCAGATCCAGGACGGGTTGTAGCGGGACACTTCGACCGTCTGCTGCCGGCCGCCGTCCTCGTACCGGTAGTAGGCGCCGGCGTGCGGCTCGGGGATCTCCGCCGAAATGTCCGGCACGACCGTGCCCGACAGTCCGAGCGGCCCCAGGATCCGCCGCTGCATCTCCTCTACGAGCGAGCGGCCGGTGACCTTCTCGATCAGCAGCCGGGCCAGCACGTAGTTGGTGTTGGAATAGCTCCAGCCCGCACCCGGCTCGAACCGCACCGGCCGGGACAACGACAACCGCACCAGCTCCTCGGGTCGGTAGGTCCGGAATCGGTTGTCCAGCCACTCTTTACCCGTCGTGCCGAAGGGGAGGGGGACCCCCATCACGACCGTCCCGTCGTCGTAGACCTCGCCGGTGAAGTTGAACAGCCCGCTGGTGTGCTGCAACAGCATCCGCACCGTGATCCGCTCGTCCAGCTCGAATTCGGGCAGATAGCCCGCCACCGGGTTGTCCAGCCCGATCGCGCCCTCGCCCACCAACTGCAGCACCAGAGTCGCGGTGAAAGTCTTTGTGTTGCTGCCGATCCGGACATGCCCGTCGATCGGCGGCTTAGCGGTCCCGCCCAGCTCGCTCAGCCCGGCGCTGCCGACCCACTCGCCCCGCTCGTCGTGCACGCGCAGCGTGACCCCGGTGCAGCCGGCTTCGACGATCTCCTCGATCGCCCGCTGCAACTCCGGGCGTTCCTGCCCGCCATCGTTCAGGACTTCGGCGCTCGTGCGGTTCGTGATGGACATGATGACCACTCCTCGAGTCAGTTACTCCGGCTCGGTGTATTCCGTGCCGCTGCGACGAGCGTGCGCCCTGACCCAAGGTCAACCTCAACTGTGATCCAAGTCACTCTCATCCGGTGGTCGGTGCAGAACGTGGCCTTTGCGGTGGGCTTGGCCGTGGCGGTCAGTCGGTGTGCAGGACGAAGAAGAGGAAGCAGAGGAATCTGTTGTCGGGGCTCTCGCCGAGCACCTCGGGGATCAGATCGCGAGCGGCGGGCAGGGCCGGTGGTTCGCTGATGGTGCTGATACGGAAGCCTGCCGCGGCGAAGGCGTCGGTCATCGCGTGCAATGGCCGGTCCCAGAAACTCAGGCGGGCAGTCTGCCCGCCCATGGTCCATTCATCGATCCGATTGCGGATTCCGAAGTAGTTGGTCGAATTCCCGGCCAAGCGCTGCCCGAGGAAATTGGCGAAGGGGTGCTCGACCGAGGCGACGAGGCGACCGCCGGGGACCAGCACGCGTCGCAGCTCGGACAGAGTCGGTCCCCAGTCCTGCAGGTAGTGCAGCACAAGGGACGCGACGACGTCGTCGAATGCACCGTCGGGAAACGGCAGTGGGTCGGCCAAGTCAGCGACCCGCAGGTCCGCCTCGGCGCCGAGGCGTCGTCGCGCATGCTCCAGCATCCGGGCACTCGCATCGATTCCGGTCACGTCGGCGCCACGCTCGCGCAGCGCGGCGAACAGCGGACCCGAGCCGCAACCGGCGTCGAGGATCCGCCGCCCGGTCACGTCGCCGGTGAGGTCCAGGATCGCGGGACGGTTGTAGTGCGCATGGAGGACGCCGGTCTCGTTTTCGGCCGTGTAGCCCTCGGCGATGCTGTCGTAGCCGCTCCCCCGGGCCGAATCAGTGGAAAATGCACGATCGTCTGGAGCCGATGTCATGCGCCCCAACGTATAGTGTCGGCGGCATGATCATCTGGCTGAACGGGACGTTCGGGGCCGGAAAGACCACCACGGCACGTGAATTGGCCACGCTGCTGCCTGGATCGCGGGTCTTCGATACCGAGACGGTCGGGTTCATGCTTCGCCATGTCCTCGCTTCGGAACCTGTCCGGGATTTTCAGGACTGGCAGCCCTGGCGCGCGCTCGTGGTCGCCACGGCCACACAGATTCTCGACTACGTCGGCGGCGTCCTCATCGTTCCCCAGTCCGTTCTCGTCCACCAGTACTGGCGGGAGATCCGCACCGGACTCGAAAATGCCGGCGTCCCTTTGCATCACTTCGTTCTTCACGCCGAGCGCGACGAGTTGCTCCGCCGCATCGAAACCGACGCCATCGAGCCCGGCGCGCGACAGTGGCGGCTGGAGCATCTCGAGGACTACGACGCTGCTCGCGCATGGCACGGTCGGGAGGCCCACATCATCGACACCACGGGCCTGCAGCCACACCAGGTCGCTACCCGCATCGCTGCCGAGGCGGGAGTACCCGGAGGGAACGGCCGTGGTGAAACCTAGTGCGACGCATGCGCTCATCAGCTCGACCGCACCCTGTTGACAGCCAGTGCGGCGCGGCCGCGTGGGTTGATCTGCCAGCGGCCGCGGGTTCGGTTGCGGACGACCAAGCCCCGAGCATCCAAGCAGGCCAGGGTATTTCGGGTGGTCCACCCGGTCAGGGACGCATCGCGGCCGATCTGCGCAACGGTCAGAACTCCCCCGTGGGCGAGAACCGACAGCACCGCTACCTCCGCCGCCTTCACGCCTCGGCTCCCAGGTCCGCCCAGCGATCGAACGACATTCGCGGGCAAGCGGTTTCGATACCCGAGATGTGCATTATCGCGTCGAACTCCAACGCGTTCAGATGGTTCGGAGCCGGGATCAGCACGACATCGACGTCCGAGGTGCGAACCTGGTCGACCAGGCGAAGCATCGAGTCCTCGGGCCACACCAGCTCATATCCGAGCCGACGAGCCAGCCGACGCAGCAGCGCCGCATCCCATTCCGGCGAACTCGATACGTCGGGATCGATCCACCCCAGCGCCGTTGGTCGGCACCTCATGACCTACCCCGCATACCGCTGAATTCACCGATCGAATCCGGTCGTGTGGGTGATTCTTTCGTCATTATCCAGCCCTCGTTCGAATGGTTTGCCGTTGTCGCCGAGCATGGTCCGAACACCCGAGGACGGACACGCCGACGCCGCAAGCTTTCGAAATTCGCGCGAAATGCCAGGACTTGTCATGTGAAAGCGGCTAGCGTTGTCACCTGGCGGGACAAACTTGGCATCGCACAGGGGACGGGACACTATGACCGATGTGACCGAAGCGACCGAGGACGACGAAACCGAAGACACCCGAAGCACATTGCCGCGTCGCCAATTGGGCAGATTGCTCAGGGAGGCCCGCGAGGCCATGGGAATGACCACCGAGACGGCGGCGCGAGCCATGGGGTGCAGCAAGAACGCCGTGAGCCAGCTAGAGCTGGGCCGAGTTCAACGAATCCGAGAACGAGATATCCGGGATTACTGCGACCTGTACGGCATCGAAGATGAAAAGCGCGATTTTGCAATGGAGTTGGCCCGGCAGAAACCGGTCCGATCATGGCTGCACGGGTACGACGACATCATTTCGTCGAAGTTCAATCTGTACACCCAGTTGGAGTCTGCCGCGAGTGCACTCGCGATCTTCCAATCGTTGATGATTCCTGGGCTCTTGCAGACATCCGACTACGCGACCGCCGTAGGTCGCCAGTTCTACACCAACGAAGCGGACGTCGAGCGGAGCGTCAATCTTCGGCTGAAGCGGCAGCACCTTCTGATCAGGACTCGAAAACCGTTGCAGATCAACGTGATTATCACGGAATCGGTCCTCCGGACGATGGTCGGCAGCCCCTCGGTCATGTCGGCTCAGCTCCGTCATGCCGTAGCACTGGCCGCCCGCGACAACGTAACCATCCGGCTGCTGCCGCACCGTGCCGGTCTCCCGCTCGGGTACGGAGCCGCGCCGTTCATCGTCTTGACCTTCCCGAAGGACGGGCGTGGTAGACCGATCGAGCCGTCGACCGTTTTCGCCGAGAACGTCGCCACCGGCGACGTCTACCTGGAACGCCGGGAAGACGTCCGGCGGTGCCGTGAGGCGTTCGATAAGCTGTTCAGGGCATCGTTGGATGCAGGTCCGACACGGGATCTGATGAGAGAGGCTGCAAACAACTATGACCGATTCCGTTGACCTCCCGGGTGCGCACTGGCGTAAGTCCAGCTACAGCGGCGGCAACAGCGAATGCGTAGAGGTCGCCTTAATGAAAGACATTGTCGGCGTTCGAGATTCGAAGAACCCAGACGGCCCGACCCTCGCCTTCACCCCGACCGAGTGGGCCGCCTTCACCACCGGCATCCGAAACAACAAGTACAACAACCCTCCAGCCTGACCACCAACGGCTGTGCAGGGTTGCATAAGTCTTCCATCGGTGCCACCGATCGAAACCGATGCACCGAAGATGCTGTGGGCGTTGGGTTTCCAGTTCGAACAGCCCGGCATCGATCCATGGGGCCGCGGGCTCTGCTCGGGCCTATTGCCTCGGCTGCTCGGCGAGGGCGGCGCGGACGAGGGCGCGGGCTGCCCAGGCCATGGTTTCGATGGCGGGTTCGGGGTCGAGGCCTGCGGTGTCGCGCATCGTGATCATGGCCTCGGCGCCGAACACCATGGTCATGGCGTGCACGAGTCGCTGGAAGCGGTTGTCGCCCAGCTGTTCTCGTAGTGGTTCGAGTGCGAGGGCCGCCATGTCGAGCCGGTTGGTACCGCGTGTGGGAATGCGCTCGGATTCAGGGGTGTCCAGCTGGGCGAACCAGCGGTCGGAGGCAGCGCGGACCACCTCGCGCCACACCACTTCATCGCCGAGCTGGGCTGTCGCCAATGCACGCACGACGATGTCGACGCGTTCTTCCGGATCCGCGGGCAGGTCTTCGAAGCTCACATCGCGGGCGGCCCAGGTTTGCATGATCGCCACGTCGGCCCACAGCGACTGCCGATTGGGAAAGTAGCGATGCGCGGTCGCCAGCGACACCTTCGCCGCGGCGGCGACCTGGGCGACGGTCGGGGACTGCCCCTCGCGGGCCAGGGCGATGGCGGCGTCGATCAGCGCCCGCCGGGTTCGTTGCTTCTGGTTTTCTCTCCCGCCGACAACGAAACCCTCTTGACGTGAGTAGCTCATACTCATCATGATAATCAGGTACTCATAAACAGGTTTGGGGAGGGATCACCATGACTCGTGATGAGATGGACGCGCTGTTCGACCAGCACTGTGCCGCCGAGGCGGCCAAGGACGCGGCCGCCGCGGCCGCCACCCTGACTCCCGACGCCGAGCACGACGTCGTCGGCGACCCACAGGGCGTACTGCGGGATCGGTCGGCCATCATCGAGCGCTACCGCGGGCTGTTCGATGCGCTCACCGAGGAAAAGTTCGTCACGCTACACCGCTACTACGGCGACGATTTCTTCGTCGACGACTCGCAGTGGTCCGGCCGTGTTCCCGGCACGTTCGTCGGGATTCCGGGCGGAAACCGTCCGCTGACCTTCCGCATTCTGCACGTGTGCGAGGTCCGCGACGGCAAGATCAGCCGCGAAAACGTCTGGCTCGACTTCGCGGCCATCATGCAGCAGCTCGCCGTGTGAGCAACGACGTCATGCCTTGCCGAATTCCGGTCGTTCCCAGCACAACCCACTATCCGTCGGTGCGATTGGTGACGGTGAGCGGCGCACCGGTCCAGGGCAGGATTGCGCGATACTGCACCAACTCGCCGTACGGCTCGGTCGTGCCGACCGGAAGACTCGCCAGCCACAGCACATCCCGCGCCGCCTCGTCCGGCGACTGGGCCTGGGACATGTCCGAGAACCACGGACGAGAGGCGTCGGTGTCGACCAGCCCCGGACAGGCGGCGTTGATCAGAACATCCTGTGCCCGAGCCTGTTCGGCGTACTCACGAGCCATGATCCGCACAGCGGCGACCTGCCCGATCTTCGAGGCGATGTTGATGGATTCCGGCCAGCCCGCCGCGCGCGCCTGGCCCGTCTCGACCAACCGGACATAATCGTCCATCACGCCACCCAGTTCATCGAGGCTCAGGTGCTCGGTGTCGAACATGGCATGCAACGGTTCCGGAAGATAGCGCAGCGATCCGAAAGCACTGGCTACCACCAGAAATCGCGCATGCTCGCGCAGCAACGGACCGAAGGCCCGGATCATTCGCACCGCGCCGTGGTTGTTGGTGTCCACGAAGGTCCGCACGCTCTGCGCTTCGGTGCGATCAGCCAGGAGCCGGGCCGCCGCGTTGGAGATCACCAGATCCACGCCACCGTGCCGGGCCCGGATCAGCTCGGCCGCGGTCTGCACCGACTCGTCCTCGGACACGTCGATGATCAGCAGCTCGGGCGAAAGCCCCTCGGCGCGTAGGCCTTCGACCGCGGCCTTGCCGCGCGCCTCGTCACGAGCGCCGAGATACACCGTCCGGCCCGGATGCGCCGCGCACAGTCCCCGTACGAGAGCCAGTCCCAGCCCCTGATTGCCGCCGGTCACCACCGCAGTCGAGTCGATCATGACCCGAGGGTATGACACAGACCAGCGCGGAGCGATCGATATGATCCCGCAGCCGGGAGGTGCCATACCGACCTCTGAAACAGAGTTGTTCGCCCCGTCCCCGACCGCGCTCCGAACTGCGGGATTCCCTGGGACACAGATGTTCCCCTGGTGTCGCTCGAGTCACGGAGTCAGAATCACCTTGCCGACTATCGCTCCACCGGCGGCGCGAACGTCGACAGTGTCCGCCTCGGCCCGCAGCCTTGCGGCCACTTCGAAACCCAGCTCTCGGCCCTCGACGCGGGCGGCCAGCTCGGCCACATGGGCGATCCGTTCGGCGGCCCGGGCATGGACGGCGGGCAGTTCGGACAACGGCAGCCGTTCGGCCACCGCGATCTCCAGATCTCCGGCGTCGACGCGAGCGACCAGCTCAGCGAGCTGAGCGGCGTCGCTGTACGCGAAGGGCCGCACCGCTCGCACCCCGCGCCCGACATCCTCCGGGACGGGAGTGGTCGTGCTGACGTATGTCCCGCCATCGGCGACCAGGTTCGCCAAGCCCATGTTCTCCTCCGGACTGCTGGGCGCCAGGTTCAACACCACGTCGAACCGCTGTCCGGCCACCGCCTGCACGACCGGGGTTTCGGTGTAGTCGATGAGCCGCTGCGCGCCGTAGGAGCGCGTGCGGTCACGGCTGCGCGGGCCGGCGGTCGCGGTCACGGCGGCGCCGGCTCGCACGGCGAGCTGGACGGCGTAGCCGCCCACCGCGCTGCCCGCACCATTGATCAAGACGCTCTGTCCGGACTCGAGACCGGCGTGTTCGAACAACGATTGCCAAGCCGTGAGCCCAACCAAAGGCAGGGCCGCGGCGTCGGCGAGTTCGACGGTGCCGGGAGCAGAAGCCAGTATCTCGGCGGGCGCGGCAACGTACTCGGCGGCCGCGCCGGGCGCGGTCACCGGCAAGACCGCGATGACCGCGTCCCCGACGCTCCAGCCGCTCACCCCCGCACCGACTTCGGCGATGACACCAGCCATGTCGACGTTCGGAATCTGCGGTAGGGCCACCGGGACAACGTCTTGTCGAAAACCCGCGCGCAGCCCGGCGTCCGCGTCGTTGTACGAGGTGCCGGCCACCCGCACCACCACCTGACCCGCATCCGGGGTCGGGCGGTCCGCCTCCTCGTAGACGAGAACATCACTTCCGCCGTAGGAGTGGTACCGCACTGCCTTCATCGACTCTGTGCTGTCCCTACTTGCTTCGGTCATCGGTTTTCCCTTCGCTTCACGGACTGCGGCCACCAGACACCGCATGATCGTTCGCTGTGACAGGAGGTGAGGCAGATCACTGCACCGCCGCAGGTGCAGCGCACGTGGTGTCACACACCACGGGCCGTCGGTGTCTGATGCCGACCCGTTGCACCATCGGGAAGCCGCACCCAAGGAGAAGCTCATGAACCTCGCCCTCTGGATCGTCACCGGGCTGATTGCCGCCCTATCCCTGTTCGGCGGCGCCACCAAAGCGTTCATGCCCAAGGACAAGCTGGACGAACTCGGCAGAAAGTCCGGTGGGGGATGGACCGAGCACGCCAGCGCCGGCGTCGTCAGAACCCTCGGCGGCCTCGAGATCCTGGCCGCGGCCGGCCTGATCCTGCCCGCCGTGCTCGATATCGCACCGGTGATGGTGCCGGTGACCGCCGTCTGCTGGATCCTGTTGATGGTGGGGGCGATGATCACCCACGCCCGTTACGTCCAGTACAAATACGTCGCGCTGAACTTCGTCTACCTCGCCGCTGCCGCCTTCGTAGCCTGGGGCCGTTTCGGTCCTGAGTCGTTCACCGGCTGAAAGTGCCTGCACCCCCGGATGGCTTCGGATGGCTTCGACGCGCTAGGCCGACCCGGATAGATTCACACCTGCGCGTATCCACCGTGGCGAAGAACTCGGCACCGTTGACGTAACTCGACGCGTCCGAGGCGAGGAATGGCGTTCGATCGGAAACAAGCTGCGGCCCGCAGGTGACCTCGCGAACGTCCGCGTCTGCCGAATGCCGGATGTTCGTCCGTACTAATTCGTTGCCGCACTAGGGCATTCGTCCAGCGATACTCTGAGAGATCTGGGTATGGCCGTCAGAGCGCTTCAGGCGCATCCTGTGAAGTGGGCGAGTGTGGTCGGCATTCCGGGTTCTGGCCCGCGAGGAGGAATGCATGGAAAGCGCGCCGAGCAGGACGGCGATGTTCGCGGCCGTGTCACGTGGATTGTTTCGCCTGGAGACGGCGTCGCCGTGGGTACTCGACGATGTGCTGGCCCTGGTGCTCGTCGGCCCGGTATGGCAGCAACTGCGAGACCAGTTCGATCCACTGTTCCCCGACCATGTCCGTCGCGAATCCCGCGCGGCTGTCTGCACCCGCAGCCGGTACGCCGAGGACCGGCTGACTGCTGGCGCCTTCACGCAGTACGTGATCCTCGGCGCGGGGCTCGACTCGTTCGCGTGGCGGCGGCCGGATCTGCTCGACTCGCTGACGGTGTTCGAGGTCGATCACCCCGCCTCCCAGGCCTGGAAGCTCGAGCGGGCCAGGCAGCTCGGCCTGCCGCTGGGCGACTCGCAGGTATTCGTGCCGGCTGATTTCGAGACCGAACCGGTTCACGATGCACTGGGCCCGGCCGGGTTCGACTGGACACAGCCGGCCATGTTCTGCTGGACGGGCGTCGCCCCCTATCTGACCGCACAGGCGATCGAGTCGACGTTGCGCACGATCGCGGCGGCTGCTCCCGGGTCCGAGGTGGTGTTCTCCTACCGGGCCGAGGACTGTGCGCTCGACGACGTCGGGACGGAATTCGCCCGTATCTACACACCGATCGCGGCTTCCGTCGGCGAACCCCTTCAGCCCGGCTGGCCGGTACCCGAGATCGAGAGGCTGACCAGCCGGTGCGGGCTGAAGGTCGTAGACCATCCCACACGTGCAGACCTCCAGCAGCGGTACTTCACCGGCCGTACCGATGACCTGCGCCCCTATACCTTCGAGACCCTGGTCGCCGCACGAGTCACCTGAACGAGCAGGACAAGACCGGCAACTCTCACCCCTCCGCGAGAGCCAGGCGATGACGGTGACCACAGTCAGACGAAGCATCCGCAAATGCCGCGTTGCGGCTATTCGAAGCGGCCAGCGCCCGGCCCACGGAAGATCAACGGGTCCGGGGTCGCTCGGCCGTGTTGTGATCAGATCAGGCGTAGAGTTGACAACCCGAGGCGACAGGAGTTGACGATGTCCCTTCGCGCCAGACCAGCGATAGTCCGGACTGCTGCGATCGCTGTGGCCGTGGGTGTCACCACGCTCTTTGGCACGGCCGGTCAAGCGTTCGCCGACGTCGAACCCGGCGCCTACACGTCCACGACGTGGTCGTCTGGCATTGTGCTCTTGCAACGCGACGCGCGCGTCGAGGGCGGGGACCTGGTCTTGATAGGGCGTTACCCAATTCATTCGACGCCCGACGGTGGTTACGTAGACCTGTTTCCCGGCCACCGAGTCGTAATGATCAGCGACGGACACGGCGGGTACGAGGGCCCGGCGTATTTCGGTGGAGTGGTGATCGGCGCAATCACGCTGACCCCCCAACGCTGACCGATCGACCACCCAATCTCTGATGGGGAGTCGCACTTCCTTGACTATCTGATGCTGCGTGCAGGTTGAACGCACCATAATGCCGCGACCCGCGCGCTCCGAGGGCGTGGCCGATCGGGGCGCGGATGCCGACGAGCCCGACGCACGGCGGCACCCGGCGCGATACCGCTCCGGCCAACTGGACCCGATTCCTCCATCCGGCCGGCAAGCTCGAGTCGGCAGTCCCCACCTCACTGGCTGGGACGTTGCTATGTGCCGGCGAAGAGTCTGTCGAGGTAGTAGTCGATGGCGGCCGCGGCGGCGGCGGGGGTGATGACGTCGAGGTCGAGAAGTGGGGTGAAGCCGGTCAGCGCGAGCAGGAGGTTCGTCTCTATGACCGGATCGCGGTCCGCCGGGATGTGGCCTTCGGTGATCGCCTGCCGGATCAGGCGTTCGGTCAGTGCTCTGCCGTTCCGGAGTCCGAGGCGGGCCCGTTCGTGCAGCTCTGGGTCGTGCAGTGCCTCGAGCACATAGGCGGCACTCATTCGGCTGGTGGCGCGGGCGTCCGCGTGCAGGGGGAGCATCTCCAGGAGGGTCACGCGCAGTGCGTCTCGGGGGTGCGGAGGTGAGTCGAGTCGGTCGAGGCCCTGGGTGATGCGTTGCGAGGTCTGTTCGGCAGCGAACTCCATCGCGAATTCGAGCATCGCTGTGCGAGAAGCGAAATAGTGCTGGACCTGCCCGAGGGAGACGTCCGCCGCGCTGGCGACCTCGCGCATCGTCGCCCGGCTCCAGCCCTGCTGCTCCACCACCCGCCACAGTGCGCGCGCGATGGTTTCGCGGCGTTCCCGGTGGTCGACCTGTTTCGGCACGCGAACCCCTTTCCTTTTTCCATACAGCTGACATAATACAGTTGACTTGGAAAGGAGTGGCGAGAATGACCAGTCAGCAACGGAAGCCCGCATTCGCCTCCCCCGAGCTGGAGACGGCATTTTTCGCGGCCTACGACGCGGTGATGTCATATTGGCCGGTACCGACCGAGACGGTAGATCTTCCGGGTCGGTACGGAACGACACGAGTCACGTCCGCGGGTCCGACCACCGCGCGGTCGCTGGTCCTGCTCCACGGATACGGCGGGACGGCCGGAATGTGGTATCCGGTAGTGGGTTCGCTGGCCGAGGAGCATCACGTGCGGGCCGTGGACACCATCGGCGAGCCGGGCCGCAGTCGACACACCGGCGCCGCCTTGACCAGCATGGACGATCTCGTCGACTGGCTCGCGGAAACCTTCGATCTGCTCGGGCTACCCGCCGCCGATCTGTGCGGCCAGTCGCTGGGCGGGCATCTCGCGCTCCGGTTCGCGCTCGCCCATCCCGAACGGGTGCAGCGGCTGGTCCTGCTCGATCCGCCGCTGGTCTTCACCGGGCTCAGCCCCGAGTTCGAGGAGTTCGGCCGCAACCGCGACCCGCACCCGACCTTCGAGGATGCCCGCGCGATGCTGGCACCGGGCGGACCCGGCAGCGGGCCGGCGGATGTGGAGGCATACCTCGACATGCTCGCTCACGGAGCCGCACACTTCCCGGCCTCGCCGATCGTTCATCCCTACCTGCCGGACGGGCTGACACACCTGCCGGTCCCGACCCTCGTCGCCCTGGCCGGGGCGAGCCAGGTGCACGATTCGGAGGCAGCCGCGGAGGTCGCGCGGCGTGCCGGGGCCCACACGGTGATTCTCCCCGGTGCGGGGCACGGCCTCCTGGCCGACGTCGAACCTGTCCGCAGCCTCGTCCTCGAACACCTCCGGCGAACCGACTCGCCGACCTGACACCGGGCGAGGCTTGTTACCGGGTCGGTGCGGGGAGGCGGATTCCGGGGTGGATGTCGATGGTTTGTATTCGCCAGCCGTGGCTGGTGCGGGTGTAGGTGAGGTCGGCGCTCATGTAGACCGCGCGGGGATCGGCGGCGATGACCGAGGCGATCCAGAACAGCCACGACCCGGTGGCGGTGTCACCGTCGAGGGTGATGGTCGGGTTGAGGAAGGCGTGCATCGCGAACTCGACATGCGCGGTCGCCGCGGGCAGCGCGGCGGCGATCGCGTCAGCGCCGACGGTGGTGCCGATCCCGTCGCTGTGCCATCGCGCGTCGGGGGCGAACAGCTCGCCGATCGCGGCGATGTCGAGGGTTTTCGCGCCGTAGCCGTGGTTGACGGCGTGGGCGTAGCGCGTGGTGAGCGCCTCGATCGCCGCGCGGTCTTCCAGCAGGGCCACGCGCTGCTCGAGCGACAGTGTCTCGGTCATCGGATACCCCGGCCGGCGGGTGCGGCGACGTGGGCGAGGGCGTCGGTCAAGGCCGGAGCCGGGTCGTCGGGTGCTGTGGCGGCACGCCAGGCGATGTAGCCGTCGGGGCGGACCAGGCTCGCGCCGGTGCCGGTAAGGCCGTAGGCGGTATCGAAGCCGTAGCCGTCGACCGGGGTGGCGTCGACCCCGATCCGCACGAATTCCACCGGGATATCGAGGGTTCGGCTCGCGCTGGTCGCGGCGTCGGCCCACCGGGCATCCTCCGACAGCAGCACCCAGCCGCGCTCGAACAGGTCGAGCGTCGAGCATTCCTTGTCGCCCACCGTGATCCACAGGTGCGGGGCGCGGGTGCCGGGTGCGCCCGCCCACTGCTGCGGTGTCTGCGCGGCGGGCAGCTCCGGCCCGGCGCCCAGTACCGCGGCGGAGCGGTACAGCTGGCCCAGTTCGATCGAAACATCGTCCAGCACCGGCACATCCGACTTCGGCGTCTGCAGGTAGGCCTTGTAGTCGGCACGAGCGAAAAGCTGTTCTCGGCGCAGTTCCGCGATCGGGCGGCGTTCGGCGTCGTAGGTTTCCAGCAGCGCCGGTGCCGACTGCCCGGACAGCACCGCGGCCAGCTTCCAGGCCAGGTTGTGCGCGTCGTCGATACCGGTGTTGGCGCCGAACCCCCCACGGTTGGGCGGCAATTGGTGGGCCGCGTCGCCCATCAGGAATACCCGGCCCGCGCTGAAGCGGTCCGCGATCCGGGCGGCGAGTTCCCACCGGCCCGTGGTGACGAGCTCGATCGGGATGTCGGTGCGGCCGATCGCCCGCCGCACCGCGGCGAGCTGCGCCTCGGTGTCGCGTTCTACGTCGTCGCTGAGCATCAGCACCCAGCGGCCGTCGGAGTAGGTGGTGAGGAAGGCGTCGAAATCCGGCTGCCGGATCTCGAATTGGACGACGCCGTGCTCGAGATATTCCTCCAGCGGCGCCCGGAACAGGATGCTGCGCTGCACCGACAGCAGGCCCTCGCCGTGCCGGTCGATGCCCAGCGCCGCGCGCACCGGACTGTCCGCGCCGTCGGCGGCGATCAGATACTGTGCGCGCAAACGGTATTCGCTGCCGTCCTCGCGGCGACGCAAGTTCGCCGTCACGCCGTCCGCGTCCTGGGTGAAGCCGACGAGTTCGGTGCCCTGCCGCAGCTGCGCCCCCAGCGCGGTAGCACGTTCTCGCAGAATGGGTTCCAGCCGATCCTGTGCGATGGCCGTCGCGTGTACCGGCGACTCCTCGGCGCCGTACGCGCCGCCCTTGCCGCCGGGCGTCCACGGATATTCCTCGAACCAGGTGCCGGTCAGGCTCTCCACCCGAGCCCGCCGGGGTGGTTTGGTGCCCTGCAAGCTGCTGGGAATCTCGACCCCGGTCTGCCGGAAATGCTCCAGCGTGCGGGTGGTGTAGCCGATTGCCCGCGGATGCAGCGAGCTGCCGCGATGCTTCTCCACGACCACGACCGGGACGCCCTGCCAGGACAGGAACACCGCCGCGGACAGGCCGACGAGGCTACCGCCGACGATGAGAACCGGTGTGGTTTCGATGTTTTCGCTATTCATGGTGCACTCCTTCGCACGTCGCGTGTCACTCCGGATCGGGTCGCGGAGTGGCGAGGATTCCGTTGATCAGCACCGAGAGACCCCACCCGCCGCGCACTTCGCCGGGGCCGGACAGCAGGTCCGCACCCAGCGCACGGATGCGCGGGTAGCGTTCGGCGTCCGCGCTGTCGACAGCGGCGGCGAGCGCGATCTGCTCGGCGTCGTCGTCCGGGTTCGCGTCGTGGGCCGCCTGCTCGGCTCCGGTCGCGGTGGCGAACTGCAGCAGGACATCCACCGCCCAGGCCGCCCGCCGATCGTCGAGGCCGCCCGCGCGCAGCAGTGCCAGCACGGCCTCCACCAGATCCAGGTAGCGGGCGCCGGACGGCCTGGTCAGCAGCGCCGAATCGGCCAGCGGCGGATACCGCATCAGAACCCGCACGTACGACCAGAGCACCTGCCGCAGCCGATCCTCCCAATCGCCTTCGGCCGCAGCCGGACTCAGATCCACCGCAGCGAGCAGCTCGTCGAGCACCGCCGCGCGCAGCTCCGCCGCGTTGCGGAAGTACACGTACAGCGAGGCCGCGCCGGTATCGAGCTCGGCGGCCAGCCGCCGCATGGTGACCTTCTCCAAACCCTCGGCGTCCATCACCGCGACCGCCGCCGCGACGATGCCCGCACGGGTCAACGCCGGTTTGGCCGGCCGCTCCCGGCGGCTCCGGGCAACTCTCGGTTCCTCACTCACACCACCCACCATAACGAACATGTTCGTTACGAACAAGGTCGTAACGAACATGTTCGCTGTGACATGGCGGACACGCGGCACCGCTGGTCCAGGGCAGCGGCCCGCTCAGCCGAGTCCCGAATCGTTCAGTTGGACTCGTAGATGCGGCGGTGGTGCGAGAGTCCGGCCAAGCGGTACGGGGCCGCGGTTTCGCGGGGGATCTCATGGTCGCCGCCGTCGCGCGGCAGCTCCCGGTCGTGGAGTTCGCGGTAGCGGGCGAAGTCGATGGGCCGGCGGCGCTGGAGCGTCGCGGTGTGGGCGGAGGTGCGCAGGTGGTTGCGGTAGCCCGGAACTACTGTGCCGCCGAAGAATTCGGCTACGCAGCCGGAGCCGTAGCTGAAGAAGGCGATCGGGGCGTCGGTCAGGTCGGCGGAGTGGTCGAGCAGGGAGGCCAGGCCGAGGTACATCGACGCGGTGTAGCTGTTGCCGACGACTCGGTTGTAGTGCGTGGTCGGGACGACCGCGGCCCGCAGCTCCTCGTCGGAACCCTCCAGGCCCGTGCAGGTCGCCAGGTGGCGGTGCCCCTTGTGGGCCATCTTGGTGAACGGCTGGTGGTAGCAGAACGCCGTGAACTCCCGGACGTCGCGGCCGCCGCGCTCGGTGTAGTCCTTCCACGCGCCCTCGACCGCCTGCAGGTAGGCCGTGATCGAGGCCTGGCCGTCGACGAGGGCGGCGGTGCGGTAGTTGGGCCGCCAGAAGTCCATGATGTCGGCGGTGTAGAGGCCCGACGGCCGCTCGATCCGCAGCAGCGCCGGATCCGCGCCCACCAGCATCGCCACCGCCGCGGCCCCCTGGGTGGCCTCCCCCGCGCTGCCGAGCTCGTACTTGGCGATATCGGTGGTGATCACCAGCACCCGCTGCGACGGGTCCAGATGCACCAGGGCCAGGGCGAATTGGAGCGCGGCCGTGCCGCTGTAGCAGGCCTGCTTCAGCTCCACCGCGCGAGTTGCGGCGGGCAGGCCGAGCAGCGAACTCACATACACCCCAGCCGATTTCGACTGATCGATCGAGGTCTCGGTGGCCAGCAGCACGGTCCGGATGTCGTCGGGGCCGTGCCGGTCGATGATCGGCCGGGCCGCGGCGGCGGCCATCGTCACGATGTCCTCGTCGGGCGCGGCGATGCTCATGGCGTCCTGGCCGATGCCGCGGTGATACTTGCCGACCTCGACCCCGGTCTCGTCGGCCAGCACCTGGTGGGTCAGCACGTAATGCGAAGTCGCGAACGATAAGTCGTGGATTCCATAGGTTTCGGTCATCACCGATCACTCCCCGAGTCTTGCGATACCAGTTCTCGTTCCAGCCGCACATGGGCGTGCATAAGTTCGCCGGGATTGGTCTGCGCCGCGAGCAGAGACAGCTCGCCGCACAGCACCGCGGCGGCGGCGAGCACGGCCAGCCGCCGCGCATTGGCACCCGGCTCCCGCTCGGCCCGGCACCCCAGCCGCGCCAGGTTCTCCTCCACGAAGTCCAGGCCCTTGCCGTTGCCGACGGTGCCGACGATGAGATTGGGCAGGGTGCAGGAGAAGTAGAGATCACCGTCGCGGTCCTCGGCGAGCGTGACACCCTGCGAACCCTCGACGATATTCGCGGCGTCCTGGCCGGTGGCGAGGTAGAACCCGAGCAGCATGTTCGCGTAATGCGCGTTCGCGGAACGGATTCCGCCCGCGAGCAGGGTGCCGACCAGATTCTTGCGCAGGTTCAGCGTCGCCACCTGCGCCGCGGTGGTGCGCAGCACCTCCTCGACGACCGCGCGGGGAATCAGCAGTTCGGTGACCACGTTCTTGCCCCGGCCCAGGATGCCGTTGACCGCGGTGGCCTTCTTGTCGGTGCAGTAGTTGCCCGAGATCGACGCGTACGCCACACCGGGCACGCGGTCGAGGATGAGCCGCGTCAGCCGGTCCGCGGCCAACGTGGCCATATTGTGGCCGGACGCGTCGCCGGTGGTGAATTCGAAGCGCAGGAACAGCAGGTTGGCCGCGATCTCGTGCCGCATGCCGATCAGCCGGGCGAACCGGCTGCTGTCCTCGACCGCCGCCTGCAGCTCGCCGAATTCGGCGTCGAGCTGCCGCACGGCGGCCAGCGCGGCACCGGAGTCGCGCGCCTCGAGCAGGATGGAGCGGGTCATGCGCTCGTCGACCAGCGTCGCGCGAATGCCCTCCTCGCACAGCATCGATACCTTCGCGCCGCGCCCGACCGACGGCCACAGCGGGGTCTCGTAGGTGGCGAGCGGAACCGCTGTCTCGGTCCGGGCCACATTGCCCGAAATCCGGATCGGCCCAACCCATTTCAGGGGGACGCTCGCCGCGGATGGAGTAGTCATGATGTCCTCTCGTCTGCCGGTGCGCTCGTCACACCGGCACGGCGGGGGTGGTGCGGATCGCGGGCGCGGTGCGCGCCCGGCGGGTGGCGAGATCGCCGACGGCGATCCCGCGGGCGGCGCAGAATGCCGCGAGCTCGCCGCGGACGACGACATCGCAGTCGGCCAGTGCGGCGGGCGTCGCGGCGCCCAGCGTCGTCATCAGGGCCGCCAGCTGGTCGACCCAGGTGGTGATGTCCTCGACGAGTGCCGCCGGGCCCCGGTCCACCAGCGTGGCGAGGAACCGGCCGGACACCCCGACCGCGACCGCGCCCAAGGCGAGCCCGCGGACCACGTCGAGGGGATGCCGCACGCCGCCGGAGGCCAGCAGCGGCACGCCGAGCCCGGCCGAGTCGAGCAGGCAGGCCGGGGCGGACTGCCCCCAGTCGGCGAGAAACCGGTACTCCCCACCCGGGCGGCGGCCGTTCTCGATCATGGCGAAGTTGGTGCCCCCACGGCCCGCGACATCGGCCGCGGCCACCCCGAGATCGCTTAGCAGCGCGACGGTTTCGCGGCTGAGGCCGAAGCCCACCTCCTTCACGATCACCGGGACCGAGACGCCGCCCGCGATGCGTTCGATCGCGCTCGCCCACTCCCGGAACGACCGGTCGCCCTCCGGCATCACCGTCTCCTGCACGGAGTTCAGGTGAATCTGCAGCGCGTCGGCCTCCAGCAGGTCCACCGCGCGGCGTGCGTCGTCGAGTCCGATGGTGGCGTTGATGTTCGCCAGCACGAATCCGTCCGGATTCTCCCGGCGCACAACGCGAAACGTGTCGGCGGTCGAGGAGTCGGCGAGGAAGGCGCTCTGCGAGCCGGTGGCGATCGCGACGCCGGTCTCGCGGGCGGCGACGGCGAGTTCGCGGTTGAGCCGCCCGGTCGCCGCGCTGCCGCCGGTCATGGCGTTGATGTAAATCGGTACCCGCCAGCGCATTCCGGCGACCGTGGTGGTCAGGTCGACCTCGCGGCGGTCGATGCCCGTCAGCGCGTGGTGGACCAGGCGCACATCGTCGAATTCGTTCGGCTGTTCCGGCTGCCGCCGCTGCTCGGCGGCGAGCCGCACATGATCGTCCTTACGATTGCTGATCAACGGGTGTTCCTTCCGGGTAGGCAACGGCGAGCGGCAGCGGTCGAATGTCGGCCGCCCGCCAGCGGTCGGTCAGTTCGGTCCGGCGGTCCGGGTCGCCGGTGCCGAGCAGGGCGATCCCGCAGTCACCGCCCCCGGCCCCGGAGGGTTTGGCGGCGCCGCCCGCCGTCTCCGCGGCGGCGCACAGTGCCGCCAGCCGTTCGGTGAAGATGCCCAGGCCGGTCGCGGTGTCCAGCCCGGTCAGCAGGCGCCGCGCGCGATGGATCTGCCGCAGTAGTTCGTCGGGATGCTCGCCGCGCAGCGCCGCCGCGACCCCCCGGACGCATTCGTCGCTGTTCCGAGCGAAGCGCGCGTATCCGGCTGTGCGCCACCAGTTCCTGGTGTCGAGCGCGGCGATGCGATCGGCGGTGAGGGCGGGCGTACCCGTCCAGCCGACGAGCAGGTCGGCACCGGCCGGGGCGGGCAGCCGCCGCACCGCCAGTCCCGGCCATCGCGCGCGCAGTGCGGCGCCGACGCCGTCGCGCCCGACCAGGGTGCGGATCTGCGCGCGATCGGGCGAGCGGTAGGCGATCCAGCCGCCGAAGGCGCTCGCGGCCAGGTCCGCGCCCGACGAGCGCGCATCGATCCGGACCGTCGCGATCATCGCCAGCCGGAACAGCTCCCCCGCCGACAGCCGCATGCCGTGGAATGCCGAGACCGCCGCGGCCACAGCCACTGTGACGGCGGCGCTGGAGCCCAGCCCGTACTTGACGCCGCCGTCGTGCAGGGCGCTGTCGATCCGCACCTCCACCGCCGCGGGCCGCTGCCCGAACTCGGCGACCCACTGTTCGACGGTCTCGATGGCCGAGACCGCGTGCCGCACCCCGCTGGAATCCCCCGACAGGGTCGTGCCGGTGCGCTCGAATCGCCGTGCGCCCGCGGCCATATCGGAAACGATGCAGACATCGGAACCCGGGCCCGCGGTGGCGGTCGCCGTCACGTACCGGTCCACGGCGACCAGCACGGCGGCCTGCCCCGGCTCCACAACCGCGAATTCCCCTGCGATGAACAACTTTCCGGGCGCCCGGCGTGTAATCGTCGCCTTCTCTCCACCATCACCCGGGCGCGCAAACGCCGTCACCCCACCCTCACCCGGGCAGGTCCTCGCCATCGCTCCACCCTCACTCGGCCGCATGATCGCAGACTCCCCACCCGCACTCCGGCGTGTACTCACGGTCTCCCCGCCTTCACCCGAGCGCGGGATCATCGCCGTCTCCCCGCCATCACCCGCGCACCGGGCCCGGGGTGGGCGGTGACGACGGATCGGGTGCAGGGCAGCAGGTTCAGGGCCGCGGCTACCCGTTCGGCGTCGCGGCGGGCGCACAGTACCTTGACGTTCGGTCCGGCATCGGCGGTGATGTATGCCGGAATTCCGCTGCGGCGCAGCTCGATCACCCGGTCCATGACGGTCAGCGAAGCGGGCGAGAGGTAGCGCACCGCCGGGCGGGCCGCGAGCATGGTCGCGTGCATGCCCAGCGCATTGCGCTCGGCGATCTCCCCCACCGCGACCAGGTCGCCGCGGTCGATGGCCTGGCACATATCGGCGATATCGGAGGTGCTGGACATGGCCCACCCCCAGTACAGCGGCGAGGTCGCCACCGTGTGCCGCATGGCTTCCCGGCTCGACACGGACTTCGGGCCGTCCTCCACCACCGCCACCACGAGCGCCGGATCCAGGGCGCCGCCGTCGACCGGCTCGGCGTAGGACGCCCGGTCGGCCGCATCGCCGTTCCCGCTCCCGGCCCGCCAGCGGGCGAAGCCGCCGAAGATCGATCGGCTGGCCGAGCCCGAGCCGCGGCGCGCCAGCCGCGACAGCGCCGCCGCGTCCAGCTCGAGGTCGAAGACCCGCGCCGCGGCGGTGGCGAGCGCGGCGAATCCGGCGGCCGACGAGGCCAGCCCCGCGCCGGTCGGCACCGTGTTGCGGGTGCCGACGCAGACCCGTTCGGTGCGGCCGCTCGCCGCGCGGACCAGATCGAGGAATCCGGTGATCCGTTCGCGCACAGCGCCTTCGGCCGGAACGCCGTCGAGGAATACGACATCGGCGTCGGCATCCGACAGCGGCCGCACCGTGGTGGTGGTCGGGTAGATGTCGAGGGTCATCGAGAGGCTGTCGGTGGTCGGCAGGACCAGTTTCTCGTCCCGCTTACCCCAGTACTTGATCAGCGCGATATTGGGGTGCGCCACCGCGGTGACCCACTGGTTCTCGGTCACGATCGGGGTCATATCCGGCTCCCTCGGTACTCCATCGAACGGCTGGCGTGCGACATCGTCCAGGTGGCGACGGCTCCGCCGCGGCCCAGCCGCACGGCGACCTCCGCGGCCCGCTCGGGGCCCTCCGCCACGGCGAGCAGGCACCCTCCGGAGCCGCCGCCGGTGACCTTCGCGCCGCACGCGCCGGCCTGCAGCGCCACCTGCACGAGATGGTCGAGATGTGCGGTGCTGAGCCCCAGATCGCCCAGCAGCCAGTGGTTTTCGGTCATCTTCGTGCCCAGGCCCCGGACATCGCCGCACTCGATATCGGTCAGCGCCGACCGCGTGATATCCGTGATCGCGGTAACGAAGCGACGCTGCTCCGCCGGTTCCCGCTCGAAGCGGCGCCGCAGCCGGGACACGGAATCCTTTGTGCTGCTGGAGGTCCCGCTGTCGGCGACGACGAAGACCGTCTCCGGGCCGATCGACAACGGCGCGGCCACGCCGTCGCGGAACAGGATCGGTACCGTCGACGCCGTCGCGGCGGTGTCCACCCCGCTCGGCGTGCCGTGCGCCACCCGTTCGGCGGATTGCACCAGGTCGAACCCGGTCTGCGCATCCAGCTCGCGATCGAACAGATCGGCCAGCGCGACCGCGACCGCCCGCCCGCACGCCGCACTCGAACCCAGTCCGCGAGCCGGCGGTATCGGGCAGTCGACGACCAGGTCGATCCCGCAGTCGCCGATCCCGAAGGCGCGCAAGGTATTCGACACCAGCGTCTGCAGTCCGGCGTCGGCCGGTTCCCGCAGCGCCGACGTCCCGGCGCCCGGCTCCACCTCGGAGAAGGTCACCCGGCACCCGCTCTCGCTCGGCGACCGGGTCGCGCTGACATGCACCGCCAGCTCCGGCACCGGCGCCGCGATCGCGGGAGCGCCGTACACCACCGCGTGCTCGCCGAACACGATGACCTTCGCGTGCGCCCGGCCGGATCCCAGCCGCCGCTCCTGCTCCCGCGTCATCGCGCACCCTCCGCGACCCGCGCGGGCACGAAGGCCGCCTCCGCACCCAGCGCGCTCGGCGCGGGCTCCGGCGGTGTCGGGCGGCTCACCGACCACGGCGACCCGCCCTCGGCGCGGATCTGCCGGTACAGCAGCACGCCGTAGAGCACATCCAGCACGAGCACGAAACAGCCCATCACCCAGATGATGTGGCTGTGCGGGTACAGCGAGATCGACATCACCGAGCCGACCAGCGTGCCGGCGCCCTTGAAGAAGGCCACGTACATCGACTGCCCGATCGACGACTTGCGCCGGTACAGCAGCATCAGGAAGGCCGGGCTCATGAAGCAGTTCGCGACCAGACCCGTGTAGGCGCCGTAGAAGTCGCCGATGTCCAGCGTGATCGAGCCCAGCATGATCGCGGCGAACACCGTCGCGAACGCCACGACCAACCGGAACCTCTTCTGCCCCAGCGCGGGATGGTCCTTTGCGCCGTATTTGAGCACGTGCGTCATCAGGAACACGTCCAGCAGCAGCCAGGCGAGATTGAACGGCCGCTGCCATTCGGCCTGATAGAGCACGAAGGTGTAGTTGAACTCCCAGCCGAAGTTGATGGCGACCGCGAGCGGCGGGATCGCGCACCAGCGATCGATGCGCGCGCGGTGGATGGCGAACACATAGGCGGTCAGCCACAGTGCTCCGATGGTGCAGATCAGCGCGTAGTAGTACCAGTCCGGCAGGTCCACCCCGTCGAGGGCGATGCGTTTGGCCTGCTCATTGCCGAAAATCGGTGGCGGTAGGAACATCTCGGGTCACTCCCGGTTCGTGCGTGCGCGGATGTCAGGTCCAGCGGCCGGTGCCCAGTCCGGCGTCGGTGCCGACCAGGCGCTCCCGCAGCAGTTGGCGGCGGACCTTCCAGGTCGCGGTGCGGGGCAGGTCCTCCCAGGGCACGATCCGCGGCCGGTCCAGTTCCGGCAGACCCGTTGTCGCGGCCCGCCATTCGGCCTCGGACGGCGGCTCGCCGTCGACGCACAGCACCGGCAGCGGCAGCGCGCCGGGGACGGCCAGCACGATCACCTCGGAGGTGCGGTCGAGCCGGTCGAGCAGGGTGCTCTCCAGTTCGATACAGCTCATTCCGGGGATCATGTCGACCTCACGGTCGATCAGCCGGTACCGGCCGAATCCCTCACGGACGCCGAGATCGCCGGTGTTCCACCACTTTCCGGTCATCTTGGCCTGATGCCGATCGGATTCGCCCAGATAGTCCAGGCAACGGATCGGGGTCTTCACCATGACGATCCCGGGATCGCCGCGGCGCGCGGACCGGCCCGTGTCGGGGTCCACGACGCGCACCCCGACCAGCGTCGGCCAGCCGATGTTCAGCTCCCGGCTCCCGCCCGCTCCCTCGCGAACCGTGCGCCGGGTGCAGATATTGGCGAAGACGCCGCCGACCTCGGACTGGCACAATCCCCACGCCCAGACCGGGAACCGGCGTCGCGAGGCACCGAGGAACTTGCGGACCGTGCGCGGGTGGATCGCGTCGAAGGTGGTCGCGTACCGCCGCACCTGGGCGAACAGCTCCGGCCGCCGGTCGGCGAGCGGCTCCCAGCGCTGGAAGACGTTCGGCACCGATTCGATCGAGGTCGCCGGAAACCGCTCGAACATGCTCTCCGCGTTGGGAATCGAGGTGTCGGTGACCACCACGATCTCGCGCGGGCCCCGGGTCAGCTGCGCCTGCGTCCACGACATCGTCCGCACGTGCGCGAACGGCAGCGATACCGCGACCACGTCGCGGGCATTGGGCGCGATGAACGGCACCGGCGCGGATTCGAGCCGGTACGGCAGCGCACCGAGCGCGGTATAGGACGAATTCACCACGAGTTTCGGCACCCCGGTGGTGCCCGAGGTGTGCGTGACGACCATGGGCTCGTCGGGCGCGGAGATGCGCACCGGAACGTCCGGCGCCCCACGGAGTTCGGACAGCGGCACCGCGCGCTCCGGCACACTCTCACCGCCGGCGCCGACCGCGACGACGCGGCTGACACCGGCGGTCAGGTCGATCCCCTCGGCGGCCGCGCGGGCGAGCACCGTCGTGCCCGCCACGACGAGCGCGGGGCGGACGCGCTCGATCATCGCCCGGATCGACGACACCGCGATACCGGCCGACAGCAGCACCGGCAGCGCACCGAACCGTGCCGCCGCCGCGGCCAGCAGTGTGATGTCGTAGTGGTTGTCCTTCACGATCACCACCCGGTCGCCGTGCCGCGCCCCGGCCGCGTGCAGGGCCGCGGCGAGCGCGCTGACCTCGGCGGCCAGCGCCTCGACGTCGAGGCTGGTCCCGCCGCCGGGGGCGGTGTCCAGTGGGCGGTCCAGCCGCATCACGGTGCGGCCGGAACGTTCGGCGCTCCACTCGAAGATCAAGCCGAGGTGGTGCGGAGAACGCCGGGACCTGGCGGTGGGTGCGTGCGTCATCGGAAATCAGAACCTTCCCTGTGTGATACCGAGATGGACTGCGGGAATGAGTAATCCGGCGAAGCCGAGGTTGTAGGCGACGATCCCGAGCCGCCGGGCCCGCAACCACTGGCCGCCGAGCGGGCCGACCACCAGCTGGCGCGCGTGCACGACGACCACGGGCGCCGCCGTCAGCGCCGTCCACCAGGGCCACCCGCCGAGGCCGACGAGCAGCCCGATCAGCACCACCGAGATCGCGAAGAACGCCACCATCGCCGTCTTGACGACCACCGGCGGGGCCGCGGCCGCGAGCGTGCGCCGCCCGACGCGGCGGTCACCGTCCGCATCGTTGACATTGGAGTAGCTGCTCACCATCACCAGCCACAGCCCGAGCAGCAGCGCCACCAGCACCGCGGGCGCGCTCCAGCGCTGCTCGATCGCGAGGTACGGCGCGAGCAGCCCGGCGGCGGTCCCGGCGCACAGCAGCGTCTCCGCTCCCCCGAGGTGGTAGCTGAACCGCAGCCCGGCCGAATACTGCACGCTCGCAAGCCCTCCCACGAAGTACAGCAGGTAGGCGGCGAGCGGGACGTCCCAGTCCAGCGCCTGGAACGCACCGAGCCCGGCCACCACGGCCAAGCATGCGGCGAAGACCACGTAGGCGGTGGCTTCCGCCTCGGTGACCAGTCCCGACAGCAGCGGCTTCATCCGCGGATCGCGCAGTTTCCCGCTGCTGCTGTAGTTCCGGCCATCGCTGCCGTTGCGGTAGCCGACCAGGTCGTCGAGCGCGACGGTGCAGGTGACGATGCCGACCGTGCCCAGCAGGAACAGCAGGATCGCGGCGGTGGCGCCCGGCCGGGTCGCGGCCGCGGGCGTGAGCAGCAGCCAGGCCAGCAGCCATCCGAAGTAGTTCTGGTACATGAAAAGCTTGGACAGCCAGAACAATCCGGTGATCCGGTCGCCGGTGGAGCGGACCTGCGTGGCGCTCATGAGGACCGCCCGCTTCCGGTCAGCGACGGCCGCTCACCCGCCGCCGAGGCGCGGTGCGCGTGGACCAGCGCGTTGGCCTTGAGCAGCATTTCCCGATATTCCTCGTCCGGATCGGAGTCCAGGACGATGGCGCCGCCCACGCCGACGGTCCACTCGCCGTCGGCGAGCACGCCGGTCCGGATGACGATATTGAGATCGGCGGTGCCGTTGCAGGCCAGGAATCCGATTGTGCCCGAGTAGATCCCGCGCGCCTCGTGTTCGAGCGAGTCGATGATCTCCATCGTGCGCAGCTTCGGCGCACCGGTCATCGAGCCGCCCGGGAACGACGCCCGAATACAGTCCAGCGCACTCGTGCCCGTGCGCAGCCGCCCGCGGATCGTCGAAACCAGCTGGTGCACCGTCGAATACGTTTCGACGGCCATGAGCCGGGGCACGGTCACACTGCCGATCTCGCAGACCCGGCCGAGGTCGTTGCGCAGCAGGTCGACGATCATCAGGTTCTCGGCGCGGGTCTTGCTGCTGTGCGCCAGCTCGAGCCGGTTGCGTTCGTCGGCGTCGGCCGTCGCGGCGCGCGGTGCGGTCCCCTTGATCGGTTTCGCCTCGACGACACCGTTGCCGTCGATCTTCAGGTACCGCTCCGGAGACGAGCAGGCGACCTCGAAGTCGGCGAAGTTGAGATAGGCCGCGTACGGGGCCGGATTGTTGCGGCGCAACTGCCGGTAGAAATCCAGGCCCGACGCGGCCTTCGGAAACTTCAGCTGGTTGGTCAGGCAGATCTCGTAGCTCTCGCCGTCGAGCAGTCGCTGCTTGCAGATCTCGATATCGCGCAGGTACTGCCCGCGCGGGCGCACCAGCCGCCGTTCGACCAGGGCGGGGTCGACCGTCGCGCCGCCCGTCCGCTCCGCGGCGGTCGCGACGGGCGCGCAGGCCAGCGCCTGCTCGGTGGCCGCCAGCCAGTCGGCCGCGGCCGATTCGACCTCGTCGCTGCCGTCGCCCAGGCACAGCAGGTAGGTCTCGCCCGCCTCGTGGTCGACGACCACCATGCGATCGGCGAACTGCCAGCAGGCATCCGGCTGCGGGGACCGGTAGCGGCCGCGCTGGCCGAAGTCGCCGCGCAGTTCGTACCCGAAGTACCCCACGTAGCCGCCGGAGAAGTCGAAAGGCAGTGCGGGAGCGTCGATCTGCCGATTCCGCAGCTCGCGCTCGAGGTAGTCGGCGACGTTGCCCGCCACGTGCCGGCCGCCGTGCCGGTCGGAGATCCGCACCTCGCCGTCGCCGACCCGGTAGGCCACGAATTCGGCCAGCGGCCCGGAATCGTCACCGAGGAAACTGAATCGGGCCAGCCCGGGTTCCACATGCGAGCTGTCGAGCCAGAACGACCGGCGGGAGCCGCCGAACAGCTCGGTGAACACCGCCTCGGTGTCCACCTCCCCGGCCAGCTTGCGCACGTGCAGGCGATAGCGGTGGGCGGCGACCGTCGGCGCGCTGCCGTTTCCGGCGCCCACCGCGACCGGCCTGCCGTTGGGCCGCGACCGGTACTCGGCCGACAGGTCCCGGAAGTTGGCCAGCAGCTCGCGGCCGAAGCGGGTCTCGATGGATTCCGGGTGGAACTGCACGCCGAACAACGGCCGATCCCGGTGGCGCAGGCCCATATTGACGCCGTCCTCGGCCCACGCCGTGGCCTCCAGGTGCGGCGGCAGCGGCTCGGTGACGCACAGCGAGTGGTAGCGCACCGCGGTGAAGCCCTGCGGGATGTTCCGGAACAGCCCGTCGCCGTCGTGCGCGACCCGGGTCAGGTGGCCGTGGCGCGCCCGCGGCGCATGCTCGACCTGCGCGCCGCAGGACAGGGCGATGCCCTGATGGCCGAGGCAGACGCCGAGCACCGGCACACCGGCGTCGGCGACCACCGCGGAACCGATGCCGAAATCGCCCGGATTGCCCGGGTGGCCCGGCCCCGGCGAGATGACGACGTTGTCGAACTCGCTCAGGTCCAGCTGCCCCGACGGCACCAAATCGTGTGTGAGCACCACCGGCGGCTCGCCGTTCACCAGGGCGAGCAGCTGGAAGAGGTTGTAGGTGTAGGAGTCGTAGTTGTCGATCAGCAATGTCCGCATCGGCGAAGGCCTTTCGCGATCAGGCAGGTCCATGCGTGGGTCGAGCAGGGTCCATGCGAGTCAGATGAGCAGCGGGCGACGCGAGCGGCCGGTGTATTCCTCGGCGAAGCTGCGGGCCGCCGCGTCCGAATCCACCAGCCGCCGCAGCTGCGCGCGCTGCACACCGGCCTGGAACTCGGTGCGGCCCGGAAAGCGGTGCAGCAGTTCGGTCATCGAGGCCGAGAACGCCTGCGCGGTCCACGCGCGGCGCAGGCAGTCGTCGGAATAGGAGGCCAGCAGGTCCTCGCGGCCGTCGCGGTAGCGGGCCGCGAGCGCCTCGGCGAGCGATTCGGCATCGGCGACAGCGAGATTGAGCCCCTTGGCCGCGCTGGGCGGCACGATATGCGCCGCGTCCCCGGCGAGGAAGGTGCGGCCGACGCGCACCGGGTCGACGACGACACCGCGCATCCGCGTGATGCCGCGGTCGATGATCGGGCCCTCGGCCACCGGTGCCGCATCGATCGCCTCGAGCCGTCGCCGCAGCTCCTGCCAGATCCGCTCGTCGGGCCAATTGCCGACCTCATCGTCGGCGTCGACCTGCAGATACGCCCGCGTCACGGTCGGCGACCGCATGCTCAGCAGGGCGAAGCCGCGCTCGTGCGGCGCGTAGATCAGCTCGGTCCCGCACGGCCGGGCCTGCGCCAGGATGCCCAGCCACGCAAAGGGATACGACTGTTCGAGGACCGAGACGGCGCCGTCGGGGAGGCTGCGCCGCGTCACCCCGTGCGAACCGTCGCACCCCGCCAGGTAGTCGGCGGTGATCTCGACCTCGGTGCCGTCGACCGTGCAGTGCACCCGCGGTCGCTCGACCAGCCCGGACAGCCGGACGTCCTCGACACCGAAGTGCAGCCGCCCGCCGGACGCGACCCGGGCGGCGATGAGGTCCTTGACGATCTCCTGCTGCCCGTAGATCCAGGTCGGCTCGCCGACGAGCTCGTCGGTCGGTACCCGGTGCCGCCGCCCGGCGAACCGAAATTCGACGCCGCCGTGCCGGATCGCATTGCGCTCCAGGCGATCCGCGACACCCGCGGCACGCAGCACATCGACGGTGTGCTGTTCCAGCAGGCCCGCGCGGGTGCGGTTCTCCACATACTCGCGGCTGCGCGCCTCGAGGACGAGGCAGTCCACGCCGGACCGGTCGAGCAGCTGCGCCAGCAGCAGGCCCGCGGGCCCGGCGCCGACGACGACCACGGCAACATTCTCGTGACGCACGGGTGCCCCTAGCGGTCCCGGTAGGCGACCTGGCGCGCCATGGCCGCCAGCTCGTCGCGCCACCGCGGGGCGAGGGGCGCGCGATCGAGGGCATCGCAGCCCTGCTCGACCAGGCGGCCGATCGCCGCCTCGATCTCGTCGCGAATTCCCTGCTCCTGGAACACGGTCCGGATCTCGGCGAGATCGGGCTGCGGCGCCGTCACCAGCTCGTGCACGCGCGGGTCGCGCTGGGTCGCCAGCGCCATCAGCAGCGTCATCTTGTGGCGTTCCAGGTCGAGCCCGGCGGGTTTGCCCGTGGTCTCGGCGTCGCCGAACACATCGATCAGGTCGTCGCGCAGCTGGAAGGCCTGGCCGACGCTGACCCCGTACTCCTCGAAGGCCCCCGCCAGATCCGGGCGACCGGCCACCACCGCGCCCACCGCCAGCGGCCGGTGGATGGTGTAGTGCCCGGACTTGAGCACGGCGATCCACCGCGACAGCTCCGGATCGGTCGCCAGCTCGGCGGCCGCCCGCACGTCCATGTACTGGCCGAAGATGAGCTCGGCGCGCAGTTCCGCCCACAGCCGGTCCAGCTCGGCGGAGATGCCGGACATGAACCGGTCGGAGTACACCAGGGCGAGGTCGCCCGCCAGAATGGCCACCGCCTCGCCGAAGCGCCAGGACGGGCCGTGCCACTGCCGGGCGGCGTGCTCGGCCTCGTAACGCACGTGCGCGGTGGGGGCGCCGCGCCGCTGCGCGGATTCGTCGACGACGTCGTCGTGAATGAGTGCGCAGGCGTGCAGCAGCTCCAGCGCGATGGCGGCGTCCACTATCCGGGTGTCGTCCGCATCGCCGCCCGCCGCCAGGTATCCGCTGACGCAGAACGCCGGGCGAATGCGTTTGCCGCCGGCCGCGACCAGCTCGTAGACCGCGTCCAGCGGGGCGGTGACCTTCGAATTCCGGTCCACCCAGGCCGCACGCTCCCCGGCCAGGAATTCCCGCATCCGTTCCTCAGCGAGCCGCACGAGATTTTCCCGGTGCTCGACAGCCGATCGATCCTCGATTACATCGACAGTCATTTCAACCACTTCACTGGGTGAGATTCATACTGAATGACATTGATAAAACAGGGATCCGCATCGATGTGCGCCCCTTAATTCGATTCAAACGGTAGCAGCGGACGAGCCCCGACGAGAACAGAAGAATTATCGGTACTCCCGAGGTTGCCTCGAACAGGTTCACCCGGCATACTCCACCGCGGCCGTGCGCAGAAACTCCTCCAGCTCGGCCACCAGCGGACCGGCGCCGTCGGCCAGTTTCTCGGCGGCCGCTGTCGGCCGTACGCCGCGGGGTCCGCGCAGGAAAAGCTGATGTCCCAGCGCCTTTTCCAGGCTGCGCAGCTGGGCCGTCACCGTGGGTTGCGACAGGCCGATTTCGAGGGCCGCCTTATTGATCGAACCCAGACGATAGACGGCCAGGAATATTCGTAATTGCTCGATACTAGGACGTGTCATGATTTATCGCTCCCGAGAAATTCATGAGCCGTTCACCAGCGCAACAGCGAGAGTCCGACCGACATACCGCCGCCGAAGCCCGCCAGCAGCACGAGCTCGCCGGGATTCAGCGCGCCGCGGCGGGCGGCGACGTCGAGCGTGATCGGAATGGATGCCGCGCCGGTATTTCCGTAGTCGACGAGTGTCCGGTGGACGACGGCCTCGGGGAGATCCAGTTCCGCGATCAGGTCGTCGAGGAGCACCCCGTTGGCCTGGTGCGGGACCAGGTGGGCGATATCCGAGGGGCCGACGGCGCTGTCGTGCAGGAACTGTTTCACCAGGCGCGGCAGGTTCCGGACGACGAACTCCCGCACGGCGCGGCCGTTCATCGTGAAGTAGTGCCGCCCGGAGTCCCACGCCGCCGGTGCGCCCGGCTCACGGCTGCCACCGGCGGGGACACAGATCAGATCGCCCAGTTCGCCGAAGGTGTGCAGGGCGGATCCCGAGACTCCGCGGCCGCCGGTCGCCGGGCCCAGCACCACCGCACCGGCGCCGTCGCCGAACAGGATGACCGTCTTCCGGTCGCCGGGATCGAGGATCCGCGAATAGATGTCGGCGCCGATCACCAGGCCGTACCCGCCGGAGCGGGCGAGCATCGACTCCGCCGCGGCCAGTGCGAAGACGAACCCGCTGCACACCGCGTTGGTGTCGAAGGCGCCGGCGTAGCGTGCGCCGAGCCGATGCTGGACGTATGCCGCGGTCGGCGGTTGTGGGCGATCCGGCGTGGAGGTGGCGACGACGATCACCGACAGTTCCGCGGCATCGATGCCGGCGGAGTCGAGGGCCCGGCGCGCCGCGGCCGTGGCGAGATCGGAGGTGGCCTGCTCCGGGTGGGCCCAGCGCCGGTGCCGGATCGCGGTCTTGCGCACGATCCAGGCGTCGCCGACGCCGGCATGCACGCCCGCCTCGGTATTGGTGACCACCCGGTCGGGCAGATAGGACCCGGTGCCGAGCACCGCCACCGCGGCCGATTCCCGGGAGCGGTTCGGACGGACAGCGTGTACGCCGCCGCATTCCTCGTGCGGAGCCGGATCGGCCACGGCACATCCGCAATAACAGGTAGTGTTGGTTTCCGACGCAGCGATACTTTGCACAAGACACCCCAATCCAGCGTCGACCCCGGTCGACAAAGATTCTATTCTTGCGAAGTTTTATTCTTGCGAAGCAAGATTTTCCGGCGCTGCCGCGCGCACATGGAGATCGGCCGCCTATGCCCGATCCGAACAATCCGCAGCCGACGTCGGATGAATGAGATCGACGACGGCTCTCGGTCTTATCCCCGGTCCAGAACCGCTGAATTTACTGACGCCCCCTGGTCCGATCGGCCAGGGATTCTCCGTATCAAATCCCCGAGCGCACCCAGGATAACAAACCGATCACCGGGCCGCTACCGGAGACCATTCCTTCGGTCGGCTATCGAAATCGATCGACCGGCCATAGCCCCTACATTCCGGGGCTGGACACAAGATCGACTCACAGGGCCGCACATCGACCTGTGAAATAAATGGTTCCCGGAGACAACAAAGGGCCCGCGATTCACCATTCGTGAATCGCGGACCGCGGTGTTTTCCTATTCCTTTGTTGCCGTTTACCTCGCGCCCGCGCGCTCCGCCGCGGCCGCCTCGCCACCCGGTTCGGATCGCACCGACTCACCCTCGTGGAATCCGATCCGCCCGTACAGCCGCCGCAGCGGGCCGGGCGCCCACCACACGAAGTTCCGGCTGATCTGCATCGTCGCGGGCAGCAGCGCGCCACGGATGAGCGTCGCGTCCATCAGCACCACCAGCGGCAGGCCCAGGCCGTACGCCTTCACCATCGAGATGTCCGACACCAGGAAGGCGAGGAAGACCAGGGAGATCAAAACCGCTGCGGCGGTGACGATCCGGCCGATCCGCGCCAGCCCGGAGGCGACCGCCTCGGTGGTCGACCCCGTGCGCTCGTACTCCTCGCGGATGCGCGAGAGCATGAACACCTGGTAGTCCATCGCCAGGCCGAACGCCAGCGCGAACAGCATCACCGGAATGGTCGAGACCGTGGTTCCGGTGGGCGTGAAGCCCAGCAGCGACGCCAGGTGCCCGTCCTGGAAGATCCAGACCAGCGCGCCGAAGGCGGCGGTGATGCTCAGCGAACTGAGCAGCAGCGCCAGGAACGGCAGCACGACACTGCTGGTCAGCAGGAACAGCACGATCACCATGGTGACGCCGACCGTCAGCAGGACCAGCGGAATCTTCTGCTGCAGCACCTCGGTGGTGTCCACGTTCATCGCCGCGGCGCCGCCGACCAGCACGGGGAAGGGCGACGGCGCGGCCCGCAGATCCTCCACCAGTCCGGTCGACGCGCCCACGCCGGGATCGGGCACCACCGAGTAGTACGCACTGTCGCCGCGGGCGAACCGCTCGAACGCCGCACCCTCGGCCACCCGGGCGCCGTCGGCGTAACTCCCGGCGGGCGAATCGACCCGGGCGACATCGGGCAGCTGCGACAGCTGGGCGGCATAGACCGCGACATCGCCTGTCCGCCCGCCGGTTTCGGGGACCACGACCGGCACCGCGTTCTGCTCACCGGCATCGAAATTCTCCCGGATCTCGGTCGCCACCTGCCGGGCCGCCGAGCTTTCGCCCATGATCCGCTCGTCGGGCATGCCGAGCTTGATGCTCAGCGCGGGCAGGCCCAGCAGCACCAGCACCGCGGCCACGGCCAGCGCGATCGGGATCGGGCGACGCATCACGAAGGTCGCCAACCGGTGCCAGAAACCGTTGTCCCCCACCGTGATCGACCGCTTCAGCACCCGGCCGGATTCGATCCGCCTGCCGAGCAGGGCCAGCACGGCGGGCAGCACCGTCACCGCCGCCCCGGCCGACAGCAAGGCCGTCGCGATACCGCTGTAGGCGATCGAGCGCACCGCGCCGAGCGGGATCCACACCAGGCTCGCGAGGCAGAACGACACGATGATCGCGGAGAAGACCGCCGTGCGGCCCGCCGAGGTCATCACCACCCGGATGGCGTCGGAGACGTCGCGGCCCGCGTGGATCTCCTCGCGATACCGGTTCACCACCAGCAGGCTGTAGTCGATCGCCAGGCCCAGGCCCAGCAGGCTGGCCACGCTGATCGCGAACACCGACAGGTCGGTCAGGCTCGCCAGCACCCAGAGCACCCCGAGCTGCACCAGGGTCGCGACCAGCGCGACGAGCAGCGGCATGGTCGCCGCCACGACGCTGCCGAACACCAGCACCAGCACGATGAGCGTGATCGGGAACGCGATCATCTCGCCGCGGGTGGCGTCCTCCTGGCCCTGCTCGTTCATCTCCTTCTGGAACATGGCGTTGCCGCCGACCTCGACGCGCACGCCGTCCTGTTCGGAGACGTAGGCGGGCGCCAGATCGTTGAGCCGCCCGGCCACCGCGCTCTCGTCACCCTCGATCGTCGCGAGGATCACCGCCTGCTTCCCGTCCTGGCTGCGCAGCTGCGGAGCGTGCGAGGTCCAGTACGAAACCACATTGGCCACACCGGATTCCGCGGCCAGCCGGGTGCCGATCTGCTCACCCTGCGCCGCCGCGCGCGGATCGTCGACGCCGGACGGAGTCTCGACGAGCAGTGTCAGGTTCGGCGGCCGTTCGCCGAAGGTCTGTTCCAGTACCGCCGCGGCGCGGTTGGCCTCGCCGTCGGTCCGGTAGAACCCGCCGCTGGACAGCTTGCCGAACAATGTGGCACTCGCCACGCCACCCAGCAGGGCCAGGAGGAGGGCGCCCGCCAGCACCGGTTTCCGGTACCGCAGAATCACCTCTGCCAGATATTTCATCACCAGTTCCTTGTGTCGAGCCTGCCGATGGAGTCGAGCCGTGGGCCCGCGGACAACGGGTCTCGTCGCCGGGGTTCCGGTGTGAGGCCCTACTCATGGGAGATCTGGGGACACGCAACTGTGACATCATGGGTTCGTGGTCGATGTCACACCGCCTGTCACAGCGACCCTCGAGGATGCGACGAGGGATTTCGAGGCGCATCGCAAGCTGCTGTTCTCGATGGCCTACAACATGCTCGGGTCGGTCGCCGACGTCGAGGACGTGCTCCAGGAGACCTGGCTGGCATGGTCCGCGACCGAGCGGGCCGCCGTGGACAACCCCCGCGCGTACCTGGTGCGGATCGCGGTCAACACCGCGCTGGCCCGGCTGAAGCGGGCCCGCCGCGATCGCGAGGCCTATCGCGGCCTGTGGCTGCCCGACCCCGTCGCCGACGACTCCGACCACACGATCCGCTCCGAAACCGCTTCCTACGCAATGATGGTCGTGCTCGAGGCGCTCACACCGCTGGAGCGGGCGGTGTTCGTCCTGCAGGAGGCGTTCGGCTACAGCCACCCGGAGATCGCCGACATTCTCGGCCGCACCCACGAGTCGGTCCGGCAGCTGGCCCATCGCGCCAAGGTGCACATTCGCGACCGGCGCGGGTACTACCGCACCGATCCGGCCACCCAGCGGGTGGCGACGGAACGCTTCCTCGACGCGGCCCTGGGCGGTGACCTCAACGCCCTGCTCGCGGTGCTGGCCCCGGACGTGGCGATGTGGACCGACGGCGGCGGCCGCAAGGGCACGGCCCGGCGGGTGGTCACCGGCCGCGACCGCATCCTTCGCCTGATCTCCTCGGGTTTCCGCACGCTCGCCGAACTGTCCGCCCGGATCGTCGACCTCAACGGCGCCCCCGCCGCCATCGTCCGGCGCGACGGAGCCGAGTTCGCGGCCCTGATCCTCGACCTGGACCCCGACGGAACCGTCCGCACGATCTACACCGTCGTCAACCCGGACAAGCTCCACGGCCTGACCCCGACCACCTACGCCCAGAGCTGACCCGCCCGGTCACCGTCAGCCACGCTCACATCCCTCACATCCAGCACACTCACGTCCCCACATCCAGCACACTCACTCCCCTATCTCCAGCACGCTCACTCCCCTATCTCCAGCACGCTCACTCCCCTATCTCCAGCACGCTCACTCCTCTATTTCCGGCATGCTTTTGGCCGGAATCCACAGGTGACGGCCATGGACTCCGGCCAAAAGCGTGCCGGAATGACAGTGGCGAGCGTGCCGGAATGACAGTGCCGAGTGGCGAACCTCTGCCCGTCCGTGCCCGGCGGGGTGAGTCCCGTGCGGCGTTAGAGTGCAGGGAATCTGGATCGACGAGAGCAGGCGGATGCACGAAGCACAGCTCGCGGCCAACGACGCGATGTACTACTACTTCACACGCTCGGGCCGCCGCAGCGACTGGCCGATGTGGTGGGTCTTCGACAACGCGGGCGGTACCCCGGCGTCGGCCGACCTCGTCCGCTACGTCACCGATCGAGCCGAGGCGCTGGAACCGCTGCGCCGCAGGATTCACGAGGTGCCCGCCGGGCTCGGCCATCCGTTCTGGGAAGTCGACGACAGCCCGGTCGAGAACCACGTGACCGTCCATTCCGAAAACCTGGACTGGGCAGCATGTCTCGACCGGATGGGCAGGGTCCTGGAGCAACCGCTGGACGCCCGGGTCAATGCGTGGCAGCTGCATATCTTCGCCGATGTCTCCGGGATTCCGACGCTGACCGGCACGGGAACCGTCGTCATGATTCATGTGAGTCATGCGCTGATGGCGGGCCCGGCCATGACGTCCCTGTCGGAAGCCCTGTTCGCGCCGGGGAAGCCGCCGCTGGAGATCGAGGGACTCGGGCCCGCCGCGCGGCGCCCACCGGTACGGCTCGCGGCCGTCCGGGGTGCGCTGGGCTGGCCGGTTCGGTTGCTGCGCTTCGTCGCCGGTGTCCGGGCGGAGAACCGGCGCATCGCCCGCGAAGGCGACGAGGGCGGGCCGAACCTGACGCCGCGCACCGCGACGATCCTCAACCAGCGCATCAGCCCCGGCCGCGCCGTGCGGACCTTCCCCGTCGACCTGCGAACCGTGCGGGTTCCGGGAACCACCGTGACGGCCGTCGGCCTGACCGCGGTATCCCAGGCGATGCAGCGATATCTGGACAAGCGCGGCGAGGCGTGCCCGGACGATCTCGCGGCATTCGTGACCATCGCGGTGCCCGGTGCGACGGTGATGGGCGTCAACCGGGTCGGCGCCGACGTGGTCGACCTGCACCCGGCAACGAGCGATCCGGCCGAGCGGGCCCAGGCGGTCGACGGCACCCTGCGCGTCCGTCGCGCCTCCGCCACCAGCCGCCGCGAACTCGAGCGCCTGGGGCTGGTCGACATGCTGCCAAGCCGCATGTACCGCGCCGCGCACGGCACGCTGCCGCCCCCCGAATCGGCGCCGCCCACCGTCGCGCACACGGTCCTGACCAGCATCCGATGCGAGCCGAGCGCCGAATGGTCGTTGCTGGACAAGCCCTTTCGGTTCGCGGGCATGCTCCCGCCGGTCTATCCGGACATCGGCCTGGCCCACTCCTTCGTGGGAGCGGGCGACAGCTTCGCGGTATCGGTGGTCTGCGATCCGGCCCTCGTCGACGACATCGACGGCTACTGCGACATCCTCCAGGAGGCATTCGACTCCGTCGCCGCCGCGCTCACCGACTCGCGGTAAGTCAGACTCCCCCGCGCCACCGGCGGTACGGGGAAGCCCCTACCCGCGGCATCCGAGCTAGGCGCATCCCGGCCACGTTCGGTCTCCCCACACACCGCCTGCCGGGACCGGGCTCCTCGTCCGTCAGCCCGCCGGCACCGCGGCCAGGAACTCCCGGATGGCCGGTGCCACGGCGTCGGCGAGATCGTCGGCCGTGCGCATCTCGGCGCCGAAACCCGGGCCGAGCCGGGCGTCCGGCAGGATCCGCGCCAATTCCCGCGCCAACGCCGTGGGATGGCGCTGGTCGATGCCCGGGAAGAGCAGGACGGGCGCCGCGATGGCCGCGAGTTCGGCGGGGCTGCGGAAGCTGCGGTCCCGGCCGATCGCGGCGGCCGCGGCGATACTCGCCGGATCGCTGCGCGGAATCGCCTCGCGGACAAGCGTTTCGATCACCGGCGCCAGCTCCGGCAGGATCGGCGCCCACGCCGCCTCGATGCCCGCCGCGGTCACGGTGGCAGCGAAGGCGTCCATCATCGCCGTCTCGGCCCGCTTCGCCGCGTCGTCCTCGATGTCTTCGACGCTGATCAGAATCCCCGCGGTGAACCGGTCCGGACGGGCGAGCAGCGCCCGCGCCGCGACGGTCGCCCCGAGTCCCGTGCCGCCGACGACGGCGCGCTCGGTTCCGAGATGGTCGAGCAGCGCCACCACGTCCTCGGCATAGCGCGCCCAGGTGTGGCGGGCCGGGTCCGCGCACCGGGACATGCCGTAGCCGCGGACGTCGGGCAGCACCACGCGGCAGCGGTCGGCCAGCCGGTCGGCCAGCGGTAGCAGGCTGCGATGGTCCGGCCCGCCGCCGTGCATCAGGACGACGTCGGGTCCGGCGTTGCCCACCGTTGACGCGGACAGCGGCCAGCCGTCATGACCGGAATAGCGGAACACGGGTCCTCCCAGAGTCGTCGATGCTGCTCAGCGTAGGGACGGGGACCGGGTTGCCGCTTCCGTCGAAACGCCACACCATGTCGGCAATCCGCCACGCCGCGCGTGTCGCGATTGCCCGCTCGAGCTCGGGGCAGACGAACCGCCGCGACTGTGGTTAGCTGTGGGGCCATGAGCCTGCGCAGTGAGCAATCCCCGAAACACAATGCGCCCGTGCGCATGCCGGTGCCGAACAGCAGCGAGGCGACGGCCGTGAGCGGGCTTGCGAGCGCCGGCGAGGTGGCAGCATGAGCATGACGCTGGCCGACCTGCCCGACGAGTACCTTCCCCGCGATACCGCGGACGTCGTGCGCACGGTTCGCGACTCCCGCCCGCAGCCGCTGACCGTCCGCGGCGGCGAGTACGGCGACCACGCCGAGGACGAGCTCGCCCCGCCCGACCGCCGCGTCGTGTTGTCGCTGCGGCGGATGAACCGGGTGCAGGCCGTCGACGCCGACGCCCGGCTCGTCCGCGTGCAGGCCGGTGCGCGGCTGTCCGATATCGATCGCACGCTCGCCGCGCACGGTCTGGGGCTCCCGATCGTCGGCGACCACCGCGAGATCACGGCGGGCGGGTTCGCGGCGGTCGGCGGGCTCAGTGCCGCCTCGCACCGCTACGGCATGTTCAGCGATAACGTCGTCGCGCTCGAATACGTCGATCCGGACGGCAGATTCGGCACCTGCGGGCGCGCCCACCACGCCGACCGCTTCCGCCGCATCCTCGGCGGGGCCGGTCGCACCGGCATCATCACCGCGCTCACCCTGGAGGCCGTCGAGGTCGACAAGGACCACACCTGGCTGACCTCGGAGGCCCACCGCTTCCTCGACTTCGACACCTTCGTCGAACATTCGGTCGCCGAGATCGAGCGGCCCGGCGACGCCATGCTCCAGGTGGGCCGCTGGGTCGACACCGCGCCGCTGCGGGTGTCGCGCCCGGTCGGCACCGGCCACGTGCAGCTGGGCACGGTCCGCTTCGGCCAGTGGTCGAGCCTGCATCCCACCACCGCCACGGCCTCGCTGCGGGCCCGCCGCGAACTGGGCTCCCGAGCGCGGAAGTCGCTGGGCGCGATCGCCTCCGCGGCACGCGGCCCGGCGGGCATGCCCGTGCGCAACGCCGCCGCCGGTGCGCTGATGTTCTCCCCGAAGGTGCTGACGCTGCGCGACGCGGAGTATCTCGCCGATACGGTGATCACCTCCGCCGAGCGCGGCCCGGCCTACCGGGTGGCCGTGTTCGCGCCGCTGTCGACGTATACGGCGGTATTCCACCGCCTGCACGACCTGTTCACCGACTACCGCGAGCGCAGCGGCTGCTTCACCGTCATCTCGGCCATGACCTACGGCGTCCGCTCCCCCTATCTGCACGAATTGTCCGGCGAGGACCACGGTTTCCTCACCTTCACCTGCCGCGTCCGCCCCACCGAGACCTACACCGGCAAGTCGGGCACCTCCGAACTGCTCCGCGAGATCGACACCGCCATCGCCGACATCTGCCACTCCGAACGCGCCACGCGTTACGAGACCGACTAGGGGCCTGTCCGCCTGGGCCGCCGTCCGTCAGAACTGCACTGTGAACCGATACCACGGGCCGTCGAGGTGTTCGTACCCGATGTCGCCCTCGTGGCGCGGGCGGCCCAGAGCCGGTGCGGCAGCGGGGAAGTGCGCGAATCCGACCGGATTGATGAATCCGCCGTCGGTGTAGAGCAGGCATCCGTCCCGGTGCTTCTCCACCGTGCGGATGCGGTAGACACCGGCCCGGCCGTCGTCCGGTCGCACGCACTCGGCGGCGACCCGGTCCAGCGCGGACTCGGACACCGCCCAGCCGATCTTCTCCGGAATCCCGGTCGCGCCCACGACGACAGTGCAGCACACGACGACCGGCGCCACCGCACGCAGCCGCCAGCCGCGACTCCGGTACCGCCACGAGCAGAAGAGCACCGCCGCCAGCCACGCGGCCCCGGCGGCGAGCAGCGCCCAGACGGCGAGGACCAGGAACGCGGACGAGCCGTCCGACACCAGGACCCACAGCACGGCGGCGCAGATGCCCACCGCGACAGCCGTGATCGCGCCCATCGTGATCGTCCACCAGCGCGGTACCGCGGCGCGGGCGGGTTCGTCGGTCGCCACTATCGGATCTGTCACCGGTCGATTCCCTTCGGTGTGCCCGCCCGGCCTCGGCCGCTGTTCGGGATACGCATCATCCACCACCGCCGAGACCCACCACGGACGAAACGCGGCGCCCCGGTCGGGATTCGACCGGGGCGCCGCGTTCGTCGTGTGCGCTAGTGCTTCTCGGGGCCCAGGTGGTACTCGAACACCAGGCCGCCGACCGTGATCAGGATGCAGATCACGCCGACGCCGATCAGCCAGAACTGGAAGAACGCGAAGCCGATCGCGGTCACCGAGGCGGCCGCGGCGATCAGGATGGGCCAGAAGCTGCCGGGCGAGAAGAAGCCCAGGTCGCCGGCGCCGTCCACGATCTCGGCATCCTCGTAGTCCTCCGGGCGCAGATCCAGGCGGCGGGCCACGAAGCGGAAGTAGGTGCCGACGATCAGCGTCAGACCCGCGGTCAGCACGATCGCGGTGGTACCGGCCCATTCGACGCCGGTGCGCGACTGCGCGGTGAAGAATGCGTAGACGACGCCCACGATGATGAAGAACACCGTGAGCAGCTCGAAGATGCGTGCTTCGACCTTCATGTCAGTTCAGTCCTCACTTGCTCTCGGCCTGGGCGGCTTCGCGCGCGGTGCGGTCGGTGTCGAACGGGTGCGTGGTCACCGACACCGGCGACTCGCCGATGCTCGCCAGCGCCTCGGCGTTGGTCGCGCCCTTCTCCCGCACCTGCAGGTAGCGCTCGAACTTCTCCGGGCTCACGGCCCGGACCTCGAAGTTCATCATCGAGTGGAAAGTACCGCACATCTCCGCGCAACGGCCGACGAAGGCGCCCTCCCGCTCGATCTTGGTGATCTGGAAGGTGTTGTCGGAGTGGTTTTCCTTCGGGTTCGGCATCACGTCGCGCTTGAACAGGAACTCCGGCACCCAGAAGGAGTGGATGACGTCCGCGGCGGCGAGCTGGAACTCGACGACCTTGCCGGTCGGCAGCACCAGCACCGGGATCTCCCGGCTGGAGCCGATCGTCTCGACCTTGTCGTAGTGCAGGTAGGAGGTGTCGTTGGCGGGCAGGCCGTTGTTCGGACCCGGCTGCGGATGGCCGTCGACCTTGCGCTCCTTGTACTCCTCGATGATCTCCTGGTTCAGGGAGTTGCGCTCCTTGTCGGCGCCGTCGTAGATCTGGCCGCCCGGCAGCACCGCCTTCTGGTAGCCGAACTTCCAGTTCCACTGGAACGCGGTCACATCGACGACCACATCCGGGTTCGACACCTTCTCGTGCACGTAGTTCTGCACGACCACGGTGAAGTAGAAGAGCACCGCGATGATCACGAACGGAATCGCCGTGTAGGTCAGCTCCAGCGGCACGTTGTACCCGGTCTGGCGCGGGAACTCCGGCGAATTCGACTTCTTGCGGTGGAAGGCCACGGTCCAGAAGGTGAGGCCCCACACCAGCACGCCCATCGCCAGGGCGGCGACCACCGACCACGTCCACAGCTCGCGCATCCGGGTCGCCTGCGGGGTGACACCCGTGGGCCAGCCGAACCGCAGCACGGGGTTGTCGATCGAGCAGCCCGAGACGAGCAGCACGGTGATCCCCATGGACACCGCCAGCCCGGCCCGCCGAAGGGTGCGGCCCCGTCCGCCGGAGGTAGAGCCCCCGCCGGGGCGTGCCCCTGTCGCTTCGCTCGCCTTGTGCGCCACGCTCAACGCCTTCCTGGTCGTCTAACCGACTCGCCGCCGCCCGGCGCGGACCGGGCGACGCAATATTCAGCACGTTCGGGGATCGTGGGCGGACCGGTGCAAACGCACGGTCCGGCCCGGGAGTTCCCGAGTACTACGCAGCGTAGACCAAACCGGGTACCGCGTTGTGCCCGGGTCGCATTCGACACACCGACGACCTCCGGTTCCTCGGAAAATCCCTCCCCGCACGCGCCGCACCCCGGTACGGCATACTCGGAGACTGGGTTTCGCTCGTCCTGCCCGCACCCGATCCCGGAAACGAGGTTCTCGACGCAGTGTGTGGACTGCTCGGATTTCTGACCGCTGACGTCGCCACCGACGACGTCGTCAACCAGGTCTACGACGCATTGCAGTGTGGCCGCCACCGCGGCCCCGACGAGCGCGGAACCTGGCACGACGAGCACATCATCCTCGGCTTCAACCGGTTGTCGATCATCGACATCGAGCATTCGCACCAGCCGCTGTTCTGGGGGCCGCCGGAGAACCCGGAGCGCTACGCGCTGGCGTTCAACGGGGAGATCTACAACTACCTGGAGCTGCGCGAGCAGCTACGGACCGAGCACGGGGCGCAGTTCCGCACCGAGGGTGACGGCGAGTCGATCGTGGCCGGGTATCACTACTGGGGCATCGAGGTCTTCGCGCGGCTGCGGGGCATGTTCGCGTTCGCGATCTGGGACACCGAACAGCGCAAGCTGGTGCTGGCCCGCGACCCGTTCGGCATCAAGCCGCTGTTCGTCGCGACCGGCCCGAACGGCACCGCCTACGCCAGTGAGAAGAAGAGCCTGCTGGAACTGCTTCCGGCACTGGGACTCTCGGACGAGCTGGACGTGCGAGCGCTGGAGCACTACACGGTGCTGCAGTATGTTCCGGAGCCGGAATCGCTGCACAAGAACGTCCGGCGGCTGGAGTCCGGGTGCTACGCGATGCTGGGTCCGGGTGAAAAGCCGCGGGTCACACGGTATTTCGAGCCGCGGTTCCGGGTGGTGCCGTTCAGCAAGTCCGAGGACGAGACCGCCCACACGCCGAGCAAGCGCCCGCAGTCCCCCGGCCGGCCGAACACCGCCGAACACCGGTATCACGAGATCGCCGAGGTGTTGAAGGATTCGGTCGCCAAGCACATGCGGGCCGATGTCACCGTCGGCTCGTTCCTGTCCGGCGGCATCGATTCGACCGCCATTGCGGCGCTGGCGATCCAGCACAATCCGAACCTGCTGACCTTCACCTCCGCTTTCGAGCGCGAGGGCTATTCGGAGGCCGACGTGGCCGCCGAGACCGCCGAGGCGATCGGCGCCAAGCACTACATCCGGACGGTGAGCCCGGAGGATTTCGCGGGGGCGATTCCCGAAATCGTCTGGTACCTCGACGATCCCGTGGCCGACCCGGCGCTGGTGCCGCTGTACTTCGTGGCCAAGGAGGCCCGCAAGCACGTCAAGGTGGTGCTGTCCGGGGAGGGGTCGGACGAGCTGTTCGGCGGTTACACGATCTATCGGGAACCGTTGTCGCTCAAGCCCTTCGAGTATCTTCCGCAGGGGCTGCGGCGGCTGGCGGGGAAGCTGTCGGACCGGATCCCCGAGGGCACCCGGGGCAAGAGCCTGCTGCACCGCGGGTCGCTGACGCTCGAGGAGCGCTACTACGGCAATGCCCGCAGCTTCAACGACGCCCAATTGCGTTCGGTGCTGCGCGAATTCCGGCCCGAATGGACGCATCAGGACGTGACCGGGCCGATCTACGCCAAGCAGGACGCCGATATGGATCCGGTGGCGCGGATGCAGCACCTGGACCTGTTCACCTG
Organism: Nocardia mexicana NBRC 108244; assembly: GCF_001613165.1. GTDB lineage: Bacteria > Actinomycetota > Actinomycetes > Mycobacteriales > Mycobacteriaceae > Nocardia > Nocardia mexicana. The sequence continues at coordinate 114,384 of NZ_BDBV01000066.1, forward strand.
GCTGCGCGGTGACATCCTGGTCAAGGCCGACAAGATGACCATGGCCAACTCGCTCGAGCTGCGGGTGCCGTTCCTGGACTCCGAGGTCTTCGCGGTCGCCGAGAAGATCCCCTACGACCAGAAGATCACCAAGGAGACCACCAAGTACGCGCTGCGGCGGGCACTGGAGGAAATCGTCCCGCCGCACGTGCTGCACCGTCCCAAGCTGGGCTTCCCGGTGCCGCTGCGGCACTGGCTGCGCGGTCCGGAGCTGCACGACTGGGCGGCCGCGCAGATCGCCGACTCCCAGACCGACCACCTGCTGGACAAGTCGGCGATCAAGGCGATGCTGGAGGCCCACCGTTCCGGGTCGTCCGATCACAGCCGCCGCCTGTGGACGCTGCTGGTGTTCATGATCTGGCACGGCATCTTCGTCGAGGACCGCATCAAGCCGCAGATCCAGGAGCCCACCTACCCGGTGCGCCTGTAGCCTTCTGACCTGCGGCTGCGCGTTCGAGACCTCGTACCTGTCGCCCGGCGGGGCTAGCCTCGGAGCATGTGCAGAAACATCACTCCCCTGCGCGGGCTGGAGCCCGCGGCGACGTCGGAGGAGATCCAGGCCGCGGCGTTGCAGTACGTGCGCAAGGTCGGCGGCCTGTCCAGTGTCTCCGAAGCCAATCGTGCGGTGGTGGAGGCCGCGGTCGCCGACATCGCGGCCGTCACCACCCGCCTGCTGGCCGAGCTCCCCGAGCGCAAGGTCCCGCCGAAGACCATCCCGCCGCTGCGCCGCCCCGAGGTCCGCGCGCGCATCGAGGCCCGCGGCTGAGCACTGCGGACCGCCGGTGAACGAGCCGTCCGAGGTCTTGCTCATCGGTGGGCGGTCCGGGGTGGGCAAGAGCAGTATCGGGTTCGAGCTGCACGCTCAGCTGTCGGATCTCGGTGTACGGCACTGCTTGATCGAGGGGGATCTGCTCGACCTCGCGTACCCCGCGCCGTGGGAGCACGAGCTGGCCGAGCAGAACCTGGCCGCCATGTGGTCGAACTATCGGGCCCTCGGTTATCGCCGCATGATCTACACCAATACCGCCAGCGTCCTCCCCGCGGTCGCCGACAAGCTGACCGCCGCCATGGGCGACGCCCCCACCGCGATCGGCATCCTACTCACCTGCACGGACGAGTCTGCGAGACACCGACTTTCACAGCGCGAGATCGGCACGGCGCTGGACCGCCACCTGCACCGCAGCACGTGCATGGCGGAGAAGCTCAACCGCGAGGCCCCACCGTGGGTCCACCGCATCCCCACCGACCACCGCCCGATCCCCGACATCGCCACCCAAATCCTCACCCACACCGGCTGGACCTAGCCCACCCACCCTCACACACCTTGCGCACATCCCGCACCCCGTGCACACTCCCGCACCCCCTGCATGCCCCCGCACCTTGCGCACGCCTACGCACCTTGCGCCCGCCCCCTTGCACGCTCACGCACCTTGCGCACGCCGCCCCTGCACGCTCACGCACCTTGCGCACGCCGCCCCTGCACGCTCACGCACCTTGCGCACACCCCCTGCACGCTCACGCACCTTGCGCACACCCCCGCGCACGCCCACGCACCTTGCGCACACCCCCTGCACGCCCACGCCACCCCGTGTGCGCCACGCAGCCCGTGCGCGAACGGATACAGGGTGCGCGAACGCAAGGCCAGGGCGGGAGGCGCGGTCGCAGTACGGCGGGGCTCGCCGGGGACGTCGCCGTTGAGGCTGTCACACTACGTCGGCGGTTTCGCGCTCGACGTGCGGCCCGTTCACGTCACTTCCGGTAGCACTGGAGGATGACGCCCGACGTGGGGAACGACCGGGATTCGGTGAATCTCAGGTCCTGGCGAGTGTCGTCGACGAAGAGCCGCTCCCCCGCGCCGAGCAGCACCGGGAAGACCAGCAGCCGGATTTCGTCGACCAGGTCGCGGCGCAGGAATTCCTGTGCCGTGGCGGCCCCGGCGAACAGCACGAGCGGCTTGCCGGGCTTGCTCTTCAACTCGGCCGTCTCGGCGGTGAGATCGGCGCCGATGGTCGACGCGGGCTGCCAGTCCAGCGGGGTGTCCGGCCGCGAGGTGACCACGATCTTCGGTATCCCGTTGACGAGCGCCGCGAGCTCCGCATCCCCCGGCGTGGCCGGATTCTCTTGCGCCTGCGGCCAATACTGCGCCAACAGCTCATAGGACTTGCGCCCGAAGATCTGCGCATCCACGCTGCCGAGCAGCTCGGCCAGATAGCCGTCCAGCTCGGGATCGTCCACCTCGATCCAGTCCAGGCCGCCGTCCGGCCCGGCAGCGTATCCGTCCAGGGTGACCATCATGTGCAGGATCAGTGGTCGCATAGCTCTCCTCGTCGAATTCGGTTGTCCCCAATCCCGACGAACCGAGTGACCAGAATTCATCGGAACCCGGCCCACGCCACCCCCTACACGTTCCCGCACGCCCTGCAAGGCCATGCAGGAGATGCGGCAACGTGCAGGGGTGCGAGAGAACGTGCAGGCAGTGCGAGAGTGCAGGTATCCGCGGTGGTGGGGCGGAAATACGCGGTGGTGCGGGAAACTTCGGTGGTGCGGCAATGCACCGGTGGTGCGGCAATGCACCGGGCGTGCGGCATCGCACCGGGCCTGCAGCAACGCACCGAGCGTGCAGCAACGCGCCGAGCGTGCAGCAACGCGCCGAGCGTGCAGCAACACGCCGGGCATGCAGCAACGCACCGAGCACACGGCAACGCGCCGAGCGTGCAGCAACGCACCGGGGTGCGGCAACACGCCGGGCATGCAGCAACGCACCGAGGGTGCCGCAATTGCACGGGCGTGCGGCAATGCACGGGCGTGCGGCAATGCACGGGCGTGCGGCAATGCACGGGGGTGCGGCAATGCACGGGCCGGTGCGGGTATGGGTCCCGGTATCACGGGTGCAGGGACAGGAGGGCTGCGGTTACGGTGACGGTGAGTTCGCTGGCGGCGCCGAGGACGTCGCCGTTGAGGCCGCCGAAGCGGCGGTGGCAGTGGCGGACGAGCAGCGCGGCGACAGCAAGACCCGCGGCGACTGCGAGAGCGCCGAGCCAGAGGCGGTCCGGGGTCGCGAATACTCCTGCGGCGACGGCGATTACGCACCACGCAGCTGCGACGATGGTGGACTGTGTACCTGCCACCAGCGCACCGAATCCGGCGCCGGGCGCCGCGGTACCACCCCGGCGGCAGGACAGCACGACCGCGACCCGACCGGCCGCCACAGCCACCACGACGGCCCACCACCTGCCGTACTCGGCCAGTGCCGCAAAGGACAGCGCCTGAATTCCGACGGCGAACAGTAACGCCGCTACCCCGAACGGCCCCGCGCCCCCGCTCTTCATGATCTCGCGCGCCCGCTCGGGTGGGCCGTAACTACCGAGACCGTCCATCGTGTCGGCCAGGCCGTCCAGGTGCATGCCCCGCGTCGCGAGCGCCAGCGCCGCCACCGCGAGCAACCCGGCCAGCCCGAAACTCGTTCCGGCCGTGGCCGATACCCACAGCACCCCGGCCGCACCGCCCCCGAGCAAGAGCCCGACCAGTGGGGCGAGCGCAATCGCCCGGCCCGCGATCACCCGATCCACCACGCCCGGTCCCCGAATCGGCAGCACCGTCAGCCAGGACAACGCCAAACGAATTCCGCTCACCGGCACCCCCACCGAACCTCACCGCCGATGGGCACACCCCGGCCCACCCGGTTCACCACAACACCACCGACACAGGCAACTACACGCCGGGTTATCCCGTTCCCGCACCCCGTACCTGCCCCCGCACCCCTTGCGTAGCTGTGTAGCGAGTGCGAGAACGCGCAGGGCGTGCGCGAACCGGTCTGCGACGACGACTGGCGCCGCGGGAGCGGGAGATACCTGTGGTCAGGTATTCCAGGGAGGGGGCTCGAGGCGGACCTCACGACCCCAGGTGGGGTGCCGCACGGGCTCCGCGCAGGCTCGGCGCAGTACTTCACCCGCCGGGTCAGGGCGCGACTTCCGATGGGGCCGGGGCGGTTTCGGCGGCGGTGCTCACTCCGGCGGCGGCGAAGGTCGACATGTCGGCGAGGGCCGCGACGGCCGCGCGCAGGATCGGGAGGGCGGTGAGCGCGCCCGACCCCTCGCCGAGGCGCATCTCCAGGTCCACCAGCGGTTCCAAACTCAGCCTGGTCAGGGCCTGGGCGTGCGCCGGTTCGGTGGAGCGGTGGCCCGCCACCCACCAGGCCCTCGCGCCCGGGGCCAGCATGTCGGCCAGCAGTGCGGCGGCGGTCACCACCAGGCCGTCGAGGATCACCGGGGTGCGACGGGCCGCGGCCTGGGCGAGATAGCCGGCCGCGGCGGCCAGGTCGGCGCCGCCGGCGACGCGCAGCAGCGCGACCGGGTCGTAGCGGTGCGTGCGGGCTCGCCACATGGCGTCGCGGACCGCGGCAGCCTTGCGCATCCACCCGGCATCGTCGACACCGGTACCCCGCCCGACGGCCAGCACCGGCTCGGTGTCGGTCAGCGTGGCAATGAGAACCGTTGCGGGCGTGGTGTTCCCGATGCCCATGTCACCGGCGATCAGCAGGTCGGCCCCGCCGTCGATCTCCTCGTCGGCGATCGCCTTCCCCGCCGCCAGTGCCGCGCGCACCTCGGTCTCGGAGAGCGCGTCCTCGCGGTCGATGCTGCCGCTCGAGCGGCGCACCTTGTACCGGGAGACGGCGGGATCGGTATCGCCCTCCACGGCGATATCCACCACCCGCACGGACGCGTCCGCCAGCCGCGCGAGCGCGTTGACCGCGGCGCCACCCGCCAGGAAGTTGGCGACCATCTGCCCGGTCACCGCGCTCGGGTAGGCCGAAACCCCGTGTCGCGCAACGCCGTGGTCCCCGGCGAACACCACCACCCGCGCGCGCTCGAACTGCCGCGGCGGACACCCGCCCTGGCAGGCCGCGATCCAGTTGCCCAGCGTCTCCAGCCGCCCCAGCGCCCCCGCCGGTTTGGTGAGCTCGAGCTGCCGCGCCTCCGCCTCGCCCCGCAACCGCGCATCGGGCGTGGCCACCGGTCCGAATTCCGGTGCGGCACCGGAGAATTCCGCGATGTGGTCGAACTCCCCAGCACTGGCGGATCCGACGGCGACACCGGCCTCGGTGGTGCGAGGACCGGCGCCGAGTTCGGCTGCGGCCGCGTCGACGCTCACCACGGCCGCCGGCGACGCAGCGTCGGTCTTCGCTGCGGCCGAACCGTTTTCAGCGTGCGAGGACGAACTCGTCTCGTCCGAATCGGGCGACGACGCCTCGGCCGCGGACGAATCCGGCCCCACCGCACCGGGAGTAGCAATCACCTCGGAGCCGCGGGCGGCGGCGGCAGAGGTGGCTGCCGCGGACGAATCCGGACCCGCCGCACCGGGAGTCGCTATCGCGTCGGAGCTGCCACCCGCGGCGGCAGGTGTGGCAGCCGCGCCGGAACCGGCCGCGGCAGACCCGGCCGCCGAGCCCGCACCGGCAGCCGGAGCGCTCGTGTCGGGACCACCGGCAGAGGCCCGGTCGACGGTCGCAGAATCCGTGTCGGAGCGGCCCGCCGCCGACGCACCGGCTACGACTGCGCCGCCCACCGCCGACGCACCGGCCGCGACTGCGCCGCTCGCCGCTGCGGCCGTCGATTGCGAATCGCCCACACCGCCGGGCACACCGGCGCCCTTGATGCGCGTCGGGATGCCCGCGACCACCAGGTAGACCTCGTCGCAGACCGCGGCGATGCGCTGGTTCAGTTCGCCGATCTCGTCCTGGAACAGCCGCCCCGACTTGGTCGCCGGGACGACGCCCAGCCCGACCTCGGGGCTCACGATCACCAGCCGCCGCCCGTACCCGGTCACGGCCGCGACCAAGGCGTCGGCGTCGGGTTGCACGGTGCCGCGCGGCGACTCCCAGGCCGCCCGCGCGTCGATGCGCCCGGTCAGCCAGGTGCCGAGATCGTCGATCAGCGTCACCGGGGCGGGATCGGCGAGCACCGCCACCGGATCGCCCTCCACGACATTCCACACGCCCGGACGCCGAACCCTGTGCGCCGCAACGCGTTCGGCAAAATCGGCATCGGCGGGATCCACCACGGCGGTCGCGACATAGCGCACCGCCCCGGCCCGCCCGGCCAGCTCCTCGGCAAACGCCGACTTCCCCGACCGCGCCCCGCCGAGTACCAGCGTCCGCACCGCTCGCCCGCTCGCCGCTTCGTCAACCACGCCAGAACGGTACCAACCATCAACCAACCCCGGACGACCTGCACACCAGTCCCCAACCACCCGAGGGTTTCCGCACCAACCACCCGAGCGTTTCCGCCCACCTCCGCGCTCCCGCCACCGGACGTCTCGCAGCGCGGACAGTGCCGCGGCGCGAACGGTGCCGCAGCGCGAACGGTGCCGCAGCGCGAACGGTGCCGCAGCGCGAACGGTGCCGCAGCGCGAACGGTGCCGCAGCGCGAACGGTGCCGCAGCGCCGACGGTGTTGCGGCGCCGACAGTGCCGACAGTGTTGCGGCGGCCGTCTTGCGGCGGCCGTCTTGCGGCGGCGGTCTTGCAGCGGCCGTGTTGCAGCGGCGGTCTTGCGGCGGCCGTCTTGCGGCGGCGGTCTTGCAGCGGCCGTCTTGCGGCGGCAGTCTTGCAGCGGCCGTCTTGCGGCGGCGGTCTTGCAGCGGCGCGGGCTCGGCCCCGCGCCTCGCCCCTTTTCACCGACCCGAGTCCGGCAGCACCGGGATTGCGGGTCGTGCCGCGGCCGTCAGACGTAGCCTCAGGTAGCCGCGTTCACCCCGTCGCCGATGATCGCGCGCAGCGTCGCGCTGTGCGCCCGATAGGCCGTGCGACCATCCGCGGTGAGCCGCAACCACACTCGCTGCCGGGTGTCGCGGACCGCCTTGCGCTGTGCGACGTACCCCGCCTCCATCAGGGCCGCGACCTGTTTACTGAGCACCGACGCCGACACCTGCAACTGCTGCTGCACCGTGCCGAACTCCGCCTCGCCGGCGGCCTCCAGCAAGGCGCAGATCCGAAGCCGGTGCGGCGCGTGGATCACCGGATCGAATCCGTCGGAGCCCGGCACGGTCATGCCCGGCCCTCGTGCATGCGCACGAACAGCAGGTGGCTCCCGACCGTGTACAGGGCGCTGACGGCCGACGCTCCCAGCAGCGGCCACGGCGAGCCCGTGCCCCGGAACCAGACCACGGCCCCCACGTTGATCAACAGATACGAGCCGAGCGCCGGCCAGAGGATCCGCGCCGGCAGCACATCCATGCGCAGCGCCACACCTGTCCGGCGCGTCCACGCACGCCCGGCGAACGCGAGCAGCGCGAACAGGACGGCCGCCATCGCGACCAGCACCGCTACCCAAACACCCTGGGGAACAAGCCATTCCGGACGGGCCATCGCGCCCCCGAACACGACGGGATAGGCCATCGCATAGACGGTCAGGACGGCGGTGAACCAGACCGGCCACGGCGTGGCGGACAGCCGCCGCACCGATTCCCGGATATCCCCCGCCTCGTCGAGCGCGATGCGAGCCTGCGCGGCCGACGGGCGGGGCGGGAAGGCTTCAGTTTCCATAACGGAAACTGTAGATCCACACTTTCCACAACGTCAACAGTCGAGTTTCCAGACCGGAAAACGTCAGGCGCCGAAGCGGCGGCGGTATTCGATCGGGGCGATGCCCACCAGGCGCTGGAAGTGGTGGCGCAGGAGGGCGCCGGAGCCGAAACCGGAACGGCCCGCGATGGTTTCCAGGTCGAGGGTGGTGTCCTCGAGCAGGTGTTTGGCGAGCAGGACGCGCTGGTTGGTGAGCCACTTGACCGGGGTGGTGCCGGTCTCGGCGACGAACCGGCGGGCGAAGGTGCGTGTCGACATGGCCGAGCGGGCGGCCAGGTCCTCCACCGTGTGCGGCAACTCGAGATGCTCGTCCATCCACAGCAGGGTGTCGCGCAGGCTGTCGGACTCGTACCCCGGCATCGGGCGCTCGATGAACTGCCGCTGCCCGCCGTCGCGCTGCGGCGGCACCACCATCCGCCGGGCGATCTTGTTGGCGACGGCGCTGCCCAGCTCCCGCCGCACCAGATGCAGGCAGGCGTCGATCCCGGCCGCCGTGCCCGCGCTGGTGATCAGATTGCCCTCGTCGACGAACAGCACGTCCGGGTCGACGGTGGCCTGCGGGTACCGCTCGGCGAGCTTGTCGACATAGCGCCAGTGCGTGGTGCACTTGCGTCCGTCGAGCAGCCCGGCCGCGCCCGCGAGGAACGCGCCCGAGCAGACGGTGAGCACGGTGGCTCCCGCGTCCGATGCGGCGCGGACGGCCTGCACCACGCGCGGATCGAACTCGTAACCCGGCGCGACCGGATACGCGGGAACGGCGACCAGATCGGCGTCGAGCAGCTCGTCCAGGCCGTACTGGGGGGTGACCGTGATACCGGGCGTGCTGGAGGTCAGCTCCCGGCCGGGCTCGGCCCCGCAGACCCGGAAGTCGAAGGCGGGCAGCCCGTCGTCGCGGCGGTCCAGCCCGAAAACCTCGCAGAGGACGCCGAATTCGAACATGGCGACGGTCTGACTGAGCACCGCGGCGACCTTGTTCAGCATGCCCACAGTGTACGTGGCCGAATATTTACGAACAATGACGCAACTGCCACTGGTGGCAGGAAGTGGATGTAGGAAAAATTACTGCCATGCTCACTTACCTGCTCTCCTTCCTGTTCATTGTCATGATCGTGCTGGCGATGCGGGTCTTCCTGCACCACGGAATCACCCTCCCCCCAATCGGATCCAGCAACATCGACGACCGCGACGCCCAGCGCATAGACATCGAACTACGCGCCATCACCGGCATGCGCGAACAAATCCCCTCCGGCTGGAACACGGCAGACCACCACACCCGGTGACCCCACCTCCCCTGCCCCCGACCAGCGTTCCCGCACCCCGCGTTCGCTCACGCACCCCGTACAACGCATATACCGGGTGCGTGAGTACACACGGGGTGCGAAGGGGCCGACACACCACCAGCCCGTGCACGGTGGCGAAGGCAGCCGTCCTCGAGCTCGCCAACACTTCCCGCACCCCGCCCACACTCATGCACCCCGTACAAGCGTTGCAGGGGGTGCGTGAGCGAACGCGGGATGCGTGCTGCTGCGCACCTGAACCTCGCGCAGCCCGTCGTCGTTCGCGCACCAGCTGCGGAGTCCGGGATGCGCGAACGGGTAAGGGGTGCGGCGGGGCCAGGCTGGGCCGGGCCGTGGCGGGGCGGGAGGCTCGGTGCGACGCTGGCCGGAAGGTTAGACCGAGTCGCCGGGGCTGACGCGGGGCTTGGGGGCGCGCATGCGGCGGATCTGGGAGGCGCGGACGAAGGCGTACCAGCCCAGCGACCAGGACGAGCTGGTGTCGTCGGGGTAGCGCTCCTGCACCCGCTTGTTGATGGTGCGGCCGATCAGGAAGCCCTCGCCGACCATGAACACCATCATCACCAGCATGGCCAGCGTGACGTAGGCCTGCACGGCCGGCGTCAGGAACATGGTCAGGATCAGCACCAGCGCCAGCGGCATGAACAGCCCGACCAGGTTGCGGCGCGCGTCGACCAGATCGCGCACGTAGGCGCGGACCGGACCGCGATCGCGCGGCAGCAGGTACTTGTCCTCGCCGGCGAGCATGCGCGCGCGCCGATCGGCCGCGGCC
>NZ_BDBV01000067.1 GCF_001613165.1 Nocardia mexicana NBRC 108244
GGTCCGCCCAGCGCGCCGCGATACCCGCCAGCCGGGCCGCCGCGCGCTCCGGGACCGGCGTGCCCGTCCGGGCCGCCGCCACCACGGTCTCCATGCAGCAGGAGACGACCGCGAGCAGATCGCTGCGCACGGCCGGATCCGAACGGTCGGCGAGCGCGGCGAGGTCCAGGCCGTCGACGATTTTCCGGGACAGCGCTTGATAATTCACGGGGGCCGGGGGGATATCGATCGGGGAAATTCTGCGGTTCGCAATACCGTCCGTGATCGTCACGCCTCGGCCCTCGATTGGGAACGTTCACCGAATGCGGTCGAGTTCTTTTGTGACACTTCCCTGGCCGGGTGGGCGTCCATGACAATTCCCCGTTCGACGATGCGAGGGCACAATATTGCGCGGCGAAGTTTCACCGATGCGACACTCTATCCCGAAGTTCCACACCGGGGATGGGCCGAAGTGCACAACGCTGCGGATTGCCGTTGTGCAGTATCGCCCCGCGACACCGGGCATCCCGCCCCCCGGGGGGGCGAAAGACTCAGCCGCCCGCCACGCCGACGACGCGAATGATCTCCAATGCCAGCGCCACCTGCAGCGGGCGCTGTTCCAGCGGGCGCGGCAGCAGGCCGCGAGCCCGGTCGAGCCGGTGCACGATCGTATTGCGATGGGTGAACAGCGAGCGCGCGGTCTGCGCGGTGTTGGATCCCTCGTGCAGATAGACCCGCAGCGTCTCGCGCAGGTCCGCGTCCGCGGACATCAGATTGCCCAGGGTGCGGGTGACGAACTCGCGCGCCCGCTCCTCGTCGCCACCGGTGGCCAGCGCGACGACCTCCACCTCGTCGTAGGTGGCCAGGCGCTCCCCCGACGGTAATCGCCGCATCAGCCGTTGTGCCGCAACGGCATCCAGGTGGGCCCGCCGGAACCCGGACATCCCGGCGCCCACCGACCCGATCGCCATCCGCACCCCCGCCGTCCCGGCCAGCGACCGCCGCACCTCGGCCAGCGGCGGTAGCTGGTCGACCGGCAGCCACACCCACAGCGTCGACGGGCTCGGCACGATGGTCAGCGGCGGCGTCGAGCCCGCCGCCTGCACCAGCGCATTGACCGCGAGCTCCAGCGGCTCCGGATCGGTGGGGTAGGAATCGTTCCAGACCACGGCCGCGAGATGGTGGCGGTCGAGCTCGTAGCGCAGCCGCTCGCCCGCCCGTCCCGCGCTGATCGGCGCGCCGCCGAGCAGCAGATTGAGCGTCTCCATCCGCTCGGTGTGGTCGACGTCGGCCAGGTTCCGGCGCTCGCGCTGGATCAGCTCGAAGACACCGGCCAGCGTGTCATCGATGAACGCGAACACCGAACCCATGACGACATCGAGCAGTTCGCGCACCTCGTACGGGTCCGGGCTCAGGAAGAACGCCAGCTGCGCCCACTTCCGGATCGCGGCGTTCTGCCCGGCGTGGAAATTGGTGACCAGCATCTCGTCGAACCCGTGCCGCACCACGTCGCGGGCGATGTTCACGTTCTCCGCCGAAAGATTCGGCGCCACAGGCATTCCAGGGGCGCCGAGGTTCGCCACGCACCAGTGCGTGAGGTTCGCCCGCACGCAGGCGCGCACGGCCTCGGCCAGTCCCGGTTCGGCGGCGATGGCCGGGCTGGCGGCGGCCAGCGACGCATCGTCCATCGCCTCGTACATCAGCTCCGGGTGGTCGAGCACCATCTCCACACCGGATCGGAGCAACTCCGCGACCCGCTCCGACGGCGGTTCCCAATACCGCGAGCTGAGACCGAAGGAATCGCCGCCCATCCTGCTCCTACCGATAGCTGCCGTCGGTCGGCCAGGCTACGACACATCCGCGGTGCCGGATACGCGCTGCGGCGTCGGCGGTGAACCTGCACAACGGGATTGCGCGGCGGGCGGTGACCTCTCGGAACGGGGTGCGCGGCCCGCCGGCGACGCGGTGCGGACGGCCGGTGCGACCTGCGGCCGATCACCGTGCGACCGGAGGATGACCCCGACGCCGACCGCCGGGCGATGCGGGCGCGCACGTCGCGCGACGAAGATCAGGAGCATGAACAAGGGAAGCTACGTCGGCCTCCAGGTCGCCGGCATGGTCGTCACGGTCGTCTTCGCCCAGGCCGCGCTCCGCCAGCTGTTCGACCACGAGAAGTCCCAGCTGTGGGGCGTATTCGACTGGATCCCGGGCGGCTGGTCGGTGCGGTTCGTCGCACTGCTGCTGGTGACCGCGGTCGGCGTCCTGCTGGCGGGCTGGGCCAACGACAAGGTCAAACAGCACGACGAGTGACGCGACGGGAAAACCATTCGCGTGGGCGCCGGCGGCCCCGGTTCACTGGGGACATGATCCCACTCGACACCCGGCCGCTGTTTCCGCGGGAACGGCAGGAGCTGGTCGACCTGCTCGGATCGCTCGGCCCCGCCGATTGGACGAAGCCGACGGTATGCCCCGGCTGGGCCGTGCGGGACGTGACCGCGCACATCCTCAACGACTATCTGCGCCGCATCTCCGGCAGCCGCGACGGCCACGGCGGCGCCGTCTTCGCCGACGACGAGACGCTGCCCGCCTACCTCGCCCGGACCAACGACGAGTTCGTCCGGGCGATGCGGCAGTGCAGCCCGCGCACCATGATCGACCTGCTGCACCACCTCGGCCCGCAGCTCGACGCGGTCTGGGCCGCAACGGATCTCGCGTCGCCCGCTCCCTTGAACGTCTCGTGGGCGGGCCCCGGCCCCAGCCCGGCGTGGCTCGATATCGCCCGCGACTACACCGAGTACTGGGTGCACCAGCAGCAGATCCGCGACGCGGTGTCCCGCCCCGGCGCCGACGAGGTGTCGCTGCTGCACCCGGTGCTCGCGACCTTCCTGCACGCCCTGCCCGTCGCGCTCCGCGACCGGGTCCGCCCGGCGAGCACGTCGGTGCTGTTCGAGATCACCGGCCCGGCGGGTGGCCGCTGGGCGGCGGTGAGCAACGGCGACTCCTGGGAACTGACTGCCGCGCCCACCTCCGACCCCGACGCCTCCGTGCGCATGGATCCCGACACGGCCTGGCGACTGGCCAGCCGGGGTATCAGCGTCGACGAGGCCCGAGGGCGTGCCGCCTTGCAGGGCGACCACGAACTGACCACTGCCGCAACAACTCTGCTCGCAGTGGTCGCCTAGTGTCCCGCGCCAGAGATCCGTCGGCTGAGGCGGGTGAGGGGGCGGACGGACCCGTCCGGCCACCACGGCCGGGCTCACCCGGAAGGTCCTCGTCAGCGCGGGGCGATGCCCGTGTCCAAGGAACGGAGCGCCTCATCGAGGAGGCCCGCACCAGGGCCTGCCAGCCAGCGGTCGAAGCGCAGCAGGAAGGGAAACTCCGCGCGCAACGCGTCGAGGTTCGCTTTCCCCGCCAGCCTGCCGTCGTCCACAAGTGCTTCCAACTTGCCGAGGACCTCGTTCTGCGCCGGCAGGCGACTGTAGCTGATCGTCCGGCCGACGGCCCGGGTCAAGTTCTCGGCCAGAGCGTTGCCGGTGAGAGCGTCACCGGCGATCGCCATGGTGCGACCGGCGTAGCGATCGGGTGAGCCGAAGACCACGGCGACGATGCGGCCGATGTCGCGTACTGCGATGAACTGCATGGCCTGGTCCGGGCGCATCAGGAAGGACAGGTGTCCCCGGTCGAGGCCCATTTCGGGGGTCACCAGGAGCTCCATGAACGTGGCCGGCCGGATGATGGTGCCGGCGATGTCCAGATTCCGGACATGGGCCTCGATACGGCTCTTGGTGTCGAGATGGTCCACGCCCGTTGTCGAACCCGCGGTGACCGCCGAACTGTAGACGAGGTGGGCGACGCCGCAGCGCTCGGCGATCTCGGCCACCGCCGCGCCGAAGCGGACCTCGTCCTCGTCGGTCACGCCGGCACCGGCCTGGCCGGAGTTCGGCTGGACGCTGAAGACGCCGTGGGCGCCGGAGAAGGCGGCGCGGAGCGACTCCGGATCGCCGAGGTCACCGCGGACGGTTTCGACGCCGACGGCGGAGAGGGACCGGGCCCGGTGGCCGAACGGGTCCCTCACGACCGCGCGCACCCCCCAGCCATCGGCCCGCAGCGCCGCGGCGACCGATCCTCCCTGCTGCCCCGTGGCGCCCAGGACGACGACGGTTTTGTTGATGTTGGTCATGCCGACCACGCTGCGCTCTCGGCGATCACGACCGTGTTCCTGATGAACATTGCTGATTCTTCCTGAGACCTCGAGAAGTGAGTTGGAGACGCGCTGGTCATAGGCGTGCTCCAGGATTCGGACGGGATGGCTCCCACCGCTGTTCACTACGCTAGAACCTGACGCCGACGTCAGGTGCAAGCAAGACGTGGAGTCGAGTCAGGAGATCGGGATGCGGATCGGAGAGGTCGCCGCGAAGGCGGGCGTCAGCGTCAGGGCGCTGCGCTACTACGAGCAGCAAGGCTTGCTCCACTCCTCCCGGAATCCGGGTGGCCAGCGCCGGTATCGCGACGGTGCCGTCGAACGAGTCAGGCTTATCCAACAGCTCTACTCCGCGGGTTTGACCAGCAGAACCATTCGCGAGGTGCTGCCGTTCGCTGACTCCGGTGGCGCGTCACCGGAACTGCTGGAGCTGCTCGCGGCCGAACTCGACCGCCTCGACCGGCAGATGACGGACCTGCAAGGCGTGCGCAAGCGGCTGCACGACTGCATCACCGAGGCGCGCAATCACGACGGAACAGGAAGTCCATCCTGAAGCAGGGGGCAGTCGATACGTCATCCCGGCGCCATCCGCCGACTACGACGAGGGCGCGTCCGAGGCTAGTATTCTTTGACTGATCGTTCAGTTAATTGATATCGTGCAGGCATGGCCCGAACCCGAGACCCCGAGCGGGTCAGCGAACGCCGCCGCACGATCACCCGTGCGGCCACCGGGCTGTTCGCCGAGCACGGGTACGAGCGGACCACCGCGGCACAGATCGCCAAGGCCGCCGGGCTGAGTCCGGGCAGCGTCTTCTACTACTTCCCGGACAAGGCCGCCGTGTTCCGGTCGATCTTCGAGGAGTCGATTCCCGAGCACGCCGAGCTGATCGGCAGGCATATCGAGCGCAGCGACTGCCCGGCGGCGATCCTGGACATCGTCGACGGACTCGCCTCGGAGGCAACCGATCCCGCCGCGCCGGGGTTGCTGGTCGAACTGCTGCGCCGCCTCGATCACGACGAGGAGCTGGCGACGGTGGTCGGCACCGACGCGACCCTCAGCGCGCAGGCACTGGCGAGCCTGCTGGAGCGCGGAATCGCGGCGGGGCAGATCGATTCCGGGCTGGCGCCGAAGGATACGGCCCGCTGGATCCTGTCGATCGTCGACGCCGCATTCCTGAACATCGACCCCGCCGACCCGCACGATCCGCGCGACCTCGTGCACACCACGGTGTCGCGCCTGCTCCGTCCCCCTGTCGAGGAGGCACCGTGACCGACACATCCCCGGCGACGGTTCTGAAATTTCCCACCTTCTGGCTCTGGGTGTTCACGATCGGCGGCCTGGCCCTGGGCTGCGGCGTCGGATTCGCGCTGCCCGCCGTGGGTCAGTGGCTGCTCGACACCGTGGAGTCGGCGCCCGGCCCCGTCCGGGTGGCGATGAAGCTGCCGCCCGCACTGCTGGTACCGATCGCGGCGGTGCTCGGAACAGTCGGCGGCGCACTGCTTTTCGAGGTGGCACGCAAGGAAAGCCCCACCCTGTCCGTCGCCGACGACCATATCGAGCTGTCCCGCAACGACCGGGCCCGGTACATCGAGCGCGGCACGATCGGCGCCGTCTTCCGCGAGGGCCCCGACCTGGTCCTCACCGATCACCGCGACCTGCGGCTGGCCCGCTGCAAGGCGAGCGACCTGCGCGCCGACGAGATCGCCCGCGCGTTCCGCGAGCGCGGCTACCCCTGGCGGGACCGCGACGATCCCCTCGCCGAGCACTACGTCACCTGGGTCGACGGCAGACCGGAGACCGGCGCGAAGGTCGATGCGCTGCTGCGCAGCCGCCGCCGGGCCCTGGACGACGACAAGCCGGGTACCGTCGAGGAGGTCGAGGAACAACTGACCGCGCTCGGCGTCGATGTCCGAGACCGCAAGGGCCGGCAGGAGATTCGGCTGACCACGGTGTCCTGATCGCGAACACCCGCCCGACGGCAGCTATTCTGCAGCCACCAGGCCCGGTCGTATCGCACGATCCGGCCGTGAATCGGCAGAGTAGGAGCGTCGCAGTGACGTCGACCCGAACCCATCCGTTCGACCTCGCCACCGGCCTGACCGCCCTGGGCGACGGGCGGTTCACCGGCCGGACCACCGCGCCCTACGCGAATATGGTCGGCCCGTTCGGCGGGATCACCGCCGCGACCATGCTGCGCGCGATCATGGAGGATCCACGGCATCTCGCCCAGCCGGTCACCCTCACGGTCAATTTCGCGGGCCCGATCTCCGACGGCCCGTTCGAGATCGAGGCGCGGCCGATGCGCACCAACCGCAACACCCAGCACTGGTCGCTCACGATGACCCAGGACGACGAGGTCACCACCACGGCGACGGCCATCTTCGCCAACCGCCGGCCGACCTGGTCGCTCACCGAGGCCGTGCCGCCGCCGGCGCCGCCCGTGGCGGCGGTCGAACCGTCGCCGGTCCCGGATTTCATCGCGTGGGTGGACAACTACGAGATGCGCTTCGTCGAGGGCGGCATCGCCGAGATCGGCCAGGGCCGCGGGACCTCGACCAGCACGCTCTGGGTGCGCGACGAGCCCGCGCGCCCGCTGGACTATCCCGCGCTCACCGCGCTCAGCGACGTGTTCTTCCCGCGCGTCATGCACCGGCTGAGCCGGGTGATCCCGGCCGGGACAGTCTCGATGACCGTGTACTTCCACGCCACCCCCGACCAACTCGCGGCCCAGGCCGACCGGTACATCCTGGCCACGGCCCGCGCCCAGCACTTCGGCACCGGCTTCTTCGACCAGACCGCCGAACTGTGGAACCACGACCGCGACCTCCTGGTCACCAGCCACCAGATCGTCTACTACAAGGACACACCCGCCTAGCAGGCGCGTCTGGAGCCCGGTCGAGTTCCGGCGCGGCGCAAGGTATTCGGGCCATGCTGCGGCAGCGGCTCGGCCGGTCGAGTTCCGTTGGGGTACAGGGCGTTCGGACCGTACTGCGGCAGACGCTCGGCCGGTCGAGTTCCGTTGCGGTGCAGAGCGTTCGGACCGTACTGCGGCAGCCAGCTCAGCCGGTTGAGTTCCCTTGCGGTGCAGAGCGTTCGGACCGTACTGCGGCAGCCAGCTCAGCCGGTCGGGTTCCCTTGCGGTGCAGAGCGTTCGGACCGCGCTGCGGCAGCGGCTCGGCCGGTCGAGTTCCGTTGCGGTGCAGGGCGTTCGGACCGTACTGCGGCAGCCGTTCAGTCGGACTCGCTCGACGCGTTCCGGGTGTGCCGTTCGCTCATGACGAGCGCGCCCGCCGCCAGCAGGTAGAACGGCGACAGGAAGAACAGGGACTCGGACCCCGTGGCCTCGCTGGCCTCGATCGCCGCCTTCCCGATGTAGCCGTCGACCACGCCGAGCACGGCCAGCAGCGCGGCCGACCAGAGCACTCCGCGGCGCGCGTATCGGCGCGGCAGCAGGAAGGCGACGGCGGGCAGCAGCAGCGCCAGGCCGGACTCCGTGGCGTACTCGAGCCACTGGTCGAGCAGCGGCGGCGCCTCGAGGCCGACGGCAACGGACACGAAATGGGACGTCGCGTCGCCCGCCCACGCTTCGACGTCGGGAACCGACGGGTACCGAGTGTTGAGCACCTGCGCGAGCCCCACCATGACCAGGGCCGACACCCGCCAGAAGGTGACGGACCGCCGCCACCGCTCGAACCACGCCATCGGCCCTCCATCAACACTCATCGTCTTCCCCAGCGCCCACCCGCCGGACAGTGCGCATGGAGATCCTATTGCCCGGCAACAGTTTCGGCCCGGCCCACCACCGACCGCTACGCGAACACAGTACGACCCGCCGACACCACCTACCGGTCGGCAGAGCTCCAATTCCCGCACCCCCGGCGTGTTCTCGCACCCCCTGCAACCCTTTGTAAAGGGTGCGGGAATCAATATGGAGTGCGGGAATTGATGCTCTGCCGACCGGTAGGCGCGCCGTCCTCCCGGAAGCAGCCCGGCCTACACGGCGGGCTGGTATGCGGCGGTGAAGGTCGCGACGGCGGCGGTGGCGATGGTGCGCAGTTCGGCCGGGCGTACGGGGCGGGTGCCCATGCGTGAGCGGTTCTCCAAGGGGGCGGTCAGGAGGGCGAGGAACTGTTCGGCCGCGACGGCGGGGTCGCCGGTATGCAGCCGACCCGACAGCGCGAGCCGGGCCAGGCGGTCGGCGAGGGCCTCGAGGGTGCGGACGCCGGTGCGCTCGCGGGCGAGTTCGATCAGCTCCGGCTGCGTGGCGGCCTGGCCGTAGCCGAGCCGGCGCAGGGCGCGCGAGCGCTCGTCGTTGCAGATGCGCAGCAGCCGGTAGGCGACGTCCTCGAGCGTCGCCCGCAGGTCGGCACCGGGCTCCCGCAGACGGTCGAGCACGGCGACGCAGTCGGCGCCGACGGCATCGGCGACCACGACGAGTGATTCCCGCAGCAGGCTGTGCTTATCGCTGAGGTGGTTGTAGACGGTCGGTTTGGCGACGCCCGCCTCCGCGGCGATATCGGCCACGCACGCCTGCTCGAACCCCTGCCGCGCGAACACGGCGAACGCCGCGTCGAGAATCGCCTGCCGCTTGTCGATGCGGCCCCGCACCGTCTGCCCTGCTGCCACCCCGGCAGCCTACCCGCCGACCGGCGCATTCTGAACCCATCGGTTCACTCTGTTGCATCTGTTGACAAAACCAGCGACACCACTAATCTGAACCCACTGGTTCAATTCGAGGAGGTTTCACCTTGATAGTCAACGTCTTACGATTCCGATTCAAGGACTCCGCCGACGCCGAAACGCGCGCCGCGGTACTGGCCGCGATGCGCCGGGCCGCGAGCATGGAGTCGGTGTCGTTCGCCACCGTGGGGCAGGATCTCGGCGATCCGGCCGAGGGATTCACCCACACCTACCTGGCGGCCGTCGCGGATCTCGAGGCGCTGGAACGGTACCTGTACGACCCCGTGCACCTCGCCGCCGATACCGAGATCCTCCCCCACCTCGAGCGGTTGTCACCGGTACGCCTGTCCGACGACCCCGATCCCGGTCTGCGACAGGCGATCACGCGCATGCACCTGAAGAAGGTACAGACCTATCCGGAGTGGGGCCGGATGCTCGCCGCCATCCCCGACACTCCGATCCCCACCCGCTCCTGACCACCTGCCTGCTGAATCCCCCACCAACACAAGGAGATCCCGTTGCCCGCCTACGTCTTCGTCGAGGCCACCAACCTCGACGCCGCCCGCGCCACCGAGTACCTTCCCCTGGCGATAGCGTCGATCGCCGCCTACGGCGGCCGCTATCTGACCCAGGGAGCCACCCCGGAGGTGGTCGAGGGTGACCGGTGGCCCACCGGCCGGGTGGTGACCACCCTCGAATTCACCGATATGGACCGCGTCCGCGAGTGGTACCACTCCCCCGAATACCAGCACGCCAAGTCCGTGCGCGAGGGAGCGATCGACCTGCGCCTGCTGTTCGTCGAGGGCGGCGCCGCGCCTGCCGCGTAGCCGAAGTCGCCGCCCGGGCGATCGTTACCGGGCGGCGGGCAGCGGCGGCAGTTCCAGATTGTCGCGGAAGGTGGCCCCGGCGTAATCGGTCCCGGCGATACCCCGCCGACGCAGTTCGGGCAGAAGTCCATTGAGAACGAAGTCGCGGGAGCGCGTGTCGTCGAGCCCGCCCAGACCGAGCACGTCCAGGACACCGGCGTCGTAGCGCTCCTGCACCGCGTCCGCGATCTGCTCCGGCGTCCCCGCCACCGCCCAGTGCCCGGTGTCCTTCGAGGCGATGATCAACTCCCGCAACGTCTTTCCCTGACGGGCGAAGCGGCTGAAGATCTCCACCCGTCCGCGCCGCCGACGGACCGCACGGACGTCGGGCAGCAGGTGGTCCGGAATCGGCCGATCCAGCGGCAGCTCCGACAGATCGATATCACCGCCGAGCATATCGGCCAGCCGCAGCCGCCCCGCCTCGAAATCGGTCGCCTCGTCCCGCTCGCGTACCGCGCGCCGCGCCTCGGCCTCCGTCGCCCCGTACGTCGCGTGCAGCGAACTCATGATCAGCGGCAGCCCATCGGCCCGGCCCAGTTCGGCGGCCCGCGCCCGGATCCGCTTGGCGTAGGTCGCCGCGTCCTCCAGGGTCGGCAGCGAGGTGAACACCACCTCGGCGAATCGGGCGCCGAGTTCGATGCCGCCCTCGGACTGACCGGCCTGGAACTGGACCGGCCGCCGCTGCGGCAGCGGCGGAATATTCAGCGGGCCGCGGACGGTGAAGTAGCGCCCGACGTGGTCGATCGGCCGCACGCGGCCCGCATCCAGGACCGCACCGCCCGCGCCGTCCGGGGTCAGCGCGCCGGGACCCCAGCTGTCGAACAGCGCGTTGACGACCTCGAGCGACTCCGCCGCCCGGACGTACCGCTCGTCGGGCCCGGGCAGCTCGCCGTCCCCGTAGTTCTCCTCGCCCACCGACGACGTCACCGCATTCCAGGCCGCCCGCCCGTTGCTGACGTGGTCGAGGGTGCCGAACAGCCGCGCCAGGTTGTACGGATGGTGGAAGGTCGTGGTCACCGTCGCGATGAGCCCGACGTGCGAGGTGACCGCGCTCAGCGCCGAGACCAGGACCAGCGGCTCCTGCGCGCCGATCGCGCCCTGCGCGCCGAAGCTGAGCAGGTCCGCGGCGAACAGCGCGTCGATCCTGTTGGCCTCGGCGATCTTCGCCACCTCCACCGCCGCCGCCAGCGTGGACCTGCCGGAATCGATCGCCGCCGCGTACACCTCCGGCGATCCGGTGATACCCGTCGTGGTCTTCAAGGGTCGCCGCCCGGAGGTGCTCATGCCCCGACGGTAACGGTGCCCTACCCGCCACCCCACGAGTTGCACTCAGCGAGATCCTATTGTCCGCCAACGGATTAGGGCGCGTACATGCCGGTCCAGGTGCCCTACGTCCCGGCCCGCCTCGATGGATCCGCACCGGTCGCCCACGGCATCGACCGCGAGGCTGCACCGCCGGATCACCGCACAGGGCCTGCTGTCGTTGAGGGCGCCGCCGCGCCCGCCGTGTAGACGTGCGGATCGCGGCGGACTGCTCACCGGCATCCCAACCTTCCGGCTTCGAACCGGGCTCCCGACCGGCTGCGGATCACCGCAGACCCGCCGCGCCGATCACGCCCGCGCAGCGTAACTATGCTGGCTGAAATGACCAACCCGATGGTGACCGTCCCCCGCGACGTCGACTCGGTGACGACGGCGGGGCACGAGGACGATCCGGCCGACGCCGGGATGACGCGCGGTGCGGTCGAGGACGTCTGGGCGGCGGTGCTCGACTGGTACCGGCTGGGGACGACGCCCGCCATCCAGGTGTGCCTGCGGCGCCAGGGGAAGATCGTGCTGAATCGGGCGATCGGGCACTCTCGCGGCAACGCACCCGGCGACGGCGCCGACACCGAGAAGGTCCTCGTGACGCCGGACATGCCGTTCTGCGGTTTCTCCACCGCCAAGGGCGTCTCGGCCACGGTGATGTTCATGCTCCTGGAGCAGGGTGCGTTCGCGCTGAACGACCCTGTGTGCCAGTACATTCCGGAGTTCGCGGCGAACGGCAAGCAGGCGATCACGATCGGGGACGTGCTGTCGCATTCGGCCGGAATCCCCTTCATCACCCCGCCCTACAAAGGCGCCGAGCTGGTGCTCGACGAGGAGCTGGCGGTCCGGGCGCTGGCCGACCTCACCCCCAGCTGGCGGCCGGGCCGGTTCCGCGTCTATCACGCGATGACCAGCGGTCTCATCCAGCGGCTGCTGGTGCAGCGGGCCACGGGCAAGCGGATGCGCGAGCACCTGACCGACCGGGTCCTGGATCCGCTGGGCTTCCGGTGGACCACCTTCGGCGTGCGACCCGAGGACGTCGACCTGATCGTGCCCAGCGTGCGGACCGGCCCGCCACCCGGGCGGGTGTGGAAGTTCCTGGCGCACAAGGCACTCGGCGGCGGACTGAGCGGCCCGGTGTCCGAGGCGGACAACCGGGCGTTCCTCACCGCGGAGCTCCCCTCGGGCAACCTCGTCACCACCGCCTCCGAGCTGTCGCGGTTCTATGAAATCCTCGCCCGCGGTGGCGAACTCGACGGCGTGCGGATCATCCGGCCCGACACCTTGCGCGAGGCGGTGCGCCCGGCGAAATGGCTGCCGGGTGCGGCGGGGCGGGTCAGCCGGGCGGGCTTCGAACTGGGCGGACGCCGGTCGAAGTTCGGCGCCCACACCGGAAACCATTTCGGCCGAAGCGGTTTGACCACCCAGTACGGCTGGGCCGATCCCGAGCGCGGGCTGTCCGGAGCGATCCTGACCAGCGGCAAGGCGTCGACCGATGCCAACCGGCCGTGGCAGCTGGTCGCGCGGATCTCCGCCGCGGCCGACCGGCTGGCACCGGCCGACCGCATATTCTGACGGCTCTCACCCGTAGCTCACGCCACCTGCGGTTCGCCGATCTGCCGGTGCGAGAACCGATAGTCTGCCTGGCGCAGCAGTTCGTCGGCGTCGTCGACGGGCGGATAGATCCACAGCTCGTTCACCTTGCGCTTGCGCGCCTTGGCCGTCTCGCCGGTCGACACCACCGTGCGGTCCCAGCCGTTGGTGAACACGGCCTCCGTGGAGCCGAGGTCGAGGCACGTGACGTACGGGGTGGCCGCGAACGGCGCGGGAGCCAGCCCGAGCAGGTCGGCGGCCGCATTGTGCCCGGCGAACTTGCCGAGCTGCAGGGCATGCTGGCAGCTCTGCATCACCCGGTGCCCCGGTTCGGCGGCCGCGGCGGCGGTGTCGCCCGCGGCGTAGACGCCCGGCACGCCGGAGACCTGCAGCTCGTCGCCGACTTCCAAGCGCCCCAGCCGATCTCGCTCGCCGGGGATGGCGGCGGTGAGCGGGCTGGCCTGCATTCCTGCCGTCCAGACCACGGTGGCCGCCGGGATGCGCGTGCCGTCCGACAGCTCCACACCGTCCGCATCCGCCGCGGCCAGGCTCGCCCCGACCCACTGCTCCACCCCGAGGCTCGACAGCACGCCGAGGATCTGCGGGCGCGGACCCGCACCCAGCTCCGGCCCGATCACGTCGGCCCGCTCCACCAGCACGACCCGGACCCGTTCGCCCGCAGCCCGTTTCGCGGCGATCGCCCGGAGCCGATCCACCAGCTCGGTCGCGATCTCGAGCCCCGTGAAACCGGCGCCGACGACGACGGCGGTGAACCGGCCGTCGCGAGGCGGCGTTTCCGGCAGTCGATGCAAATGTGCGTCGAGTGCGGCGGCCGCGGGCAGCGTGTCGACATCGTGCAGGAGTTCCGCGCCGGGCAGGGTCGGCCTGATCAGCCGGCTTCCGGTGGCGAGAACCAGTCGGTCCCAGCCGATTTCACCGGCGGTGCCGTCACGGCCGACGGTGGCGACCGTGCGGCGGGCGGTATCGATCCCCGTCGCGGTCGCCGCCACCCGGCGCACCCCGATCGGCCCCAGGATTCGGTCCAGCGCCACCCGCATGCGGTCCGGCTCGGCCTGATACAGGCGCGGCCGGATCACCAGATCGTCCCCGGCCGACACCAGGGTCACCGGGACATCCACGCCGTGCGACCGAGCCAGCCGAACCGCGCTCGCGGCGCTCCACACCCCGGCGAAACCCCCGCCCACCACCACTATTCCGGCCATGATCTCCTCCTTCGGTATTAATTCGAGATACTGAATGTCCCCATTTACAACCCGCGGCAGTCGCCGCCGGGCGACGCGTGACGACGCGTGACGACGCGCCCGGCCATTCCCGCACACCGAACCTGCCCACCCATAATTCCGACCCGCTCTTCGCCGGAATCCACCTGGGCCAGTAAGGATCCCGGTTCAGCCCTCCGCTACAGCAAACCCCCGCCGCGTCCGCGCCGCCGAACTCGCGGGCGCATCCGCTACCAGATCCGCGACGGTCTGCGCGGCCAGTTCGCGGCGCCAGGCCAGCTCCGCGCGGCGCATGGCCGTCGCGATTCCGCACGGCTTGGTGAACTCGCTGCCCGCCGAGCGCCCGCTGCCGCCGCGCTGCCGAATCTCGGTGCAGCGAAACGGATCCACACCTCCCTCCACCGCCGTGACCACATCGAGCAGCGTGATCCGCTCGGGTGGGCGGGCCAGGGTGAATCCACCCCGCACGCCGGGAGTCGAGGCCAGGATCCCGGCACGCACCAGGGCCTGCAGGCGCTTCTTGAGGTATTCGACCGGCAGGTCGAACCACCCCGCGAGCCGCGCGATCGACACCGGGGGCTCACCGTCGAGCCAGGCCAGCGTCACACAGCAGTGCAGGCTCCACTCGACTCCCTCACCCATTTTCATAATGGGGATATTAGTTATCCCTGTTCCATCCCGCAAGCCCGCCCGCCGAAACTTTGGGACCGGAGGTAACTTGCCCCGCGAACGACCTGGGAACGGCCACAACATTTCTCCCGACACTGGCGTTACCCCGCTGTGATGTTGTTGACTCGAAAGCGGTTTACGGTGTCGAGAGCGGGGTGCGATGAAGTCGGAGCGCGTGTCGCGGGGCCTGCTCACCGCGGCCACGGTGCTCGTCAGCGCCATGCTCGTCACCAGCGTGGGCGCCACCGGATTCGCGGGGGCCGAACCCGTCGCGGGCGAACCGCTCACCGCGCCGAACGGCGCGCGCATCGACGACATTCGCGCCATCTCCGACCGAATGTTCGATGTCGGCGTGTATTCCGCGGCGATGAACACCGTCACCCGGACCACGGTGCTGCGTGCCGCCGACCCGGACCGGCCCGCCCCGACCTTCTACCTGCTCAACGGCGCCAACGGCGGATCCGACGGAAACTGGCTCGAGACCACCGATCTCGTGGAGTTCTTCCGTGACAAGCAGGTCAACGTCGTGATCCCGTTCGGCGGTGCGGGCAGCTACTTCACCGACTGGCGCGCCGACGACCCGGTCCTGGGCCGCCAGCGGTGGGCCACCTTCCTCACCTACGAGCTGCCGCCGATCATCGACGCCGCCTTCCGCGGCAGCGGCGCCAACGCCATCGCGGGGCTCTCCATGGCCGGCACCTCGGTATTCCAGTTGGCCATCGGCGCACCCGAGATGTACCGGGCCATCGGCTCGTACAGCGGCTGCGTGCGCACCAGCGACCCGCAGGGGCAGGCCATGGTGCAGGCGGTCGTCACCGGGCAGCGCGGCAACGCACTCAATATGTGGGGCCCGCCCGGCGATCCGGCCTGGGCCGCCAACGATCCCTACCTGCACGCCGAGCGGCTGCGCGGCACCGCCGTCTACGTCTCCACCGGCAACGGCCTGCCCGGGCCGTACGACAATCTCGACGGCGCCCGCGGCGACGTCGTGCAGCTGATGTATCAGTTGTTCTTCGGCGCGCCGCTGGAGGTGGTCACCAATGTGTGCACCCGTCAGCTGCAGGAACGCCTGCGGCAGTTGAACGTTCCCGCCACCTTCGACTTCCGTCCCGCCGGGACCCACTCCTGGGGTTACTGGGAAGAGGACCTGCACAAGTCCTGGCCGATGTTCGAGGCGGCACTCACGCGGCCGGACGCGAGCGAGCCCACAGGCCGCTGAGCCCCGGCACGTTGCCCGGTCATCGCCGCGTGCGACATGCCTGACAGGCGCCCGCCGCCCGTTGCTTCGTCGTGCCACAACGCCGGAAAACGACTGCATCACAAGGCGTTGGGCTGACTCACAACGGCTCCACGCGACTTCTGTGTCATTCCGGAACGTTCATGCGTTGAGTGGGATAGCCACGCTCCCGTCTGCGACAGTGACGCCATTCGAACCATTCCCCGGGTCGGGAATGACGTTTTCGACTGTCCGAAATCGGAGGATCTCAATGTCGGACATTGCCATGGCCGGGATCGGCTGCCGATTTGCCGGTGACGCCGACGAGCAGGTCGCCAAGTACCTCGAGGTCGTCGCGGCCGCGGCCTTCCCCCAGCCGAACCGCACCGGCCGGGCCGGAACTCCGGCCCACGACACCTCGCGGCTGACGCGGATCAGGGCCGAGCTGTCCGCCATGGACGTCGACGCGCGCGGTCCGGCCGTGACCCGCATGCTCACCGCGGAACTCGCCGAGATCATGCGCGTCGCACCGGATTCCATCGACGCGACGGTCCCCGTCTCCGACCTCGGCCTGGACTCGCTGATGGCCGTCGAACTGGGCGCCCGGATCAGCAGAACCTTCGGCATCGAACTGGTGTCGCTGCAGACGGGCCGATCGTTCAACCTGGCACAGGCCGGGACGAAGCTGGCGGCGCTGATCCTCGCCGGCGATGCGTCCGCAGCCGGCGAGAACGCGGCGGAGCCCGATTCGGCCGCTGCCGAGTCCGCGACGCAGGCCGGACCGAAACTCCCGGCGGCACCGGCACATTCGAACCACGGACAGGAGGTCTGCCGGTGACGGAGGCCCGTACCCCCACCGCGGTCACTCCCCCGTCCGGCGAACTCGCCGCCTGGCTGGCGTTCGCCGGATGTCTCATCTCGGTCTTCATGCAGATGATCGACGTGACGATCGTGAATACCGCACTGCCGGACATCACCCGCGACCTGCACGCCTCGCAGACCGCGCAACTGCTGATGGTGGCGGGATTCTCGCTGGCGTTCGCCTGCACCCTGCTGATCGCGGCCCGCGTCGGCGCCCTCGTCGGCCGCCGCACCATGTTCCTGGCATCGGTGGCCGCCTTCACCGCCGCGTCGGTGTGGTGCGGAATATCGGATACCGCAACCGAACTGGTGGTTGCCCGGGTGGCGCAGGGGGTCGCCGGGGCCGGGATGGCGGCGCAGACCATCGCGATTCTCACCGCCAGCTTTCCGCGCGAGCGGCACCAGCTCGTCTTCGCGCTGTACGGGGCGACGGCGGGCTTCGCGGGCATGCTCGGGCCGATCGTGGGCGGCGTGCTCATCACCCTGAATATCGGTGGGCTGGGCTGGCATTCGATCTTCTGGATGAACGTGCCGCTCGGCCTGCTGGCCGCGGTACTGGCCTACAAGTACCTGCATCTGGGCCGGGCGCCGGAGCGCGAGCGGATGGACTTCGGTGGTGCGACGCTGTCCATCGTGAGCCTGTTCCTGCTGCTGTCGGCGCTGGCCGATGTGCAGCAACGGGGTTGGCGGCCCGCACATTTCGCGATGATCATCGCCGCGCTGGCGCTGGCGGCGGTATTCGTGACACACCAGCGCCGCCGCGAGCGGGGCGGTCGCACGACGCTGGTGCGCCTGGATCTGTTCTCCGAACGACGATTCGCCGTCGGCTCGATCCTGGTGACCATCTTCTTCGGGCTCTTCACCGCCTTCGTATTCGCCGCCTCGATCCTGCTGCAGGACGTGCTGCACTGGTCGCCCCTGCGGACCGGCATCGCGATGACGCCCTTCGCGCTGGGCGCGGGCGCCGGGGCGCTGCTGTCGCCGGTGTTCATCCACTTCTGGGGGGTTCGCGCGCTCTCGGCCGGGGTCACCGTCTACGGCGGATGCGTGGCCATCGCGGCCGGGTACCTCTACATCACCGACGGCGATGTCAGCCTCGCGCTGGCCGTGGTGCCGGTGTTCATCTCCGGGTTCGGCATCGGGCTGTTCGGGGTGCCGCTGCAGCCGCTCATGCTGGCCGGTTTGGACGAGCACCGGATGGCGGAGGCTTCGGGCACGGTGCCCACCCTCGAGCAGGTCGGCAACGCGGTCGGGCTGGCCGTGTTGAGCACCGTGTTCTTCCGCGCGCACACGCTGGCGGGGAGTATCACCATGCTGTCGGCGATCGCGGTGGTGGCCTTCGGGCTCGGCGTGCTCACCCTGGCGCTGCCCGGTCCGCCGAAGCGAGGATCCACTGCTGGGGCTCAGCCGAAGGTGGAGCCCGCGGTCATCCCGCCGTCGGCCAGGAATTCGCCGCCGGTGCAGTAGCTCGACTCCGTGGAGGCCAGGTACACCACCAGGCCGGAGACCTCCTCGGGCGTGCCCAGCCGCGTCAGCGTGCTCTCGTTCAGGTCGATGGTCACCGCGCCCGGCTGCGCGCCGATCATCGGCGTCACGATGCCGCCCGGGTGCACGGAATTGACGCGCACGCCGTGCGGCGCCAGCTCCAGCGCCGCCGATTTGGTGAACCCGCGCAGCCCGAACTTCGAGGCCGTGTAGGCGTGCATACCGGAGACACCCTGCATGCCCGCGGCGGAGGAGATGTTGACGACCGATGCCGGGCGGGCGGCCACGAGCGCATCGCGCGCCGCCGACAGGCCGAGGAACGGTCCGGTGAGATTCACGGCCAGCACCCGCTGCCACTGCGCCTCGGTATAGCTGCCCAGCGGGCCGCCGTCGAGGATTCCGGCATTGTTGACCAGGACGTCGAGCTTGCCGAACCGGTCCAGCGCGGTGGCCACGGCCGCCTCCCAGTCCGCGGCGCGGGTGACGTCGAGTTCCGCGAAGGCCGCGCGCTCGCCGAGTTCGTCGGCGAGCTGCTTGCCCGCGTCGACGGCGATATCGCCCAGCACGACGTCGGCGCCCTCGGCGATGAATGCGCGGGCGTGCGAGGCGCCCATTCCCGATGCGGCGCCGCTGATCACGGCGACGCGTCCGGCGAGACGTCCGGTCATGTTCTTCTCCTCTCATTCGGCCGATCACAGCCTCGGTGCGCTGCGAGATCGGACCGGTGTCGGACAGCACCACTGCCGCAACGAATCTCACTCGCCCCGGCGGGACCTACTCGGCCGGGGCGATCGGTTCGGGGGTTCGGTCAGGGCGGTAGACACAGCGGGTGCGGGTGTAGATCGTCGGCATGCATTCGTTGCAGTGGATGCACGCCGATTGCGTGGCCGCATCGGATCGGATGCGGTGCAACAGATCCGGTTCGCGCAGCAGAGCCCGGCCCATCGCGACGAAGTCGAACCCCTCCGCCATCGCCGCGCGCATGGTCTCCAGATTCGTGATGCCGCCCAGCAGGATCAGCGGCATCGACAGCTCACGGCGGAACTGGCGGGCCCGCTCCAGCAGATACGCCTCGCGATACGGGTACTCCTTCAGGAAGGCCCGCCCGGCCAGGCGGAAGCCCCACCGTGCCGGGGCCGGAAGCACTTTCGCGAATTCCCGCCGCGGTGCCGCGCCGTGAAACAGCAGCATCGGGTTCAGCAGCGAACTGCCCGCGGTCAATTCGAGGGCGTCCAGTGCCCCGTCGGCCTCCAGCCAGGCCGCGGCCTGCAGTGACTCCGGGACGGTGAGACCGCCCCGCACGCCGTCCTCCATGTTCAGCTTCGCCGTCACCGCCAGCCGGTCGCCCACGGCTTCGCGGACGGCGCAGGCGATCTCGCGGGCCAGCCGCGCCCGGTTGACCGCCGACCCGCCGTATCCGTCGGTGCGCCGATTCAGCAGCGGGCTCAGGAACGAACTCACCAGATAGTTGTGCCCGAAATGGATTTCGACCGCGTCGAACCCCGACCGCTCGGCCAGGCGCGCGGCGTCCGCGTGGGCGGCCACGAGCTGCCGGATCTCGGTGGCGTCGGGAACCTTCATGGGGCGCATGCCCAAGGGGCTGAACATCCGGCTCGGCGCGAGGGCGGGCGCCCGGTTGGAGGCCGCGTTCGCGACCGGGCCCGCGTGCCCGATCTGCGCACTGGCGGCCGCGCCCTGCGCGTGCACGGCGTCGGTCAGCTTCCGCAGTCCCGCAACCGCTTCCGGCCGCATCCACAGCTGGTGGCGGTCCGTGCGGCCGCCCGGCGCGACCGCGCAGTAGGCGACCGTCGTGAGCGCCACCCCGCCCGCGGCGACCTCGCGGTGGAATTCGATCAGATCGTCGGTGACGAGGGCGTCGGGGGTTCGCCCCTCGAACGTGGCCGCCTTGATCACCCTGTTGCGCAACGTGATCGGGCCCAGTGTGGCCGGTGCGAAGACGTCGTTCATCGGTCACTCCCGGACGGAGTGGTCAGCCCGGCCACGACGAAATCGCGCAGTGCGGCAATCGATTCGCGCGACATGACCCGCTGCGCCCCGCCGAACCGCGTGATGATCAATTCGAATGCCAGCATCCACCGGCGTCCGCTGTCGGCGGCGTCGACGCCCGGCAGCAGCCCGGTCCAGGAGTCGATCCGGAACCAGGGCTGCTGCCACGCACCGGTGTGCCTGCCCAGCACGAACTGCGCCAGCAGCCGCAGGTGCAGGCGGCCCACGGGATCGGCGGACAGCTCGACGAACGGCTCGATCAGCGCCTCGACGAGTTCCGGGACCGGGGCGTGCGCCGTGGTCAGGGCCGACAGCCGGTCGGCCCACAGCGGCCCCAGCCGGTCCTCCAGCAGGGCCGACACCAGCGCGTCCTTGGATCCGAAGTGATAGTGCACCGCGGCCGGATTCGCCTGTGCCGCGGCACAGATGGCGCGCACCGACACATCGTCGTACCGTTCGGTCAGCAGCAGCCGCTCGGCTGCGGCCAGCAGCCGCTCCCGAGTGCCCACCGCGGCGTTCTCGCCGACGGCCGCACCCCGCTGCCCCTCGGCCCCGCTCTGCGCGACGCGCGCCGTGTCGGCGATTCGCTCACTGCGCTCATTCATGGCAGCCAGTGAAACACACGCTCAAACAATGTTTCAATCATTGATTGAAACTGCCCGAACTCCGGCGCATGTGCGACATCGAAAGGGCGCAGGATCTCGGCACTCGCCCCGAACCCACCAACTCTTACCCAGCAGGTAATCGCCTCGACCCGCCCACCCGAGGAAGCTCGAAACCATGGCAGACAAGCAGGCAGCACAAAGTCACGCAGTGCAGAGCCAGGCGGCCCGGGATCAAGCAACGCAGGGCAAGGCAGCACCGAACCAGACAGCGCAGGGGCACGCAGCGGGCGCCGACCGTGGGCTGGCGACGGCACTACAGGCCCTGGCGGTCGGCCGCATCGTTTTGGGCGTCGGCTCCCTGGCCGCACCCAGGCGGCTCGGGCGACTGTTCGGCATGCGGCTGACACCCGAATCCGTCTATCTCACCCGCATTTTCGGCGCTCGGGCGCTGGCGCTGGGACTGGGGTACCTGACCGCGTCCGACGGCGACCGCCGCCGGTGGCAGCGCCTGGCACTGATGGTCGACTTCCTCGACACCGCGCACGGGGCGGGGCATCTGGTGCGCGGCGACGTACCGCGCAGCGCGGCCGCACCGCTGGTCACCATGACCGGCAGCTACCTGGCGACCGGCGCGGCCCGCCTCGCCCGCGATCTCCGCTGATCGACCTCCGGTGGTGATCCCGCGATCGAAACCCCGAGATCCGGCAAGTCTCCAGGCCTCCACGGCAGACTCACAGCGCACCGCATAGTCTGGGGCCCGCAATCGCGGTGGCGCCCGAGAAACCCCAGTTCACCTGGACAAACGACCGGTTCTGCCGCACCCGATGTCGATCACGAGGAGATCCGAATGCGATTCGTCAAAACCGGCGCCGTCGCGCTGGCTTTCGCCGGCGCGGCCGTCCTGGGGTCCGGTGTGGCCCATGCGGACGAGACCATCACCGTCACCGCGGAGCTGCTCGGCTGCTCCATCCAGAATCAGGTCGGCGTCGACGCGCTGGCCAACGTCCAGCCCGGCACCTCCGTCACCGTCTCCAACGAGGTCTTCGCGGACCTGAAGGCCAAGGGCTGCCTGCCCGGATAGCGGGGACGACGCGGCAAGCCCGGTTCGGATCGTCGCGCCGGGCTTGCCGCGCCCGCCGGAAATACCTGCCAGCCAGATCAGCGGGCCCGGCCGCCCGCGGGGGTGCCGCGTGTCGAGCGCATCCAGCCGAAGGTCAGTTCCACGGCGCGCTGCCAGTTCTCGTACTCTCGCTCGCGGTGGGTCGGGTCCATGCGCGGCACCCACTGCGCGGCTACTCGCCAATTTCCGCGCAGCCCTTGCAGATCCGGCCAGTAGCCGACGGCGAGTCCGGCCGCGTACGCCGCACCCAGGGAGACCGTCTCGGAGACGAAGGGGCGCATCACCGGGACGTCGAGGACGTCGGCGACGATCTGCATGAGCAGGTTGTCGGAGGTCATGCCGCCGTCGACGCGCAGCGCCCGCACCTGCAGGCCCGAATCGGCGTTCATCGCGTCGACCACCTCGCGGGTCTGCCACGCCGTCGCCTCGAGCACCGCGCGCGCGATATGCCCCTTGGTGACGTAGGAGGTCAGCCCGATGAGCAGACCGCGGGCATCGCTGCGCCAGTGCGGCGCGTACAGGCCGGAGAACGCGGGCACCAGATAGCACCCGCCGTTGTCTTCCACTGTGCGCGCGAGGGTTTCGATCTCGGGGGCGGTGCCGACCAGCCCGATGTTGTCGCGCACCCACTGCACCAGCGAACCGGTCATGGCGA
The DNA here is from genome assembly GCF_001613165.1 of Nocardia mexicana NBRC 108244. Taxonomy (GTDB): domain Bacteria; phylum Actinomycetota; class Actinomycetes; order Mycobacteriales; family Mycobacteriaceae; genus Nocardia; species Nocardia mexicana. The sequence goes on from NZ_BDBV01000067.1 coordinate 22,488, forward strand.
CCGGCCCCTCCAGCGCGTACACGGGTTCGTCCCCGATCTGGTAGCCGATGGTGGTCAGCAGCCCGTGCTCGGATTGCACCAGCTCGCTGCCGGTATTCATCATCAGGAAGGCGCCGGTGCCGTAGGTGCACTTGGTTTCCCCACGGGCGAAACAGGTCTGGCCGAACAGCGCGGCGTGCTGGTCGCCCAGCGCGGCCGCGATCGGGATGCCCGGCACCAGGCTGCGGGTGCTGCCGAACGATGCCGTCGACGACTGGATCCGCGGCAGCATCGCCGCGGGAATTCCGAAGAACCGCAACAGTTCCGGATCCCAGGCGCGGGTGGCCAGATTCATCAGCAGCGTGCGGCTGGCATTGGTCACGTCGGTGACGTGCAGCCCGCCGTCGACGCCGCCGGTGAGATTCCAGACCAGCCAGCTCTCCATCGTGCCGAACAGCACGTCGCCGCGCTCGGCCCGCTCGCGTAGCCCCGGCACGGTATCCAGTAACCAGCGTAATCGGGGCGCGGCGAAGTAGGTGGCCAGCGGCAGGCCGCACAGTTCCCGGATCCGCTCCGCACCCGGGGCGTCCTCGAACTCCCGGACCAGATCCTCGGTCCGCACGTCCTGCCAGACGATGGCGCGGCCGACCGGCACGCCCGTGCGGCGGTCCCACACCACGGTGGTCTCGCGCTGGTTCGCAATCCCCACCGCCGCAATCTGTTCCGCGCCGATCCCGGAATCGCGCAGCACCTGCGGAATGATGCGCTCCACCGTGCGCCAGATCTCGGTGGCGTCCTGTTCGACCCAGCCCGGCCGCGGATAGTGCTGCCGATGCTCGCGCTGCGCCACTCCCGCCAGGCGCGCGCGGTGATCGAACAGGATGCACCGGGTGGACGTGGTGCCCTGATCGAGGGCCAGAACGTATCGCTGCGTCATCCGTGGCGGCTTCCTGTCGGGTATCCGGTTCGGGGACAAGGAGATTGCAACACGCCGATCGAGCGAAACCGGCGAAACGGCGGAAATCTCGTGTATCCCACCGTCATTGCGCGCCGAGCTCCCGCGACACCGCCCGCGCCGCATCGCGCACCTGCCGGACCGGCGTCGCCCGGAACCGCAGCCGGGCATCGCAGATCCGATCGACCGGACCCATGATGCCGACGGCCCCGACCACCAGCCCGCCGTGCGCCCGGATCGGTGCCGCGATCCCGGCCACGCCGGAACGGAACTCCTCGATCTCCCCCGCCCACCCGTCCTGCCGCACCCGCGTCAGCTCCCGATCCAGCGCCGCCCGGTCCATCACCGTCCGGTGGGTCAGCGCGCTCAGCTCGCCGCCGCGCGCCCGCGCCGCCAGATCCGCGTCGTAGGCCAGCAGCACCTTGCCCAGCGCGGTCGCGTGAGCGGGCAGCCGCTCGCCGACCTCCAGCGCCTGCTCGGTGTTGTCGGGGCGGAATACGTGGTGCACCACGAGCACACCGCCGTCGTCACCCGCGCGCGCCGCGATCCGCACCGCCTCGCCGGTTCGGGCCGCCAGCGCGTCGGCCCAGTTGATCGCCCGCGACCGCAGGTCGTTCGGGTCCAGGTAACCGGTGCCGACCTTGCCCATCGCCGCGCCCAGCCGGTACTTGCCGCTGCCCGCGTCCTGCACGACGAACCCGACGCCCTGCAGGGTGCGCAGGATGCCGTGCGCGGTCGGCTTCGCCAGCCCGAGCGCGGCGGCGATATCGCCCACCCCGAGGCGGCCGGAGCGGGCGAGCAGTCGCAGGACGGCCGCCGCGCGCTCGATCGACTGAATCGGACCCGGCATGCACGCAACCTAACTCGCATTCACGCTTTCGACGATGTCGAACACGCGCGCTACCCGGCGACACACATACCCATGGGGTGTGACCTGGGCCATATTCCTCACGACCGCCGTAGAGTAGCGATCAGCAAGATCATGCTCCACCCCCGCGGTTCGACATTGTCGAATGACCCCTATGTCCGGGTCGAAACCGCGACCGTACCGTCACATTCAGGACGGCCGCACGAGTGGCCGATGTTAGACGGAGGCTCAACGGTGAACTTCGGCGAGATATTTCTCAGCGAGGCCCTCGGCACGGGCGTACTGATCATTCTGGGTGCCGGTGTAGTCGCCAACGTGCTGCTGGCCAAGACCAAGGGCTTCGACGGCGGCTGGCTGCTGATCAACTTCGGGTGGGGGCTCGGCGTCTTCGGCGGCGTGTACGTCGCCTACAAGACCGGCGGCCACCTCAACCCGGCCGTCACGATCGGGATCCTCTCCAGCGGCGCGGACGAGTACGCGCCCGGGGTCGCCATCACCTTCGGCAATACGATCGCCTATCTGGGCGGGCAGATGCTCGGCGCGTTCCTCGGCGCGTGCATCGTGTACGTGGCCTACAAGAAGCATTTCGACGCCGAATCCGACGGCGCCAAGAAGCTCGGCGTCTTCTCCACCGCCCCCGAAATCCGTTCCTACGGCTGGAATTTCGCCACCGAGGTGATCGCCACCTTCGTCCTGGTGCTGGTCATCATCGGCATCGGCAAGACCCCGACCGGCCTCGGCCCGCTCGCGGCGGCACTGCTGGTCGTGGGCATAGGCGCCTCGCTCGGCGGCCCGACCGGGTACGCGATCAACCCGGCCCGCGACCTCGGCCCGCGGCTGGCGCACGCCGTGCTGCCGGTGCAGAGCACGACACCCGCGCGGGTGCCCGCCGGTTCCGGCGCGCCCGCCGAAACCCCCGCACCGCAGCCCAAGAACAACGACTGGGCCTACGCGTGGGTGCCGGTGCTCGGCCCGCTGGCCGGCGGCGCGCTCGCGGGCCTGGTGTCCGCCATGGTCTTCTGAATCACGGTCCATCGAACCACCCTCTCCCCCATCGTCTTTCCCGAAAGGAACCCGCGATGACCCGGTATGTCGGAGCCATCGACCAGGGCACCACCAGCACTCGCTTCATGGTGTTCGACCACGGCGGCAACGAGGTCGCCCGCTGGCAGCTGGAACACGAGCAGATCCTGCCGCGCGCCGGCTGGGTCGAACACAACCCGGCCGAGATCTGGGAGCGCACCAGCACCGTCATCAAAACCGCACTGGCGAAGGCGGATCTGACCGCCGAGGACCTGGCCGCGGTCGGCGTCACCAACCAGCGCGAGACCACCATCGTCTGGAACAAGCGCACCGGACGCCCCTACTACAACGCCATCGTGTGGCAGGACACCCGCACCGACCGCATCGTCACCGAGCTGGAACGCGCCGGGCACGCCGACACCATCCGCCACAAGACCGGCCTGCCGCCCGCCACGTACTTCTCCGGCGGCAAGCTGAAGTGGATTCTCGACAACGTCCCCGGCGTGCGCGAGGCCGCCGAGCGCGGCGACGCGATCTTCGGCACCGCCGACACCTGGGTGCTGTGGAACCTCACCGGCGGCTCCCGCGGCGGCCGCCACGTCACCGACGTCACCAACGCCAGCCGCACCATGCTGATGAACCTGGAGACCCTCGACTGGGACGACGAGCTGCTGGAGTTGTTCGGCGTGCCGCGCGCGATGCTGCCCGAGATTCAGCCGTCGGTGAATCCGGCCCTGTTCGGCACCACCACCGCCGACGGCCCGTTCCAGGCGGAGATCCCGGTGGCGGGCGTCGTCGGCGACCAGCAGGCCGCCACCGTCGGCCAGCTGTGCTTCCGGCCGGGCGAGGCCAAGAACACCTACGGCACCGGAAACTTCCTGCTGCTCAACACCGGTGAGGAGATCGTGCGCTCGCAGCACGGCCTGCTGACCACCGTCGCCTACCAGTTCGGCACCGACAAGCCGGTGTACGCGCTGGAGGGTTCGATCGCGGTGACCGGTTCGGCCATCCAGTGGCTGCGCGACCAGCTGGGCATCATTTCCGGTGCGGCACAGAGCGAGTCGCTGGCCCGCCAGGTGGACGACAACGGCGGCGTCTACTTCGTGCCCGCGTTCTCCGGGCTGTTCGCGCCGTACTGGCGCTCCGACGCGCGCGGCGTCATCGTCGGCCTGTCCCGCTACAGCACCAATGCCCATCTCGCCCGCGCCGCCCTGGAGGCCATCTGCTACCAGACGCGCGATGTCGTGGAGGCCATGGAGGCCGATTCCGGGGTCGAGCTGGACGTCCTGCGTGTGGACGGCGGCGTCACCGCCAACGAGCTGTGCATGCAGCTGCAGGCCGATTTCCTGGGCGTGCCGGTGTCGCGGCCCGTGGTCGCCGAGACCACCGCGCTGGGCGCCGCCTACGCCGCCGGGCTCGCCGTCGGCTTCTGGAAGGACGTCAGCGAGCTGGAGCAGAACTGGCAGGAGTCCAAGCGCTGGACCCCGACCTGGACCGACGAGCAGCGCGAGCGCGGTTACGCCCGCTGGAAGAAAGCCGTGTCGCGCACCCTCGACTGGGTCGACGTCGACGAGTGACCTATCACCGAATACGAGAGAGAAATACTGCAGTGACAACACAATTGGATTCGCAGTACCGCGCCGAGGGGCTGAACTCCCTGGGCCGCAAGGACATCGACGTCCTGGTGATCGGCGGCGGCGTGGTCGGCGCCGGCGCCGCACTGGACGCCGCCTCCCGCGGACTGACCACGGTCGTGGTCGAGGCCCGCGACTGGGCGGCCGGAACCTCCAGCCGCTCCAGCAAGCTCATCCACGGCGGCCTGCGCTATCTGGAACAGCTGGACTTCGCGCTGGTGCGGGAGGCGCTCAAGGAGCGCGGGCTGCTGTTGAACCGGCTGGCCCCGCATCTGGTGCATCCGGTGTCGTTCCTGTTCCCGCTGCAGCATCACTGGGAGCGCCCGTACATCGGCGCCGGCGTCGCGCTCTACGACACCCTGGGCGGGGCCCGCGCGCTGCCCATGCACAAGCACCTGAGCCGCACGCGCGCACTGGAATTGGCGCCCGCGCTGCGGGCGGACGCCATGACCGGCGCCATCCGCTACTTCGACGCTCAGGTCGACGACGCGCGGCACACCATGATGCTCGCCCGCACCGCCGCCCAGCACGGCGCGACGGTGCTCACCCGGACGAGGGTGACCGGCCTGCTCCGTGAGGGGGAGCAGGTCGTGGGCGCGACGGTGACCGATCGGGAGACCGGCCGCTCCTACGACGTGCGGGCCCGCAGCGTGATCAGCGCGACGGGCGTGTGGACCGACGAGATGAACGCCATGACCGGCGTGGATTTCCCGTTCCACGTGCGCATGTCCAAGGGCGTGCACATCATGGTGCCGCGCGCGCGGCTGAACCTGGGCACCGGTCTGATCATGAAGACCGAGAAGAGCGTGCTGTTCGTGATCCCGTGGCGCGAGCACTGGATCATCGGCACCACCGACACCGACTGGTCGCTGGACCGCAACCACCCGGTGGCCACCGCCACCGACGTGCGCTACATCCTCGACCACCTGAATTCGCTTTTGCGCGAGCCGATCTCCGAGGACGACATCGTCGGCACCTACGCGGGCCTGCGCCCGCTGCTGTCCGGCGCTTCGAGCGACACCTCGAAGCTGTCGCGCGAACACGCTGTGGCCGAACCGGTTCCGGGGCTGTTCGTGGTCGCGGGCGGCAAGTACACCACCTACCGGGTGATGGCCGCCGACGTGGTGGATGCCGCGGTGGCGGGCTTCGGTCAGGGGATGGCGCCGTCGGTCACCCAGAACCTGCCGCTGCTCGGCGCGGTCGGCTATCACGAAATGCTCGACGACGTCGAGGGTGTCGCGGCGCGGGCCGGGCTGCCGGTGGAGACGATCTCGCACCTGCTCGAACGCTACGGCGCGCTGACCACGGAACTGATCGGAATGATCGACGCCGCACCGGAACTGGGCATGCCGCTGCCCGGCGCGAGCGAGTATCTGGGCGCGGAGGCCGTGTACGCCGTCACGCACGAGGGCGCGCTGCACCTCGACGACATCCTGACCCGCCGCACCCGCATCTCCATCGAGGTGCCCGACCGCGGCCTCACCGCGGCCGTGGCGGTGGCGGATCTGGTCGCCCCGCACCTGGGCTGGGACGAGCCCGCCAAGGCCGCGGAACTCGCCCGCTACCGCGACCGGGTACAGGCGGAACTGGCGGCCAACGAGGCAACCGACGACGAGGCCGCGAATACCGCGCGGTTGGTCGCGGTGTCCTGAGCTGCGGCGCCTGAAACACGAGCTGCCCTGTCATTTCCGAGTTCGGGAATGGCAGGGCAGTTCGGTTTCGCGGGAATTCGGCTCAGTTCACCGTGACGTTCAGCGTGAACTCCTGTGCCGGTGCCGATCCCGGACGCACCGACACCATCGACAGCCGGACGGTGCCCGGGTTGGCGGCGGTGAAGGCCCACACCGAGGTGCCCGGGCCGGTGCCGAGCAGGTCGCCCGGGTTCGGCCGGAACTGCGGCTCGCCCTCCTGGTGCAGCACGTTCTCGTCGGTCTCGCCGACCTGCCAGCGGTAGCCGGTGGACGGGTTGTCCGGTAGCGCCACCACGAGCTCGTTCCCGGACGACAGCGTCACGGCCGTACCGTTGGCGTCGGTGCCGACCACCATCGGTTCCGCCACGGGCACAACGAGATTCGGCAGGGCGGGAGCCGGGGCCGCCACGGCCACCGCACTCGGGCCGCCGGCGGCCAGCGCCAATCCGAACACAACCATCAGCAAAGGTGTACGCACCACAATCCTTCCATCCATCACAGGGCGCTCACACCATACAGTCGCGCCCCGAGCAACCGGTCGGATAACCACCAAAACACTTCCCCAGCAACCCTTCCGAACGCAACCAACTCCCGCGCTAATGCTTCAGCGCGAGCCCGCCGTAGGCGCCCGACAGTTCCGGCTGCGAGCCGACGTCGGCGGGGTTCTCCGGGCGCCACAGTGGGAGATGCACCAGGCCGGGCTCCAGCAGCTCCCAGTCGCCGAAGTAGGCGGCGATCTCGTCCCTGGAGCGCAGCACGATCTCGGTGGAGGTGCGGCCGGACAGTTTCTGCGCCTCCAGTACCTCGGCGGGCTGCCCGTCGGCGGTGGCGTGCGTGATCGCGAGGTAGCTGCCGGGCACCACGGCGTCCTGCAGGCGGGCCACCCGGGCCGCCGGATCGGCCTCGTCGGGCACGAAGTGCAGCACCCCGAGCAGCAGCACCGCGATGGGCCGGTCGAAGTCCAGCAGCCGCGTCGTCTCCGGATCGGCCAGGATCGCCTCCGGATCGGCGACGTCGGCCTGGATGACGCTCGCGTACTTGTTGTCGGCCAGGATCGCCTGGCTGTGCGCGACGGCGACCGGATCGATATCGGCGTAGACGACCCGCGACTCCGGATTGCGGCCCTGCGCCACCTCGTGCACGTTGCCGACCGTCGGAATACCGGAGCCGAGATCGAGGAATTGCGTGATCCCGGCGTCGACGAGCCCCCGCACACAGCGGCGCAGCAGATCCCGGTTGGCGCGCATGACCTCGGCGACATTCGGCGTGAACGATTCGATCTGCCGGGCCAGCACCCGATCGATCTCGAAATTGTGCATACCGCCCACGAAATAGTCGTAGACCCGCGAGGCACTGGGCCGGTCCAGGTCGATTCCCTCGGGCGCCCAACTCGGTCTGGTCATCGAAACCCTCTCTGGAGAACACAGAACCCGCCGCCGCGGGTACCGGAAGGCAAAGCATCGCAATCGTATTCGAGCAACCACCGAAACGCGCCTGGTTCACACGTGCCGGATCGCCGGACTACGATCGATCTCTATGGCGTGGGAAGGGTCAGGCGACGTCCTGCACGCCGATCTGGCCGAGCGTTGGGCGGCCGCACTCGGCGGCGGGACCCGCGATCACGTCGTGCCCCTGAGCGTTGCCGAGGTACGGGAACTGCTGGCCGGGCTGGCCGCCGAACTCGATGCCGTCGCCCGCACCGGCGGTACCGCGCGCGCCGCCGCGGCCGGGGTGCGGCTGGCGCGCGCGCATTTCGTCGGCGACGAGGTGCTCGGCCGCAGCATCGACGTGCTGACCAGCCATTTCGCCGCCACCGGCGTGCCCGGCGACCGGGCAGGCGAGGTGCTGGCCGCCTTCGCCACCGGCTATGTGCGGGCCTTCCGGGCCTGGCTGCTGAGCGAGCAGGAGAGCGTGCGCACCGCCGATATCGCGGCCCGGCGCGCGGCCGAACAGCAGCTCCGCGCCAGCGAGGCCCGGCTGCGGGGCGTGTTCTCCCAGGCCGGGATCGGCACCGGCCTGTCGGATATGACCGGCCGGATCATCGAGGTCAATGCCGCCTTCGCCACCATGCTCGGCTACAGCCGGGAGGAAATGGCCGAACTCAACGTCGGCGAACTCACCCATCCCGACGACGCACCCGGCATGTGGGAGCTCTACGCCGGGGTGCTGCGCGGCGACCACGACAACGTGCAATTGGAGAAGGCCTACCCGCACCGCGACGGCCACACGGTGTGGACCAATATCAACGTCTCGCTGATCCGCGACGAGCAGGGCCAGCCGCAGTACACACTCGTGCTGGTGGAGGACATCTCCGAGCAGCGCGTGCTGCGCGAGCGGCTGCACCACCGCGCCCACCACGACCCGCTCACCGGACTGGCCAACCGGACCCGCTTCTTCGACGCGCTCGCCGCCGCATTCGACGACCCCGAGGCCCTGGTCGGCCTGTGCTACGTGGACCTCGACCACTTCAAGGCCGTCAACGACACCTTCGGGCACGCGTCCGGCGACGAACTGCTGACCCAGGCCGCCGACCGCCTCGCCGCCTGCATCACCGAGCCGGACCACCTGGTCGCGCGCATGGGCGGCGACGAATTCGTGGTGCTGGTGCCGCGCTCGGCGGGCAACGGCGAACTGGCCCGGCTGGCCCGGACGGTGCTCGACGCGTTCGCCGCGCCGTTCGATATCCACGGCCACCGGCTCACCGTCACCGCCAGCGTCGGCGTGACCGCCCAGCGCTCGGGCCGCACCACGACCGACGAGCTGCTGCAGGCCGCCGACACCACCATGTACTGGGCCAAGGCCGACGGGCGCGGGCGCTACGCGGTGTTCGACGCCGACCGCCGCCGCCGCGAGCACACCCGATCCGAGCTGACCGCGGCCATGCCGGTGGCGCTGGGCCGCGGCGAGTTCTTCCTCGACTTCCAGCCGATCGTCGCGCTCACCGACCGGACACCGGTGGCGGTGGAGGCGCTGGTGCGCTGGCGGCATCCGGAACTGGGCACCCTCACACCCGCGCGATTCGTGGATCTGGCCGAGGACAGCGGGCACATCGGCGCCCTCGGCATGGTGGTGCTCGAGGACGCCTGCCGCACCGCCCGCGACTGGTACGACCGTTTCGGTTCCCGCACACCTGTGCTCAGCGTCAACGTCTCCGCGGCCGAGGTCGCCGACCCGGCCTGGCTGGACGGGGTGCAGGAGCTGGTCGCCGACACCGGCATCGAGCCCCGGCGGCTACAGCTGGAACTCACCGAGCGGGCGTTCATGCACGCCTCGGGGCGGCCGCTGCAGGCCCTGCGCACCCTGGCCGAGGCGGGGGTGCGCATCGCGATCGACGACTTCGGTACGGGCTATTCGAATCTGGCGTATCTCGGGCGCCTGCCGCTGCACGTCGTCAAGCTCGCCGGGCCGTTCATCCACCGCATCCGCACGGCCGGCCCCGGGGGCCGCAGCGATCTGCTGGTGCTGCGCACCATCATCGACCTCTGCCACGAACTCGGCCTCACCGTCACGGCCGAATGCGTCGAGACCCCGCACCAGGCCGAACGGCTCCTGGAGCTGGGCTGCGACACCGCCCAGGGCTGGTACTTCCACCACCCGATGCCCGGCGAGCAGATCACCAAGCTGCTCGCCGGGACCGAGCCGGATCAGTAGGCCGTGCCGCCCGTGGCGGGTGTGCGGCCGTGCTTCATCAGCAGGGTTCCCACCAGCGCGATCGCGGACGCCGCGGCGATGATGTAGAAACTCACCTCGTATCCGGTGTCGGCGAACAGCAGCGGAATCTCCTTGCTGCCCACGGGTTGTCCGGCCACCGCCGGATTGGCGTCCAGGAACGCCGTCATAAGATGGCGTGAACCGTTTGACGTCCTCCCGGCCGTAACGACCGAGATTCCTTCTACACCGGTGCCCGGTGCCTGGGTGGGTTCCTGTTTCACAGGGACCTGCTTTCCGTCAGACGGAAAGACTGACAGTCCCTCCGCAGGCGTTTAACCTCTCCGCCCGTCCGGCGGCGAGAATATTAATGGAGGCGTTGCGGTCGCGGTCGTGGACCGCGCCACACCGGCAAGTCCACGTGCGTACGTGCAGAGGTTTCGGGCCGTCACGATGCCCGCACACCGAACACAGCTGAGACGACGGATAAAACCTGTCGACCTTCGCGAAATGCCGCCCGCACCGGGTGGCCTTCTCTGCCAACAGCCGAATGAACATGCCCCAGCCCGCATCCTGGATGCTCTTGGCCAGCCGGGTACGAGCCAACCCTTTCACGCACAAGTCCTCCACATACACCGCTTGGTTGTCGCGGATTATCTGTGTCGTGTGCTTGTGCACCCAATCCCTGCGGGTATCGGCTACCCGCGCATGCGCTCGAGCAACCCGCAGCCGGGCCTTGCCACGGTTGGCCGATCCCTTCTGCTTCCGAGACAGTGCTTGCTGAGCTTTCCGCAGGCGACGTTCGGCTCGACGGAAAAACCTCGGAGACGCGATCATCGTCCCGTCCGACAAGACAGCGAACGTCGTGAGCCCCAAATCGATACCCACTTCCGCCGTGGCACCGGGCAGCGGCCGATCCTCAACCTGGACCACGAACGACGCGAAATATCGACCCGTCGCGTCCTTGACGATCGTGACCGACGACGGCACCGTCGGCAGTGTCCGTGACCACGCCACCCGCAACTCTCCGATCTTCGCCACATACAGTCTCCCGCTGGGGCGGAGGGTGAAGCCGTTGCGGGTGAGGCGGATCGCCTGCCGGTTGTCCTTGCGTGATCGGTAGCGCGGCGACGCAACCTTCGGGCCCTTCCGACGCCCGGTGACCGAGCCGAAGAAGTTGCGGTACGCGGTATGCAGATCCGCGAGTGCCTGCACCAACACCACCGACGACACCCCCGCAAGCCACGCCCGCTCCGGAGTCCGCTTCGCAGCGGTGATGACCCGCTTCTGCAACTCTGTGTCGGGGATGTAACCCACACCCTCGGCGCGTGCCTGCAGTCGAGCACGTAACCCATCGTTGTACACCACCCGCGCACACCCGAACGCACGGGCCAACGCTTGTCGTTGGCCGGGCGTCGGATAGACACGATAGTTGTACCTGAGCTGCACAAATACAAGGTACCGGCACCCACCGACAGGTTCCGGAAGACGTAGTCGATGCGCTGACCCAGGCCTGACGGGAGCGGCTCGCGCACAACGTTTCCCGGTCACACCCGCTGCCCGGCAATACGTGCCAGCTCGGTCGATGAGATTGTGCCGGGTTCATGATGCCGGTCACGCCACGTGGCCACGCGCGCACCAAGATCTGCGACTCCCCGCACCCGCGACGGCAACGTGTTGCACACTTAGTCACTATGCTCTGGATCTACTACGGGATGTTCCTCCTCCTGCTGGAGGGCGAAAAGCTCTTGGAGCAGATCCTGCTGCAGTGACATGTCGCTGACGACGGGTAGCGTCAGCTCGGTAGCGGCTGCGCTACTCCCCCGCACCAGACCCGCCGGATCGCCCGTGTGGCAGCGATATCCGCGACTGGGTCGCCCTCCACCAGGACCAGGTCCGCGCGGCCGCCGGGGGCGATCACGCCGCGATCCGCCAGGCCGAAGTGACGGGCGGGCAGCGCGGTGGCCGCGTTCAACGCCTCGACCGTCGAAAGGCCCGCACGCACAAGCAGTTCCAGCTCGTGGTGCAGGCTCGCGCCGTGCTCGGGCGCGAACGGAATGTTCGGGGTGTCGTTCGCGTCGGTGCCCGCCAGGATCGGCACCCCGGCCGCATGCAGTTCCGACGTGCTCGTCAACGCCGCGGCGAACGCACCGCCGTTGCCGGTCGCCGTCGCGATGCCCTCCATCATCGTCAGCGTCGGCACGGCCACGTTCCGCTGCGCCACCATGCGGCCGACGTCATGCCCGCTCAGCGGCACCCCGAGCGGAATGTGGGTGACGATATCGGCGCCGGCGTCCAGCGCCATCGCATACGCGCCCGGCGACGCGGCATGCGCCACCACCAGCATGCGCTGCATATGCGCGGCCGTCACAACGGCTTTCGCGGTCACCGCCTCCGGTCCGCCCTCGCCCGGCGCCTCCAGCACCAGCTTCAGGTAGTCCGAACCGGACGCGACCCGCGCGGCCACCGCCGCTTCGGCCTCGTCGGGGCCGTGGATGACGGCCTCCGCGGGCAGCACCTTCGCGTGCAAACCACCCGGGCCGATCACCGGCAGCCCGGCGCTGCGCACGTCGGCGGTACCGCGCAGTTCCCGCAGCGAAGCCACCATGTCCGGCGGCCAGGCGGCCATGTCGAGCGCCGTGGTAACGCCGTGCACCGCAAGCTGTTCCACCTGCCCCGGCCCGTCCAGATGGACATGCGCGTCGATGAATCCGGGCAGCAGGACCGCTCCCCCGGCCTCGACGATCTGCGCCCCGGAGGGATCGGTGCCGATCACTCCGCCGTCGATCACCACCGTCACCGGTTCACCCACGCGATGACCGTCGAAGACACGAACATTGTTGAGCACGGTCTTGGAATTGACGTCGGCTGCACTGGTCACGGCGGTCGGCCTCCGATTCGCGGTCGCTTGCCCCGGTAAGCACCAAACCCACCGAGCTGTCCGAACCCGACTGTAGGCCACCGCGGGACCGCCGACCCCAACACCAGCCACGCACTACCGGCCGAACACTCGATTACGGTGCGGCGCCGAAGATTTCGGCCAGCATGGTTGCGGCGGCCTCGGGAGCGCGGATGTCCAAGTGGACCAGGGGTCCGTCGAAATGCAGGGCGAATCCGAAAAATGGGCAGCAGCGCTGTTCGGCGGCCGCCAGTGCCGCAAGTGAACTCGCTCTGTCGGCGGCCACCGTCAGCCGCAGGCCGTTCGGGATCGGGGCCCGTTCGGCTCCCTCGATCGCCCTGTGCCACTGTTCGGTTCGGTCCGCCGCCGCGTCGTTGTCGAGCGAGCACGCGAGGGGCGCGCTCCGCCACGTTTCCCCGGCCGCGACCGGACCTCCCGCACCCAGCCCGCATTCGTCATCGCACGGACCGTCGCGATCGGGCAGCGCATCGAGCCGCCGCAGCGCCGACCGCACTCCCCCGGCGAAGTCCGCCAGCTCGGCCAGTCGACCCTCGACCCGCTCCAGGCTCGCGGCGACCCGCGGCCGCAGCTCCGATTTCACCTCGACACACGCGCCGCCGTCCCACACCGCCAGCACCTCGGCGATATCGGTCAGCGGCAGCCCGAGGTCCTTCGCCGCACCGATCACGGCCAGCCGCCGCACCGAATCCTCCCGGTAGACCCGGTATCCCGCCTCGGTCCGCTCGGCGGGCACCAGCCCGGCACCCTCGTAGTACCGCAGTGTTGTCGCCGGGACCCCGCTGTGCTCGGCCAGCTCCGAAATCCGCATCGTGCTCACAACCTCGACGGTAAACCTTCGACCCGCCTCGAAGGTCAAGCCCTACACCGGCCCACCGCCATACCGAGCACCCCAGCACCCCGAGGACGAGGGCTCTGCGGGATGGGGCCGCCGGGGCGGGGGTTTTCGTCGGTTACCGATCCGGCTGGTCCTTGTGCTCGGTTCAGCGGTCGGGGAACGACACCACGAAGGCGGCGCCGATCAAGACGGCGCTGATCACGGAGATGACGGCGATACTCCACATGTGAACCCTCTTCGGTTGGGTGCCAAGCGAATTCAACCTACCGTGAGCCGGATCACACTGCCACCCGAACGGAATCCCCCCAGGCCACAGGCAAATCCGGGCGACCCGACGCGGCGGGAAACAGCCCCGCCCTCGTCGCGGGAGCAGCTCCCCCCTTCGTTGCCGTGTTCTCGCCTCAGCCGAACCCTGCAGAAACAACGGCAGCGCGACATCCCGCACACAAATGCATAGATGCGCATATCGGGGTATAGGTATTGAAAATACACAGAATCGCCCCGACTCAGCGTGAACCCCGCAGCAGTGCACCAACTCTCGACGCACCCTTTACGTGTTCCCGCACCCCCTGCGAGGGCATGCAACCCGTGCGGGAACGCGCAGGGAGTGCGGGAACCGAGGAACCTAGCGGCCGCGGCGGTCGCGCTTCTCGCGGACGCGGACCGAGATGCGCACCGGGGAGCCGTCGAAGCCGAACTCCTCGCGCAGGCGGCGTTCCAGGAAGCGGCGGTAGCCCGCCTCGAGGAAGCCGGTGGTGAACAGCACGAAGGTCGGCGGGCGCGTGGTCGCCTGGGTGGCGAACAGCACGCGCGGCAGCCGGCCGCCGCGCATCGGCGGCGGGGTCGCCGCGACGACCTCTTTGAGCCAGGAGTTCAGGCGGCCGGTCGGGATGCGCTTGTCCCACGACTCGAGCGCGGTTTCCATTGCGGGAACGAGCTTCTGGACCGCACGGCCGGTCTGGGCGGAGATGTTCACCCGCTGCGCCCAGGGCACCTGCACCATCTCGCGGTCGATCTCGCGCTCGAGCTGATACCGCCGGTCCTCATCGACCAGATCCCATTTGTTGTAGGCGATCACGAGGGCCCGGCCGGAATCGGCGACCATGCTGATCACCCGCAGGTCCTGCTCGGTGATCGGCTGCGAGGCGTCGATCAGCATGATGGCGACCTCGGCGGCCTCGATGGCCGACTTGGTCCGCAGCGACGCGTAGAACTCGGTGCCGCTGGCATTGGCCACCTTGCGCCGCAATCCCGCGGTATCGACGAAACGCCATGGCTTGCCGCCCAATTCGACCAGCGAGTCGACCGGATCGACGGTGGTGCCCGCGACGTCGTGCACCACCGAACGCTCATCGCCCGACAGCTTGTTCAGCAGGCTGGACTTGCCGACGTTCGGCTTGCCGACCAGGGCGACGCGCCGGGGGCCGCCGATCCCGCCGCCGCCCTCCCGCGGCGTCTCCGGCAGCACCTGCAGCACGTCGTCGAGCAGATCACCGGTGCCGCGGCCGTGGGAGGCCGAGACCATCCGCGGCTCCCCCAGCCCGAGCGACCACAGCGAGGCCGCCTCGGCCTCCAGCTTCTCGCTGTCCACCTTGTTGGCGACCAGGATCACCGGAGTCTTGGAGCGGCGCAACACCTTCACCGCCGCCTCGTCGGTCGCGGTCGCACCCACCGTCGCGTCGACGACCAGCAGGATCGCGTCCGCGGTCTGCATCGCCAGCTCGGCCTGCCGCGCCACCGCCTGCTGCAACCCCTTCGCGTCGGGCTCCCAGCCGCCGGTGTCCTGCACCAGGAACCGCCGTCCGGACCAGGACGCCTCATAGGAGATGCGGTCGCGGGTCACGCCCGGCACGTCCTCCACCACGGCCTCGCGGCGACCCAGAATCCGGTTCACCAGAGTGGATTTGCCGACGTTCGGACGCCCGACGACGGCCACCGTGGGCATCGGCACGTGCTCGTGCGCCTCGACGTCGCCCTCGAGATCGGCGATCTCCCACTCGGTTTCGTCGGCCCAGACCCCGTCGCTGGCGAAGGTCTCCTGGGTCATTGCCGGCCTCCTGCCGAAACCTGCTGCGCCACAACCCGGTACAGCTCGTCGATGACCTGGTCCCGGGTGAGCTCGCTGGTGTCGACCAGCACCGCGTCCGGGGCGGGACGCAGCGGCGAGACGGCTCGGGTGGAATCCAGGTTGTCGCGGCGCTGCACGTCGGCGAGCACCGCCTCGTAGTCGTCGCCGCGCCCCTCGGCGATGTTCTGCTGATTGCGGCGCCAGGCCCGCGCCTCCGCGGACGCGGTCAGATAGATCTTGGCGTCGGCGTCGGGCAGCACGACCGTGCCGATATCGCGACCCTCGACCACGATCCGCCCGGCGGCGAGCGCGATCTCGCGCTGCAGCGCCACCAGCTGCTCGCGCACCTCGGGAACCGCCGAGACCGCGGACACCGCGCGGGTGACCGTGTTGCCGCGGATCTCCCCCGACACGTCCTCGCCGTCGAGTTCGATCACCTCGTGGCTCGGATCGGTGCCGATGGTCAGCGGCAGATCCTTCACCGCCGTGGCCACCGCCGCCGCATCGGCCGTATCGACGTCGCCGCGCAGGACGCGCAGGGTCGCGACGCGGTACATCGCGCCGGTATCCAGATAGCGCGCATCCAGCCTGGTCGCCAGTCGTCGCGACACGCTCGACTTACCGGTGCCCGACGGGCCGTCCATCGCGACGACCAGCGACGAGGACCGCGACAGCTCCGCACCGTCCACGACGATCCCTCCTGCCTGCACACCGTTCACACCGACACCGCCTCTCACAACGCCACCGCCTCGTACAGCTTTCCGATTTCGTCGCGGCCGAGCACCCGCAGCGTGCCGGGCCGCTGGTCTCCGAGCGCGACCGGACCGATATTGGTGCGCACCAGCGCGATCACGGGGTGGCCGACCGCGTCCAGCAGCCGTCGCACGATGTGTTTGCGGCCCTCGTGCAGCACCACCTTCACCAGCGACTTGCCCTCGCCGACCTCCAGCACCGTGAACTTGTCCACCGTCGCCGGTCCGTCGTCGAGTTCCACGCCCGCGCGCAGCCGCTTCCCGACCTCGCGGTGGACCTCGCCGTTCACGGTCGCCAGGTAGGTCTTGGCCACCTCGAACGACGGGTGCATCAGCCGATGCGCGAGATCGCCGTCGTTGGTGAGCAGCAGCAGCCCCTCGGTCTCGGCGTCCAGGCGACCGACGTGGAACAGTCGCTGTCCGGCCATCACGCGCTCGGCGACGATATCGCCCACGCAGGGGCGGCCCATCTCGTCGGACATGGTCGACTGGAAGCCCTTGGGCTTGTTCAGCGCCAGGTACACCTGCTCGTCGCGCACCACGATCCGCACGCCGTCGACGCGCACCACCGCGGTGTTCGGGTCGATACGCAGGCCCTGCTCGCGCACGATGGCGCCGTCGACCTCGACGCGGCCCTGCTCGATCAGTTCCTCGGCGGCGCGGCGCGAGGCCACTCCGGCCTTGGCCAGAACCTTCTGCAGGCGCTCGCCCTCGCCCCACGGCAGCTTCTTCGGGCCGGTCTGCTCCGGCTCGGCGTGCTGGTGGCGGGCCGGTTTGGCGAAGCTGAGCACGGTCGGCTGCTTACGCTTCGGCTTCGGCTTCGGATTGCGGCTGGGCGCCGGCTTGGGGGTCAGCGGCCGCCCGCCGCCGATGCCCGGTTTGCCTGCGAGCGAACGACTCTCACCGCGCCCGGGCAGCGCATCGGGCACCCGACGCCCACCGCCGCGCGGCTGAAAGCCGCGGTCTGTCTTACCGGGGCCACGCTCGCCCCGCGAGTTCGCGCCACGATCAGCCTGGAAGCCCCCGCGGCCGGACGCGGAACCGCCACGCCCGGAATCGAAACCACCGCGCCCGGACGCCGATCCACCACGACCGCCCGCGGAACCACCACGACCGGAATCGAAACCACTACGCCCGCTCGGACCGGACCGGCCGCGACCTGTACCGAAATCGCCCCGGCCGCTGCCGCCACGATCCTGAAAACCGCCACGTTCCTGGAAACCGCCGCGACCGGACTGCGAACCACCGCGACCAGGCTTGGAACCTCCCCGGCCGGAGTCGTAGCCGCCCCGCTCGGAGTCATATCCACCCCGGCCGCTGCCACCGCGATCCTGGAAACCGCCGCGACCCGACTGCGAACCACCGCGACTGGAGTCGTAGCCACCGCGCCCGGAGTCGTAACCACCCCGGCCGCCTGTGGCAGACCGCCCACGTCCGGCACCGAAGCCGCCGCGCTCGTCCCGACCCGCACCGCCACGGTCCTGCGAGTAGCCGCCCCTGCCCTGCTGTGCCGCCCCGCGACCACGATCGGATCGGTCCGAACCGCGCCGCGCGCCGAATCCGCCGCGATCGTCCGTCGCGCCCCGGTAACCACCGCGCCCTTCGGAACCGCCCCCGCTGTCCCTGCCGCGCCCGGTGTATCCGCCGCGCCCCTCGGAACCGCCGCCGTTCCCACCGCGCCCGGAATATCCGCCGCGGCTGTCAGCACCGCCCCCGCTGTTCCCGCCGCGAGCGCCACCGCCCTGGGCGCCGCGCTCTCGCGATCCTCCGCGGGGTGGTTCCGCGCTGCGTTTCCTACGATCCGGTGTGCCATCTCGGCGAGCGGGTGTATTCACGGTGTCCTGTCAATCCTCGGAGCCGAGGTCGATATCTGCCTCGGCGGGTTTCTTCAGCCTGGTGTACCGCGGATCGGTCTCCAGGCTCTCGTTGATCTCATCGATCAGGTCGACGCCCGGAAGCAAGGGCGCCAGCGACGGCAATTCCGCCAGCGACGCGAGCCCGATCCGCTCCAGGAACAGCTCGGTGGTGATGTACTGGGTGCCGTTGGTCTCCGGGTCGGTCCCGGCCTCGGCGATCAGCCCGCGCGCCACCAGGGTGCGGATCACGCCGTCCACGTTCACACCGCGCACGGCGCTCACCCGTGCTCGCGTAACCGGTTGACGGTACGCGATCACCGCCAGGGTCTCCAAAGCGGCCCTGGTCAACTTGGAACGCGCGCCGTCGAGCAGCATGCGCTCGACGTACGGCGCGTAGTCGGTGCGGGTGTAGTAGCGCCAGCCGTCCCCGACGAACCGCAGATCCATCCCGCTGCCCCGCGCGGTGAGTTCCGCCGACATCTCCCGCAGCGCCTCCCCCACCCGCTGCTCGCTGTCGCCCACCGCCGACGCCAGCAGCTCGACCGGCGCGGGCGCGTCCACGATCAACAGCATCGCCTCCAGCGCGGCCCGGAACTCCGTGTCGTCGAGCGAGCCCGGCTCCGACTGCTCGTCCACGTCATCGGGATCGGCCGCGGCCACCGCATCGGCAGACGTCACCGCATCGCCGCGTGACCTCCCATCGGCATCGCTCAGCGCGTCGACATCGGAAAGCGCATCGAGATCGATAGCGGCATCGCGATCGGACGACGAAGCCGCGGCACCGGAGGTCATATCGAGACCGGCATCGGAGTCGCCATCGGCCCCGGAGCCACCGTCAGCGTCGCCATCGGCCCCGGACGCGCTCACAGCATCGATCTTGCTCACACCAGCACCCACCGCACCCTCGGACTCCCCTGCGAAATCTGCGTCACCCTCGGAATCAACACCCTCAGCACCCACACCAGCCTCGGCCCCGGACGCACCAGCACCGGCCTCGACTCCGGGGGCATCAGCAGAATCAGTATCACCGTCGGCGCCCACGCCGGCACCGCCCTGGTCTGCGGGCACATCGGCAGGGTCCCCGGCACCGACCTCGACTCCGGAGGCATCGGCATCACCGTCAGCGCCCGCACCAGCCTCGGCCCTGGCAACACCAGCGCCGGCCTCGGCACCGGAAGCACCCTCGGCAGCAGCATCACCCGCAGCGACCGCGGTGCCGACCCCGTCAGTACCGTCCGCCTCGGCCGAGATCGCCGTGTCGGTGCGCTCCTCGGGCTCGGGGCTGGGCTCGGTGGCCTCGGTGTCCGCCATGGTCATCCGTAGTCCTGGTCGATTGTGATCGTCTCTCCCGGCTGGTTTTCGTCCTCTTCCCCGAGCCAGCTGACGGCCAGCGGGCCGAGCGGGTCGGGCTGGTCGAATTCGATCGTCTTGCCGCGGTACAGCTCGAGCAGCGCCAGGAAGCGGGCGACGATCTGAATCGGCACGTCGCAGTCGGCGCACAGCTCGCGGAACGTGGTCCAGCCGCCCGCCCCGCGGTTCTTCAGCATCTCCAGCACCAGCGCGGCCTGCTCGGCCACCGAGATGGCGTGCGCGTGCAGATGGTCGAGCCCCACCTTCGGCACCGGTCGCGGCCGGAACGCCGTCGCGGCGATCTCCGCGAAGCCGGCGGCGTCGACACCCAGGGTAACCTCCGGCAGCAGGTCCAGAAACCGCTCCTCCAGCGAGACGGCCCGCGGATACCGCCGCAGCGCCGCCTGCTCGAGCTCGCCCAGCAGCTCGGCGACCTGCTTGAACGCCCGATACTGCAGCAGCCGCGCGAACAGCAGGTCACGCGCCTCCAGCAGGGCCAGGTCGTCCTCGTCGGTGACCTCGCCGGACGGCAGCAGCCGGGCCGCCTTCAGATCCAGCAGCGTCGCCGCCACCACCAGGAACTCGGTGGTCTGGTCGAGGATCTTGTCCGCGCGCAGCGTGGGGTCGGCGTCCAGGCTCGCCGTCAGCGCCTTGGTGTAGGCGATGAATTCGTCGGTGACCTTGTGCAGCGCCACCTCGGTGACGTCCAGGCGGCGCTGGCTGATCAGCTGCAGCAGCAGGTCGAACGGACCCTCGAAGTTGCTCAGCCGCAGGCGAAATCCGCTCGATCTGTCCGAATTGCCCGAGACGGCAGCATCGTTCGCCGCCGAGTCCGGGTCCGGAGTCGGCGCGGCGGGCGGGAGTGGGTCGGTCGAATCCTGGGCGGCTGGAGTGGCCGGTTCCGTCACCGGCCCGACCGATAGATGACTTCCCGTGCCATCGCCCGATACGCCGTCGCGCCACCGGATTTCGGCGCCCACGTGGTGATCGGCTCACCCGCGACACTGGCATCCGGGAAACGTACGGTCCGGTTGATCACGGTGTCGTACACCAGATCCCCGAACACCTCCACCACCCGGTTCATCACCTGCCGCGAATGCAGCAATCGCGCATCGAACATGGTGACTACGATGCCCGACAGGCTCAGCCGCGGGTTCAGCCGGTCCCGCACCTTCTCGACCGTATCGGTGAGCAGGGCGAGCCCGCGCAGCGAGAAATACTCGCACTCCATCGGTATGACCACGCCGTCGGCGCAGGCCAGCGCGTTGACCGTGAGCAGGCCCAGCGACGGCTGGCAGTCGATGAGGATGTAGTCGTAGCTGCCTCGCAGCGGGGCCAGCGCGCGGCCCAGCGTCTGCTCCCGGCCGACCTCGTTGACCAGCTGTATTTCCGCCGCGGACAGATCGATGTTGCTGGGCAGCAGGTCCATGTTGTCGACCTTGGTCTTCATCAGGACGTCGCTCGCGCTGGCCCGGCCCCCGACCAGCAGGTTGTGCACGGTCAGGTCGAGGTCGTGATGGGCCACGCCGAGGCCTGCCGATAACGCGCCCTGCGGATCCAGGTCGACCAGCAGCACGCGGCGACCGTACTCGGCCAGCGCGGCACCGAGATTGATGGTGGAGGTGGTCTTGCCGACGCCGCCCTTCTGGTTGCACATGGCGACGATCTGCGCCTCCCCCTCGGCGGGCGCCGGAGGAGGTTCCGGAATCTCGCGCAGGGGGCGTCCGGTCGGTCCGAGTTCCGTGCCGTCCGCCACGATGTCGTTCGCCTCCCATAGTGTTTGGGCCGCCTGCTCTGTTCGCGGGCCTGACCGGGTCTGTGAAAGCGGTTCTGCCGCAGCACTCATCGGCGGCTCGGCCGCACCGGCTGTCGTCATATCCGCTGCTCCTTCAATTTTCCTGCCCAATGCCCCACCGAGCGAGCGGGACAGTCCCGCCTGGCGCTCCCAGGGTCGCACCAGGATCCCCATAGACGCTACCGCTTCCGAGCGCAAGACCTACGCTCGGACACGCTCTGCGAACATGCCGCGGCACGCCTGGATGTCGAGTGTGACCATGAGTACGGCGTTGCCGTCAACAGTAACCGCGACACCGGAGGCCACCGGCCGATTCCGCGACGATCTTCTCCGGCCGCTATCGCGCCCGCGGGTGCGCGGTCGCCCAGACCTCGTGCAGGGTATTGACCGTGACCAGCGTGTAGATCTGCGTGGTCGTCACCGACGCGTGCCCGAGCAGCTCCTGCACCACACGCACATCCGCGCCGCCGTCGAGCAGGTGCGTCGCGAAGGAATGGCGCAGGGTGTGCGGGGACACCGCGGCGCCGATCCCGGCCCGTTCGGCCGAATCCTGCAGTACCTGCCAGGCACTCTGGCGGGACAGGCGGCCCCCGCGCGCATTGAGGAACAGCGCCGGATTTCCCTTGCCGCGCATGGCCAGCGCGGGACGGCCGCGGACCAGGTAGCGATCCAGGGCGTCCAGGGCGGGGCGGCCGACCGGAACCATGCGCTGCTTACCGCCCTTGCCGTGCAGTATCACGGCCCGTTCGCCGACGTCGATGTCGTCGACGTCGAGCCCGACCACCTCGGAGATGCGGGCGCCCGTGGAGTACAGCAGCTCCAGCAGCGCGCGGTCACGCAGCCCGCGGGGCCCGCCGTCGGCTTCCCCGGTGCCGCCCGCCGCCTCCAGCAGAGCCGAAACCTGGTCGTAGGGAAGTGCTTTCGGCAGGCGGCGGGCCGGGGAAGGGGGCTTGACCGCGTGGGCGACATCGCCCGTGGTGATGCCCTCGGCCGCCGCGAACCGATGCAGCCCGCGCACCGCGACCAGGCCCCGGGCGGCCGAACTGGCGGCCAGCGGCGGATATCCGTTTCCGCCCGCCCGCAGCGCCACCACGAAGTCGGCGATATCGCCCTCGCCGACGCCATCCAGCCCCTCGATCCCCCGCTGCGACAGAAATTCCCGATACCGATCCAGATCACGCCGGTAGGCGCTGGAGGTGTTGCGCGCCGCGCCCCGCTCGACCGTCAAATGGTCGAGATACGCCTCGATCTCCCGCTGCAACACCCGCCGCCCCTACCGCCGCGACTTGCCCGGGCACCGCATCCCGTCGATCGGCGCAACCGACCGCCACGACTCGAGCGGCAAGGTTTCGACATTCACGGCTCACATAATGTCAGCCCACCCCACCCCGCGCAGACCGAACACACCCGCCCGACCAACCCGTCCCACCCCGATTCACGCACCCCCACCGATTCACGCACCCGCTCCAGCACACATACCGGTGCGAGAGCGCGCACAGAGTGCGGGAAGCAAGCGGCTCGACGCAACAGAGAGCCGTGCATCCTGAAGCCGGCGCAGCACGGGCAACCCGGCCACACGCGCCGACTTCGACCTACAAACTCAACGCCGCCCGCAACCTGGTGTCCAGCGCGTCCATCTCGTCGGCACTCAACTCCCCCGCCAGCTCCGCCAGCCACACCCGATACACGCGGTGGAACTCGAGGGCGTCGGCCCATCCGTGGCAGGTGTGAATCGTCAGCACATGCCCCGGGTCCGCGTCGGCGATCGGCACCACGTGCAGCCAGCGGTAGGGCGAGACGATCACCGCGGGATCCGACACCAGGACGACGGTGGTGCGCCGCGGGGCCGGGGTGCCGTCGGGCAGAACCGGGGCGTACTGCCAGACCTCGCCGCGCCTCATGCGGCGCCGTGCGCGCAGGGAATCGCCGGTGGAATCAGGATGACCGGCACCGGGCTCACCTTGCGCATACCCTCATGCATACCAGAGCGGCGCGGCACCAGGAACCCGGCGGCAACCGCGTATGCGAATGATTCGGATTGCATGAGTCACACGCGTTCTCGCGCCTGCGGAGTCCACCGACCGGTTCCGTTATTCCGCGCCGCCCGCCGTGGCCGCGCGGGCCTTGCGCCTCAGGAACGCGGTCGGCATACCGGGCCACGCCGCATCGGCCGCACGCAGCGCGGTTCCCCGGGCGCGCGCCGTGGCCAGCGCCAGCACGCCCGCCACCGCGGTGGCGTTGACGATCTCGCCCGCCAGGGCGGCGTCGACGGCCTCGTCGAGCGGCATGCGCACGATCTCGAGGTCCGCCTCCTCCAATTCCGGTTCGGGACGGTCGGTTTCGTGCAGGCCGGTGGCGAGGTAGATGCGCAGCGACTCGTCGGTGAAACCGGGCGACAGCGCGACATCGACCAGCACCGACCACTCCGACGCGGCCAGGCCGGTCTCCTCCGCGAGCTCGCGCCGGGCCGCGGCGAGCGGATCCTCGCCCGGCTGGTCGAGCAGGCCCGCGGGCAACTCCAGCAGCCTGCGGCCGATCGGGTGCCGGTACTGGTTGATCAGCACGATATTGCCGTCGTCGTCGAGCGCGGCGACCGCGACCGCGCCGTGGTGCTCGATCACCTCGCGCTCGACCACGCGCCCGCCGGGCATCGCGACCTGGTCCAGCCGCAGCGCCAGGATCGCGCCCGAGTACACGGTGCTGCTGGACACCGTCTCGAAATCGTGCGATCCGGGGGTGCTCACTGCGCGACCCGTTCCCCCTCGCCGAGGGTGACCTCGCCCTCGATATCGACCGGAAGCCGTTCGGCCGCCTTGTATTTCAGCGCGGCGTTGATCAGTCCGGCGAACAGCGGATGCGGCCGGGTGGGCCGGCTCTTCAGCTCCGGATGCGCCTGGGTGGCAACGAAGTACGGGTGCTGGTCGGCGGGCAGTTCGACGAATTCGACCAGGTGCCCGTCCGGCGAGGTGCCGCTGAACCGCAGCCCGCTCTGCGCGATCTTGTCCCGATAGGAGTTGTTCACCTCGTAGCGGTGCCGGTGCCGCTCGGACACCTCGGTGACGCCGTAGGCCTGCGCGACCACCGAATCCGGCTGCAGCACGGCGGGATAGGCGCCCAGGCGCATGGTGCCGCCCAGATCGGCCTCACCGGCGACGGCCTGTTCCTGGTCGGCCATGGTGGAGATGACCGGATGCTGGGTCTCGGGCTCGAACTCGGCCGAGTTGGCATCCTCGAGGCCGACCGAGCGGGCCGCCTCGATCACCACGCACTGCAGGCCCAGGCACAGTCCCAGCAGCGGGATGCCGCGGGTGCGCGCGTAGCGGATGGCCCCGACCTTGCCCTCGATGCCGCGAATGCCGAATCCGCCCGGAATCAGGACCGCGTCGGCGTCGTGCAGATGGTGCTGGGCCCCGGCCGGAGTCTCGCATTCGTCGGACTGCACCCAGCGGATGTTCACCTTCGCCCGCGCCGCGAATCCGCCCGCGCGCAGTGCCTCGGTCACCGACAGGTAGGCGTCGGGCAGATCGACGTACTTGCCGACCAGTGCGACGGTCACATGCTCGCGCGGGTTGTGCACCCGATCGAGCAGGTCGCCCCACACTGTCCAGTCCACGTCGCGGAACGGCAGGCCCAGCTTGCGCACCACGTAGGCGTCCAGGCCCTCGCGGTGCAGCACCCGCGGGATGTCGTAGATCGAGGGCGCGTCCGGGGTGGAGATGCAGGCGTCGACGTCGACGTCGCACATCAGCGCGATCTTGTTCTTCAGCGGCTGCGGCACGTCGCGGTCGCAGCGCAGGATCAGCGCGTCGGGCTGGATGCCGATATTGCGCAGCGCGGCCACCGAATGCTGGGTCGGCTTGGTCTTCAGCTCGCCCGACGGCGCCAGGTACGGCACCAGCGTCACGTGCAGGAAGAAGACGTTCTCGCGGCCCACCTCGTGGCGGATCTGCCGGGCCGCCTCCAGGAACGGCTGCGATTCGATATCGCCGACGGTGCCGCCGATTTCGGTGATCACCACGTCCGGCACGTGGCCGTACATGTCGGGGCCCGTGGTGGCCAGGATGCGGCGCTTGAGTTCGTCGGTGATGTGCGGGATCACCTGCACCGTATCGCCGAGGTACTCGCCGCGGCGCTCCTTGGCGATCACCGTCGAGTAGACCTGCCCGGTGGTGACATTCGCGTCGCCCGACAGATTCCGGTCGAGGAACCGCTCGTAGTGGCCGACGTCCAGGTCGGTCTCGGCGCCGTCGTCGGTCACGAACACCTCGCCGTGCTGGAAGGGGTTCATGGTGCCGGGATCGACGTTCAGATAGGGATCGAGCTTCTGCATCGTGACGCGCAGACCGCGCGCGGTGAGCAGTTGACCGAGGCTGGAGGCTGTCAGTCCCTTCCCCAGAGAGGAGGCGACACCACCGCTGACGAAGATGAGCTTGGTGGCCGTCTGATTAGGAGAGAGCGCCGGAATCCGTGATTGACCCACGGGACTTCACGTTAACACGAAAATCCGCGGCGAATCGACGCCACGCGAGGTAGCCACACGATGGCTGGAAGTTCTTCGTCACATCCGTCCCATCCGGCGCTGTCGGCACATCCGTCCCGGGTTACCCGGCAGCGGCCGCGGCAGACAGGTCGTCGACGCTGCCGGACATGATTGTCCGGACGTGTGCGGTGATCATCTCCAGCGGCCAGTCCCACCATGCGAGCTCGAGCAGGCGGTCGATCCGGCAGGGCTCGTAGCGGTAGCGGATGACCCGGGCCGGGTTGCCGCCCGCGATCGCGTAGTCGGGCACATCGTCGACGACCACCGATCCGGAGGCGACGATCGCGCCGTGCCCGATCCGCACGCCCGGCATCACCAGCGTGCCGTATCCGAGCCAGACATCGTTGCCGACGACGGTGTCGCCGCGCCCCGGCAACCCGGCGATGAGATCGACATGGTCCGACCACGACCCGCCCATGATGGGGAACGGGAACGTCGACGGCCCGTCCATGCGGTGGTTCGCGCCGTTCATGATGAACCGCACGCCCTCCCCCAGCGCGCAGTATTTGCCGATGATCAGCTTCTCCGGGCCGTAGTGGTACAGCACGTTGCGCGTCTCGAAGGCTGTCGGATCGTCCGGATCGTCGTAGTACGAGAACTCCCCGACCTCGATCAGCGGCGAGGTGATCAGCGGCTTCAGCAGCACCACCCGCGGCTGCTCGGGCATGGGGTGCAGCACGGTCGGATCGGGTGGCACAGGCACGGATCATCCCTTCGTTCGGACAACCGGCCCATCATGCCAAACCACGGCTCACGCCTCCCAGTCATTTCCGGCGGTATGCCTTCCCCATTCCCGGCGGCATGCCTGCGCCATTCCCGGCATGCCCTCCCCCCATCCCCGGGCATGCCCTCCCCAATTCCCGGCATGCCCTCCCCAATTCCCGGCATGCTTTTGGCCGGGATCGCACTGGATTCCGGCCGAAAGCATGCCGGAACGACGAACTCGGCGTGGCATGCCGGAAGTGACGTAGGGCGATCTCCGGCTTGGCCTCAGCGTGGCATGGCGGCGACGGTGAGGGAGTTGGCCTTGGCGCCCGTTCCGTACCTGCCGGTGACGCCGTTCAGTTGCTCGCTCAGCCCCAGAGCCGTTGTGACCCGGCCGATTTCGTGGTTCACGTTATCCACGGTGGTGACCGTGGAGCCGAGCTGGGAGTCGCCGCGCACCACCGCGATCGGGCCGGAGCCGTCCGCGGCGCCCGAGCGACCGGCCAGCACCACCCCCGCGCTGCGGCCCTTCAGCCCACCGGCGAACCGGCCCACGATCGAGCCCTCGTTGTCCTGGTCCGCCTTGGCCCCGTCGCCTGTGACGACGACGGCCAGCTGGGCGGGGTGGACGGTATCGGCGTTCAGGAATCCCCCGCCGCGCAACGTATCCAGGATCAGTCCGCGTTCCTGCTCGGTGGCGCGCGGCTGACCGCTACCGGGATCGGTGAGCAGCGCCAGGCCCAGCAGATCGCCCGCGAGACCCCCCTGGTCGACCGCGCCGGTCTGCAATTGGGCACCGGCCGGAATCATGTTCGTGGCCGCCGTGCGCAGCCGATCGCCCTGACCGGAGTCCACGAAAGCCGCTGTCAGCGAGACCTTTCCGGCCACCGTGGCACCCGATGCCAGCAGCGATTTGGTGACGGCGTCGACATCGGCATTGTCGGCGTCGGGAGTGGTGAACACCAGCACGCTGCGGTCGGCGAGCGTACCGCCCAGCAGCCGTCCCGCCGACCGGGCGACGAAGGCGTCGGCCGCGTTCAGCTGCGCGGTGAGCTCGGCGTTTTCGTCGCTCAGCTCGGCGGTGCGCCCGTCGCCGCGGTCCGCGCGCAGCGAACCCCCGCCGATCACCTGCCCGCCGAGTACCAGCCCGACCGCCAGCGCCAGAAAGATCGCCGCGATGGAGATGGCGTGCTGGCGTAACGAAATCACTGTTCCCCCTTATTGTTTCCGATCGAGTAAGCCCCGGCCCCAGGACTCGGCGTGCTGCCAGGTGTCGCGCACCCAGTCCAGCACCTCACCACCCATGTGCTGCGAGGCGAGCAGCGCCACGATCAGCGCGACGAGCGCGGCCAACACCACCAGCGCGGCCGCCCAGCCGGAGGTGCGCTGCCGGTACAGCGTGGCAACGGCTTTCGCGTCCATCAGCTTCGACCCGGTCTTGAGCCGGGTGAGGAAGGTCGCCGGATTCGATTCGCGCCTGCTGCGATCGAAGAAGTCGTCGAGCGAGGCGGCGGCGCCGCAGGTGACGATCAGCGCGGCCTCGTGGTGGTCGGCCAGCAGCAGCGCCAGATCCGTCGCCGAGCCGGACGACGGGAAGGTGGTGGCGCCGATACCGAGGTCCTGGATGCGCTCCAGGCCCTTGGCGTGGCCGTCGGTATCGGCGGGCAGGATCACCTCGGCGCCGCACTTCAGGGCCGTGGCGGTGATCTCCTCCGGATCGCCGACGATCAGATCGGGCCGGTATCCGCCGCGTATCAACGCATCCGCGCCGCGCCCCACCCCGACCAGAATCGGCGCGTACTCCTTGATGAACGGCTTGAGCGACTTGAGGTCCTCGCGGTGATCGGGCCCGTCGGCGACCACCACGACGTGCCGCTTACGCATGGACACGGCCAGGTCCGGCACCCCGAGACCGTCGATCAGCAGGGCGCTCTCGGTGCGGATGAACTCGATCGTGTTGCCCGCGAACGCCTCCAGGTGATCGGCCAGGCCGTTGCGGGCCTCGATCATGCGCTCGGCGATCGTGGCCTCGCTCAGCTCGATGGTCTCCACCAGCACCTCCGGCACCTTCTTGGTGACCCGGTCGGCGTAGACGACACCCTCGTCGATGCGGACCTTGATGCCGTCCTTGATCTTGGTGAAGACGTCGGTGGACACCGCGTCCAGCAGCAGGATTCCGTTGGCCACCAGCACTTCCGGGCCCAGATTCGGATACCGCCCGGAGATCGACGGGGAGGCGTTGATCACCGCCACCACGCCCGCCTCGACGAGCCGGTCGGCGGTCAGCCGATCCAGATCCATCTCGTCGAGCACCACGACGTCGCCCGGTCCGACACGCTTGAGCAGACGCCGGGTGTTGCGGTCGACCCGGGCTATCCCGGACAGGCCGGGCAGCGTTTCGGTGCTTTTCGACAGCAGCGCCAGCATCTTCATGAGATCCGATGATGATCGGAAACCCTCAACCTTTGGTGGAGGCGCGCCGAATTCCGCTACCAGATTCGTCACAGTGATGCCAGCGACGCATCACGAGGGTCACCGAACCGGTACCGATATGTCCGGTACCGATATGCTCGCCCGGCAGGCGCACGACGTACCGCTTCAGAAGGAGATTGGCATGGCCAGCACCACGATCGACACCGTCATTCCCGCACCGCGCGATGTCGTGTACAAGCTCTTCACCGAGCGTGACAGCCTCAACAAATATCTGCCGATCAACTTCACCATGAAGCAGCCCGGTTCGCCCGAGCCCGCCGGTGTCGGCGCGCGGTACCTGGTCGGCGTCGCGGGCGTCGGTGTCACCGAGGAGACCACCGCCCTGGTACCCGGCGAGCGCATGGAGTACAAGATCATCGCCGGCGCCCCGGTCCGCAGCCACACCGGCACCATCACCTTCGCCGATGCCCCCGGCGGCACCCTGGTCACCTACCGCATGGACTCCGACCCGAAGGTCCCCGTCCCCGCCAAGCTCACCGAACTCGCCCTCAAGGGCCTGATCAGCCCGTTCCTCAGCGCCGCCAAGAAGGCGGTGGCGAAGTAGGCGCTCCCACCTGATTCCGGCATGCTTTCGGCCGGAATCCGCTCAGCTCGCGGCCGGTTCGGCGCTGCCCTTTTCGGCGCGGGCGGTTTCCAGCAGTTCTTCCGCGTGGGCGCGGCCGGTTTCGGTGTCGTCGAGACCGGCCAGCATGCGGGCCAGTTCCTTGACGCGTTCGTCGGTGGCCAGGGCGTGGACGCCGCTGTTGACGCCCTTGCCGTCGTCGACCTTGTCCACCACCAGATGGGTGTCGGCGAACGCGGCCACCTGCGGCAGGTGGGTCACCACGATCACCTGGTGGGTGCGGGCCAGCCGGGCCAGGCGGCGGCCGATCTCGACCGCGGCGCGGCCGCCGACCCCGGCGTCGACCTCGTCGAACACCATGGTGGTGCCGTGTTCGGAGCTGGCCAGCACCACCTCCAGCGCGAGCATCACGCGCGACAGCTCGCCGCCGGAGGCGCTCTTGCTCAACGGCAGCGACTGAGCCCCCGAATGCGCCGAGAGCCGGAACTCCACCTCGTCCACACCGGCGGATCCGGCGTGTAATTCCTTGCCGCCCACGGTGATCGGCGCCGCATCTCCGGCGGCGGCGGGCATCGGGCGCACCACGACCTCGAGCTTCGCGCGGCCCATGGCCAGGCCGGACAGTTCGGAACTCACCGCCGCGGCCAGCTTCTTGGCGGCCTTGGTGCGCGCGGCGGTCAATTTCTTCGCCGTCTCGCACACCTGCTCGGCGCCGGCCTCCACCTCCTTGCGGAGCGCGGCCAGCGCCTCGTCGGAGACGTCGAGTGAATCCAGGCGGCCGCGCGCATCGACGGCCCAGGCGAGCACGCCATCGATATCGGGCGCGTATTTCCTTGTCAGCGTCTTCAATTCGGCCTGGCGGTTCAGCAGCGAATCCAGCGCGCTCGGATCGGAGGGCAGGTCCGACAGGTAGGTGCTGAGTTCGGTGGTCAGGTCGGCCACCACCGAGATCGCCTCGCCCAACCGCGGCGACAGGTCCCCCAGCGCGCGGTCCTCGGCGGAATCCAGCCGGGCCCGCGCGGTGCCGAGCAGGTCCAGCGCGCCCGCGCCCTCGCCGGGCGCATCGGCCGGACCGGCCAGCGCATCGTGGGCGGCCGTGGCCGCCTCGCGCAGCGAATCCAGATCCGACAGCCGGCGCACCTCCGCGACGATGCGCTCGTCCTCCCCGGGTTCCGGTGCGATGGCGTCGATCTCGTCCAGCGAGTACTTCAGCCGGTCCGCCTCCAGCGCGAGTTCGCGGCCCCGGGCCGTGCGCTCCAGCAGTTCGTCGCGCGCCTGCAGCCAGGTGCGGCGGGCCAGCTGATACTTGCGCAGCAGCCCGTCCATCGGGCCGCCGGCGAACTGGTCGAGCGCCCGCAGCTGCTGCTCCGGACGCTGCAATCGCAGCTGATCGTTCTGGCCGTGCACGGTCAGCAGCGGTGCGGTGAAATCGCCCAGCACCGCCGCCGGGACGCCCCGCCCGCCCAGGTGCGCGCGTGAGCGCCCGTCGCTGCCGACGGTGCGCACGGCGATGACGCTGCCGTCGTCATCGCGCTGTGCCCCAGCCGATTCCAGCACCTTCGCGACCTCGTCACGGGCGCCGTCGTGCACGTCCTCGACCGTGAAGCGGCCCTCCACCACCGCGCGGGCCGCGCCCTGGCGCACTCTTCCCGCGTCGGCGCGGGCGCCGCCGAGCAGATGCAGGCTCGTCACCACCATCGTCTTCCCGGCGCCGGTCTCACCGGTCAGGCAGGTCAGCCCCTCGTGGAATTGGGCCGTGGCGGTGGAAATGACCCCCAGGCCGTCGATCCTGATCTCTGTCAGCACTAGTGCTCTCCGTTCGGCGGACGACCTCGCCAGCCTGTCACGGGCAGTTGGAATTTGCGCACCATCCGATCGGCGAACGGCGCGGAATCCAGCCGCACCCAGCGCACCGGCTCGGTCCCGCGGACCGCCTCGAACCGGGCGCCCTTGGGCAGTGCGAGCGTCCGGCGGCCGTCCAGGAAAATTATCGCATCATGGCCCGTCGCAACGGTTTCCACCGCGATCCGGGAATCCGGGCTGGTCACCAGCGGGCGCGCGAACAGGGCGTGGGCGTTGCTCGGGATCACCAGCAGCGCCTCCAGCTCCGGCCACACCACCGGGCCGCCCGCGGAGAACGCGTACGCGGTGGATCCGGTCGGGGTCGCGATCAGCACTCCGTCGCAGCCGAACTGGGACACGGGGCGGCCGTCGACCTCCAGCACCACCTCCAGCACGCCCATGCGGGCGGCGTTCTCGATGCTGGCCTCGTTGAGGGCCCATCCGCGTTCCACGACTACATCATCGACCCGGACACTGACATCCAGCGTCATCCGCTGCTCGATGCGGTAGTCGCCGTGCACCACCTGGGCCAGCGCGTCGTCGAGATGCTCGGCCTCCGCCTCGGTGAGAAATCCGATGCGGCCCAGGTTGATTCCCAGCACCGGCACCCGCGCCGAGCGCGCCATATCGGCGGCGCGCAGGAACGTACCGTCGCCGCCGAGCGCCAGCACCATCTCGCAGCCCACGGCGGCGTCTGGCCCGTGCTCGACCGCCTGCACCGGGTAGCCGTCCGGCTCGCCGGTGTCGTCGCAGTCCAGCCGGGTGCTGTAGGCCTCGTCGGCCAGCACGCGCAGTCCGATCCCGGCGTCCTCGAAGATCTTCGCCACCCGGTGCGCGGTCTCGGTCAGCTCCGGACGGCCGGGGTGCGCGACGAGCAGAATCTCCCGTTTCACTGTGGTCCCTCCTCGACCGCCCGCTGCACCAGCGCCGCGATCTCACCCGCGGCGACATCGTCCGTCCCGGAAGCGGCCACTGTGCCGTCCGCCTCGAGGCCGACCGACTCCTTGCGTAACCACAGGAAGTATTCGACATTCCCGGACGGACCGGGCAGCGGACTGGCCACCACGCCCCGGGGCCGCAGCCCCAACGCCGCCGCCGCACCCGCCACCTCGCGCACCGCCTCGGCCCGCAACGCCGGATCCCGCACCACGCCGCCGGAGCCTACTCGCTGCTTGCCGACCTCGAACTGCGGTTTCACCATCGGCAGCAGATCGGCGCCCGGCGCACAGCACTGCGTCAGCGCGGGCAGCACCAGGCCGAGGGAGATGAACGACAGGTCGGCGACCACCAGTTCGACGGTTCCGCCGATCACGTCCGGCGTCAATGCCCGGACATTGGTTCGATCGTGCACCCGCACCCGGTCGTCGCTGCGCAGCCGCCACACCAGCTGGCCGTAGCCGACATCCGCCGCCACCACCTCGCGGGCACCCCGGGACAGCAGGACATCGGTGAAACCGCCGGTCGACGCACCGGCATCCAGGCAGCGTTTTCCGGCGACCGTGACTCCGTGGGGTTCGAACGCTTCCAGCGCTCCCAGCAGCTTGTGCGCGCCACGCGAGGCCCACTGCACCTCGTCGGGCTCGTCGCGCACCAGCAGCGGGGTGCCGAGTTCCACGGCCGTCGCCGGTTTCGACGCGACCGTACCGTTGATCAGGACGCGGCCCGCACCGATCAGCTCGACCGCATGTTCCCGCGACCGCGCCAATCCGCGGCGAACCAGTTCGGCGTCCACCCGCGCGCGCCTGGCCAACTCAGATCTTGTCCACCGTCGCCAGGGCCTGGACCAGCACCTCGTGCGCCTGCTCCAGGATGCGGGCGCGGCGGGTGATGTCGGTCCCGGCGCTCGCGGTGCCGGGCGCGGCCTCCGCGAGATCCGAACGACGCGCTCCCGCAGACAGTTCCGACAGCAGGGCGTCGATCTCCGCGCGCACCTGTTCCGGGTCGGCGAACTCCGCCGGATTCGCGCCCGCCAGGTGCTGGCCGGGCATCGGAATGCCGGGGTGGGGCCCGTTCGATCCGGGTGCGTGCGGGCGGGGCATCGGAGTACTCATGGTGCGCACAACGCTACCGGAGTTCACATTCGAACACACGTACTGACCGGGTGTCGGGGTGTACACCACCCCATTTTCCGGTCGGTATTTCCGCACCGCCGACCAGGACAAGGACATGCGATGACTCCGGACCGCTGGTAACCCGCCCTCCCGAGTTCCACGACTGTCACGACACGACCTGACTGCCTGGGCTACCTGCTTCATCGACATGGGGCTAGGAGTCTGTTGCGCGGCCCAGGTAAAACGCTGCCGTCCTCAGTGCTCGCGGCTCTGCACGGATCGCGGGCGTTCCGGCGCCCTGGTCGGTCAAACCCCAAGCATCGGCGGCCCGCCGGATCCGCTCCTGACCTTCGTGCCTACTAGCGAACTCCACCATGTCATCGGGGTGTATCGAGCATCGTCGGCGAGATGCAGCGACAGGGCTCGCAACGACTCTTCCCACCCGACACCCGTTGCAGCGGCTCGAACCAGCGCGACAGCCGCTCTGGACTCGTGCACGCGTTCCACAGATCGGCGGCATCGGTATCGAAGGCGCGCTCCAGAACGACCTGATGCGCTTCACCGCTGGTCGTGATCTTGCGGATCACCCTGTTGATCTCGTCGGCGATGTTCATGTCGCCCCGTTCCTCGTTGACGACTTTCCTCGACGCACCTCTACGTCGAGAGCAGACAGGGCATCGCTCCACAGCCCGCGGAACTGATCGAGCCATACGTCGATATCCCCGCAGGGCACCGGGTTCTGGCGAATAGCGGCGCCGCGTCCCATCGGGGCGCGAGTGCACCAGCCCGCCTCTCGCAGTCGCCGCAGGTGACGCGATGTGGCCGGGCGTTGAGTCGGATGTAGTCGAGATTTCGTGGTGCCGAGAACTTGGCACTCGAATCCCGTTGTGAGCCTTACTAATACCCCGGGTTAGGCTGGAAGCGGGTTGGACAGCGGCACTACTGTGACATGCGGGCCGAAACGCAAAGCTGTTCGACAGCTACGGCCCGCTCGAGCGCTGCTGCCACACTTCACTGTTCGGCTCACAGTCGGTCGTCCCCTCATCCGAGCCCTGTAGTCGAACACGGCCGTCACGTAGCCTTTCCTGCTCTCCGCGTGACGACCAGGTAGCACGAATCGAGAGCGGCCGGGGTGACGCACATGGATGTCCGTCGCCCCGGCATCGCGTTTCGGGCAGGGCGGCTGTCTCCTCCGACGCCCAATCAGCAGCAGGTTCCGGCATCGACCATGATTGTTGTGCCAGTTGACATCTCGGCGCCGCTACAAGTGGGAGCTGCCATCCGGGGATGAGAAAGGTCGCGACGGTGGCGGTCGGTCAGAGCCTATTCGGCGGGGTCGAAGGCACCGAGGCCGGGCCGGTAACTCTTGTCGTCGAGGAACCGGCTGAGGCCGTGTGCTCGGCTCCGTTCGCCGTCGAGCACTCTCGACTGGTCGAGCTTGGCATACAGGTAGTCCTCGGCCTGGTGCCAGCTCATCTCGGCGGCGAACCGGTAGCCGACCTTCGCCGTGTGCAAGACGACCTGATTCATCGATCCGAGCCGCACCGCCAATTCCCTTGTGCGCGCTCGTAATCGCTCCGCCGGTACCGCCTCGTTGACCAACCGCATCTGCGCTGCCCGGGCACCGTCGAACGGCTCGCCGGTCATGATGTAGTACAGCGCGTCGCGGTGCGGCACGGTCGCCGCGATTGCCTTGGTGACCACACTGCCCGGAGGGATGCCCCAGTTCACTTCGGACAGCCCGAACTGTGCCCGCTGGTCGGCGATCGCCAGATCGCACGCAACCAGCGGGGTGAATGCCCCGCCGAAGCACCAGCCGTTGACCATCGCGATCGTCGGCTTCGGGAAATAGGCCAACCGCTTCCACTGCCACTCGTTGCCGACCCGGCGGACTCGATGTTGCAGCGTGGCACTGCCGACGTCCTCGACCTCGCGGAAGTATTCCTTCAAATCCATTCCGGCGGAAAATGATTCGCCAGCACCGGTGAGCACCAGCACCCGGCAGCGGTCGTCCGTCTCGAGTTGGTCCAGCACCCGGCACATCTCCTCGTTCAATGCCGGATTCATCGCGTTGCGTTTCGCCGGACGGTTCAGCGTCACCCAGGCGATGCCCTCGTCGAACTCCACGGTGACGGTGTCGCCCCACGGCTCGATCGCTGCAGTCATCAGTCCTCCAATATCAGGATTCCTTATAATCGAGAGTGTGGCACTCGGCGAGCGTCAGGTCAACACCCCGGACCGTCGGCCCGAAATCGACTCCTGCACGAACTACACAGTGCCGCAGCAATTCTGGTGACACAGGGCCGAGTTGCCCCGCTCGGCGGTGGGCAGAGCGACGGGTCAGGCGCCCGCCCCGTCCGTCAACGCTCGGCGGCCCGCCACGAGGCATCTACGGAAAGCACGCCGGTCCGACTCGTCGAGATCGGCGAGCATCCTCTCCTCCAGGTCCGCGACCAGTGGGTTGTACTCGACGAGAAAGTCTCGCCCCTCGTCGGTCAGGCTGATCAGCAATCGGCGCCCGTGGGCCGGGTCCGCCCTCCGTTCGATGAGACCTCGTCGCTCCAGCGCGGCGATCAGGTCACCGGCGGACTGCGCCCGGACAAAGGAGGCCCGCGCCAGATCGGCCGACGTCATCGTCGGCCGCCGCTCCAGGACGGTCAGCGCGGTGTACTGCAGGGCCGTCACACCCGACGGCTTGAGCAACGCGTCGAGATGCGCACGACTGGCCAGTTCCAGCCGTTTCAGCAGGTACAGCAGCGTCGCGGGCCGTGGTTCGTCGGAAGCGGTCACCCCGTCATTGAAGCATCTTGCAATGACAGGATTCCTGATATATTTTCGAGCGATCGGACCCATATGCCCGGGAGTTGCCATCGGAGTCCACCCCGAGCTGGCACCGAATTACATTGGGAGACACGGAATGAACGACCAGGGAGTGGGTTCATGGCCTGCCCGCCGAGCTCGCATGACCCCCGACCGTGTCGCTCTGATGCAGGACGAGAGACAGCTGACCTACCGCGAGTTGGAGGCGCGCGCAGTCTGGTTGGCGCACGGGCTGCGCGAGCACGGTGTCGAGCGCGGAGACCGCGTGGCATACCTGGGCTGGAATTCGATCGCCCTGGTGGAGATCCTCTTTGCGGTGGCCAAACTCGGCGCCGTGATGGTGCCGTTGAACACGCGGTTGGCCGCACCCGAAACCTCCTACATCCTCGCTGATTGCGCGCCGCGAGTGCTGATCGCCGAACGCGGTTTCGACCCCGTCGTCGACTCCGAGCGACTGAGCTCGATCGGCATGGAGATCGTGACCATCGACGCAGCCACAGGCACGGACCCGCTGGGCCCCTTCAGCGACCCCGGCAGTGATCTCACGCTCGACGAACCGATCTCGCTCGACGAGCTGTTCATGATCCAGTACACCTCCGGCACGACCGGCTACCCCAAGGGCGTCCGGCTCACTCACGGCAATATCACCTGGAACGTCTTCAACCTGCTCATCGATATCGATCTCGGCAGCACCGAGGTCGCGTTGGTCACCGCGCCGCTGTTTCACACCGCGGCCCTCAACCAGGTACTGTTCCCGATCCTCCTCAAGGGCGGCACGGCGCTGATCGAGGCGAGGTGGGACGCCGATCGGGCCCTCGAGCTCATCGAAACGCACAGCGTCACTATGCTTTTCGGGGTTCCTTCCATGTATCTGTCGCTGCTGCGCGCATCGGCCTCGGGCACCGCGGACCTCTCGACGCTGCGGCACGCGCTGTGTGGCGGCGCACCGGTCCCCACCACACTGCTGGAGCAGTTTCGCGAGCACGGGCCACCGATCATCGTCGGATACGGGCTCACCGAGGCCTCGCCCGGCGTCACGATCCTGCGGGCCACCGGCCCCGGCATCGATCACGACAAACCCGGTTCCGCGGGCACACCGTGCTTCTTCACCGACGTTCGACTCGACTCCACCGACGGAGCCGGCGACACGGGCGAGATCCTGGTGCACGGCCCCAATGTCAGCCCCGGCTATTGGAACCGCCCGGACGCCACCGCGGCCACCTACACCGACGGTCACTGGCTGCACACCGGCGACCTGGGCCACCTCGACACCGACGGATACCTCTATGTCGCCGACCGGCTCAACGACATGTACATCTCCGGCGGCGAGAACATCTACCCCGCCGAAGTGGAGCAAGCCATCTACACCCACACCGCCGTCGCCGAATGCGCGGTCATCGGCATTCGGGACAATACCTGGGGCGAAGTCGGCCGCGCCGTGGTCGTTGTCCACCCCGGAGCCCAACTGTCCGAACGGCAACTCCTCGACTATCTCGACGACCGGATCGCCCGCTACAAGATCCCGAAATCCGTTGTCTTCGTTGACAAACTGATCTACAACGCGTCCGGCAAACTGATGAAGACCCGGATCCGGCAATTGCACGGCGCACCGGCCGACGAGGACTGACGGTGCCCGAATCGAGACCAAGTCAGAAACGCTACCCCGAAACCCGTACCGGCCCAGTCGATCCGGGGTCGACCGCATGCGGATAGCGAACGGCCGAACCGATCCGGCCGCCCGGCCCGTCGATCTGTCGGAGTTGACATCGAGCGACCGCCGGCTGGCCCGAACGATTCTCGACAACCTCGACACAACCTGCCTCTCGAACGAACACACAGCCACCGCCAAGATCACCCTGATGGCGGCGGTGCAATGCTGCCTCGCCGGTCTGATGCACGCCGCGCACACCGACGGCTCGGTGCCCGAACACACCACGGCCCGGATCGAAGCAACAGCTACCTGGTGGGCAGAGCGGGACCTGCCGATCGCGGTGCTCCACCACGCCATCCATGCCAGCGTCACCGTCGCGGTCGACCTGGCCGGCAAACAGTTGTTCCGGTACGGCGCACCCGCGATCCACAGGAGCGGGATGCTGATGGTCGATGCCCTGAGAGCTCTCACCGTCGCTGTGTCCCGGGGGTACAGCAGCGAAGTACGCGCCGCCTCCACGCAACAGCGCGCCGCCGACCAGTCACTGACCGCCGCGCTCCTGGCCGACGGAACAACACTGACACAGGCACACCACGACACCCTGTCGGCCCACTATCTGGTGGTCGCGGTGGCACTGGCACGGCATCCGCAGGAGGACCACCTCGACGTCGACGGCCGGATCGTAGCCCGCCGTAAACTACGCCGTGTCCAGGCCGAACTCGCGACCATTGCCGAGCCGAAGGTGTTGTCGCTGTTGAGCACCGACGGCGGCACCCTGCTGATACCCACCACCGCAACCATCGACATCGAAGGCACGGACACCTCGGCCGGGGACTGGGCCGGCCGACTGATCACCCGACTCGGACACAGCGCCGGCGCACCCGTCACCGCTACCGCCGTCGCGGCCCGCCGTGACGAAATCCCCCAGGCCACCGAAATCGCCCACCATCTGTTGGACCTCGCCGTACTACTGCAGCGCGGTCCAGGGCTACACCTGTTCCGAGACCTCGCCTGCGAATACCAGATCACCCGCCCCGGACCGGCGAACCAACGACTCCAGTCCTACCTGCGCCCCCTCGAAGCCACCCCGGAACTGCACGAAACCCTCCGGACATACCTGGCCACCGAAGGGAGCCGCCAGGCAACCGCTCGCCGGTTGGAGATCTCGGTCAACGCGGTCCGGCACCGCCTGCAACGGATCACCGAACTCACCGGCCTCGACCCCCAAACGACTCCCGACCGATGGAACCTCATCGCCGGCATGATCACTCGCAATGCCGACACTCGTTCCGCATCGAGGACCAGGCATACCGACTAGCGAAAAAGGAAATGCCGTTGTGTCCGGGGCGATCCGCTCGGGTCTGTGGCCATGAAAACGGCCGGTCGTCATCAGATTTCACAAAGGCGCCGAAAATCTGTTCCACCACCAGATCCGGGTCATAGCCTCGGCGGGCGGAATCCACTCAGGGCGAAGGAGAAGTCCGACGGTGACAAAGTACACAGCGCTCGATCACTGCGTGAGACATCAGTCCTGGTGGCGCCCAATAGTTTTGACCGCTCTACTATCCGCCGCGACGGTGACGCCCGCAGCCGCGGCGCCGATGGGCACCGAGCGGACGGAAACGCCGGTCACTTCCACATCCGAGGTCGCATCCGTCGCGGAATCTGTTGTGTCAGTCCACATTCCACTGCCGGAATCGGTGGGACAACATCCCGGCGCCTGCGACCGGCTGTCCTACCTGCGTTACCGCGCCGGCGACGGTCCGCGCGACTCCGCCGACGCCGATGCCGTCCTGGTCGCCCAACCCGGCATCTTCGAAGGCGCCGGAGCCTTCGACAACGTCGCCCGCAACACCGTCGCCGCGGCCGCTGAACAGGGCCGCCACATCGAATTCTGGGCGCTGGACCGCCGATCCAACTGCCTCGAGGATCACACCGGAACCCAGGCCGCTCTCGCCACCGGCGACACTCACGTCGCCGTCGACTACTACTACCGCGGCGCCGACATCGACGGCCGCCGATTCGACGGTTACCCACTCGACGACCGCTCGGCCTGGCTGGCGCACATCGGCATCGAACAGACCGTGCGTGACCAGTACGACCTGCTCACCGCCGAGCTGCCGGATCCCGCGCTGCGCAAGCAGAAGGTGCTGTGCGGCGGACATTCACTCGGCGGCATCGTCACCGGCGTGTTCGCCACCTGGGACTTCGACGGCGCCGCCGGAGGCGATCAGTGCGCGGGCTACTTCGCCCTGGACTCCGCGATCGACACCTCATTGACGGCACTCAACGGCATCCCCGACACCATCGACATGTCCCTCGGCGGCCGCAGCTACGACACCGTCCAGGCCGGACTCGACAACGGCACGATTCCCCGCGTGCTGGCACTGCCCGCGGTCGTCAACCCGGAGACGATGAATCTCCTCGGCATCGCGGGGCTGGCCGCCTACCTCGCCCCGGACGCCGAATCCGATCTGGCCCACTACATTCCCGACAGCCTCAACCAAGACGCCACCTACCGCGTGCTGATGTCACGCGACGCGGCGACGGCCGCGACCGGCTCCCCGTCCGTTCGTGACTTCCGGGTCACCAACGCCGCCGTTCTGGGCGCCTTCCTCGACGCCAACTCCCAGCCCCTGGCCTTCCTGCAGACCGGATTCGGATTCTTCGACGGCGGACCGGTCACCGACAAGAACTTCCCCGTCCCCGGCGACATCGCCACCACCCCCGCGCTACACCGACTGACCGGCGCCATGCTCGGCCCCGACCCCAAGGCGATCCCCGCCACACCCGACGGCCCGCTCTACACCTGGCGCAACTACGACCAACTCGCCGACATACCCATTCCGGTCGACAGCCGAGGAGTCCCGTTCACCGACCCGCAGCAGGAAGTCACCGATCTACAGGACCTGTCGCGCAGCCTGGCCGCACAGCCCCTCGACTTCACCGAGTGGTACTTCCCCACCAAACTCGCCGCCGACACCTACCAACTGCAGGCGCCCGACATCGCCCGGCACACCACCCACCCGGCCATGCTCGACGCCAAGCCCACCCTCAACCTCGTCGGCGGCTCCGGAATCGCCCTCGCCAGCGGCCACCCCGGTCGCGGCACCACCGTCATCGCCCCCGGATACCACCACCTCGACGTCCTCACCGCCGCCACCACCCAGAGCAACCGGCAACCCGAGATCGTCTCCACCAACCTCGCCCGCTTCGCCCTCGACACCACCGACCCTCACTGAAACCGCATGCCACCCACCAACCGCAATCAAGGCGCACGCACCGATTGGAGTTCCGGCCAGCCCGAGACAGGTTTCTTGGTGCGATTCACAGATCTGGCCGCGCCGACGCATCGCAGATCGGATGCCGACGTAGCGTCGATGACGCAGATGGGTCAATGACCGAATCGGACACGCTCCCGGAGTGTTTCCGATGGATAATGCGAGGACGCCGTGGTTGATCTCGGATGGTTCGACGGGTGGCGACCCCGATCCGGGCAACTCACCACCTGGACCGTGCTGTCGTCGGCACGCTCGGCGATGCTGCAGACGCCCGCCTGCACCACACCGGTACGAGGATGGCAACAGCGATACCTACGCGCAACACACCGTCTCGCGGGCACCAACTGCCCGCACGTTCGGCTCCGCATCACCGACTTCGGCATTGCCGGGCGGCCCGATATCGCGGCGATGACCCGGGCGATCACCGAACTCGTCCGCCGCCACGACAGCTTCCGGACCTGGTTCAGCGTCGAGCCCGACGGTCGCGTGCTGCGCCACCTGCTCGCACCCGAAGAAGTCGAACTGGTCGCCACCGCTCGCGGCGACCTTGCCGACGGGCGCGCAATCAGCGCGGCCGTGCGGGCCGACGTCCCGGACGCGCTGCACTGGGACTGCTTCGGATTCGGTGTCATCGAGCATGAGCACTCGTTCACCACGTATGTAGCCGTCGACCGGCTGCACTCCGATACCGCGACCACAGCGACCGACCTGCAAGCACTCTACGAAACGCACACGTACGGATCGACCCGGCCAGGAACCCCGACCGCGGAAGTAGTTCGGCGACACACGAATTGCTACCGGACAGTAGGATAGGACTCGGTCACTCGCCAGGTGATCGAACGAGACACGTTCCCCTGCACAACATTTCAGGGAACGTGACGCCACATAGCAGACGACGAATGCGAGAATCGATGAGAGCCAGCAAGTTCGCCGCCACTGCCCTGCTCGCGATAGGCGCCACCGGCATCACCGCCGGGGTCGTCCACGCCCAGCCCACCACCGGCGCCCCCGGCGAAACCGGAATGCACGCAACCGATCACGGCATCACCTACACCACCACACCGACCACGAATGGCCATGGCGTCAGCACCACGGTAGAGGCCGGGCAATTCACGGTAGCCGCGGATGCCCGGTCGATCGCTCTCACCGATACCGTCGGAAGCACTGTGG
Source organism: Nocardia mexicana NBRC 108244 (assembly GCF_001613165.1). Classification (GTDB taxonomy): domain Bacteria; phylum Actinomycetota; class Actinomycetes; order Mycobacteriales; family Mycobacteriaceae; genus Nocardia; species Nocardia mexicana. Next base: position 64,977 of record NZ_BDBV01000067.1, read on the forward strand.
CCATCATCCCGCTCGGACTGCAAACCACCGCCGGAACCGTCACTCTCACACCGGAAATCGGCAACAACGGCCGAACCCTCACCCTCACACCACAATCCACCAACCCGCAGACCGCGCAAGCGATCGACGAAGCCTCCGACACCCTCGCCCGCAAGCAGTACAACGCGGGCGTCGGCGCACTCATCGGCGCCGGAATAGGCGCGGTCATCGGATTCTTCCTGGGCGGCGTCGGCGCCCTCGTCACCATCCCCGTCGGCGCAGGCCTCGGCGCCCTCATCGGCTACTCCACGCCCTGACCCGGCCATAGTCGCGCGCAACGTTTCGTAACCGACCCCGAGACGAGTGGGTCGAGGAATCTACCAGAGCCAGGCCTACGTCAGCCCTGCCCTGACGCTCGCAGAAGCCGCCGACCACCCGCACGCACCGGCCCGCCATCCCTCCGACGCCGTGCCCGGACGGAGCACCGACATCTGCCGACGCCCCCGCAGTTCCGGCCAGGAGTACCGCTCCGATTCAGGCGGGACCGGACGCGCTCACCGGAAGACATGCCGAACGGTGGATCAGGGCGATTCCCAGGATGCCCCACCATTCGTTTGCCGCGGAAGTAATCGCACCGCCACTGCCGGGCTACACACTGCCGTGACGCCGCTGGGGCAGGAACCATGGCGAGTGCCGCCCCCTTGTGGCCCGGCCGACGCCGCAGTCCTCGCCGGGCGGGTTATTTCGGCGCGGGGACCGTTTCCTGTAGGACGATGCCGTTGCCGTCGATGTCATCGAACTGAGCCAGCCGTACGCCCCAGGGCGTGTCCTCGACTTCGCCTACGGCGACGCCCTTCCCGATCAGTTCCGTGCGTATCCGGTCAAGGTCGGCAACGGCGTAGACGAGCCCTTTCAACGAACCGGGCGGCATGGTCGGAAACCAGGTGACAAGTGTGATCGCCGCACCTCCCTCGGGCGGGGCCAGCATGACCCATCGGGAGTCGGGCCCCATAGGATCGTCCGACACGACTGTGAAGCCGAGCTTGTCGGAGTAGAAGGCTGTCGCCTTATCCTGGTCACGGACTGGGACAGACACGATAGCGATCTGCACGAGGCTCCTTTCGAAGAGATGTCGGCTGGGTGCCGAAGCGATTCCACGCTAACGGCGCCGTCGATCAGAGCGCTTCTCCAAAATTGCTGTGCGGTGGTGAGAGTGGAACACGCCGGAGTGGCACGCCCACATCGTCGGTGCAGCAGGGCGCCAACGCCCACTTGCCCCATATTTCACCTACTTTCCGACCTCGCCAACTGGGTGAACCGGCACAGTCGCCGCCAACCGTCGGCCGTCAATCGTCGGCGGGGACCGGCCGTTTCGGAACTCGCCGGATACCGGCGAGTCCGGTCCAGCACAAACCGGTGGTCGTGGCGATGGCTTCGGACTTCGGCAGCGGCTTGCCGGTGAGCGCCCAGTCCCGCGCACACGCCTGCGCGATCGCAACCACCTCCGCCGTGACCAGCCAGCCGTGCTGGGCACCGGCCACCGGATACGGCGCCAGTGCCCGCGACAGCGCGTCGGTACAGATCGTCGCGGCCTGCCGCGCCATCCGTTGCGCCGACGGCTCGTCGACCACCGATGCACCGGCCAACAGGGCGGCACTGCGCGGATGGGTATCGGCGAATTCGAACACTGCTGACACCGTCGCCTCCACGACCGACCCACACTCCCGGCAGCGGCGAGTCCAGCGGTGAGCGTCTCCCCCAGCAACTGCACCGCCTCGTGCAGCACCGCCAGATACAGATTCAGCTTGCTCGGAAACGACTTGTACAGCACAGGTTTGCTGATCCCCGCCCGGCAGGCGATCTCCTCCATGCTCGCCGCCCGATAACCGCACGCAGCGAACAACCCCGCCGCAGCAGCCATGACTACCCGCCGACGCTCCCGCCTGGCCGCCACGATCGCCCCATCCACCGCCCGGACCACCTCCTCGGACACCCCACAGTACCGACAGTTGTGAGCTCGCATCGGGACACATCGCAACGGTCGTGCCCCGGCAGCGCCATGCCCTCGGCGAGTCGGCGACTCGTTCGGCGGTGTCGGGTCTGGCTAGCGACCTCCGACTTCGGCCGATTCGTCAGGGGCGGGGCGATCACAGAATGGCGAAGGCCAGGGCGGTGGAGGTCACGGCGCCGAGGCCCGCTGCGGCCATGGCAAGTGGCATCTGGGTTTTCACGTGGTCCATCACGTCGCCGCCGCAGGCGAGGGCGGACAGGATGGTCGTATCGGAGATCGGGGAGACCTGGTCGCCGAATACCGCGCCACCGACGACGGCCCCGAAGCACAGGTGCAGATACAGCGGGTTGGGATCGATGGCGTAGGCGAGTGGCATCGCGAGTGGGAAGACGACCGCGAAGGTGCCCCAGGACGATCCGATGGAGAACGCCACACCCATGCAGATGGCCATGAGGATGGCCGGCAACAACGGGTCCACGACCCAATCCGAGGTGGTTTCGACGATGTACTTCGCCGTGCCGAGCTGCTTGGACACATAGCCGAGCGTCACCGCCAGAGCCAGGATCAGCGCACCCACGGTCACGCCCTTGCAGCCGTCGACGAAGCCGTCGATCGCCTCACCGAGCGGAAGCCCCTTGATCAGCGCCAGCACGATCGCGACCACCACGGCCAAGCCGAATGCCTGCGCGATGAGAACCTCACCGGTCACGATGTAGGAGCCGATCACGATGACGAGAAGTACGCCCATGGGGACGGCGAAATCGGCAACGCTGGGCGAGTAGTCCTTCGGCAGCTTCATGGTGACCAGCTCCTCGGACGTGATCGGCTTCGCGGTCGGCGCGTTCAGCTGTCCCGTGGTGCGTGCGCGATGGATCGCCTGTTTCATGGCGCCGCCGACCCAGGGCAGCTTTCCCCAGGCGAACAGCAGCGTCGCCAGGAGCGCGAAGATCGCGTAGAAGTTGAACGGGATCGAGCTGATGAAGAACGCGACGCCGTCGTCCTCCGTGGCGAACAGCGGCGTGGTCCCCACCACCAGTCCCGCCACATACAGCGGCCAGGCGTTGAACGGGAGGATCGTCGCGACCGGCGACGCGGTGGAGTCGACGATATAGGTCAGCTCCTCCTTCGACACCTTGTGCTTGTCGGTGAGCGGGCGCACGGTGGTGCCGGCGAGGATCGTCGAGATCGTGCCGCCCTGGTGGAACAGAACTCCCACCAGCCACCCGAAGATCCGGGCACTGTTGGGTCCGCGAACCAGCGTGCGGCCCGCCATCTCCGCGAAAGCCTGGGCACCGCCGGTGCGTGTCCACAGGCCGATCATGCCGCCCAGCGCCCACAGGTAGACCAGCAGGATCGTCGCGAACGAGGCGGTGCCCAGCGCCGGAAGCATGAACCCGTCGACGACGTTGTACTGCGCACTGACGACGCCGCCCGTGATGACGCCCAGGAACAGCGCGGCCACCACGTTCTTGGTGACGAAGACGACCAGCAGCGTGATCACCGCGGGCAGCAGACTGAACAGCCCCACATGATCGCCCTCGCCCGGAACCCTTCCGGGAGAAAGGAATCCGAGCGCGACCAGACCGACCGCCAACGCCACCACCCCGAGGAGTGCGCGTGACGGGCGCAGTCGTGAGCTTTCCCAGATCTTCCTCGGGCGCACGGGGACGACCGCGGCACCCTCCCCGGCCGTAGCCACGCTGAGATCTCCACCGGGAGCCTGGATCTCGGACTCTGGACCTGCGATGTTCGCGGACATTGCGACCTTTCGGTGCGCGCATGTACCCGCGAAGAGCGGACCGCGCGCGTTACTTATACGTATTTGCTGTCGATCGAGCACCGTCCCGCGCGGGAACCGCCGACCGCAGGCCACTTCCTTCAACTCGGCTGGCTCATATCGATCACGTTGTGCCACAAGGGCATCCAGGTTCGCTGCTACGAAGCCCGGGGCCGATCGCCCGCCGAGCAATCCTCCCGTTATTTAATGAGCCGTTATTTAACGGTACGATACTAGATGTGACGTAGGCATCAGAGCGCACCTTCCCAACTGCGGGAAGTCTGTGCGCCGCAGGTTCCGGAATGGTCAGCGCTACCACGCCACCACGCGGACGACGCGAACGTGGTCTATATCAGGTCGGCGAAGGCCTCGACGTCGGCGATGGCGCCGGAGACGATGAGTTGGTCCCCGTCCGAGACGACGGTTTCCGGTGTGGTGTAGGTGAATTCGCCGCCGCGGCGTTTGATGGCGACGACTGTGATATCGAATTGCTGGCGTAGTCCGCTGTCGGTGAGGGTCATGCCGACGACCGCGCGGGGTGCGGTGGTGCGGATCATGGCGTAGTTGTCGTCGAATTCGATGTAGTCGAGCATGCGACCGGTGACCAGGTGCGCGATCCGCTCCCCCATGTCGAACTCGGGGAGCACGACGCGGTGGGCGCCGACGCGTTCGAGGATCTGTCCGTGCTGGCGGCTGGTGGCCTTGGCCCAGATGCGCGGGATGTCGAAGTCGGCCAGGGTCGACGTGGTGAGGATGCTGGCCTCGAGGTCGGAGCCGATGGCGACGACGGCGTGCGGGAAATCGGCGACGCCTAGTTGCTCGAGTGCGTCGGCGTCGGTGGTGTCGGCGACGGCGACATGGGTCAATTCGTCGGCGAACTGTTGCACCAGACGGGGATTGGAGTCGACAGCCAGCACCTCGGAGCCGTGCACGACCAGTTCCCGCGCCAGAGAGCTGCCGAAGCGGCCGAGACCGAGGACGGCGACGCGGGTGGTCGGGTGCTTGGGGTGTTTGGCGAACGGTGACTTAGCCAACGATGGGTCGCTCCTCGGGTAGTTCGTAGCGGCGTTCGTGCTCGCGCAGGGCCAGCGCCGAGGCCAGGGTGATCGGTCCGACGCGGCCGAGGAACATCATGGCCGCCACCAACAGCTGTCCGGCGGTCGGGAGGTCGGCGGTGATGCCGGTGGACAGTCCCACGGTGCCGAATGCCGAGACCACCTCGAACAGGACCGCGTCCAACGGCAATGCCGACAGCCACAACAGGACCATGGTGGCGAGCATGATCATGCCGACACCCAGCAGGGCCACGGTGACGGCCTGCCGCTGCACCGAGGCGGCGAGGCGACGGCCCATGACGTGGACGGTGGGCTGCCCGCGGACCTCGGCGAGCACGACGAACGCCAGCAGCGCGAAGGTGGTCACCTTGATCCCGCCCGCGGTGCCCGCGCTGCCACCGCCTATGAACATCAGCACGTCGTTGACCAGCAAGGTAGTCGGCTGCAAGGCCCCCACATCGACCGAGTTGAATCCGGCGGTGCGCGGGCTGACGCCATGGAAGGCACCGGCGAGCAGGCGACCCGGGTACGACAGTGGCCCCAGGGTGCCCGGATTGGTCCATTCCAGCGCGGTCACCACGACCACCCCGACCACCGCCAACCCGAAATAGCTGAGCACCGTGATCTTGGTGTGCAACGACCAGCCCGGAACCCGGGAGCCGCCGATTCGGTTCCGGATCGCGCGATAGACCTCGAAAACGACCGGGAAGCCGAGGCCGCCGAGGATGAAGGCGAGGGTGATCGGCACGATGATCCACGGGTCCGTGGCATGCCGGACCAGACTGTCTTCGTGCAGCGCGAACCCCGCGTTGTTGTACGCCGAAATCGCGTGGAACACACCATAGTACAGCGCCGAGCCGAAGGATTCCGTCGTCGTGGCCAGGCGTCGAGCGGTCAGCACCACCGCGGTCGCCAGCTCGATCCCCAGGCTCATCGCGACAACGCCGATCACGACCCGTCGGGTCTCCCCGAGTCGCAGCGTCTTGGTTTCGGCCTGGGCCACGAGTTGCATACGCAGGCCCATGCGCCGAGCGACGAGCAGCCCGAGCAGCGAGGCGGCGGTCATGATGCCGAAGCCGCCGACCTGAATCAGCCCGAGCACCACCGCCTCCCCGAACCCGGTCCAATAGGTGGAGGTATCGACGACGACGAGACCGGTCACGCACACCGCCGAGGTGGCGGTGAATATCGCGGTGACCGGATCGGTCCAGCCCGCGGTCTCCGACGAGATCGGCAGCATCAGCAGCAGCGCTCCGAGCAGATCCACGGCCAAGAACCCCAGCACGGTCAGCCGGGCCGGGTGCCCGAACGGGCCGAGACGGCCCAGCACCGGCGCGGGACGTCGCACGATCACCTGCGTCAGCCTAGGACGAAGTAGCGCAGCCACAGGTACGGCGCGGCGATCGCGATGGTGATCGCGGTGACGACGATGCCCTTTCTGGTGAACTCCCAGAACGAGATCGGGTTGTCGGCGCGTTTGGCGATGCCCAGCATGACCACGTTCGCACTGGCCCCCACCGCGGTCAGGTTGCCGCCGAAGTCGGCGCCCATGGCCAGCGACCACCACAGCGCCCCGGACTGGGCGGGATCCATGCTGCCGATCAGGTCGGCGACCAGCGGGCTCATCGTCGCCACGTACGGGATGTTGTCGATCACCCCGGACAGCAAAGCCGAGACGACGAGGATCAGCATGGTCGCGACCAGCGCATCCCCACCGGTGGCGTCGGTGGCCAGCTCGGCGAGATTCTCGATCACACCGGTCTTGACCAGGGCGCCGATCATCACGAACAGCCCGGCGAAGAACAGCAGCGTCTCCCACTCCACCGCGGACAGGTAATCGCGTTGCGGCAGACCGGAAATCAGCACCAGCACGCCGGCGCCGAGCAGCGCCACCACCGACGGCTCGACATGGAACACCGAATGCCCGATGAACCCGGTGAACACCGCCGCCAGCACCGCCCCGCATTTGATGAGCAGGCGGGGGTCACGGATGGCTTCGCGTTCGTCGAGCGACATCACGTCGGCCACCCGGTCGGGGTCGACGTCGAAGGACCCGCGAAACAATCGCGGCAGGATCAGCGTGAACACCGCCAGTTCGATGATCACGATCGGCGTCATGTGGATGAGGAAGTCGTTGAACGCCAGCCCGGCTCGGCTGCCGATGATGATGTTGGGCGGGTCGCCGATCAGGGTGGCGGCGCCACCGATATTCGACGCCAGCACCTCCGCGATCAGGTACGGCGTCGGGTTGATCTCGAGGCGTTCGCAGACCAGGAGTGTCACCGGTGCGATCAACAGCACGGTGGTCACGTTGTCCAGGAAGGCCGAGGCGATGGCGGTGATGAGCGTCAGCAGGATCATGATCCGCAGCGCGGATCCTTTGGCGCGCTTCGCCGCCCAGATCGCGGTGTACTCGAACACACCGGTCTGGCGCAGCACCCCGACGATGACCATCATCCCGAGCAGCAGGAAGATGACATCCCAGTCGATACCGGTGTCGTGGGAGTAGAACGCGTCGTCGGAGCCGACCACGCCCAGCGCCAGCACGATCGCCGCGCCGCCCAGCGCGGCGACGGTCTTGTGGATCCGTTCGGTGGCGATCAGGACATAGGCGGCGGCGAACACCACTACCGCGACGGCCGTCACCGGCTCCACCCCCGCGCACCGGCGGCGCGGTTCAGGCGTTCAGTGCCGCTGCGAGCAATCGTGAGGCCGTGATGATGCCGAGGAGCTTGTCGCCGTCGGTGACCGCGATGAGCGGGCACCGCAGCCGCGCCATCATGGCGGCGACCTCGACGATGGTGTCGTCGGCCTTGGCGGCCGGAACCTGGCTGAGCCGTTCGGGGATCACATCGCGAACCTTCTTGCCGCGCAACTTCTCTACGGACCGGTCGCACATCGACTCGGTCAGCACGCCGGCCAGCGACGGGTCGTCCTGCACGTATTTCGGGACGAGGAACCGCACCACCTGTGACGCGGGCAGCACGGCCGCGGCGCTGCCGTCCGCGTCCGTCACCACGATTCCCGGGAGCTGATGCTCGGCCAGCAGCCGTGCCGCCTCCAACGCGTCGGTGTCCATGCTGACCACCGGGTATTCCTCGGCCATCTGTGCGGCGTGCATCCTTGCAGGATACGACTCCTCGGCGCGGTGCCGCTCCCGGCGGGCCCGGAGGATCTGTGCATCGTGGTGTCACCGTGAACTCCTCGGGTCGAACCGCGGCGACCCGAGGTTTCGAGTCACCGTTGCCGACCAGACTTCCCGGCGCACCGCCCGTAAAGATGCCGTAAGGAAAGCGCTCGATCAAATCGACAAGCTGTTACCAACCCGCTAAAACGCCGCAGCGAAGCGCTGCCGCGATGCGCGACGAGGATCGTCCACGAACACCGGCCGCCGTGGCGCGTGACGAAGCCAGCCGGAATCGACTGGCCTCGAATGCAATCCCGCGTGCGTCAGGCGAAGGGCTCGAGGCCGAACCGGCCCCAGGCCACGAAGACGGCCGCGGCCAGATAGAGGATCTCGGCGGCGGCCGTCCCCCACAGTCCGCGCCGGATCCGAACGGTTATCGCCCCGGCGAACAGCAGGGCCGTACCGGTTGCCGCCACCGGCACCAGGATCGGCGCGATATCGAGCACGGCGGGCAAGACGAGCCCCACCGCGCCCAGGAGTTCCACGGCCCCGAGAGCTTTCAGGGCGGCCGGGCCGAAATCCTCGGCCCACGCGGCGTAGCCGCCGGCGGCCAGGATCTTCTCCTTGGGGATCACCAGCTTGGCACTGCTGACCAGAAGGACGGCCGCGAGCACTCCGGCGACGATCCACAGCGCGACGTTCATGATTGACTACCTCCACCTATTCGCGTCGGAACGGCTTGCTGCTTCTCTGACGGGTGACGGCGAGGAAACCAGACACATGAACGGAAACGATCTGCTCGCGAAGCGTTTCGAGGAGCATCGGAGCCATCTGCGGGCCGTCGCCTACCGGATGCTGGGATCGCTCAGCGAGGCCGACGACGCCGTCCAGACGACCTGGCTCAAGACTGCGGGGGCCGATACCGGCGGCGTGGCGAACCTGGGCGGCTGGCTGACCACCGTGGCGAGCCGGGTGTGCCTGGACATGCTCAGATCCCGCGAATCACGCCGCGAGGACGCCCTCGACGAACACGCCGCCGGTCCCGAGACGCGGCCTCGGACCGATCCCGAGGAGGAGGCCCTGCTGGCCGACTCGGTCGGCCTCGCCCTGCTGGTGGTCTTGGACAGACTCGCGCCGACCGAACGCATCGCCTTCGTCCTGCACGACCTGTTCGCCGTACCGTTCGCCGATATCGCCCCGATCGTCGACCGCAGCCCCGAGACGACGCAGCGGATCGCCAGCCGGGCGCGGCGGCGAGTGCGAGGCGACTCCACACGGGGCAGCGACGACCGGATGCGGCGATACCGCGCCGTGGAGGCATTCCTGAGGGCCGCGCAACACGGGGAGTTCGAGGCGCTGCTGGCGATGCTCGACCCGGACGCGACCTACCGCCCGGACGAGGCCGCGCGCCTGCTGGGCGCGGGGACCGACTTCGACGGCGGCCGGGTCCTGGCCGAGGCATTCTGTGGCGGGGCGCGGCCCGCCCGCGCGATCATGCTCGACGGCGAGCCGGGCATGGTGCTGGCCCCGGGCGGCAGACTGCGGCTGGTGATGACCTTCCGATTCGCGGGCGAACGCATCGCCGAGATCAACGCGGTCGCGGACGACGACCGACTGTCGAGAATGGAACTCACGGTGCCCTTGCCCGAGGTCGAACCTGCCCGGGAGTAGTCAGCTGCCGAAGTCGCCGATCGCTCCGACGGCGGCTCGGCTCAAGTGCCCAATAGGACAGGAACGGTCAGTACATAGCAGCCGAGCAGGATCACCGACCCGATCCGAGTGATGCGGAAGTTGCGGCGCAACAGCAGCCACGCCAACACGGAGACCGCGACCATCGCGATCAGCACGCCCGCGTGCGGACGCACCGGAGACGCCGTACCACTCAGCACGCCGACGACACCGCCGCCGATCAAGCTGTTGAACAGGTTGCTGCCGAACAGGTTTCCCACCAGCAGATCGGTCTCGCCGCGCCGCTGCGCCTGCACCGTCGTCATCAGCTCCGGCAACGACGTGCCCAGCGCCACCAGCGTGAATCCGATGACGATCTCGGGCACACCGAATCTCGCCGCCATGCCCGCCGCGTTGGTGACCAGCAGCTGCGCACCGAGCAGCACTCCCGCCAAGCCGAGCAGCGCCCGCACGACCTCGCCCCGCATCGAGGGCCGGCGGGAGGCATCCGGCTCGGCGCTGAACTCGGCGGCTTGCTCGGCGACCGACTGGTTCGCATGATCGGTCCGAGCCCAGCGGACAAGCAGCACCAGTGCCACCACCGCCGCGATACTCAGCACGAGCCCGCCCCACCAGGTCAACCCGATCGCCGCCAGCACCGCGAAGGCGGCCACGCTCACCAATGACAGCACGATCTCGCGGTCGACCACCGTCGCCGACACCACCACCACTCGAATCGCCGCGGCGACACCGAGCACCAGTGTGATGTTGAGGATGTTCGACCCGATCAGGTTGCCCAGCGCGATCCCGGTGTCCCCGTGGGCGGCGGCGGTCCCGGATACCAGGAACTCCGGGGCCGAGGTGCCCAAACCGATCACGATGACACCGACCACCACCGGCGCGATGCGCAGCCGCCGCGCCACATGAGCCGAGCCCAGTACCAGCTGATCCGCGGCATAGGGCAGAACGATCACACCGACGAGCAGTCCGAGCAGCTGGACAAACAGAGCGCGTCTCCCCCGATTCGACCGGCAACGCCCCGGTGACCCCGCCGCCCGTGCAGTTTAACGCTTTGTTGACACCCGTAATCCCCTTGTGTGGCAATACCTCTGGTCCGTCTGCGGCCGTGCCGAGGGTTATGTCCGCCAGTCACCCCGCCGTCATCTCGTCCCACGATGCTGACCGATCGGCTGTCGGCTCAGTTCGCCTGTCCGGTCGCGCCGCCGCACTGCTGGCCGAACAGTTCTCGGCCACTCTGTCTCATGTCGACGTCGAATGGATGCCGCGCGACAGGCCGGCAGTCCTGGCGACCGGGCGCCTACGCTGACCCGCGTCGACCGTTGCCCCGGTGCACATCGCGGAAAGTGGACGCGTATTCCAGCCCCGTGGTAAGAGGAATGTCGTGTCTCGGCTTCTTCTCGTCCATCTCGCACGGCGCCTCGTTCACCCGGTGCATGTGGTCACCGCACCGGCCCGCCGCGCCATCCGGTGAAGCGAGCAGAGCCGCGTGTGGCCGATTCGGCCAACGACACGTCAACACCCGCAACGTTTTCGGCTGATTCACGCCCCGACACCGCTTACCGTTCGGATCTGGACGGCCTGCGCGGGGTGGCGATCGCGCTGGTCGTGGTCTTCCATATCTGGCTCGGCCGGGTCTCCGGCGGCGTCGACGTGTTCCTGGTGCTGTCCGGGTTCTTCTTCACGGGTCTGTTACTGCGCCGTACCGAGGCCTCCGGGTCGGTCGGAGTGTGGTTCACGGTGCGCCGCACCGGAAGAAGGTTGCTTCCGGCGATGGTCGTCGTGCTCGCGGCCGTGGTGGCCGCGACGGTGGCCCTGCGCCCCTATACCCAGTGGTCCGACGTCGCGGCGCAGACACTGGCGTCGCTGTTGTACTACCAGAACTGGGAGCTGGCGCTCACCTGGTCGGACTACCTCGCCGCCGATCCGTCGGTGAGCCCGCTGCAGCACCTGTGGTCGATGTCGGTGCAGGGTCAGTTCTATGTCGCAGCCCTCCTCGTCGTCGCGACACTGGCGTGGATATGCCGTGCGCGGCACCGTATTCCGGCTCTGCGCCCGGTGCTGGGCATCGTCGCGACCGTGATGGCGATTTGGTCGTTCGCGTACGCGGCGGAGGGCGCCGCGACCCAGCAGGGGTGGAACTATTACGACAGCCTGGCCCGCGGTTGGGAATTGCTGGCCGGTGCCGGACTCGCCCTCGCGGTGCCTTATCTCGCACCGCCGCGGATGCTGCGGGTGCCGCTGGCGGTGCTCGGCGCGGTCGGCGTGATCGCGTGCGGGTGGTTGATCGTCAACGGCGCCAACCGATTCCCGGGGCCTGCCGCATTGCTGCCGGTCGGTGCGGCGGTGGCGGTGATCGTGGCCGGTGCCAATCTGCCCGCGGCGGCGCGGCCGTGGCCGAACCGGATGCTGTCGACGCGGTTCGCGCGATGGCTCGGCGACCTCGCCTATCCGCTGTATCTGTGGCACTGGCCGATCCTGATCTTCTATCTCGTCGAAACCGGACGCTCGCACGCCGACCTGATCGGCGGTGTCGCGGTCATCGCCGTGTCGGTGCCGCTGGCGTGGGCGACGCACCGGTGGATCGAACAACCCCTGCGCATGCGCCGCACCGACGTGGACCCGTCCTCGGCCACCGGGGTTGCGTCGGCCAGGTACCGGCGCGCGATGGGAGTCACCGTGGTCGTCACCATTGCCGCCGTGGTCGGTGTCAGCGGTGCGTGGCAGGTCGCCGTCGCGCACGTCAATCCACCGCGATCGGTCGACGCGCTGAACGAGAGGCTGTATCCGGGCGCCGAAGCGCTCGCCTCGGGCGCACCGTCTCCCGATGTGCGGATGCGGCCGACGGTGTTCGAGGCGGCCGCCGACGTCCCGCCCCCGACCGTCGACGGCTGCATCGCCGACTGGGACACCCGCGACGTGATCACCTGCATCTACGGCGATCCCGTGGGCCCGCGAACCCTTGCCCTGGTCGGCAACTCGCACGCCGAGCATTGGCTGCCCGCCCTGCAGGTGCTGGCCGACGAATACCGGTTCCGTATTCAGGTCTACCTGAAAATGGGCTGCCCGCTGACCCTTTCCGACGAGGTGACCTACAAGGGCGAGCCCATTCCCGACTGCCGCGACTGGTCCCGCGAGGTGATCGACCGCCTCGGCCTCGACCGTCCGGACTGGATCTTCACCACCGGCACCCGGCCACGCGACGATGTCGGCGACGAGATCCCGGCCGACTACATCGACGTGTGGTCCGCACTCGCCGACCGCGGCCTCAATGTCGTCGCTGTCCGCGACACACCGTGGCTGCGGCGCGACAGCGTCCGCTACAGCGCACCGGATTGTCTTGCCGGAGGCGGCGATCGGATCGGCTGCGGCATGCGCCGCGACGACGCGCTGGACCCGATCAACCCCGAGATCGAACCCGCTTCACGGTTCCCGAACGTCTTCCCCGTCGACCTCTCCGACGCCGTCTGCGAACCGGCGATCTGCCCGGTGGCCGCAGGCAACATTCTCATCTACCACGACGAGCACCACTTCACCGCCAGCTACTCCCGATCACTGGCCGGGCCGCTCGGCCGCGAACTGGGCCCGCTGCTGAACTGGTGGTAGTCCGGGCAGGTGGCGATCCAGTCACACCGGCCGCCAATCTTGGTGAGCGCCATACGATGCCGGTAAGTTGTCGAATCGTGGCTCCCCGGCAGCACCGTCGCCCCGGCGACCGCGTGCACAGGCGCGGCCGCGCACGCACCCTCGCGTCGGCGGCAGTCCTCGCATTCGTCGTCGGCGCGGTCTCCTACGCCTCCGTCGAACCCGCCTCCCCCGTCGCGATCACAGCCGAGACCGTCCCCGCCGCTCCCGACACACCGTCGCGGATCCGCTACGGCGACGCCGCGGACACCTTCGGAGATCTCTACCTGCCCAACGGAACCGGGCCGCACCCGGTCGTGGTGCTCATCCACGGCGGCGGGTGGTCGCAACACCGCAGCCTCGCCGGATTCGCACGACACTCGCGACAACTGGCCGAACACGGTGTGGCCGTGTGGAATATCGAATACCGCCGGGTCAACGGCGAGGGTGGCTGGCCGACCACCCTCACCGACGTCGACGACGCCGTCACCGCCCTGGCCGGCATCGTCCAGCAGCGCAGCGGCAACAGGCTGGATCTGGGACAGGTCCACCTGGCCGGGCATTCCTCCGGCGGCCAGCTCGCGGCATGGGCCGCGGCCCGGCACAGCGCGCCGGCGCGACGCGCCCCATCCGCACCGGTGGTGCGCATCCGCAGCGCCACCCTGCTGGCCGCGGTGCTGGACATGCGGTTCGCCGTCACCGACGGCCGCGACGCCTACGTCCGCAGACTCCTCGGCGGCGGCCCCGACGAAGTCCCCGACCGCTACCGCATGGCATCCCCCATCGCCCACCTGCCCACCGGCGTCCACATCACCGCCGTGCACGGCGACGGCGACCGCATCGTCGCCCTCGAGCAGAGCCGCCGCTACATAGCCGCGGCCGGACGCGCCGGGCTCGCCGCCGACCTGCGGATCCTGCCCGGCACCGGGCACGCGGAATTCGTCGACGCCGATTCCGCGGCGTGGACCGCCGCCCGGACCACCATCCTCAATCACGTCACCGCGGCCCTGCGCTGAGTCGCATTCAGCCCGTCGCAATCATTCTGTACGCAAACGTATTTCGCGCAGCGGTGTGCCGCCGTCCAGGTACAGCTTCGCTCCCGGGGCCAACGCGGCCGCGAGGTGGTGGTGGGCACGGAGTTCGGCTTGCGGATGACGTCCGTCGAGGACGCCGACCCGCACCGCGAGCGCGAGATCGTATGGCTGCTCACCGGATTCGAGCGTGAAATCCTCGACCGCGGCCTGCCGAAAACTCAACCGTCCGGACTCCACCTCCGCCCATGAAGCCGTGAGCGCCTGCCTGATCGCCACCGCCGAGCGGTCGATGCCCAGCACGTGTCCGTCGCCGATCCGCGCAGCGATCGCCCGCGCCGCCGCACCCGGACCGCACCCGATCTCCAGCACCCGCATCCCCGGCCGCAACGGGATGGCCTCGACAATTTCCCGTAATCGTGCGGACAAACCGGACGCCATTCGAACCCTCCTCGACCTGCACGGACATTGTGCCCGTCCGCTCGAGCGAGGGTCCAGCCGAACATTGGTTGGGGTTGCGTTGACGGGATCTTTACGGCATCTTTACGACTCAGGAGCGCCGGGAAGTCTGGTCGGCAGCTCGGCACCACCAGGAGTCGGGCCGAGTTTGTCGCGGGACGAGGTGCTTGGCCGGTGTTACAGAAAATCGCACGAGAATCCTTGTCCGGCTTAACCGTCGCGATCGTCGCCCTTCCCTTGGCGATCGCCTTCGGCATCACCGCGACCGGCACCGCCGAGGGCGCTCTGGTCGGCCTCTACGGCGCGATCTTCGCCGGATTCTTCGCCGCGATCTTCGGCGGCACGCCCGGCCAGGTGACCGGTCCGACCGGCCCCATCACCGTCGTCTCCACCGGGGTGATCGCCGCCCACGGCCTCGAGGGCGCCTTCATCGCCTTCGCCCTCGCGGGAGCCTTTCAGATCCTTTTCGGTGTATGCCGCATCGGCTCGTTCATCCGCTACATCCCGCACCCGGTCGTGTCGGGTTTCATGGGCGGCATCGCGCTGATCATCATCATCGGTGAGCTCGACCAGGTGCAGCACAGCCTGCTCGTGGTCGCGGTGACGATCGCGCTGATGCTGCTGTCGGCGCGGATGATCAAGGCGATTCCCGCGAGCCTGATCGCCCTGGTGGCCGTCACCGCGGTACTGCCGCTGCTGTCGTCGGCACTGCGGGACCTGCGCATCGGTCCGCTGCCACTCAACTCCGGCATCGAATACATCGGCAGGATCCCGGAATCCCTTCCCTCCGTGAGCATTCCGGATCTCAGCGGATCGTTGATCCTGTCGCTGCTGCTGCCCGCGCTCAGCATCGCTCTCCTGGGATCCATCGACTCGCTGCTGACCTCGGTGGTGATGGACAACATCACCGGCACCCGCCACCAGAGCAACAAGGAACTCATCGGCCAGGGCCTCGGCAACATCGCCAGCGGGCTGTTCGGCGGCCTGGCCAGCGCCGGCGCCACGGTCCGCTCCGTGGTGAACATCCGCGGCGGCGGCCGCACCGCGCTGTCGGCGGCCACCCACAGCGTCATCCTGCTCGCACTCGTCGCCGGGCTCGGCGGTGCCGTGCAATACATTCCGCTCGCGGTGCTGTCGGGCATCCTCATCGTCACCGCGGTCGGCATGTTCGACTGGGACGCCATCAGGAAGGCACACATCGCGCCGAAGGGCGACGTCGCCGTCATGATCGTGACAATGGTCGTCACCGTGGTCTTCGACCTGACCATCGCCGTGCTGTGCGGTGTGGTGCTCTCGCTTATCGTGCACGGCATCCAATCCCGGCAGCGCAAGGCATCGATCGTCGAGGACGCCACCACCCAGACCTACCGCATCCACGGCCCCCTGTCGTTCCTGTCCGCCGACCACGTCGTCACCTCTCTGCGCAAGGCCGAATCGAATGTCGCGGTAAGCCTCGAAAACGTGAACTACATGGATACCTCCGGCGCGAAGGCACTGCTGACATTCATCGACCATTCCGAGAAACTCGGAATCTCCCTGCGCCTCAAAAACATGCCGTCTCACGTCGAACACCGGCTGACCACCCTCGCCACCGACGAACAGCACGGCAGGCTGAACGCCGCAGCGGAATCCGGGTAGGCCGGTGCGTATGCCCTCGCAGCCATCGGCCAGCGAAACGGAAAACCGGATCATTCGGGCGCCATTTCGATTACGATAGCTTTTCAGCAATCCCGCGGCCGACGATTTCGTCGGCGTATCAGCGAGGCTCGCCACAATGTATGCCCGGGACCTTGCCGACGAGTATCCGATCCTCGATCGCGGCTCGCCCCACCTCACCACCGCTCAGACCGCCATACCCCGGCAACGAATCGCCACACTGCTCACCGCCGCCGCACGCCCGCTACGCCCGGACGGGCGATTCGCAGAATCGTGGTCGACCGGAACCACGATCTGGTGGCTGGCCGTCGCCTTCGGCGCCGTCCTGCTCGCAGCGCTCCTGCTATGAGGCATCAGCCGAGTCCGACGACCCGGGCGCCGAGACGCAGTAGCCCATTGTCCCGCAGTCGTTTCCATAGCGAGGCCGGGTACGGCGGTCCGGCGTTATCGAAGTCTCGATGCGGACATCGACCGGTGACAGTATTTCGACAGCGATCTGACAGACCTTTTCGGGATGCTGCGCGGGGAGGTGATCGGCGATGATGTTCATCGAATTGTTCTTGTCCGAAGGTGCGCTCGATCCGGCACAGCGACGCAGAGTTGCCCAGCGTCTCGGGACGATCCACGAGTTGGGGGCTGGGGAACCCGAGAGCGGCGGAGACGAGATGGCGCCTCGTTCGGCGGCCGTGTTCGCGTCGATGTTCCAGGTAGTGGTGCACGAGCCGCAGATCTGGGTCGCTGGGGAGTCTGCCCTGACCGAGCAGGATCCCCCGCACTGCCTGGTCCGGATTCATGTTCCGGGACCGTGGCGCAAGGATATGAGCGAGACGTTGATCTCGTACGCGACACGCATCGTCTCCGACGAGTTCGACGACCAGGAGTTGCCCTACCGCCGTCCGACGGTGCAGGTACACGTCGTCGGAGTCTCGGAGGGAAGCATCGGAATGCTCGGAAAGATGGTGAGGTCGGAAGACCTCGTCGAGATGTTGAGCGATCCTTACCGCGACGACGCTGCGGCGGGAAAGGCGTTGAAGGACCCGATGTGCGGCGTGCTCGTGCCGTTGGACGACAGCGCCGTCACCATCGAGATCGATGGCGAGTTGTATGCCTTCTGTTGCCGCGGCTGCCGCGCCGAGTTCGTGGCGAAACGAGAGAAGGCTGCGCGGGCATAACAGCGAGCGCGGTCAGTATGCCTGGATCTTGGCCAGTGCGCTCGTGGGGTCGAGCCCACATCCGCGCTCGTAATCGTCTCGGCATTCGCGCAGGGCATCCGCCATCCGCGCGACGTCGGGGTTGGCCGAGTTGGGGCCGCCTCGCAACGCGTGGGCTACGCCGAGGATCTCCGCTGCCCGACCGGGCTCCCCGTGCCGGTAGGCCAGGTCGGCCATTCCGACTGCCACATGGGCCAGCATCGGCATATCGGGCAGGCCGATGGCGAGGTCTCGTGCTTCGCTCAGGTAGCGCGCGGCGGCGGTGAGATCGCCGGTAGCCGCCGCGAGGTGTCCCGCACCGGCCGCGTACAGGGCACGTTCGGGTGGGTCGGCGGCATCCGCGGCATAGGCGAGATGTCGCTGTGCTTCGTCGAGGTCACCGTCGTGGCGAGCCAGGTCGGCGAGGGAGATCCGGGCGAGGGCGATCTCGTGCGGAGCGGCGCCGCCGGTGAGAACCTCCGTCAAGTGTGCACGCGCGGTATCGACGTCGCCGGCGTCGATGCGGACCATGGCAAGCCAGGCCCGCTGCCCGTCGTGGGTGCCGAGCTCGCACGACAGCTGCGCCGCCTCGTCCAGCATTGTCAAGGCCTCGGCGGTGTCACCGGCGGTGATCAACGCACTTGCCAGCGACATCAGCGACAGCGACAACGCCCATCGCTCACCACAGCCGCGAAACCCTTCGGCCGCTCTGGTGATATCCAGTCGGCCTTTGTCGCCCCGGCCCGCTGCACCATGCAACAGCGAGCGTGTGAACCACAGCATTCCTCGCGTCCACGGATCGGGGTGTTTCAGATGTGGCTCCAACGTTGCTAATCCGTCGTCGGTTTCGCCGGTGGCGAGGGCAAGCAAACCGCAGATGAACGCAGCGTTCGGTTCGTGCGCTAAGCCGGGGCGTTGCACGGTGGCCGCGGCGGCACCGAGACTGCCCGCGAAGGTCGCGTTGAGCAGGTAGGCGGCGGTCGCACGCAACCGCGCCTCGGCTGGGACCGGACCGGGCAGCGAGAGGACCTCGCGCAGTTTCTCTGTGGCTTCCGCGTGATCGCCGTGGACTGTCCAGAACTGAGCGAGTGCGGCGCCCAACCTGACGGCTGTATCGGTATCTTCGCCGTCGACGGCGAACGCGAGCGCGGCGTTCATGTTGTCCCGTTCCACAGCAAGCCGGGCGAGCCACGAGAGCTGTGCAGAGCCGCGAAGGTGCGGTTCCGCCTGTTCGGCCAGCTCGAGGAAGTAGGCGACGTGGGCGGCGCGCGCGGCGACCAGGCGGCCGGCCGCGGCCAGCCGCCCGACACCGAACTCACGGACGGTGTCGAGCATCCGGTATCGGCCATCCGTGTACTCCAGCAGCGATTTGTCGACGAGAGCATGCAGGGTGTCTGCGGTGAGGCCGACGTATTCGGCGGCCTCACCGGAGAAGCTCCCGGGGAAGGCGGCTGCCTGGTCCGCCGCGGCGCGTTCGGTGTCTTTGAGCAGGTCCCAGCTCCACTCCACGACGGCCCGCAACGTCTGGTGCCGGGGCGGCGCGGCGCGGCTGCCGCCGGTCAGGAGCAGGAATCGGTCGTCGAGCCGGGCAGCGAGCGTTTCGATCGACATCGAGCGCAGACGAACGGCGGCCAGCTCGATGGCCAGCGGCAAGCAGTCCAATCGGCGACAGATCCGAGCGACCTCGTCGTTCGGCACAAAGTCGGTTCGCACGCCTCGCGCCCGATCGGTGAACAGCTGCGCCGCGGAGCCCACATCGAGCGGCGCTACCGGGAACAGCACCTCGCCGGTGATGCCGAGCGATTCGCGGCTGGTGGCCAGTATTCGGAGCCGGGGGCAACGGCCGAGTAACTCCGCCGCCAGCTCCGCTGCCGCCTCGACCACATGCTCGCAACCATCGAGGATCACCACCGTCTCACGGTTCACGAGCGTCTCGACCAGACGAGCCATCGGATCGGCCGAATCACGCAAGCCGAGAGCGGCCACCACCGCACGGAGCACTTCCTCGGGACGCGTCACCGGCGCGAGCTCCACCAGCCAAACCGGGATATCCATCCCGGCGCCGGTCGCGGTGGCGAGGCGGGTCTTACCGACCCCGCCGGGCCCGACCAAGGTCACCAGCCGATAGTCCAGCAACCGCCGGCCGACCTGACGCCGATCGGCCTCGCGGCCGACGAAACTCGTCAACGGCGCGCGCAGGTTCCCGCGCCCACGCGACCACTCCACGTCTCCGCGCAGCATTCGAATATGTAGCTCGCGCAGCTCCGGCCCAGGATCGGTACCCAAGTGCGCCGCGAGCGCGGCGCGGTAGTCCTCGTACGCGGACAGCGCCTCCGCCTGCCTGCCGTCGGCGATCAGCGCACGGATGTACAACCTGCGCAACCGCTCCCGTAGCGGGTTGGCGGCGATCAGCTGATTCAGCTCGACCGGCAGCAGAACTCGCTCCGGGGAAGATCCGCTCAGCACAGCCTCGATCCGGTCTTCGATGGCAGCGAGCCGCAGTTCGTCCAGCCGCGCGGCCACCGCAGACGCGAACGGCAGATGCGCGACATCGACCAGCGGCTCACCGCGCCACAACCCCAGCGCCTCGGTAAGCAGCTCCTGGGCTGCGCCATGACGCCCGGCTCCCAGGGCCCGACGGCCTTCCTCGGCCAGCCGTTCGAAACGTAGCGCGTCGACCGCGCCGGCCGAAACGTCCAGCCGGTATCCCGCCGTCCCGGCAAGCAGCATCGCCGATTCCGGCAGCGCCCGCCGCAACCGCGCCACCAGCGAATGCAGAGCGGCATCCGGATGATTCGGAATATCTTCCGGCCACACCGATTCCACCAGCGTCCGTGCCGAGACCACACGGCCCGCCACCAGCGCCAGCCGTATCAGCAGTGCCCGCGACCGTACCCCGCCCACACCCACGTTTCGATCGTCGACCACAACCCGCAGCGGACCCAGAACCTCGATGCGCACACCACGATTCTCCAGGGTCGCCCTCGGGCCGCCGAACTCATCGACCGGCTCGACTACGACACCGACTCGGTCAAGCTGTCCACCGGTGTTCCGGCCGCGATCGCCATCCGCACGAGCATGCTCGACCGCGCCGCCGCCGAGTTCGTGCGCACCCACCCCGCCGCGGCGTCTGGATAGTCCGCTACCGCTTCTGACACTCCCGTGCGCGGTTCTCCCGTCGCGACTTTCACCGATTCGCATTGTCGGTCTGCGCCCGCTCATGCGGTCTTCATACGAGCCCGGAACCATTGCAGTAGAGCGGTATTGGTCATCAGGAGAACGGCGATGCCGCCGAGGATGTAGGGCCAGTAGGGGCCGCCGTCCATGGCCGACCAGAACACTCGGACCGGCCAGTAGGGCGGCAGGACGCCGAAGGCGAGTTGCCAGGGGTTGTCGAGGAAGAAGAACGGCGCCAGGGGCACGGTGAACACGACCAGTCCGATCACGCGCATGACGGCGAGTCCTTCGATCTTGTTGCGGCCGAGAACCGACATCGGCAGGCCGATCACCGGAGCCAGCAGGCCGGACAGCACCGCGACCGGCAGGCTGCGCAACCATACCTCCAGGGGCAGCGCGAAGGTGACCGCGAGGGATGCCGCGGTGGTGATCGTGCACACGGCGAACGCCACCAGCATCCGGTAGGCCGGGTACGCCGCCGGTGGCATCGGGGTGACCCGCAGTGCCGACAGCGTGTGCTGGTCGCGGTCGTCGAGCAGTTGCATGGCGGTGATGGCACCGATGAGCATCGGCGGTCCGAGGACACAGAATGCGCTGATGAGGAGCGAGTGGTAGGGACCGAGGTCGAAATCCCATTCGCGGGAGACGAATTCGGTGATCCGTGGCAGGAACCAGATGAACGCCGCGTACACGAACGGGCCCAGGAGCACACCGATCATCAGTGAGTCCCGGCGGAGGAACCGGAGATCGTTGCGGGCGAAGGCCGTCAGTGCACCCATCATCGGCCTCCTTCTCCGTTGACGACATAGGCGTAGAACACCCGCCGAGCGACCCAGCACAGTCCGGCGATGCAGGCAGTGGGATAGCCGAGGGCGTAAGCGATTTGGGCCCCGGACAGCGAGACCTGGTCGAACGCGGCGCCGAGCAGCAGGATCGAGCCCTCGGTCGGGATCAGGTAGAACGCCGGATGCTGGATGACCCCGGAGTAGTCGAACAGCGGCACGGCCGCGAGGGTGAGAATCAGGGTGGAGGGCATGATCCATTCGCTGATCGAGGGGAACAGTGGTGCGGTGACGAATCCGGCCAGGATCATCAGCAGTGCCATCGACAGCGCGCCGCCGATCAGGGCGAAGGGATCGAATCGCGGGCCGTAGTCGACGAGGGATACCACGACGCAGGTCGCGAGCGCGAGTGTGCACATCGACACCAGCTTGGCGGTCAGGTACTCGCCGAATCGCAGCGGCGTGCTCAGCAGGGCGAACAGCGTGCCCTCGCCCTTTTCGAAGAACACCGCCCCGGCGATGAAGAACAGGAAGAACTCCAGATCTGCCATCAGGACATACGGCATCGCGGTGCCCAGCAGGCTGTCCGGCACCACCGCGAGCACACCGGCCCAGAGCACGATGACGAACCCGGTGGCGTAGTAGAACCCGTAGCGGCGCTGCAACCGGAAATCCATCCGGATCGCCGCAGCCAGCGCGGGTGTCGTGCCGATCATGCCAGCGCCCTTCCGGTGATGTCGATGAACACGTCCTCCAGGCTCGCTTCCTGACTGTGCAGCGCCTCGATGTGGTGGTCGTGTGCCAGCGCCCGGAAGGTAGGGTCGTCGGCCAGCCCGTCGAGTGGAAAATCCTTGTGCCGCAGTTCGTTACCGATGCGGTAGGTGGCGCGGACCGTCCGGCGGCTGCGGCTGATCTTGTGCTCGGCCGGAGTATCCAACGCGGCGATGCGGCCGTCGACCACGAACGCCACCCGGTCGCACAGTTCCTCCGCCGTGGCCATGTCGTGCGTAGTCAGAAATACCGTGCGGCCTTCGGCCCGGATCTCGCGGATAGTGTCCTTGACTCGCCGGGCGTTGACCGGGTCCATGCCGGAGGTGGGTTCGTCCAGGAACAACAGCTCGGGCCGATGCAGCAGGGCACGGACGAACACGAGCCGCATCTGCATGCCCTTGGAGAACTTGCCGACCCGGGTGTCCGCGGCGTCGGCGAGGCCGACCAGGTCGAGCAACGCCGTGGGATCGTCGGTCGGCCGTCCGTACAGCGACGCGAAGAACTCCAGGTTCTCCCGAGCGGTCAGCTTCTGATAGTGATTGGGCAGCTCGAACGAGACACCGATCCGGTTGAAATACTCTGTGCCCCAACGCTGTGGGTCCTTGCCCCACACCGAGATCGTGCCGCCGTGCCCGGTGAGCAGTCCGGTGAGGATCTTCTGCGTGGTCGACTTGCCCGCCCCGCTCGGGCCGAGGAAACCGAACACCTCCCCCGCGGCTACCGAGAAGCTCATGCCGCGCACTGCGGGCTCGGCCGACCTCGGATAGGTGAACGTCAGCTCGTCCACATCGATGACCGTCATCGTGCATCACTTCCGTATTCATTTGCCGCTGTTGCCTCGTCCGCCGCGGCGGACGAGGCAACAGACTGCCGGTATGCGGTGTTGTGTTCAGGCGCCCAGGTCGCGGTGGTTGAACCGGTAGGTCCCCGCGGTGACGAGGACGATCGACGCGACGGCGAGGAGGGCGACGCTGCCCCACTGGAAGCCGTTGCGCAGGGGTTCGCCGTCGAGGTAGTAGTGGAACGGCGACAGGTACGCGGCCCAGTCGAGGCCGATCTGCGCGGCGAAGGCGTGTGCGGCGTAGGCGAGGACGCCGACGATCGCGGTGATGGCGAAGACGGTTCCGCGTCGCCCGGCGGCCGCACCGATCCCGGTGGCCAGGGCGCCGAAGGTCACGCTGAGCAGAACCATGTTCAGGCACTGGGCGGCGAATTGCCCCGGGCTGACCGACGACAGGTCGGCTCCACCCCGGATCGCGAGCATGGCGAGCCAGACGATCGCGCCGATGCCGGTCGCGGCCAGCACCAGTGCGGCGAAGCGCTGCAGGATGAGCGTGGTCCGCGTAATCGGGTGGGCCAGTAGCAGATCCAGGGTGCCGGACTCCTCGTCCGCGGCGGTGACGCGGGCGCCCACTGCCGCTCCGAAGAACATGGCCAGCAGCGGCACGATCAACCCGAACACCGGCCCGCCGAGATATCCGGCGGCGGAGGTGAGGTCGGTCATGTTCAGCGCGTCGCGCAGCCCCTCGGGGATGTTCTCGGTTTGGGAGGCACCGTTTTTCGCCATCTGCGGGTAGAAGCTGGCATACAGGACGGCGGCCAGCGTCGTCCCGGTCGCCCAGCCGATGAGGCTGCGGCGGTTGTCGCGCAGGGTCTTGGTGAGGATGACGGTGCGGGCGGTGGTCACGGCGGGCTCGATCATCGGGGCGATGACTACGGTGGCGCTCATGGAAATCGAATTCCTTTGCAAGTGAAGAGGTTCCGGCGAAAGGTGAAGGTCAGGCGGCTGGGCGCGGGGCCGCTTCGGCGCCCGCGTAGTGGCTGTGGAAGATCTCGTCCAGGTGCGGTTCGGTGGTGTGCAGCGCGGTCACCGTGTGCCGTGCGGCCATCTTGATCACGGCATCCGGCGAACCGGCCAGCCCGGCCCGCAGGACAGTTCCCGACTCGTCCAGGGCCGGATCCACCAGTCCCGCTACGTCGCGAAACTCGTCGGCCGAAACCGGTGCGGCGAACACGATCTCGATGCGCCGGGTCGCTCCGGCCCGCAGATCGGCGACGGTGTCGAGGGCGACGAGTTCGCCGTCGCGCAGGATGCCGATACGGTCGGCGACCGCCTCGACCTCGTCCATGATGTGACTGGACATGAACACCGTCTGCCCGTTCGCGGCAGCCTCGCTCACCAGTTCCATGAACGTCTGCTGCACCAGCGGATCCAGCCCCGACGTCGGTTCGTCGAGGATCAGCAGCTCGGGGGTATGCATGAATGCCTGCACCAGCCCGACCTTCTGCCGGTTGCCCTTCGACAGACTCTTGATCGTGGCGGTCTGATCGAGGCCGAGCCGGGTGGCCGGGTCGTCGATGCGATGCTGCGGAACCCCTCCGCGCAGATCGCCGAGGAACCGCAGGCACTCGCGCACCCGCTGACGGCCGTCGACGACGAAATCGCCTGCCAGGTAACCGATCCGGCGCCGCAGCTCGACTCCCTCGGCGCGCGGGTCCAGGCCCAGCACGGTCGCGCTGCCCGAGGTCGGACGGATCAGATCCAGCAGCAGCCGGATGGTGGTCGATTTCCCGGCACCGTTGGGTCCGAGGTAGCCGAACACCTCCCCGGCACGCACGTCGAGGGACAGTCCGGCGAGGCCGCGACGGGCACCGTAGTTCTTGGTGAGGTCGCGGAGTTCGATCGCGTTGTTCATGACTCACACACTAACGAACTTTCAGAGATTTGTGAAGTCTTTGATTGATGGGAGTTATCTGAGCTATCTGTACTATGTGAGGCATGGACAAAGAACAGCGACTGCGCGACGCCGCCGAACGGCTGGCGCTGACCCTTGCCCAGGGCGGGATGCAGAAGACCACCGCGCGGGTGATGACCGCGTTGCTCTATACCGAACAGGAGACGATGACCGCCGCCGACCTGTGCGAGCAGCTGTCGATCTCCACCGGCGCGGCATCGACGGCGGTCAAACAGCTGACCCAGTCGATGATGGTCGAGCGGGTACCGGCACCGGGGAGCCGCCGCGACCACTTCCGGTTTCCCCAAGGCGCCTGGTCGCGGCTGTATACCCAGCAGAATGCCCTGCTGAAGGTCATGCAGGACGCGGCCCAGGAAGGCCTGCACGCCGTCTCCGATAACAGCCCCGCCGCCGACCGGCTCCAGGAAATGCAGGACTTCTACGGCTACATGGCGCAGGAGATGCCCGCCCTGATCGAACGCTGGCACCAGCGGTACGAGCGTCGGTGACCGCGCACTCCCGTCGCATGATCCCGCCGCTCACTCGCGTTCGGCGTACACGGTGCACTCCAGATCCGAAACCGGGCCGGTTCGACCGATCGGGGTCAGATAGCGCGTAGCGAATTGTTGTGCGCCGACCTGTTCGACCAGGCGCCAGCCGTACTCGGCCAGAAGCGCCTCCACCTCGCCGAGGTTCAGGCCGAAGCGCCAGATTCGATCCTTGACCACGAATCGCTCGTAGAGCACCTGGGCGCCGTAGTCGTTCACGCCGTCGAGGAAGTCACGGCGCACGTAGGTGAACGCCAGCCGACTGCCGGACCCGGCCTTGGCCGATACGGCGAGGGTCGCCCGGACGGCTTCCTCGGTCAGGTACTGGGTGACCCCTTCCCAGACGAACTGTGTTGTGGCCCCGATACGGTAGCCGTGCGCGGCCAAAACCGTTGCGAGGTCCTCGGTTTCGAAGTCGATCGGCACCGCGGTGACGTCGGCGGCGGGGAGCCGCTGCCGTTTGGCGTCGATATTGACCGGCAGGTCGACCTCGAATACCGGGATCCCGGCCGGAGTTGCCAGCCGCGCTCCGCGGGTATCCAGCCCTGCGCCGAGAACGACGATGGTGTCGATGCCGTCGCGGACGGCGGCGGCGACGGTGTCGTCGAGGTAGCGTTTGCGGCAGGCGATGCTGTTCCAGATCCCCGGTGCCTGCTTATCCGACGCGGCGATCAACCACCGGCGCACGAACCCGCGCCGGGACTGCCGCACCAGCCACCGCACGCCGGGAGGGAGGACGCGGACCGCGAGGTCGTCGCGCAGCAGCGCCTCCCCGTCCGGCGCTTGGTTCTCCACGGCCGCGATCACCATGGGACCGACGGCTGTTCCCGCTACCTTGTTCGCCATCTGCCTCTCCTGATCCGCTTGTAGCACAACAACACTCGGGTCGAACCGGGGCGCTGAACACCAGAACGCGTCCCGGTCCCGCAGCCCTATTTCATGTCGAGGTCTCGGCGGCGGAAGCCATAGCCACCGATTCCGGCCAGGGCGGCCGCGAGCAGGGTGAGCACGACCATCGGAAGCCAGGTCATCGGCTCCAGCGGTAGTCCGGCGGCGTGCTCGAACGGCGACAGGTCCATGACCGCCTGGGGCAGATCCATGATGGGACCGAAGAATCCGAGGATCATCGAGAAGCCGAACAGCGCCCAGGCCGCACCGACCGCGGCGGGCACGACACCGAACAGCAGTGCCGCCACGCCGAGAACCACCAGAACGGCAGGCAGGTACACCAGATGCGCGGCGATCACCTTCCACAGGTAGGTGCCGTCGCCGATCGAGATGGCCGAGGAGATCCCGAGTGCCAGCCCGGTCACGAGCAGCAGTGCCGCGGCGCCGACGGCGAGCACTCCGATCCAACTGCCGTACAACGCCCACCGGCCCGTGCCGGTCGCCAGGACCGGCTCCGCACGACCCCGGGTTTCCTCGCCACGCAGGGACTGGACACCGAGGATCGCGAAGATCACCACCAGCAGGGCGTCGAAGATGGCCATGGTGCTGATGTAGCCGTCCAGCATCCGGCTGGTGTCGCCGCCGAAGACCTCGACGACCTGATCGGGCAGGTCCGCGAAGGAGTCCACCATCGTCTTCGTGAGCGCCCCGTACAGCAGGCCCATCGCCGCCAGCGCACAACCCCACCCGATGAGACTCGCCCGCTGCAGCCGGAAGGCCAGCGCGACAGGGGAATTCAGCCACAGTGCCGCGCGCGGGCTGCCGCGCCGGGCCGCCACCAGACCGGCATCGAGATCGCGGCGCGACGACAGCGCGTAGCCGAGCGCCACGGCCGCACCGGCGAACACGAGCGACAGCACCAGCGGCCACCAGCGAGGGTCGGAATAGGCGCGGGTCTGCTGCGACCAGGCCAGCGGCGACAGCCATGACAGCGCGCTGCCGCCCTCGCGGATCGAATCACCCGCGGCGCGAACGACATACGCGACACCGAGCGCGGCACCGGCCAGGCCCGAAGCAGCCCGGGAGTACTCGGTGATCTGGACCGTCACCGCCGTGATCGCCGCGAAGACCAGCCCGACCGCGCCGACACCCGCCCCGAACAGCAGCGCGCCGTCGGCCTCGAGCCCCGCGAGTGGGAAGCTGGCCGCGACGAACAGCGACAGCACCACATTCGCACCCAACGCCACGACGAGCGCGGCGGTCAGCGGCGCGTACCGGCCGACGACGTTGGCGCGCACCAGTTCCGCGCGGCCGGTCTGCTCCTCCACGCGGGTGTGCCGGGAGATCAGCAGGATGTTCATCAGCGCCGCCAGCAGCAGGAAGTACAACCCGTACACGGCGACGATGACGGATTCCACCGTGGGATGCGCCAAGCCGTAACCGGGGCCGGAAATCAGTGCGCCCGTGGTGCCTTCGGCGAAGCTGCTGACCGCCTTCAGGTCTTCCTCGGTCTTGTACACCTGCGGCAGCGCACTACCGTAGTACAGGCTCATCACCGTGATGCCCAGAATCCATGCGGGCAGCTTGATGCGGTCGCGGCGCAGCATGAACCGGATCAGCGTCGCGGTGCCGGTCAACGTGTCACTCCGCCGCGTCCGCGCGTACCGGCCGCGCGGCATCTCGGAGGTCAGCACGGTCATCGCCCGTTCCCCTGCCCGTTGGCGCCCGCGGCGAGTTCGTCGCCGTAATGGCGCAGCATGAGTTCCTCCAGCGTGGGCGGATGACTGGTCAGGGCGTGAATACCTGCGGCGCTGAGCTTTTCGATTGCGTTGTCGAGGGCGGCTCCGTCGACGTCGAAGCGGATGCGGCCGTCCTCGGTCGAGACATGGTGCACGCCTTCGAGTTCCGCCAGACCGGTGACCGGCCGGACCGTCACCGCCTCGACCGAGGTCCGGGTCAGATGCCGCATTTCGGTCAGGGTGCCCGACTGCACGATCCGCCCGAGCCGGATGATGCTGACCCGGTCGGCGAGTTTCTCCACCTGGGCCAGGATGTGGCTCGACAGCAGCACCGTCGCCCCGGCGGCCTTCACCTCGTGGACGACGTCCTGGAATACGACCTCCATCAACGGGTCCAGCCCCGCGGTGGGCTCGTCGAGCAGGTACAACTCCACATCGGAGGCCAGCGCGGCGATGAGCGCGACCTTTTGACGGTTGCCCTTCGAATACGTGCGGCCCTTCTTGGTCGGGTCGAGGTCGAACCGCTCGATCAGCTCGTCGCGACGGCTCTCGTTCAGGCCGCCGCGCAACCGCCCGAACAGATCGATCGCCTCGCCGCCGGTGAGATTCGGCCACAACTCCACATCGCCGGGCACATAGGCCAAGCGGCGATGCAGATCGACCGCATCGGTCCACGGATCACCGCCCAGCACAGTGGTAGTGCCCGCATCGGCCTGCAGCAGGCCCAATAGGACGCGGATCGTGGTCGTCTTACCCGCACCGTTCGGGCCGAGGAAGCCGTGCACCTCACCGCGGGAGACCTCCATGTCGAGGCCGTCGAGCGCAATGGTGGGGCCGAAAGTTTTACGCAATCCGGAGATGGCGATGGCGTTCTCCATACGGAAACAGTACACGCTTTTCACAAAAGTGTGAATAGTTTGAAAGCTATGATGTAGCTACTCGACGAGCATGAGACATGGGAGGTTGTTCGGTGTCGGCAGCGCAGGGGAATCAGCAGGAGGACGCGGTCCTGCGGTTCGTGGAACAGTTCGCCCTGCTGTTGACCGAATCCGGCATGCCCCGCATGTCGGCGCGGGTGTTCGCCTTCGTTCTCGCGGACGATGAAGAGCGCTACACCGCAGGCGAACTCGCGCAAGGGCTGCGGGTCAGCCCCGCCGCGATCTCCGGGGCGGTCCGGCACTTGGTCCGCATCGGACTGCTCGGTCGCGAACGCGAGCCGGGCGCCCGGCAAGACACCTACCGCGTCTACGACGACGACGTCTGGTCGGCCATCACCATGCAGCGCGAGACCGCCCTCGACCGCTCGGTGCAGTTCCTCAACGAGGGCGTCGAGCTACTCGACCACGCCCGCCCCGGCGGCCGCCGAGTCCGCGAAACCCTGGAGTACTACCGGTTCCTGCGCGCCGAACTCCCCCAGACGATGCAACGATGGCAGCAACGTCGGCGCGAACTGTTCCCCGACGACTTCCCGACCGGCTCGAACGACTGAGAGGAGATCGACCGTGCCGGACGACCCCGACACCGTTGCCTCCGCGACCGCGCGCTTCGTCGAGAAGCTGGCACTCGGTCTCTCCGATATGGGCTGGCCCCGCATGCCCGCCCGCGTCTTCGCCGCACTCATGATGAACGACGACGGCCGCATGACCGCGCGGGAGCTCGCCGACGCGTTGTCCATCAGTCCCGCAGCGGTTTCCGGCGCCGTCCGGTACCTCGACCAGGTCGGACTCGTCGCCCGCGAACGCCTCCCCGGCGCCCGGCGCGACTCCTATCGCCTGTACGACGACCTTTGGTACGCCAGCCTCCTCAAACGCGACCGCATGATGAAGATGTGGGCCGAAACCGCCACCGAGGGAATAGAACTCATCGGCTCCGACTCCCCCGCCGGACACCGGCTCGCCGAAATGCGCGACTTCTTCGAATTCTTCGTCGCCGAACTACCCGTACTGTTCGACCGCTGGCACGAGCGGCGCGACACCGAAAACCGACACCGAACGACCTGAGACGACCACCCTGCCGGGCAACTCCGCAGATACGCTGCCAACGCGGCGGTTTCGACGCCGGGTGGCGGGTGATCGGGGTACCGTGAGCGGATGCCCGAACCGACGGTCATCGTGCTGATCGCGACGTTCGTCGCCGCGATCCTGCTGTTACGCAGGTACAACCGAGCGCACGGCACACCGCCACAGCGCGAACTCGACGATCCTGGTTATCCGGACGCGCAGTAACGCCCCGCGGGCGAGTTGTCCGCCCATTTTCCTCGTCCGGCTCACCCGAGGTGTCGGACCGATTACCGCATCGTGTGCCGCTTTCCATTTGGTTACCGCTGTCGTGGCCCGCTTATCGTATTTTCCACGCGCACAGGAAATTCGAATAGAGCGTCTCCGACGGAGAGGAACTACACGATGTTCGGGACTCTTTCTGTTGTCACGATCCAGGTCAAGGACCTCGACGCGATGACGGCCTTCTATCGCGACGTGATGCAGATGAGGGTGATGAAGTCGGGGCCGACTTTCACCTCCTTCCACACCGGGAACGGTGGCGAACTGGTGCTGTGGAAGGACGCGCCGGTGCGAATGCTCCCCAACTTCGCGGGGGCCGATCTCGAGGCGGCGCGCGTCGCGTTGCGCGACGCCGGTGTCACCGAGATACTCGACCACCCCGGTGGGAAGCACATCTTCGCCTACGATCCGGACGGCAACACGATCGGCCTCAGCGACGCGTAATTCCTTTGTGCCACACAGTCGTTCGAGTCGGACGGATCACGCGATGGACCACTCGGAGAAAGTACTGACCACACCGGCCTCGACAACGCCCGCCCGCGGGCGCCGCGAGGCCGCCACGCTCGTCCTGCTGGGGACGCTCACCACGATGGCGGGAGCGACCGTGGCGCCCGCGATTCCGGGCATCCGGACCGCGTTCGCCGGCGTCCCGAACGCCGATCTGCTGGTGCGGATGATCATCACCACGCACGCGATCGCCATCGTGGCCTTCGCGCCCCTCGCGGGCCTGATCGCCGACCGGTTGGGGCGACGATCGGCACTCCTCGCCGGCCTGGTCGCCTTCGGTGTGGGCGGGAGTTCGGGCGCCTACCTGCCGAATCTCGCCGCCATCCTCGCCGGACGCATCATCCTCGGCGTAGGCGTCAGCCTCATCATGACCAGCAGCGTGGCGATGATCGCCGACAAATACGAGGGCGACGCCCGCCGGCGACTGCTCGGGCAGCAGGTCGCGGCCACCGCGTTCGGCGGCGTGGCGTTCCTGCTCGGCGGCGGCGCGCTGGCGGATCTCGACTGGCGCATGGTGTTTCTCGTCTACCTGCTCGGTTCGCTGCTGATCGTGCCGACGCTCGCGTATCTACAGAACGCGGTACCTGCGAAACACCCTGTGGGACAAGGCGGCACGACTACGCCGTCGGTGCGGGCCCGGGTCGCGGCGCCCTTGGTCGCGATGCTGCTCGGCCAGATCGCGTTCTATGCCGTCCCGGTTCAGGTGCCGTTCCTGGTGGAGGACGAATTCGGAGCCGGGGCCCTGGCGTCGGGCACGGTGATCGCCGCCATGGTGTTCACGATGGGCATGGTGGCACTGCAATTCGCGCGCCTCCGGCCGCTCGCCGACGAGCACACCCTGATGGCTCTGTCCTACCTCGCTATCGCGCTGGGCCTGCTGGTGATGTCCGTGGCGGGCACGCTGTACGTGCTCACGCTGGGCCTGTTCGTGATGGCCGCCGGGGTGGGGCTCATCATGCCCAACGCCGGCAACTGGGTCGTCACGGTCGCCCCGGAGCATTTGCGCGGCCGGTACAGCGGGCGCCTGACGACGGCAATGTTCCTGGGGCAGTTCGTCTCTCCCATCGTTACCCAGCCCGTCGCCGACGCCCTCGGGATCCAGCCGACATTCGCGGTACTCGCTGCGGCCGCCCTGCCGGTCGCCGCCGTCTACTTCGTGCTGGGGCGCCGCCGGTAGGAACGCGGATCGTCTCGACACCGAATCGACACCTATCAAAGGGAAAGCAGTTCTTCTGCTGCGATTCCAATCGTCAGGAGGTCATATGTTCACACCGCTTCGCGCCACCACGGAAGGTGCATTTCGGGACTATCCCGTCGTGCTGGCGAAATATCTTTCCGGCGCCGTCTTGTTCTCGCTCGGCGCCTATTTCTTCATCGCCTCACATATGGGCACCGACCCGCTCGACACATTCGCACTCGGCCTCAAGCGCCACATCCCGATCACCGTGGGAATCGCCCAGTTCGGTGTCGCGCTGATATGCGTTCTCGTCGTGACGGTCTGGGACCGGCGTCGACCCCCGCTCTCCTCACTGGTCACCTTCTTCCTCTGCGGCAGCATGATCGACCTGCTGATGTGGAGTGACTGGGATCGGTCACTGCCGTCCGGGTACGGCATGCTCGTCGTGGCCACCCTGCTCTGCGCCTACGGTTCGGCGCTGATCATCATGAGCGGTCTCGGAATTCGGGCCATGGATCTGGTGGCGATTCAGGCACTCCGCACGACCGGCCTGCCGTTCTGGATCGGCAAGGGCCTCATCGAGGGTGTGCTGCTGCTCAGCGGCTATCTGCTCGGCGGACCGGTCGGCGTGGGAACCGTCTTCTTCCTGGTCGGCGTCGATCTGCTCATCCAGCCGCTGATGCTGCTCAACAGGCGCATCCTCGGGCTCGCCAATCAGGGCATGCCCGGCCCCATCCGACAGCCCAGTGAGGCGATGGCCTGAACCACGGGCGGTGGCCTCAGAACTTGTTCCGGAGGCCGCCGCCGAGTTCGGCGCCCAGCCGTTCGGCGTCCATCGCACGATGCAGCGGAGCCAGCAGTCCGGGCATGACACATCCGATCCTGGCCAGGAGGCGCACCTCGAGGGGAGCGACGACGATCTCGCCGACATCGTCGCGGACGGCCCGGACGACCGCGCGGGCAACCTGTCGGGGGCTGACCGTCCGCATTCCACGCGGCAGGCTGCTCCCGCCGTCGGCGAACATGCCCGCATCTCGGACGAACCCAGGCTCGACCACGGATACACCGACACCGGCGCTGCCGAGGTCGTGGCGAAGCGCCAGGGAGAATCCGCGCAGGCCGAACTTGGTCGCGTTGTACAGGCTGACCATCGGGGCCGGGAGCAGGCCCGCGATGGACCCCACGAAGACGATATGTCCACGGCCGCGTGCCAGCATGCCCTCGGCGAAGTGACGTGCCAGCAGCATCGGGGCGCGGAGATTGACGTCGACGATCCGATCGAGCTCGGTGGTCGACAGCTCGAGAAGATGCCCGCCTGCGGGCAGGCCCGCATTGGCGATCAGGACATCGACCGGACCGGAGTCGGCGGCCAGGCGGGCAACCTGGGCGGCATCGGACAGATCGGCGGCGATCGCGGTCGCGCCGAGTTCGGAAGCGAGTACGTCCAGCACGTCGGAGCGACGGCCGGTCACCACGAGTTCCGCTCCCTCCGTGGCGAATTCGCGCGCCACCGCGTGCCCGATGCCGCCGGTCGCCCCGGTGAGCAGAACCCTGGAGTCGGTGAGCTGACCGTGCGGCATGATCGGATCCCTTTCGGCGCGAACAACAGTGCGTAGGCGAAATGAGCGCGGGGAGCCACAGCGTGCCGCGACTCCCCCGCGCTACGGAATGAACGGTCAGGCGATCGAGACGACCTCGTCGTAGTCGAGCCGAGGCGACCGCGGAAACCACGCGTCCGGGCCCGGCTTGCCGATATTGACCACGACCAGGGAGCTGTGCGTGCCGTCGGGGAAGAATTCCTTGTCGACACCGGCCGCGTCGAATCCGTTCATCGGCCCCGCGGCCAGCCCGGCGGCGCGGATGCCGAGGATGAAGTAGCCGACCTGGATGAGGGCGTTGAAGCGAGCCGAGTCGGCGCGGATTTCGTCGTCGGCGAAATAGTCCTTGGCGTCGGGGGCGTGCGGGAACACCTTCGGCAGCTGATCGTGAAAGTTCAAGTCCGCGGCGAGGATCGCGGTCAGGGGCGCCGTGGCGGTCTTGGGCTTGTTGTTGTCGATCATGTGTTCGACCAGCCGCGCCCGCGCCTGTTCGCCGCGGACCAGCACGATACGCATCGGCTGCTGGTTCATCGACGTCGGGCCGAACTTGATCAGCTCGTAGATCTCGCGGATCACGTCGTCGCCGACCGGCTCGTCGGTGAAGGTGTTCGCGGTCCGTGCCTCGCGGAACAGCAGGTCCTGCGCCTCCGCGGCCAGTGCGAGGCCGGTGGCGGGTTGCGCGATATTCATGGGTATCTCCTTGGGTCGGTAGGTGTTTCGGCTAGTCGTGGGCCACGCGCCGGGAGCGGGTCAGCAGGGCGCCGTCGACTCGGACCAACACGTCGTGCACCACGCAGCTGGGCGCGATCTCCGGCTGCTGCCCGGGGCGAATCTTGACGACCAGGCAGTAGGCGGTGGAGACGATCGAACCGTCGTCCTGCGGCTGCAGGTTGATCATGTTGAACCAGTGCCGCCGCTGCATCGGATCGTCTTCGAATCGCTTGTGGAACGCGACCAGGTCGGACACGATGCCCGCCCGTGTCCGCGCCGGTGGGCGGCCGGGTGTGTGCTCGAATTCCGCGTCCTCGGTGAAGGTCTCGGCATATCCGGTGATGTCGCGGCCGTCGAGCCGCTGCATCTGCTCGGCATAGAACTGCTGCACCTCGGCGTACAACTCGGTCCTGCTGGCGACGGTCGGCATGGCTGGCTCCTCCAACAACGGTGTGCCCGCCGGGGATTCGGCGGGCCTCGACTGCGCCCCAGCGTCCCCGATCGCACTCGAGCATCGGTCCAGCGCGCGGTGAGTTGACCGGAGCTATAGGACCGGCAGCGAGCCTGGAGGTCGGACACTCCGGCGAGTCCGGACAACCGACCGATGGAGGAACTATGGCGGACAGTCAACGCGTCGCGATGGTCACGGGCGCAACCAGCGGCATGGGGCTGGAGATCACCAAAACCCTGGCGGCGCAGGGAATCTCCGTGTTCATCTGCGCCCGCAACGAGCAGCGGGTGGCGGATACGGCCAAGGGTCTGCAGGATGAGGGGCTGTCCGTCGACGGCGTCGCCTGCGACGTGCGCGACGCCGGGCAGATCCGCGAATTCGTCGACGCCGGCGTCCGCCGGTTCGGCCCGGTCGACATCCTGGTGAACAACGCGGGCCGCAGTGGCGGCGGCGTGACGGCGCAGATCGAGGAAGACCTGTGGCTCGACGTCGTCAACACCAATCTGCACAGCGTCTTCTTCGCCACCAAGGCCGCGCTCAACGCGGGCGGCATGCTGGAACGCGGCAGCGGCCGCATCGTCAACATCGCCTCGACCGGCGGCAAACAGGGTGTGCTGCACGGCGCCCCGTACTCCGCGTCCAAGCACGGCGTGGTCGGCTTCACCAAGGCGCTCGGGCTGGAGCTGGCCAAGACCGGCATCACGGTGAACGCCGTCTGCCCGGGCTTCGTGGAAACGCCTATGGCCGAACGGGTTCGGGAGGTGTACTCGGGCCTGTGGGGGGTCGACACCGACGAGGTGCACGCCAGGGTCAGCGCTCGCGTGCCGATCGGCCGCTACGTCCAGCCGAGCGAGGTGGCCGCCATGGTCGACTACCTGATCGCCCCGGCGGCCGCCGCGGTGACGGCGCAGGCGCTGAACGTCTGTGGCGGACTGGGCAATTACTGACCGGGAGGCACCGCGATGACCGCAGTAGACGACACCGCACCCGCGACCGCCGAACTCGACGCGGCCGCACACGACCATCTGCAGGTTCTCGATGCGATCCAGTCGGGCGCGCTGCGCCTGCTCGGCGGATTCCCACGACAACCGAGCACCTTGCGCATCCGGGTCGGCGAGGTGACCGTCGAAGCACACTGGCCGCAGCAGGATTCGGCGACGGCCCCGACGACGTCGGAAACCGTTGCGGTCTCCGACGTCCCGGCGCCCTCCCCCACGATCCGCGCGCCGAGCGTGGGTGTGTTCTACCGCAGTCCCGAACCGGGCGCCGACCCGTTCGTCGACATCGGTGATCACGTCACGGCCGGTCAGCAGGTCGCCATCGTCGAGGCGATGAAGCTGATGATCCCGGTGACCGCCGAGGCGGGCGGGGTGATCACCGAGATCTGCAAACAAGACGGTGAATCGGTGCAATTCGACGACCCCCTGTTCTCCTACTCGGCGGGGTGAGCCCGGCGCTCGGTCAGGGCGGCGCGGCGCCAGGTCAGGACCCGGCGCTGCGCCCGCCCGTCCACCTGGGCGCTGCCGATCAGCGTGAGCACGTCACCGCGCAGCGACATTTCCCGGACCTGCTCGGTATTCGCCCAGGCCGGGTTGGAACAGACCCTGATCGCGTGGACGACTTCCGTTCCCTCTTGTCGCCACGTCCCCGCGTAACCCATGAACGGGGCGGCACCGGCGGCGGCGTCGGTGCGCATCATGCTCACCGACACATAGCCGTGCGCGTTGTAGATCAGCAGGCCGCGCGGCGCATCACCCAGTGGCCCTTCGGTTCTCACGTCCGCATCGTCGATGTCGTAGTACGACACCAGTTCCCAGGTCCCGACCAGATCGCTCGCTGTCATGGATCCCACGATGAGCGCCCGCACTCGAGTCATGCTCGAGCGGTCCCCCGGGCGTAGGCATGGCTGGCCTGCACCAGTTCCCAGACCACCTCCAATTCACCGGGGTCGCGCGGGCCGTACACCATCAGGACCGACGGCGGCAGGTACCGCTGGCGGGCCAGCGGATGCTGTTCGGCCCAGCCTTGCGTGATCGCCTCCACGGCAAGCGCTTCCGGCAGGCACAGATGCAGGCTGCCGTCCGTACTGCCGTGCAGATGGGCGAATTCGGTGGCCCGCAGGTACGCGTCGTCCGGACCCCCGGCGAACTCCGGCTTCAGGTGCAGCGCACGGGTGTCCGGCGCCGAGATTCCGCTGCGCCCGACCAGGACACCCGGGAGGCTGACCATGCGAGCCCACAGGGTCTGCTGCAGACCTGCCGGAGCATTCTGACTCAACTGCTGGTGCGGAGTATGTGGTCGGGTCTCCGGCCGCGCACCGAAGCGAGGAGGGAGGGCCGGATGCCTGTGCGTGGCCGTCGCTGTCATCACTGTGCTCCTTTCACGACCGTCGGGCCGTCTGGTCACACAGTAGTTTCCAAAGTATAGTAGTTACCAAATGGAAAGCGTGCAGGAGAGGTTATGACAGACGTCACAGCACCCCCGGTCGATCCCTGCCCCATCTCCCCCGTGGTCGACTTGTTCTTCGGCCGCTGGTCCACCCAGGTGCTGTGGGTGCTGACCCACCATGGCCGCATCCGATTCAACGAGTTGCTGCAACGCATTCCGGGACTGACACCGAAGGTGCTCACGCAGCGGCTCCGGCAGCTGGAGCGCGACGGGCTGGTGCAGCGCACCTATCACCCCGAGGTGCCACCCCGGGTGGAGTACACCGCCACCACACTGGCCACCACGCTGCGCCCGCTGTTCAACAATCTCGCGCAGTGGTCCGACGAGCACCTGGGCGAGGTGCTCGCCGCACGGGCCGCCTACGACGCCGCGGAGGGCTGAGCCGCCACCGCGAGCAG
The DNA here is from genome assembly GCF_001613165.1 of Nocardia mexicana NBRC 108244. Classification (GTDB taxonomy): domain Bacteria; phylum Actinomycetota; class Actinomycetes; order Mycobacteriales; family Mycobacteriaceae; genus Nocardia; species Nocardia mexicana. The sequence goes on from NZ_BDBV01000067.1 coordinate 102,781, forward strand.
ATGGCGGGCCAACTCCCGCGGCATCGTGATCATGCAGTCGTGCCCCGTCGGCAGCACCTTCAGGCGCTCGGGCGGCAGGTCGTCCGGCGGCAGGGTGCGCGGCATCGCCGCGCGCATCGCCTGGAACTCCGCGCCGCCCTCGCTGCAGTAGATATGCGTGACCGGTATGTAGGCCAGGGCCTGTGGGTTGCTCAGCCACAACGGCTGCTGGAAGGTCTTCAGCGACTGCGCCGTGAGCATGGACGCCAGCCAGCTCAAATCGGGTTCCGTTGTGACACCGTTGATTCCACCGTCCCCCAGCGGCTCGGTCGGCGGTGGTACTCGCCAGCCATCGCCGCTGTCCGCCGCCGCCTGCGCGAATGCCTCCACCATGGGGGGCATGATGTCGGCGACCGCCTCGCCGTCACGCGGCACGAAGGTGTCCACGTAGACCAGTTCGGCAATGCGGTCGGGCATCCGGTCGGCGAGGGCGGTGATCACGATCCCGGCATAGCTGTGGCCGACGAGGATCACATCGGTGAGAGCCTCGGTGGTCACCAGTCCGACCAGATCATCGACGTGGGTATCGAGTCCGACGTAGCGGGTGAGCTGGTCGGCACGCTCCCCCAGTCCGACCAGCGAAGGGGCGAGCGCGGTGTGGCCCGCCGACTCCAGCAGCGGCACTACCCGCTGCCAGGCCCAGCCGCCGTGGAACGCTCCGTGCACGAGCAGATAGGTCGACACGATCGTTTCTCCTACTTCCTTGTGACAGTGAGTGTTTCGTCGATTCCGGGCGGCACGCGCTCGGGGCGGATACCGAGCCCGATGACCCGCGCGATCACGTGCGAGAGCCCCGGGAACCGGCGCAGCAGCCGGGCCAGCAACGGTTTGTCCGTGCCGGGGCGTCCCGCACTGGGATACAGATCGGCCAGCAGCCGGAGCTGCGCGAATTGCACCACCCGCATGGGGAATTCGCGACGGCGCTGCACGGCGCGCAGCCGTGCCGCGGTCGGCGCCTGTCCCGCGGCCAGGGTGGGCGCGAGCAGGCGGGCCGCCGCGACGGCATCCTGCACCGCGAGATTGATGCCGACACCGCCCGCCGGTGACATCGCGTGCGCGGCATCACCGATCGCGAGCAGCCCGGGCCGATACCAGCGGCGCAACCGGTCCACGCGCACGTCGAGCGGTTTCACGTCCTCCCAGTCGCGGATCTCGGCCTCGAGATGCGGCGCGAGCACGGGATAGATCGCCGCCAGGTCCGCGCGGAAGGCGGGCAGCCCCGCCGCCCGGACCGCCTCGAACCCGCCCTTCGGGATCATGTAGGCGACCTGCAGATAGTCGCCGCGATCGATGCAGACGATGAAGAAGCCCTTCCCGCTGCGGACGGTGGGCAGCCGGTCGCCGTCCGGTGTACTCACCCGGAACCACAGCACATCCATCGGCGCCTCGCCCGCCCCCACCTCGAGCAGGCCGTCGCGGCGCACCAGCGAGTTGCGGCCGTCCGCCGCGATCACCAACCGGCACCGGACCTCCGCCGTCCCGTCGGGCGTGCGTGCCCGGACACCCGTGACCGCCCCGTCCTCGTGGATGAGTTCGGTCGCCTCGGCACGCTGCCGCAGCCGGAAACCCGCATAGCGACGGCCGGTTTCGGCAAGGAATGTGAGGACATCCCACTGCGGCATGAAGGCCACGAACGGGAAACGGCCGGGCAGCCTGCGGAAGTCGGCGAAGACCACGGGCCCGAGATCGGTGGCCATCGGCAACCGCGGCGCCTCCACATGCGGGAGCCGCAGAAACTCGTCGGCCACACCCAGTTCGTCGAGCACGGCCAGCGTCGACGGATGCACCGTGTCACCGCGGAAGTCGCGCAGGAAGTCCGGATGCTTCTCCAGCACAACGACGTCGACTCCCGATCGGGCCAGCAGCAGCCCAGCGACGAGGCCGGCCGGGCCACCGCCGATCACGCAGACATCGACGGATTCGCTTGTCACGCCAGACATGTCGGCAACCGCCCGTGGTTGTAGCGCACCATCTCGTCGAAGATCGACAACACGTCGAGCGGACTCCCCGGGGCCAGCTCGTCCAGCTCCGCGTAGGCGCGGTGCAGGTTCCCGACAATGCGTTCGGAGTCGACCAGCTCCTCGAACTCGCCCAGCCCCACCTCCATCGCGATCTCGAGTGGCGGCAGGTCGAGGGCCCGGCCCTCGATCGCGGCGTCCTCGATCCAGTGCAGATACCGTGTCGTCTGCTCGAAGATCTCCGGCCCGGCGATCGGACCGTGGCCCGCCACAACGGTTTCCGCGCCCAGCTGCGAAAGCCGCCGGACCGCCGCCAGGCTGCCGCGCACCGACCCGAACAAGCAGAACGGCGCCGCCCCCGACATGACGATGTCACCGGCGAACAGCACCTTCTCCTGCGGCAGCCACGCCACCACGTCGTTGGTGGTGTGCGCGGCCGGGCCGAGATGGATCAGCTCGACCGGCCGCTCGCCCACGTGGACCGTCACCCGCTCACCGAAGGTGACGGTCGGCAGGGTGACGCGCACATCGCCCCAGTCGACCTGCGGCCACAGCTGGGTCAGGGCGAGGCCGGTCTCGATCATCTCGGGCCGGATCCGATCGTGGCCGAGGACGACCGCGGCCGGGCCGAACAGGTGGTTGCCGAAGTTGTGGTCGCCGTGATGGTGGGTGTTGACGATGGTCCGGGCGGGTCCCGGCGCCATCCGGTCCACGAACTCGACCAGGCCACGGGTCCGGCCCTCGGTGGCCAGGGTGTCGATCACCAGGGCCCCTCCGGGCCCGATCAGCACCCCGGCGTTGCTGACGCACCAGCCGCCGCGGTCGTGGGTATAGGCGAAGACGCCGTCGGCCACCTCCTGGATCGCCGGGCGCGCGGGCGCGGGTGTCCCGGTGATCATGTCGCGGACTTCGTCGTCGACATCCGCTCCGCCGCCGCGTATTTCACCGCGCACAGCAGGGTGTTGCGGCTGTTGGTGCCCAGCGCCTCCTCGAGGTAGGCCCGCGCATCGGCGAGATCTGTTGCTTCTCCGAGAATTTCGCGTGCCGCCTCCGGGTTGATCGCCACGGTGTGCCGAGCGGTGACCTCGGCGCCGTCGGGCCCGTCCGCGAATTCCCAATTGCCGCTGTGGCCGAACAGCATCGCCGGGGGCATCAGCTGCTTGTAGTCGATGCGTTCGCCCGGAAAGCAGATCCGCACCGACTTGGTGGTGTGGGTGAGTCCACCGCCGGTGACGGTATCCATCTCCATCAGCTGCACGCCGTCGGAGTCCTCGCTCAGCTCCACCCGGCCCACATGCGGGACGTGCTCGGGCCAACGATCGCTGCGACGGACGAAGTCGTACAGTTCCGCGGCCGTGGCGTCCAGGGTCACGGTGTCGGCGAAGGTGTACACGATCTCGCCGATCGGATGCCCCAGTTCGGCGATGCGACCGAGGGCGGCCAGTTCGGTCTCGCTGTTGCGGTCGACGGCGCGCGACACGTCTTCGGGATCGGCGCCCGGCAGCACGCCGAAGTGGTGGTCCAGCACGATTCTCGTGGTGGCCGAGTCGATTTCCTCGAACGACCACTCACCACCCATCGATGCGATCGGCGGATGGCTGCGCTCCTGCTCGAAGGAGATGCGACGCTGCTCCTGGTCGAGTACGCGCCGGGAGGTCCAATGCATCACCGCGCCGTTCACCGTGGCCCACAGCTGGAACCGCTCCTCGTCGGGCCCGCGGTGCAGATGCCGCACCGCGACGCTCGGTTCGAAGATCACCGGCCAGCGGGTGACATCGGCGACCAGTGCGTAGAGGTCGGCGGGCGGGGCGGCCACGATGCGGGAGTGCCGCGTCTTGACGATGCTCATGACGCCGCACCCGCCAGCCGGCTGTTGACGATGTCGATGAGCTCCTGCGGCGTCTCGAGGTCGATGAGCTGCTCCTCGGGGACCGTCACCCCGAAGTCCTGCTGAATCCTCGACGCGGTCTCGATCAGCGCCAGGGAGTCGTAGCCGAGATCCTCGAAGTTCGCCGCGGAGAAGTCACCGGCCAGTTCGGGCGCGTCCTCGTCGCCACCCGCACATGCCACCAGAATTCGGCGCAGCTCGTCGATGGTCATGATCGTGCTCATGGTCTGCTCCTCGATTGTCGGATGAAGCGGTTGCCGTGGCTCGGCACCGCTCGGGTCAGTTGCCGGATACCGCGCGCACCACCACTGCCGAGTTGAATCCCCACCGGCCGCGCGCGAGCACCAGTGCCGACCCGACGGCCGCCTCGCGCGGCTCACCGAGGATCAGGTCGAGATCGAAACCCTCGGTGACCTCGGTCGTCGCGGCCGTGGACGGGATCACCCCGTCGCGCACGGCCAGCAGCGCGGTGACGATGTCGAGCGGGCCCGCGCCCGAGAACAGCCGTCCCGTCAGGGGTTTCGTCGCGGTGACCGGCACCGCGCGCGGCCCGAAGACCGCCACCAGCGCCGCTGCCTCTTCGAGGTCCCGTTCGGGGACTCCGGCGGCGTCGGCGAACACCACGTCGATATCACCGGGGCCCGATCCCGCGTCGGCGAGCGCCATGTCGATGGCCCGCCGCAGACCCGACGGCCGCCCGGAGCCCGGTGCCGGGTCGAATGTCTGCGCATAGCCCGCGATTTCGCCGTACATCTTCGGCACTGCCCGGGCGTGCGCGGCGGCGGCGTCCTCGAGAACCAGCATCGCACCGCCCTCCCCCGGTACATGTCCGGTGGCGAGTGCATCGAAGGGCCGATACGAGTGCGCGGGATCGGTTGCGGTACTGACGATTCCACTCGCCACATGCGAGGCCCAGCCCCACGGGTCCAGCGCGGAGTCCACGCCGCCGGTCACCACCAGCGGGGTGCCCCGGCGCACGGTGCGCCGCGCGTGTCCCACGGCGTCCAGCCCACCCGCCTGCTCGGCGACCAAGGCGCTGCTGGGTCCGCGCATACCGTGCCGGATGGAGATCTGGCCGGTGTTCACCGCGTAGAACCACGCGAACGACTCGTACACGCTGACGTGCTCGGATCCCTTCGACCACAGCTTGTTGAACTCACGATGGGTGAATTCGAAACCGCCGGAGGCATTTCCGGTCACCACGCCCATGTCGTAGTCCGTCAGCGCGGTGGTATCGACCTTCGCGTCGTCCAGTGCCCAGTGCGCGGCAACCAGCGCCATCCGGGTGGAGACGTCGGTCTGCGGGAGCAGGCGGCTCGGAAGATGTTCGGCGGCAACGAAATCCGATACCTGACCCGCGAGCGACGCCCCGGATGCGCTGGTGTCGAACCGGGTGAGCGGCGCAATGCCGCTGCGCCCCTCGAGCACGGCCTGCCAGAACCGCTCGACACCGAGACCGTTGGGCGCGACGACGCCCACGCCCGTCACGACCGTCATACGCCCACATCCTCTGCCCGGCGCAGCACCATGGCGCTCTGGAATCCACCGAATCCGCTGCCGACGGTCAGCACCGTGTCCATGCGATGGTCGCGCGCGGTGATCGGCACGTAGTCGAGGTCGCATTCCGGATCGGGCTCGTGCAGATTCGCCGTCGGCGGCACCACCTGGTATTCGAGTGCCAGCAGGCTCGCGGCGATCTCCACCGATCCGATCGCGCCCAGCGAGTGGCCCACCATCGACTTGATCGAGCTCATGGGCGTCCGGTAGGCGTGCGCGCCCAGGCTGCGCTTGACCGCCGCCGTCTCGTGCCGGTCGTTCTGGCGAGTGCCGGATCCGTGCGCGTTGACGTAGCCGACCGCGGTCGGGTCGATCCGCGACTCGTTCAGTGCCACCCGGATCGCCTCGGCCATCTCGCGGCCGTCGGCCTTCAGACCCGTCATGTGGTACGCGTTGCATCGCGTCGCGTAGCCGGTGATCTCGGCATAGATGCGGGCACCGCGACGACGCGCGTTCTCGTACTCCTCCAGCACGAAGATCGCCGCGCCCTCGGCGAGCACGAATCCGTTGCGGGAGTTGTCGAACGGCCGCGAGGCGTGCTCCGCATCGTCGTTGCGCGGCGTCGTCGCCTTGATGGCGTCGAAGCATGCCACCACGATGGGCGTGATCGGGGTGTCCGAGGCGCCGGCGATCATCACGTCCGCCGAACCCTCCCGGATCAGCTGTACGGCGTGGCCGACCGAATCCAGGCCGGAGGTGCAGCCGTTCGACACCATCGCCACCGGCCCCTCGGCGCCCACGCTCCAGGCGACCTCGGCGGGCATGACGCTCGGCACCATGTAGTCGAACATGTACGGCGACAGATGTTTCTCGTCGACCAGCCAGTTGCGGCCCGAGTCCGACAGCACCAGATACTCCTGCTCCAGGCTGGTGGCGGCGGCCACCGCGCTGCCCAGGCTGACGCCGAGGCGATGCGGGTCGAGCGCGTCGAGGTCCAACTCGCTGTCGGCCACCGCTTCCCGGGCACAGACGACCGCGAACTGCGCCGCCCGATCCATCCGCCGAATCTCCCTGGGGGACAGGCCCTCCGCGGTCGCATCGAAGTCCGCTTCGCCGGCGACCTGTGAGCGGTAGGGCGAGGCGTCGAAGAACGTGATCGACCGCGTCGCGGTCCGCCCCTCCGACAGCAGCTTCCAGAATTCGTCCCTGCCGGTTCCACCGGGCGCACGGACACCGAGTCCGGTGACAACCACACGACGGGTCACAGCGCACCCCCGATTTCCATGACATTCACAGCGATCTCCCTTCACGCCGAGGGTGTTTCCACTTCCGGATCGCGATCAGAATGGGCGCCCGCACTCGAGCGCTGCTCGAGTCGGACGGTCGAGCTGTTCTCGAGCGCCGCCTGCGAACTTGGCAACAGTGATCACGCGGCCGACGTCGTCCGCGTGATCACCGGACGCATCGACGGTCCGGTTCACCCGCCGATCGAGCACAGGAGACGCCAGTGAGAACGACCGAAACTACCGGTCCGGTGGATTGGGTGCTCTGCCCCGGCTGCCGGACACCCCTGTACCGCAAACGGTTCGATCGCGATCTCGGTGTCTGCGGCGAATGCGGACGCCACACACCGGTGACGGCCGAACAGCGGCTGCGGCAGTTGGCCGACGGCGGCCGTTTCGAGTTGCTGCCCGTCATCGCGACCACGGAGGACCCGCTCGAGTTCACCGACACCAAGCGCTACACCGACCGGCTCGCGGCCGCCCGCGCGCGTACCGGACTGCGCGATGCGTCCGTGTGCGCGTCCATGACCATCGACGGCAACCCGGCACTCGTTGTCGCCATGGACTTCCGCTTCCTCGGCGGCAGCCTGGGCACCGCGGTCGGCGAGCAGATCACCGTCGCCGCGGAAACGGCTCTCGCCGAACGCCTTCCGCTGATCATCGTCACCGCGTCCGGCGGCGCCCGGATGCAGGAGGGGCCGCTGGCGCTCATGCAGATGGCGAAAACCAGCGCGGCACTGGAGCAGCTGGATCGCGCGGGCATCCTCACCGTCAGCGTGATCACCGACCCCACCTACGGGGGCGTCGCCGCCTCCTTCGCGACGCTGACCGACGTGCTCGTCGCCGAGCCGGGCGCACGGCTCGGATTCGCCGGGCGCCGCGTCATCGAGCAGACGATCCATCAGGAACTTCCCGCGGGCTTCCAGACCGCGGAGTTCCTGCTCGACCACGGGCTGATCGATATGATCGTGCCGCGCTCGAATCTGCGGGCCACCCTCGCCGGGTTGCTGCGCGTCGCAAGCCCGGCCGACCCCACCGGCCGGCCGCCCGCCGATGCCGGAATCATCACCGATCCCCACGCTCTGCCGGATGTCGATGCCGCGACGCGGGTGCGCGCGGCACGGCGGATCGACCGCCCGAGCGCGCTCGACTACTGCGCACTCACCTTCGACGGATTCCGGGAGTTGCGGGGCGATCGCGCTTCCGGTGACTGCCCGGCCATCGTCGGTGGCACCGCCTGGCTCGGCGACCGACCCGTCATGGTGATCGGGCAGCAGAAGGGCCACACGCCCAGGGACCTCATGGCCCGCAGTTTCGGCATGCCGATGCCCGCCGGATACCGCAAGGCCGCCCGGCTCATGCGCCTGGCCGAGAAACTCGGACTGCCGATCATCACCCTCATCGACACGCCCGGCGCCTATCCCGGCGCGACCGCCGAGGAACAGGGCCAGGCCATCGCGATTGCCGAGAACATCCGGCTCATGTCGGCTCTTCGCGTGCCGGTGATCGGCGTGGTGATCGGAGAGGGCGGCAGCGGCGGGGCGCTCGCGCTCGGCGTCGCCAACCGCGTGCTGATGTTCGCCGACGCCACCTACTCCGTGATCAGCCCGGAAGGCTGTGCGGCGATTGTCTGGAACGACCCGGGCGCCGCCGCGAAAGCCGCCGCGGCACTGCGCCTTACCGCGCGGGACCTCCTGCGCCTCGGGGTAGCGGACGGAGTACTGCCCGAACCCGGCGACACCCCACCGGTCGCGGCCGACGGCCTGCGACGCGCCCTCGCGGCGACGTTGCACGAATTGCTCGGGCACGGCGGTGCGGACCTCGCGGCACAGCGCCGCGCCCGCTTCCGCCGTTTCGGCGCACCGGTGGCCGTCTGGTCGGCAGCGTAAACGAATGCGGGGCATCATGTTCGACAAAATCCTCATCGCCAATCGCGGTGAGATCGCCGTGCGGGTGGCGCGCGCGTGCCGGGAGCTCGGGCTGCGCACCGTCGCCGTGTATTCGGAGGCGGACCGCGAATCCATGGCCGTCCGGCTGGCCGACGAAGCGATCTGCATCGGACCGGCCGCGGCCAAACACAGCTATCTCAACGCCGCCGCGGTGCTGACCGCCGCCCGGATCACCGGCGCCGACGCCGTCCACCCCGGCTACGGGTTCCTCTCGGAGTCACCGGATTTCGCCGACGCCTGCCGAACCGCCGGGGTCACGCTGATCGGTCCCCCCGCGGACGTGATGGCCGAGCTCGGCGACAAACAGTCCGCGCGCACCCTGATGGCGAAGGCCGGGCTGCCGCTGCTACCCGGCAGCCTCGACGCTCTGGAACCCGACGACGCCCATGCGCTCGCCGAGGAGATCGGATACCCGGTGATCGTCAAGGCTGCCGCGGGCGGCGGCGGTCGCGGCATGCGGATCGTGCGCGACAGCGCGGAATTCCCGGAGGCCTACCGGGAGACCCGGGCCACGGCCCGCATGCTGTTCGGCGACAGCCGCGTCTACGTCGAGAAGTACCTCGAACGGGCCCGCCATGTCGAGATCCAGGTGCTGTGCGACGGCCACGGTGCGGGCATCCACCTGGGCGAACGCGATTGCTCGGTCCAGCGCCGGCACCAGAAACTGATCGAGGAGTCACCGGCCCCGCACATGCCGGACGGGCTGGCCGCACGCATGGGCCGCGCCGCCGTCGAGGGTGTGCTGGCGGCGGGCTACGTCGGTGCGGGCACCGTCGAATTCCTCGTCGACCACGCCGGGAACTACTACTTCATGGAGGTGAACTGCCGAATCCAGGTCGAGCACCCGGTCACGGAGATGGTCACCGGCATCGACCTGGTCGCCGAACAGATCAGAATCGCGGCGGGCTTGCGCCTGGGCTACGCGCAGGATCAGGTCGTGTCTCGAGGGGCGGCCCTCGAGTGCCGGGTCAATGCCGAGAACCCGGCGGCAGGATTCGCACCGACGCCGGCGTGTATCGCTACGTTCATGCCGCCGGGCGGGCCGTTCGTACGTGTCGACACGCACGCCTACACGGGCTACTCGGTTCCGCCGAATTATGATTCTCTGCTGGCCAAGGTGATCGTATGGTCGCCGGACCGCGACGGCGCCATTGCGCGCATGAGGCGAGCCCTCGCCGAGTTCGAAATCGACGGCGAGCGACTGCACACGACCCGTGAATTCCTCATGAGCGTCCTCGATCACGCCGATTTTCGGTCCGGGAACCATTCGACCGCACTCGTCGCCGAAATTATCGACGATACGGTCCGGAACAACGACTAGGCGGGCCGCGTATTCACCTTACCGGATGCCAGCGACCGCCAGCCGATCAGATAAACAGCGTGCCGGGCCTCCAGCATCTCCGCCACGTCCTCATCGCAAGCATTCAGAATATCCCGATGCAACCGTTGCAGTTTCAGGCACGGATCCAATCCCAGCTCACGTTGCAGCACTCGGACGAACTGGTGATACGACTCCAAGGCGCGATGCCGCTGGCCGGAGCGGCACAGCGCGAACATGTAGTACGCCTGCAGTTTTTCGTGCAGTGGCTGTTCGACGGTCAAACGGGCCAAATCGGGGCACACCTCCCGATTCCAGCCCAGCCGCAGCTGCGCCTCGATCCGCAGCTCCAGATCGGTGAGACGCAGCTGGTCGAGATGTGAAACCTCCGCCGAGAGCGGAATCCCCGCCTCCACGTCCAGCAGCGCCGGCCCGGTCCACAGCGCCTCCGCGGCCGTGAACAACTCCACGGCGCGCCGATCGTCGCCGGCGTGCACCGCGCACCGCGCAGCGCTGGTCATCGACCGGTAATCACGCAGGTCGAGCACGCAATCCTGAGCATCGAACATATATCCCTTGCTCCAGGTGCGCAGAAACTTCTCCGCAACCTCACCCTGATCGACACGCAAATTTTCGGCCAGTTTTTTCTGATACCCAAAATATAGGTCTGTACGACGGTGGTGGCACTCCGCGGCGGATTATCGTTCCACAACTCCTCGACAAGTGTCGCCACCGGTACCACCGTAGAATGACGAATCAACAATAATGCCAGAAGTTGCCGCTGCTTCCGCGCCGTCGGAGTAGCATTGCGATTGTTCAGGGCGAGTGTCAGAGGGCCTAGGACTCGAGCATACACTGGATACGACACAAAGCGCTCCCTATGGGGCAGCCGGCCAACCGGCGCGAGTAGCAGGATCCCACGTCACTGTAGGCGCTCTAAGGGTAGCTAAAATCCCGTATCTGGTCTGTGAATGTTCCGTGATCTCACCGTTAACTTACTTCGTTCATCGAATAGCCTGGGCTAATGCTACAAACCTGAAAACAATTTCTCGCACGGCTGTCTAATGTATTGACATTCCAGGGACCGGCACACTCACCGTCGGCCCGGCCCGCGCCCCTTGCGGGCCTCGATCTCGGCCTCCGCCAAGGGCGTGATGAGGCGGGCGGTCATCACCAGGATCTCCCGGTGGTCCTGGCTGTCGCCGTCGAGCAGGGCGGTGCGCAGCACGGCGGCGCAGCAGGTGTTGACGAGCACGAACGTCATCACGTCGTATTCGCGGTCGTCGCCCGGGCCCAGCAGCCGGACCACCAGCAGCTTCACCATCAGCCGGATGCGCAGCTCCAGCTCGGGAATGCCGCTGTCGTAGAACGGCACCCCCTCCACCAGCGCGCGGACCAGCGGCGCGTCGGCCGCGAGCTCCTCGGTCGTCGCCTCGAGGATGAGGGTGATGGTCTCGCAGACCGATGTGCCCGTCGGCCCCGCCATGGCCTCCATCACGCGACGCTCCTGGCTGTCGAGGATCCGCCGCAGCAGTTCGTCGACGATGACGGAACGATCGGAGAAGTACCGGTAGACCGTGCCGACACTCACCCCGGCCTCCGCCGCGATCCGGTTCGTCGACGTGTTGGCCACGCCTCGCTCACCGAACACCCGGGCGGCCGTGTCCAGAATGTGCTCACGCGTCATCCTGCTGCGGTCCTGGGCCGGAACCCGACGTAAGCCCACGGCTTTCAGCGGCATCGCATACTCCCGCAACCGTTTACGATCTCGAGCGCCGCCGAGCTTAATATCGGCCCGGAGACCGTGGTGCCCCGATCGCGACCGGCGGGGACGGTGGATAACGACGCCCCCTACGCCCTTGTGGCAGAACACAACACACCGCCCCACACGTACCGGGCGACCGCACCGACCGGCGGGGGTGGCAGCAACGAGACGACAGGCCCGCCCCGTTCGCCACCGTTGCTGCTGCCACTTGGCACAATGTGGCGGTGCGAGCCGATCGACGCCGTCTGAATCGTGCGGCCGCCGTCACCGCGGCGGCCGCTCCGGCCATGCTGTTCGCCGCTGCCGAGTGGCTGCACCGGCGTGCGTCGCGCCGATATCCGAATGCCCGCCTGCCACCGGCGCCGCACGGCCCCACGGAAGCCGTTGTGCTGCTGGGCTATCCGGCGCGGGCGGACGGCGGTACGCACGCCCTGCAGCGCTGGCGCTGCCGCATCGCCGCCCGGTCGAGGGATCCGCGCCGCGACAGCATCCTGGTCTGCACCGGCGGCGCCGTCCACGACGACTGGGTGGAGGCGGAGGTGATGGCCCGCTACGCACACGAGGCGCTCGGCGTGCCGGTCACCCACATCCTGACCGAGACCAAAGCCGAGAGCACCTGGCAGAATATCGAATTCGCGATTCCGCTGATCGAGCACGCCGACCACATCAAGATCGCATCGGACCCCATGCACGCCGCCCGCGCCCGCCGCTACCTGCTGCTCCAGCGGCCCGACCTGGCCGCGCGCCTGTCCCCCACCGCGGACTACCGCTTCGGCGAGCAGTGGTGGCTGAAGATCCCCACCGCCGCCCACGAACTCGCGGCCATCGCCCGCCGCCGAGCAGGCGCAGCCCTCATGAAACGCCTCGGCAAAAGCGCCCAGCCTCCCAGCGCACCAGACTGACCGCCGCACCCCGTACATGTTCCCGCACTCGCTACACGCGTTGTAAGGGGGTGCGTGAGCAGGCACCGGGTGCGGGAATCGTGGGCTACGAGGTGAGCTGGCGGCGGATGTCCTGCAGGTGGTGGCGGACCTCGTGGACCGTGTGCACCGCGACCCAACTCAGCGTGCGCTCGGTGCGAGGCTCGGGGAAGTTGTAGAGCACGATCCGCGCCCAGTCTTCCGGGGCGAGGCGGGCCAGAACGTTGGTGAACATCAGGGCCGCGTCCGACGTCTGGCGGGCCACGTCCCGCGGATCCTGCTCCGCGTAGCCGTCGTGGTCGACGCGTTCGTCGCGGCCCATCGGCGTGCAGTCCACGCGGTCCGCACGACGGGCGGCCAGCACCCGTTCCCGCTGTACGAGCAGCGTGTCGCGGACGTGACAGGCGTACTCGAGGGGCGACCACACCGTCTGCGAGCGGCGGTCCCGCAGATTCACCTGCGGGTCGCGAAGGACGTTCGCGATCTCCGCAATTCCGTCTCGGATCGCCTGTCCGGCCGCGGGTGCCGCCGCGGTGTCGTAGGTGAAGCCACACTCTCGGCAATGGTCCATGCCCGCACCCTAGTCACGCCGCATGAACCAGTTGGGTACACCCAGAACCTCGGCCTCCGCCACCACCACGAACCCGAATTTCGTGTAGAAACGGACGTTTTCGGGCTTGTCGGTCTCGAGGTAGGCGATCGCTCGCTCGGATTCCATACGGCCGCAGAACTCTTCCAGCATGGCGCTGCCGATGCCCCGCCCTTGCGAGACGGTGTCGACGGCGACCGGGCCGAGGTGCCAATGCGGTTCGACGAGATCGTGCCGGCCCCACGCACCCGTCCACTGCAGGATGCGGATCGCAGTCGGGGGCGGGTAGCTCAGCACGGTCACCGGCACTGCGGCGAATTTCTCGATCGGACCCGGCGGGCGACTGCGGGGCCGTCCCATTCCGCACACCCCGACGAGCTGCCCGTCACGGAACGCCCCCGCCACCGCCCCCTGCCGGAACAGTCCCGGCAGCCCGGACCTGAAGAACCTGGTGAGCGCCCGTTCCCGTGACGCGGGTACGGAACCGAAGACCCGCACCACGATGGGGTTGTCCCGCATGCCGCGCCCGAGCAGCGCCACCGCGTCACCGAGTTCGTCGCGACCGAGGTCACGTATCTCCACATCCGCCACCGCGCCTCCCCGCTACAGAACCTGGCTCCATTCTCCGGCGGGGACATCCAGCTTTCCGCCGCAATGCCTTCGCCAACAGGCCACCGCCCGCCGGTACGCCTCACCTGAGCCTATTCCCTGGCGGGGCGATCCGGGCCGGTACAGCTTTCCGCCGCAACACTTTCGGCAGACAGCCCAGTCGTGCGCTCCGGTCCGAATCCGCGCCGTTCCACAGCAGGGTCTCCGACCCGGGACGACTCTCCGCCGCGGTGCCCTCGCACACGGCGGAGCCGGAGCGTGAGCTAACCCGCGACGGCGACCGCCCGGCCCGGGTGCTGCCGCAGGCGCTCGGCCAGTTGGTCGGCGATGTCGCCCTCGTCGGCGCGGACCGGATCCGACTGCACGACAGGATGATTCAGTGCGTCGAGGGACTCGGCGACGCAGGTGGGGAGACGGTCGGCGGGCTGCTTGCGGAGATCCGCCAGGGTGCTGACACCGGTCAGTACCAGCAGCGACGGCAGGTCCACACAGTGCGCACCGTCGATATCGGTGTCGAGGCGATCGCCGACGACCAGGGCATTGCGGGTGGCGGCACGATCCAGCGCGTCCTCCAGCAGCGGCGCGTACGGCTTTCCGGCGACCGTCGGCTCCAGGTCGGTGGCCGCGCGCAGGGCGGCAACCATCGAGCCGTTGCCGGGTGCCAGGCCGCGCTCGTTGGGCAGCGTGGCGTCGGTGTTCGCGGCCACCCAGAGCGCCCCGGCGCGCAGCGCGTAGGCCGCCTCCGCCAGATCCGGCCATGCCGTCTGCGGCGAATGTCCCTGCACCACGGCGTCGGGCGCCACAGCGTCGAAGCGGCGAATCGGGCGCAGACCGACCCGCTCGACCTCCGCCGCCAGATCATCGGTGCCGACGACCAGCACGGTCGCACCCGCGCGCAGCCGCCCCGCCAGCACGTGCGCCGCCGCCTGCGCGCTGGTCACCACGTCGTTTTCCGTTGCGGCGAAACCCAATTCCGCCAGATGGCCCGCGACCGTGGCGGCCGACCGGCTGGCGTTGTTGGTGACATACATCAGCGCCTGCGAGCTGGTAGCACCCGAAAGCGCTTCCGGCGCACCGGGAATCACGTCATTGCCGCGATACAGCGTGCCGTCCAGATCCAGCAGCAGCGCCCCGAACCGCTCCCTCAACCGCGTCACTAGCTCCACCTACTCCGGCACCCGCACCGATGCCTGCCGTCCCTTGCCGACTGCTCCTCCATCTGCACAATCGCATACCGCCCCGGCAGCTCGCCGCCCGGCCGCCCTTCACCCACGTCGGTCGCCCACGCACACAGCAGCACACCAACCCCGCAGCTCGCCGCCCGGCCAGCCTTCGCCCAGGTCGGTCGCCCACGCACACAGCAGCACACGGTCGACGGCTTCGCTCCGGGTCGATCCGCGCCGGACGCGTTGCAGATCGCCCCGACGGCCCACCCGGCGGCTCGCCATCCCGCTGCCTTTTCGCCCCCGGGTCAGCGGTGCCACACGCTGGGACAGCAGATCGCGGCGACGGCTTCGCCGCGTCAGACGCACGCAGATCGCGCTGAACAGTCCATCCGGTAGCTCAGCTGTCCTCGTCCGGATCAACGGCACACGGCGCCGCAGACCGTCACAACCCGCTGGTGCGGATCCTGGCTCGGTGCTCGAGCGTCGGCCGTGCGAACGCACCTGCGACTTCGGCGTTGGAGGCTATTTCACACCGGTATCCGGGTCGTCGACGCCACCGCGTGCGTCGGTTTCCTCGTCGGCAGGCTCGTCGTCGCTGTCCTCGGCGTAGCTCTCGCCGCCCGCGAGTTCGTCGGCGCGTTCCTCGGCGTCGGTTTCGCCGTCGAGGTCGGCGGATGCCGCGTTCAGGAACCATTTCAGGGCCTCGTCGGCGCGGTCGGCCGCCAGCAGGGCCTCCGCGTAGGCGTAGAACAGTCGCGCGGCGGCCGAACCCGTGCGGGCGGGATCCAGGTCCGGGGTCTGCAGTGAGACCACGGCCTGGTCGTACTGGCCCAGATCCATTCGCGCGCCCGCGACCACGATCCGCAGCTCGGTGGCCTCGTCGCCGGTCAGCTGCCGTGCCTCGTCGCTGCGCCCCAGCTCGATCGCCCGCTCGGGCCGACCCAGCCCGCGCTCGCAGTCGGCCATAACCGCGAGCAGACCGGAGCCACCGGACATCCGGCGAGCGGTCCGCAGTTCGGACAGCGCCTCCGCCCATTCACCCGCGTGATAGGCGATCACACCCGCGGTTTCGCGGACCACCGCGATCCGCCCGGCCCGCTGCCGCGCCGCGCGAGCGTGCGCCAAGGCCAGCTCCGGCTCCTCGTCCAGGAGCCGGGCGGCCATCACGAGATGCCGCGCCACCGTCTCGGCATTGTTCTTGTCCAGGCTCAGCAGGTCGCGGCGAACGGCCGAATCGAGGTCGGCGGCCTGCACGTCCTCCGGCAGTGCCGGTTCGTCGGGCCGTGCATCGCGACGGTCGTGGCTCCGGCCACCCGGCCCCTGCACACCCTCGCCCCCGCGACGGCGCTCCCCGCGCCCGGCATCGTCACCCGGGCCGAATCCCCCACTGTCCCTGCCGAACCCGCGATCCGTCTCACGATCCTCGCGAGGCCGCCGATCGTCGGGGCGCCGGAATCCACCTCGGTCGTCGTCGCGCCCGGATCCACGGCCCGCCCCCGGCGAGCGCGAAAATCCGCCACGGCCCGGACCTCCACTGCCCGAATCGCGGCGGGCCTCCCCACGGGTGAAGCTGCCGCGCCCTTCGCCGCCATCGGAGTCGCCCCGGCGGCGCTCGCCCCGGTCGAACCCACCCCGAGACTCACCGAACGAGCGGGACCCACCGCGATCGAAGCCGCCGCGGTCGGCGTCGGTCCGACGCCCCCCGCCGCGGTTGAACCCACCACGGCCCTCGCCACGATCGGCGTCGGTCCGACGCCCCTCGCCGCGGTTGAACCCACCACGGCCCTCGCCACGGTCGGCATCACTCCGACGTCCCTCGCTGCGGTCGAAGCCACCACGGCCAGCGCCGCGGTCGGCGCCACCACGGTGCCCTTCGCCGCGGTTGAATCCACCACGACCGGCATCGTCACGACGCCCCTCACCGCGACGGAAACCACCTTCGCCGCGGCCGTTGTCGCCACGATTGAATCCGCCACCGCCCGCGCCGCGGTCGGCATCGCCCCGGCGACCCTCGCCACGGTCGAAGCCTGGTCGGCCCTCGCCGGTGGAGCGGCCGCCGCTACGTTTGAAACCCCCTCGGGCACCACCGGTCGAGTCGTTGTCCGAGCGGTCGCGCCCGGGCTCTCCGGAATCACCGGACCCGCTGCTACGGCGGAAGGGCTTCCGACCGTCGTTCTGCTCCGACACGGTGATCCCTTTCTCTGCTCCTGCTTCGATACCCGGCCCAGGTGCTCGTCGATGTGAGGTCAGCGGCCGTCCGCCTCCTCGAATTCAATCACGCCCGGACGAACCGGCCAGCACGCGGCACAGGGTCCGGAACGACGAAAAGGGGACCCACGGCATGGGCCCCCTTTTCGGGAAGTAT
>NZ_BDBV01000068.1 GCF_001613165.1 Nocardia mexicana NBRC 108244
GGCCCCGAGGTCGGCGCGCCGGCCGCGGTACCGCAACCGCAGCCCGAGCCGGGCGCCGCGCCGCTGAAGAATCCGCCGGCGCTGCCGCCGGCCAATTTCGCGGCCCCCAACATCGGCCCCGGCGACGGCGAGGTCGTCGGCGTGGCCCAGCCGATCATCGTGAACTTCAAGGAGCCGGTCGGCGACCACGCCGCCGCCGAGAAGGCCATCCGGATCACCTCCAGCAACCCGACGCAGGGCCACTTCTACTGGCTCGGCGACAAGCAGGTGCGCTGGCGGCCGGAGAACTTCTGGCCCGCCAACTCGGATATCACCGTCGAGGCGGGCGGCACCAAGGTGGCGTACAAGGTCGGCGACGAGGTCGTCGCCACCGCCGACGACACCACCCACACGATCACCGTCACCCGCAACGGCGAGGTGATCCGGGAGATGCCCACCTCGATGGGCAAGCCCAAGCACGAGACGCCGAACGGCACCTACTACGTCGGCGAGAAGAACCGGAAGATGATCATGGACTCCTCCACCTACGGGGTCCCGACCACCGATCCGGAGGGTTACAAGCTCGAGGTCGAGTACGCCACCCGCCTGTCCAACAGCGGCATCTTCGTGCACTCCGCCCCGTGGTCGGTTGCGCAGCAGGGTGTTTCGAACAGCAGCCACGGCTGCCTGAACGTCAGCCCCGCGGACGCGCAGTGGTTCTTCGAGAATGCGCAGAAGGGCGACCCGGTCGTCGTGCAGAACTCCAAGGGCGACTTCAGCGCCAGCGACGGCATGGGCGACTGGAACTGACGTAGCGACGACCCTGTGGCCCCGGGCGAACTGCCCGGGGCCACAGGCGTATTGCGCACCGACAGTTCAGTGACTGGGCATCCGCAGTTAACCGATCGGTTGCCCGTGGCAGTCAAGCTGCGGCCGTGCGATCTCGGCCCGAACGAGTGCTGCCCCGGCCGCGCGGCCGTGGCGTGCGGGGTCGGCCCTGGACCGACCACGCGCTGTTCGTGGTGCTGCTGGCGCCGAATCTGGCGCTGCTCGGGCTGTTCGCCTATCGGCCGCTGGCCGACACCGTCCGGCTGTCGTTCACCGACCGGAGCCTGGCCGATCCGGCCGCCGCCTACATCGGTTTCGCGAACTATCGGGAGTGGTTGGGGCGCGGCGACTCCTGGCAGGTCGTCACCAACACGGTCGTCTTCACCGTTGCCGCCGTGGTCGGCAGCATGGTGCTGGGGTTGGCCCTGGCGCTGCTGCTGAACCGGAAGTTGTTCGGCCGCAACGCCGTCCGGGCGGTGGTGTTCGCGCCGTTCGTGATCTCCGGCGCCGCCGTCGGGGTGGCGTTCCAGTTCCTCTTCGACCCCGGCTTCGGCCTCGCGCAGGATCTGCTGCTTCGCGTCGGCCTGACGAATGTGCCGGACTTCTACCAGAATTCGCACTGGGCGCTGTTCATGGTGACGGTCACCTACATCTGGAAGAACCTCGGCTTCACCTTCGTCATCTATCTGGCCGCGCTGCAAGGGATTCGGCGCGAGCTGCTGGAGGCCGCCGCGATCGACGGTGCCGGGCGCCGGGCCACGTTCACCCGGGTGGTGCTGCCGCAGTTGCGGCCGACCACGCTGTTCCTCTCGATCACCGTCATGCTGAACTCGCTGCAGCTGTTCGACATCATCAATGTGATGACCCGCGGCGGGCCGCTGGGCACCGGCACCACCACGATGGTCTACCAGGTCTATCTGGAATCCTTCCGCAACTCCCGGGCGGGTTACGGCGCGACGGTGGCCACCGTTCTGTTCGTGGTGCTGCTGATCGCGGCGCTGATCCAGGTCCGCGCCATGGATCGAGGTGCACGATGAGCGCGATCGTCGCTGCGGCGCAACGGGATTCCGGTATCGAGCAGGCCCAGCGCGCCGCCGCCACATACAGGCGAAAGCAGCGCGCGGCGACCTTGGTCGGCTATGCGGCAATGGTGTGCGTGCTGATTCTCGTCGGGGTGCCGCTGCTCTGGGTCCTCGCCACTTCCCTCGAGACGCGACCGGACATCTATACCCAACCGGCGGTGTGGTGGCCGCGCGATCTGCATCCGGCCAACTACACGGAGGCGACCACGACGCAGCCGTTCTGGACATTCCTGCGGAACTCGCTGATCGTCACGGCAACCGTCGCCGCGGTGAAATTCGCGCTCGGCATCCTCGGCGCCTATGGGCTGGTGTTCCTCCGCTTTCCGGGCAAGGACGTCGTCTTCCTGGCGATCGTCGCCGCGCTGCTGGTGCCCAACCAGATCACGGTGATCTCCAACTACACGCTGATCGAACAGCTCGGCTGGCGAAATACCTTCCAGGGCATCATCATTCCGCTGTGCGGCGTCGCCTTCGGCACCTTCCTGATGCGCAATCACTTCCTGTCGCTCCCCGAGGAGGTGATCGATGCGGCGCGGATCGACGGTGCGGGCCGATGGCAGTTGCTCACCCGGGTGGTGCTCCCGATGTCGGGACCGGCGATGGCGGCCTTCGCGGTGGTCACGCTCGTCAACGAGTGGAACGAATATCTGTGGCCGTTCCTGATGGCCGACGACGCCCGGGTCGCCACCCTGCCGATCGGCCTGACCCAGCTGCAGCACAGCGAGAACCCGTCCTTCACCAACTGGGGCCCGGTGATGGCGGGCACGGTACTCACCATGCTGCCGATGCTGGTGATCTTCCTGATCCTGCAGCGTCACATGATCAAGAGCCTCACCGCGGGTGTCCGCATACCGACCGATTAATTCGCACGGGCCGGAGCGTCTCTACCGGAGAACGACGAACCGCGACGCCGTATCGCGGTCCCGGATCGGACCTGCCGACCTGCTCGAAACGGAGGTATATCGGTGTCGGATGTAGTGCCCCGCCAGGATCTCTGGACCATGGCGCACGCCGAACGCGCCGCGCTGGCCGACGACCTCGCCGACCTGCACGCGGGACAGTGGGCGCTGCCGTCGCTGTGCGGGGAGTGGGTCGTCGAGGAGGTCGTCGCCCATCTCACCGCCGCGGCGAGCATCGGCCGACTGCGATGGCTGGCCAGTGTCCTGGGTGCCCGATTCGACTTCGACCTGCACAACAGCCGACGCCTCGCCGAGCACCGCGGCGCCACGCCGGCGGAAACCCTCGAGCGGTTCCGGGCGATCGTCACGAGCACCACGGCGGCCTCGGGGCATACCGCGGCCTGGCTCGGCGAGGTCATCGTCCACGCCCAGGACATTCGGCGTCCCCTCGGCCTGCCGCGCACACCGTCGGTCGCGGCGGTCACCGAGGTGGCCCGGTTCTTCGCCGCCCGAGACTTCACCGTGTCCAGCCGCAGCATGATCGAGGGGCTGCGGCTCGAGGCGACCGACGGCCCCTTCTCGACCGGAACCGGGCCGTCGGTGCACGGCACGACGATCGCGCTGACCATGGCGATGGCGGGCAGGCTCGCCTACTGCGACGACCTCACGGGTCCGGGCGTGCCCACTTTGCGCACGCGGTGCGCACCGCACGATGCCGCCTGACAGCGGCGGCCGGAGCTACCAGATCCGCACGCGCTCTGTCGGATCCAGGTAGAGGGCATCGCCCTCGGTCACCTCGAACGCCTCGTGGAAGCCGTCCAGATTTCGGACCACGCCGTTGCAGCGGAACTCCGGCGGCGAGTGCGGGTCGACCGCCAGGCGGCGAATCGCCTCTTCCTTGCGGGACTTGGCGCGCCACACCTGCGCCCACCCGAAGAACACCCGCTGCAGGCCGGTGAGCCCGTCGATGGCCGGGGGCTCGGCGCCTTCCAGCGCGATCTTGTAGGCCTGCAGGGCAATCGAGAGACCACCTAGGTCGCCGATGTTCTCGCCGATCGTGAATTCGCCGTTCACCGTGTGGTTGTCGGGCAGGTCGGCGGGCGAGAACTGGTTGTACTGATCGATCAGCGCCTTGGTCCGCTTGCCGAATTCGGCGCGGTCGGCGTCGGTCCACCAGTCGACCATGTTGCCGTCACCGTCGTACTTGCTGCCCTGGTCGTCGAAGCCGTGGCCGATCTCGTGCCCGATCACCGCGCCGATACCGCCGTAGTTGGCGGCGTCGTCGGCGTTCATGTCGAAGAACGGCGGCTGCAGGATCGCCGCGGGGAACACGATCTCGTTCATGCCCGGGTTGTAGTAGGCGTTCACCGTCTGCGGCGTCATGAACCACTCGTCGCGGTCGACCGGGCCACCGAGCTTGTTCAGGTCGCGGTCGTGCTCGGCGGCGTATCCGCTGCGGTAGTTGCCGACCAGGTCGGCCGGGTCGACCCGCACGGCCGAGTAGTCGCGCCAGCGGTCCGGGTAACCGATCTTCGGAGTGAACTTCTCCAGCTTCGCCAGCGCGGCCTGCCGGGTATCGGGCCCCATCCAGTCCAGTTCGGCGATATTGCGGCGGTACGCCTCGGTCAGGTTGGCCACCAGCTGCTGCATGCGCTGCTTTGCCTCGGGCGGGAAGTGTTGCGCCACATACAGTTTCCCGACGGCCTCGCCGAGCAGATCCTGGACCAGCGACACACCGCGCTTCCAGCGCTCGCGGTTCTCCTGGGTACCCGACAGCGTGCGGCCGTAGAAATCGAAGTTCTCCTCGACCACGGCGGCGGTCAGGTAGGCCGCGCGCGACCGCAGCACCCGCCAGGTCGCCCACGCCTGCCAATCCTCCAGCGACTCCGACGCCCACAGCTGAGCGAAGGTGCGCAGGTAATCCGGCTGGCGCACAACGATTTCGGCGAACAGCTCCGGGCCGGGCCGATCCACTTCCGCGGCCGTCGCCGAAGACCAAGCGGCCCAGTCGAATTCCGGATTCTCGGCGGCCAGTGCGTCGAAAGTGGTGAGGTTGTAGCTCAATTCGGCGTCGCGGCGGCGCACCACATCCCAGTGCCCGGCCGCCAGTTTGCGCTCCAGTTCGAACACCCGCTCGGGGTCGTATTCGATCCCGGCGAGGGCGAACATGCGCCCGATGTGCTCGACATACTTCGTGCGGATCTCCGCGTAATCGTCGCCGCGGTAGTAGGACTCGTCGGGCAGGCCGATGCCGGACTGGGTGAGCTGCACCAGATAGCGCTGCGAGTTCTTGTCGTCGGTGTCGACGAAGAACGCCACCGCGCCGCCGACGCCGACGCGCTGCAGCCGTCCCAGCAGCGCCGCGAACTCGGCGCGGTCGGCGACGCCGCGGACGGCGGCCAGTTCGTCGGCGATCGGGGTCAGGCCCGCGGCCTCCACGGCGGCCTCGTCCATGAAGCTGTTGAAAAGGTCCCCGATCTTGCGCTCTTCGCTGCCGGGCGCGGCGTCGGAGGCGGCGGCATCCTGGATGATCCGCTGAACGTCGAGTTCCGCCTGGTCGTACAGCGTCCGGAAGGCCCCGTCGACCGCGCGGTCGGCCGGAATCTCGGAGGTCTCCAGCCACTTCCCGTTGACGTGCGCGAACAGGTCGTCCTGCACCCGCACAGCGTCGTCGCGATAGGTCAGATCGATACCGGAGGGAGTCGTCACGTCGGAAGTCACGATCTCCAGTATGCCGACGCGCGCCAGTGCTGACCCGTCGTCCCGGCAGGCATCCCGCCCGAGAGCCGTCAGAGGTCCCGATCTAACTCCTTCCCGTCTCCCACCCGAGAGCCCTCACCCGTCGCGCGAAGGGCCCGGCGGACGGCGCCGCGGAGCCAGCGGTGGGCCCCGTCGGCCGTGTGCCGGGGGTGCCAGGCCATGCCGATGGTCAGTGTGGGCAGTGGCAGGGGGATGTCGAGGAGGCGGAGTCCGAGCCTGGTCGCGTCGTCGGTGAGCGGCGACGGTGCGGCGCCGGGGAGCGCGGCCGGTACCAGGCAGACGAAGTCGCTGCGCGCGGCGAGGGTCATGGCGGCCAGGTGGCTGGGGAGGACGACGCCGACCCGCCGTCGCAGATCCTGTGCTGCCAGCGCGGCGTCGATCGGAC
Organism: Nocardia mexicana NBRC 108244; assembly: GCF_001613165.1. Taxonomy (GTDB): domain Bacteria; phylum Actinomycetota; class Actinomycetes; order Mycobacteriales; family Mycobacteriaceae; genus Nocardia; species Nocardia mexicana. Next base: position 5,934 of record NZ_BDBV01000068.1, read on the forward strand.
CGGTGAATCGGCCGCGGCGGCTCACCGCGACGTGTCGCGCGGCCGCGAACCGGGCCGGGGTCACAGGTTCTTCGGTGAGGTGGTGCCCGGACCGGACGGCCGCCACCATGCGCAGGCTGACCAGTTCTTCGACCTGGGTTTCGGGGTCCACGTGGTCGATGGCTCCGATCTCCAGATCGATCCGGCCGTCGCGGAGCGCCGATCCGGCCTCCAGTTCTTCGGCGCGGAGGCGGAACGACACGCCCGGCGCCTCCCGCTGCGCCAAGTCCAGCAGTCGCGGGGTCAGCGCCGCGCCGACCAGGTCGGCGGCCTGGAGGGTGAAGGTGCTGTTCAGGGCGGCGGGGTCGACGCCCGCGCCGGGGCTGAGCAGCGCTCCGAGGCTGCGCACCACTGCGGCGGCCTCCTCGCGCAGGGCCTGGGCGCGCGGCGTGGGGACCATGGTCTGCCCGGCCCGGACCAGCAGCGGGTCCTGGAGGATGCGGCGCAGGCGGGCGAGCGTGCGGCTCATGGCGGCGGGCGACGTGTGGAGGCGGGCGGCGGCGCGGGTGACGCTGTTCTCGGTCAGGAGGGCGTCCAGCGCAATGGCGAGATTGGCGTCGATGACCGGGTCGTGCCTGTTCACCAGCATTATTCCATTTCAGTCAATTATTCAGTGCTGAAATTCCCATTGTGGCAATACTTGGTTCTCCGCAGGATGACGGGTGTACCGATCCACACCGACCTGCGAGGGATTCATGATCGTTATTACCGCTCCCACCGGGAACATCGGCCGCCCCCTGCTCGCCAGGCTCCTGGAGGCCGCCCCCGCCGCAGGGGAGGAACTGCGGGTGATCGTGCGCGACCCCGCGCGGCTCTCGGACGCCGCGCGCGGAGGCGTCGACGTGATCACCGGTTCGCACGAGGACGCCGAGGTTCTCGACCGGGCCTTCGAGGGTGCCGACGCCGTCTTCTGGCTCGTCCCCCCGGACAGCTCCCGGACGCCGCGGGACGGCTGGAGCGGCTTCACCGGCCCGGCCGCGAAGGCGTTCGCCGCCCACGGCGTCGGCCATGTCGTCGGCGTCTCCGCACTCGGCCGCGGCACCCCGGTCGCCGACCGCGCGGGCCTGGTCACCGCCTCGCTCGCCATGGACGACCTCATCGCGAGCACCGGCGTCGCCTACCGAGCCCTGGCCAACCCGTCCTTCTTCGAGAACCTCCTGGAGGAGGCCGACTCGATCCGCGACAGGGGCGTATTCACCGACGTCGTCGACGCCGACCGCAAGGCGCCCCTCGTCGCGGTCGCCGATATCGCGGCCGCCGCCGCCCGCCTGCTGCTGGACCGCTCGTGGACCGGCGTCGACAGCGTCCCGGTCCTCGGGCCGGAGGACCTGTCGCCCGACGACTGCGCCCGCATCATCACCGAACAGCTCGGCCGCCCGGTCCGATACGAGCGCCAGACGTTCGACGAGCTGTACACCACCCTCGTCGGATACGGCCTCGACGAGGAGTTCGCTCAGGGTGTCGTCGATATGAAGCGGGCCAAGGACCAGGGCCTCGACGCCGGAGCCGCCCGCACCCCGGATACCGCGTCCCCCACGGGTTTCGAGCAGTGGTGCGCCGAGACCCTCGTGCCCGCCATCCATTCCTGAGACCCACCACACCGAAATCCCCTGGTGCCCAACGCACCAGGATCCCCTACGCCTTGGAGGCCCTGATGTCCACTGAGACAACCGAATCGCCCGTCACCGCGTTCATGCTCGTCAAGACCACGCCCGAATGGCTGGCCCTGACCATCCCGGAACGCGTGCACGCCTTCACCACTCAGATCCGGTCCGCCATCGAGGCCAAGACCACCGGCGTGCGGTCACGCTTCTACGACACCGAGTTCTACTCCGCACGCGTCACCGATATCTGGGTTTGGGAGGCCGAGGACCACCACGCCTACCAGCTCCTGGTCGAGGCACTGCGCGAAACCCCTTTCTGGGACCGCTATTTCGAGGTCGTCGAACTCCTCGTCGGCACCGAGAACGGCTACGCCCGAAACTACGGCCTCGAGCCCTTCGCCACCATCAGCACGTGAGGGCCTACGCGGGCACCGCGATTCGGTCGAACTCCCCGTCGCGCACCCCGGCGACGAATGCGTCCCATTCGCCCCGGGTGTAGTCGAGGGCGGTATCGCCGCAGCGCAGTGTGGTGCCGTCGGCATGCGGAGCGGGCGCCGCGACAAGCACCTCCGTCGCAGCGTCTCGCCCGCGCACAGCGTCCAGGAAGGTCATCCATTCGCTCGCGGTGACGGTGATGACGGGCTCGTCCTCGCGGCGGTGAGCCGGATCGCGCCGGAACTTGCTGTCTCGGATGAGCACCGCGCCACCGTCGAACCGGACCTCGACACACTGATTCCCGTTGTTGGTGCGGGTCGACGTGAACCAGCCGGTGGTCTCCGGCCGGTACCTGGCGGTGGTAGACATGCGCAGGATTTTACACGCGCGCATGCTTTCTGATCAGCGCCAATGATTCAGTGCGACTGAGGGATTGGTCCAGCGCGCGCACGTAGGCGAACGCCAGATCGCGTACCTGCTCCGGGTTGTCGACGGCGCCGCCGAACACCGCGCTCTCCGCCCAGGCGAAGGTCGGCAGGCTCTCACCCGCGAAGTCGAGCAGGTGGAAGCTGGAACCGCCGAGGACCGCGCCCGCCGGGGCGCTGAACGGGATCACCCGCATCTCCACGGAGTCGAGTTCCTCGAGCACATCCGTCAGATACTCCAGCTGCCCCCGCAGTACCTTCGGCCCGCCGATCTGCTGCAGCAGCGTCGCCTCGCTCATCACCGCGGTCAGCTCCACCCGGTCGGGGCCGCGCAGCCGCTGCTGCCGCCGCATCCGCACGGCCACCAGCTGCTCGACCTGCACCGGCCGGATCATCACGTCGGCGCTGATCAGCGCGCGGGCGTAATCCTCGGTCTGCAGCAGGCCGGGCACCACCAGGCTGTCGTAGCTGCGGATACATTCCGCGCCGTATTCCATGCCGTAGTAGCGCTGCAGCTCCAGGCCGATCAGCGCCGACGACTTGGCCCACCAGCCGCGGTCCTTACTGGCCCCCAGCAGCGCCAACAACTCGCCGCGCTCCTCGTCGTTCACCTCCAGCAGGTCCAGCACGGGGCCGATCGTGTTGAGGGTGAGCACGCGCCGGCCCTTCTCGACGTGCGACCAGTTCGCCGGGGTGAACCCCACTCTCTTGGCGAACGTGGCCGAATCGAATCCGCGTTGTTCACGCAGTTCACGAAGGCGAAGGACCAATTCCCACCGGGCGACCGTAGGGGACAGGGGTGCCATGAGAGGTGATGGTACGCCGCGTGATTCGCGGGCGTGTGACTATTGTCATTTTGATTGCGCGGCGATACGGTCTGCCTATGAGCCAGGTGCCCCGCCCGGATCCGGCGGCCTACGCCACCACCCAGGAGGCCCTGGCCCGCTGCCGCCGATACCGCAAGGAATACGGGCTCTACGGCGTCGTCGAGCCGTCGCTCGGCCGGATCATGCTGGAGGTCGGCGCGATCGGCGCCCTCACCATGCCCACCGCGCTGGGCGGCCGCGTCCGCGACCACCTGTCGGCCGGGCAGCGGCGCGGCCCGATCATCGGCCACCCCCGATCCTCCCGCTGGACGTTCCTCACCGGGCCCACCGACGCGGCGATCGAGGACACGACCGTGCTGGCGGAACTGCTGCACCGCGACACCTCGCTCGCCCTGCCCGGGACCCGGATCGTGCTCCCGTCCCCGGCCGACGAACGCACCGGCTACCGGGTGTGGATCGACTCGCCCGAGGGCGACTTCCGCCCGGAACCGGGCGAGGTCATCGCGGCGCTCAGCGCGGCGGCTCGGGCGTGAGCGTAACGCTCAGCTTGTTCTCCAGCGTGTCCCGGAAGTTGTCCTCGCACTGCTGGATCTTGGCCTGGTCGTTACCGGCATCCCGGATGCAGTCCAGATAATCCTGGCCGCCGTGGTCGACGAAGAAGTTGTAGCCGACGATCGCCTCCACAACCGCACCCGCCAGCGCCAGCACACCCAGCACGATGCCCGCGATGGCCATGCCGAACCCGCCCGCGGTCCCGCGGCGCGCCTTCACCGCCGCGATGATGCCGAACAGCAGCGCGAACGGACCGAGGATCACCGCGCCGAAGAAGACGAGCAGCCCGAGCACCGCCAGAATGCCCAGCACCAGCGCGGTGATCGCCAGGCCCTTGCGCTTCGGCGACTCCTGCCAGTACTGCTCGCCCGGGTAGTTACCCGGCGGGGGCGGATAGTCGCCCGACGGCGGCGGGGGATATTGGCCGGGCGGGGGCTGATATTGCCCGGGCGGGGGGTACTGACCGGGCGGCGGGTACTCCGACATGCCTGTCCTCTCGTTCACCCGGGCCTGAAATGCCGGGTTCGGGCGCTCTGAAATGTTATTGCGCCCCGAGCCTCGCGTGCATCTCCCACACCAGAATCTCCGACGGCAACTTCGCGATCACCCGCTGACCGCCGCTGCGCGCCAGCCGCACCGCGTCACCCTCGTACAGCACCCCGACGCCCTCCAATTCGACCTCGCCGCGGGCGACGAACAGGTGCAGATACGGCGCCTCGGGGAGGTGGACCGTCGGCCCCTCGCCCGCCCCGGGCATGCGCGCGACATGCAGGGCGGAATGGCTGCTGTTGATGGCGATCGCGGTGCGGTCCCGGTAGCGCGGCAGACCCGCGGCGACCGTCACCAGCCCGCCGCCGGCCAGCTCGTCGTCGACCTCCAGCTGCTGGTAGCCGGGGGTCAGGCCCGGCTCGTCGGGCACGACCCACATCTGGACGAAGTGCACCGGCTCGGTCCGCTCGGCGGCGCCGCCCTGTTCCGGCGCCAGCCGCCACGCGTCGTTCTTCTCCGAGTGCAGAATTCCCGTGCCGGCGCTCATCCGCTGCGCCAGCCCCGGATAGATCACACCGCTGTGCCCGAGCGAATCCTGGTGTACCAGAGCGCCACTCAGGACCCAGGTGACAATCTCCATATCCCGATGGGGATGGGTATCGAAACCCTGATCCGGCGCGACAATATCCTCGTTATTAACCAGCAACAGGCCGTGGTGGGTGTTTTCGGGGTCATAGTGCTCGCCGAAAGAGAAAGAGTGCTTCGAATCCAGCCACGCCACACGGGTTTTCATGCGGTCGCCGCCGCGGTGTACGTCGATGTGTGGTGTCGTGAGTATGGACACCGTGGTCCTCCTCTCCGGCCGAGCACCGATCACCTTTCAGGGTAGGAGCACATCGCGAACCAGACCCTGAATTCCCAGTAAATTCTACCGTGCGGCAGCACCTGCCTCGGATGCTCGACGGCCGCCGCGACCACGGTAAGCTCCGGGGCGGCCGGGCGGACGACCGCAAATGTTCGGCGCTCGGCCCGGACCACCGGGCGCACCGCGTGAACGGGCACGACCGTATCATGGTGTGCCGCAACCCGAACCGGAGGTGAATCGCCGATGCGACCCGAGGCATTCGCGGGCATCGAGCGCGAACTCCGGGAGCAGGCCCGCACCGACGGCATCGAGGACTTCGTCGTCGGAGTAGCGGTGTTCCGGGAACGAAAACTGCTGGTGGTACGGCGTGTCGCCAACGATTGGCAGGGCGGTATGTACGAACTTCCCGGCGGTGGCGTGGAGTCCGGTGAATCGTTCGCCGACTGCGTGGCGCGGGAGCTGTACGAGGAGACGGGGTTACGACTGCGCCGCATCGTCGATGTGGTCGGCGGCTTCGACTACGCCACCCGGACCAAGGCGCGGGTGCGCAAGTACAGCTTCGTGGTGGAGGCGGAGCCGGGCGAGGTGTCGCTGGCGCCGGGCGAGCACGACGAATTCCGCTGGATCGATGAGCAATCGCTGGTGGGGCTGCCGATGGCGGCCGATATGCGAGAGACGGTCTACACCCTGGTGACCGCGAACAGCGGGCACTGAACATGACCGATCGTCCGGCCGCCGGTCGGCTCGAGGCCGTGCGCGCGGCGCTCGCCGCCATCGCCCGCAGTCCCGGCATGCTGCGACTGGCGCTGGTGCGCTTCGCCGGGCAGTTCGGCGACGGCATGTTCCAGGCGGCGCTGTCGGGCGCGATCCTGTTCAATCCCGAGCGAGCCACCGATCCCTTGGCCATCGCGGCCGGTTTCACCGTGCTGCTGCTGCCGTATTCGGTGATCGGCCCGTTCGCGGGGGCGCTGCTGGATCGCTGGGATCGCCGCGCGGTCCTGCTGGTGGCGAACCTGCTGCGCGGGGTGCTGATCGCGGTGACATCCATCGGCCTGCTGGCGGGGATCCCGGACACGCCGCTGCTGCTGTTGGCGCTGGCCGTGGTCGGGATCAGCCGTTTCGTATCGGCAGGGGTGGGGGCGGCGCTGCCACGCGTGCTCGAGCAGCGCTGGCTGGTCCCGATGAATTCGGTGCTCGCGACGGCGGCCTCGGGCTGCGCGGGGCTGGGCGCGGCCGCCGCCGTGACGATCATCGGCGGCATCGGCGCCGGGGACTTCGGCTCCGCGGTGGCAGTGGCCGCGAGCGCCTCCGGATCGGTGGTGGGCGCGCTCGCGGCCGCCGGTTTCCGCCGCCACCAGCTCGGACCGCAATGGCGCGAGTCCTCGACACCCGGGCTCGGGCAGCCGAATACGGGCGGTCCGGCCGTGGCGGTCGAGCAGAGTTCGGTGCACGCCGTGCTCACCGGCCTGCGCACCGGCGCGCGGGCGGTGTGGGAATCGCGCGAATGCACCACGGCGATGATCGGGATCGGGGTGCACCGGATCGTGTTCGGCGCCAACACATTGCTGATGGTGCTGGTGCTGCGGCGCTCACCGGCCGAGGGACTTTCGCTGAGCAGCGGGCTGATCGGGTTCGGGGTGGCGATCGCGGCCGCCGCCTCCGGCATGCTGGTCGCCGCGCTGGTCGCGCCCCTGCTGATCACACGGCTGGGCCGCCCGCGCACGGTGCTGGTGGGCCTGGCCACCGCGGTGGCGGTGCAGCTGACGCTGGTCACGCCGATCACCGTGGCCACCGGCGCGGCCGAGGGCCGGGCCCACCACCTGCTGCTGGCCGGTGCCTTCCTGTTGGGGCTGGCCGGTCAGACCATCAAGCTCACCGGCGACGCCACCCTGCAGATCGATATCGACGACGCCCGGCGCGGGCAGGTGTTCGCGCTGCAGGACACCGTCTTCAACATCACGTTCGTGCTGGCGATCGCGGTGGCGGCGCTGGTGATCCCGGACGACGGGCGGTCGCTGGGGGTGGTGCTGGGCGGGGCGGTGGTCTATGCGGCGGGGATAGCGGCCGTCGCGGTGAACTCCCGGCGGCACACCGTCATTCGCTGACCGGCCGGATCTCCTGATCCCAGACGCCCAGGCCGCCGGGGTCGGTGAAGTAGCCGTCGAGTACGCCGTCGTCGTCGAGGTCCAGGGCGGCGATCTCGGCGATGCCGTCGCCGTCCGAATCCCACAGCGCGTCGTCGGCCAGGCCGTCGCCGTCGAAATCGAGTGCCACCGCGTCGTACCCGCCGGTGCCGGACAGATCCAGGTCGGCCTGCGACGACCAGACGGTGCGGACGCCGTCGCCGGTGCCGAAGACGTACTCGATCTCGGTCATACCCCTTGGACGCGGCCGATCGTTCTCAGGTTCCCGCCGCGCCATGCTGCCATCGGGCAAATCGGTCGGTTAGATTGGACGGGCTGTGCTCGGCCCCAGCGACTGTGGTGGCCGACTGTGCGATGTCACCGCACCGCGAGCGGTACCGAGGAGAACAGAGTGAGCATGAGGTTGCTGGCGTTTCGTCCGGGTGAGCCGTCGCTCGCCGCACTCGACCTCACCCTCGGCGCTCGGTAACGGCGGCGTCGACGTGTCCTCTCGTCTCGAATACGGCTGGGTACCTGCGCTTTTCGCGGTGCTGGCGAGCGCGGTGACCATCGCGGCGCCGGCCGTCGCCGCGCCCGCGCCCTGGGCGCCGCCGCCGGTGAACGCCTGTGGTGAAACGGGATTCGACCCGTTGGCCCGCGAACCCGACCCGAAGGCGCCGCCGCCGCCCGTGCTGCCGCCGAACATCGACATTCCGATCCCGTACCCGGAGTTCGTCCCGGTCCCGGTTCCGGGGCCGCAACCCGACAACACCCGCATCGATTCCGTACCGCTGCCGCCGGATCCGTGCCAGAACCCGTGCCCGGACGTCCGGGACACCCCGAAACCCGAGCCTGCCCAGGAGCCCCCGGCCCCCGGCGATTCCGGGCAGGGATCGTCCGGATCGGGATCGTCGGGGTCGGGATCGTCCGGCTCGGGATCCGGTTCGAACTCCGGCTCCGGCAGCGGGTCCGGGGGATCGGGATCCGGACCGCTCAACCTGCCCACCATCCGGATCAAGCCCGAACCCGAACCGATTCCGATCCCGGTGCCCGGCGGCGAGCCGCCCGCACCGCAGACCCCGCCGCCGCCGGTCGTGCATCCGGCCGAGCCGGGACCGATCGTGGCGCCGGTGGCGCCCCGCCGGGTGGAATCGGTGGAGCTGGTGAACCAGGTGACCGGCCACGGCTCCAACAACCGCACCGATATGCGCTGGCAGGTCGACGGCACCGACCTGGGCATCATGTGGGAGACCAAGCCGGGCGAGGTGGCCGTGCTGTTCGGCGACACCTTCGGCAAGGGCTGGGTGCCCGGCGGGGCCGGTGGCGCGGGCCAGGACTGGCGCAGCAACGTGATGGGCTACAGCACCGAGCGCGACCTGTCCAAGGGGCTGGTCATCGACTCGATGGTGCAGGACAGCCGCTGCCACGCCGCCGAACTGCTGGACAGCCGCAAGGTCAAGAACTTCGAGACCACCGTCATCCCGACCTCCGGCTTCGCGCTCGGCGAGCGCCAGTACATGAGCTACATGTCGGTCAACCACTGGGATCGCATCCCCGGTATGTGGTGGACCAACAACGGCGGCCTGGCCTACTCCGACGACAACGGCCGCACCTGGGTCAAGGACCAGTACGCCAAGTGGGACAACATGTTCGGCCTGAACCGATTCCAGGTCACGACCATGGTTCCGCAGGGCGACTACGTCTACATGTTCGGCACGCCCAACGGCCGCATCGGCATCATCGGCCTCGCCCGGGTGCCCAAGGAGGACGTGCTGAACAAGGGCGCGTACCAGTACTGGGTGAACGGCACCTGGGCGCCGGCCGCCGAGAACGACGCCACCCCGGTGCTTCCCGGCATCGCGGGCGAGATCTCGGTGCGCTACGACGAGGCGACCGAACAGTGGCAGATGGTGTACCTGGATCCGGCCCGGCAGACCATCGTGCTGCGCACCGCGGCCGAGCCGCAGGGCATCTGGACCGACGGGGTGCCGCTGATCAACACCAACGACTACCCGAAGAGCTACGGCGGCTTCATCCACCCGTGGTCGACCGGACGGGACCTGTACTTCACCATCTCGGCCTGGGACAGCTACAACGTGTACCTCATGCACGCCAAGCTGGACGAGCCGCGCTGAGTCCGCCCGTCAGCAGGGATAGACCTGTACCTCCGTGGTTTTCACGGCGAAGTACACCTCGGCGCCGGGCGCCAGATCGAGTTCGGCGACCGAGGCGGGCGTCAGGTCCGCGACCGGCCCGGGTGTACCGCCGGGACCGTCGGCGGCATGCACTCGAACAATGCCGCCCCGGTCGGTGAGTTCCGCGATCCGCACCCGAAAGACGTTGCGGGGACTGCCGGTCGGATGGTCTCGATGCACGGCCACCGCGGCGGGGGAGAACACCGCGGCCGCGGCCGCGCCGGGCGACCAACCATCGCCGCGGCACCCGTGGACGATTTCGTCACCGCACCGCACCGCGCCCGTGAGCTGTCGGCCGTCGGGCCGGGCGGAGGCGGCGGACCCCAGGGCCGAACTCACCGGCCGAACCTCACGCGGCACCGTCTCGACCAGCACGGAGTCCGGTCCGGGGGGCAACTCGGATCCTGCGGACGGCACCGACCCGGCATCCGAATCCGCGTGCGGCCCAGCCACGTTCTGGCTGTGAGACACAGACTGCGCATGGACTCCGGTGCCGTTCTCATCCGCGACTGCGGTGCCGACCATCAGATTCACCCCGGCGATACGGGCCGCGAAAGCGCTTCGGGGGCGGGACAGTACGGCGGCGACCGGGCCCTGCTCGACGATCCGGCCCGACTCCAGGACCACGACGCGATCGGCCAGGGTGAGGGCATCGACGATATCGTGAGTGATCAGAATCGTGCTGGTGCGGACCGTTTTTCGAATGTCGGCGCGTAGTACCCGGCGCAGCAGCGAGCGCATGGCAGGGGCCGCGGTCACATCCAGGGCGGCCATCGGCTCGTCCAGCAGCACCACGCGCGGCTCGACCGCCAGCGCCCGCGCCAGCGCGACCCGCTGCGCCTGCCCGCCCGACAGCTCACCCGGCCTGCGCTCGCCCAGCTCGGCGGCATCGACCGCGGCCAGCCAGTCCCGGGCGACCTCGCGTGCCGCCCCCGGCCGCATTCCCCGGCTGCGCGGCCCGAACGCGACATTCGCCACCGCCGACAGATGCGGGAACAGCAGCGGATCCTGCGCGAGCAGCGAGACCTCCCGCCGATGCGGCGGCGCCGCAACACCTTTCGCGGTAACGGTGAGTTCCCGACCGTCCAGCCGAATCCACCCGTCGTCCGGCCGCACCAAACCCGCCACCGCCTCCAGCAGTGTCGACTTACCCGCGCCGTTCGGCCCCAGCACTGCCAGCACCTCGCCGGGCCCGACGCTCAGCTCCACCTCGAGCCCACGCTCGGCCACCCGAACCGAAACCTCCAGCCCGGCACTCGCTTCGGCCCGATGCGAAGTCATCGACCACTACCTCCACCGGATCCGCCCCAGCGCCACAAGCCGCCCGCCACTTCGCGCCCCTCGGCCACCCCGACGCGGCGGTAGGCGATGAGCACGATCAGCACGGCGATCAGCACCAGCAGGAGTGAAAGCGCCACCGCCGCATCCGGATCGGCCTCGCGCTGCAGGTAGATCTCCAGCGGCAGGGTGCGGGTGCGGCCCTGCAGGCTGCCCGCGAAGGTGAGCGTCGCCCCGAATTCGCCCAGGGCCCGGGCGAATGCCAGCACCGCGCCCGAGACGAGCGCGGGCCGCAGCAGCGGCACCGTGATTCGCCACCACACGGTGGCGGGCGCGGCCCCGAGGGTGGCGGCGATGCGCTCGTACCGGTCACCGGCGGTGCGCATCGCCCCCTCCAGGGTGATCACCAGGAACGGCAGCGCCACGAACGCCTGCGCCAGCACGACGGCGGTGGTGCTGAATGCGATCCGGATTCCGGCCGCCTCCAGATGCCTGCCGAGCATGCCGTACCGGCCGAACAGATACAGCAGCGCCAGACCGCCGACGACCGGCGGTAATACCAAGGGCAGCAATATCATTGCGCGTAACACCGGCAGGATGCGCCACCGCAGTCGAGCGAGTGCGACCGCCATCGGAACACCGAGCAGCACGCACAGTGCGGTGCTCAGCAGCGCGGTGCGCAGGCTCAGCGACAATGCCTCCCGCGACGCCGTCGAGGTCACCAGCTCGAAGAAGTTCGACCAGTCCACGGCCCCCGCCAGCGCCACCAGCGGCGCGGCCACGAAGGCGAACCCGAGCACGGCGGGCACCAGCAACCACCGCGGCACGGCGAGTCCCGGCCCCCGCAACAAGGCTCGGGCACCGCGCCGTACCGGGCCGGGCGCATCCGACGACGGGCGAGGCTTCCGCTCGGAACCCGTTTCCCGATCGGAAATCTGGCCGCCCGCAACCGCTCTCATGGCGCCCCGAAACCGGCCTTCTGCAGTGCCGCGCGGCCCTGCGGTCCCGTGACCAGCTCCTCGAATCCGTGCGCCAGGTCGGCATGCTTCGAATCCGCCACCGCGGCAATGGGATAGGTGTTGACCGCGCTCGCGGACTCGGGGAAGGCCACGGCCGTTACCCTGCTGCCCGCCCCGGCAGCGTCGGTCACGTACACCAGACCGGCGTCCGCCTCGCCGGAGGTCACCTTCGCCAGCACGTCCGTCACCGCGGATTCCTCGCTGACCGGGCTGAGCGACACCTGCGCCGCCGCGGTGACCTTCTTCGTCGCCGCGCCGCACGGCACCTGTGGCGCGCACACCACCGCGCGCACGCCCGGCTGTCTCAAATCGGCCAATGTCGCAATGTTTTTCGGATTTCCCGGCGGCGTGACGATGGTGAGCACATTCGTCGCGAAGGGTTGCGGCTGCTCACTGATCCGGCCGTCCTCGACCACCTTGTCCATATTCGCCGTATCCGCGGAGGCGAATACGTCGGCGGGTGCGCCCTGGTTCAGCTGCGCGGCCAGGTCCGACGAACCGGCAAAGGAGAGGGCCACCTTCGTATCCGGGTGCGCGGCCTCGAACTGCGCGCCGAGATCGGTGAAGACCTGTTTCAGCGAGGCCGCCGCGAAGACGGTCACGGTGGTCGTGCCGCTTCCGGAATCCGATGCCCCGCAGCCCGCCAGAGCCGCCGTCGATATTGCCGCCGCACAGAGCATTCCGGCCCGCCGGCCGCGCCTCCTCCTGGTCATTGCGGCGTCTCCACGACCACCGTGGTCGCCTTCACGCTCGCCACCGCCACGCTGCCCGGCTCCAGCCCGAGCGCCCGCACCGACTCGCTGCTCATCAGGGATACCACCGTGAACGGCCCGCATTGCATCTCCACCTGTGCCATCACCCCGTCGGCCACCACGCGGGTGACCAGTCCGGGTAACCGATTGCGTGCCGAACTGGCACTGCCCAGCCGGGTCTGCGGCGGCCGCGCGTGATCGACGGCGAAGGCCGCGAGCTCCCTGCCCTCGATCACCAGCCGCCCCGCGTCGTCCTTGTGCGCGCCGAGCGTGCCGGTGTCGATCCACCGGCGCACGGTGTCGTCGCTGACGCCGAGCAGTTCGGCGGCGTCTCGTATACGCAAGCTGGGCACGGCAGCAGCATATGTCCGCATTATCGGATGAAACAACGGGAAAACATCCGAATCCGCGGAGACGATCGGCCCTGTTTCCGGAGAAGTCACCAACGACACGCTGGTCTTGTCACTACCGGCCAGTACGCTCGAAGCAATCATGGCCACCTATTTCGACCCCAAGTCCTGGTCGCCGCTGCGAGCAGTCGACATCGGGAAACGCCTGCTGGACCCGGGCTGGCTGGATCAGTGGAGCACCTTCACCACCGCCTGGCTGGACCCGGTCGCCGATCTGGGCGCGGGCACCGTCACCGCGCTGATGCCCGACATGCTGATGACCCTGCTCAGCGAGGGCATCCTCAGCCAGTTCGGCGGCCAGGAGGTCAGCGCCACCCTGCTGGGCCACGAGATGAAGGCCACGCTGCGGACCCTGAAGGCCCGCCGCCGCGGCGCCCACTTCCAGACCAAGACGGTGCTGACCGAGTTGCTCTGGAACGGTCACCCGATCGAGGAGATGACCGTGATCGCGCACGGCGTCCGGCTGGTGCCCGGCGTGCCGACGAAGGTCCGCGCCACCAACCTCGACATCACCGGCACCGTGACCACCGCGGCCCTGGTCGGCTGGCTCAACGACTGGCATCTGGACTGGGAGCTCGGGGTCGATTCCGAGAGCGGGCTGATCACGGCCCGGCACCGGCGCCGCAAGATACGCGCCGTGGTGGACGCGGCGATCGGCGAGAATCTGCTCAGTATTGCCATGCACCGGGCCAGCTGGCTCGGGGTCCGGGTGCCCCGGCGGTGGGTCCGGGTCGCCCCGGTACCGCTGACCGAGCTTCCGAAGAACCTCCGCATCGTGCGCGCCGACCGCGAGGGCGACCGGGTGCGGTTCCGCATCGATATCCCCGAGATCACGGGCTCCTTCGACCTGGCTCAGATTCGCTCGGCCATCGTGGCCGGGACCACGCTGATCATCTTCTGACGCCGTGTCGCGAAAGGCCTAGGGAGCGCCCGCGTTCCACCATTCCAGCAGCGCCGCCTCGGCCTCGTCCCGCGACATCGGCCCGCGGTCCAGGCGCAGTTCCTTCAGATAGCGCCACGCGCGCCCCACCTGCGGCCCCGGCTCCAGGCCCAGCAGCTCCATGATCGAGTTGCCGTCCAGGTCGGGCCGCACGCGGTCCAGATCCTCCTGCTGTTGCAGGCGCTCGATGCGGGTTTCCAGGTCGTCGTAGGTGGCCTGCAACTGGGCGGCGCGGCGCTTGTTGCGCGTGGTGCAGTCGGCACGGACCAGCTTGTGCAGCCGCGGCAGCAGCTCGGCGGCGTCGGCGACGTAGCGCCGCACCGCCGAATCGGTCCACTGCCCCTTGCCGTAGCCGTGGAAGCGCAGGTGCAGGTACACCAGCCGGGCCACATCCTCGGTGAACTGCTTGGGGTACTTCAGCGCGCGCATCCGCCGGCGCACCATCTTGGCGCCCACCACCTCGTGGTGGTGGAAGCTCACCCCGCCGCCGGGCTCGTTGCGCTTGGTCGGCGGCTTGCCGATGTCGTGCAGCAGGGCCGCCCAGCGCAGCACCAGGTCGGGGTCGCCCTCCTCCTGATCGATGGCCTGCCGCAGCACCGTCAGCGAATGCTGGTAGACGTCCTTGTGCTGGTGATGCTCGTCGATCTCGAGCCGCATCGCCGGCACCTCCGGCAGCACCCGCTCGGCCAGGCCGGTCTCGCACATGACATCGATGCCGTCGGTGGGATGCTCTCCGGCGATCAGTTTGTCCAGCTCGGCACGGACCCGCTCGGCGGTGATCCGGTCGATCTCGTCGGCCATGACGGCGATCGCCGCGCGCACCCGCGGCGCCAGATCGAAGCCGAGCTGCGCGACGAACCGGGCGGCACGCAGCATCCGCAGCGGATCGTCGTTGAACGAATCCTCCGGCGCCGCAGGCGTATCCAGCACACCGGCCAGCAGCGCGTCCATCCCGTTCAGCGGGTCGACGAACTCGAGCTCACCCGCGGCGCCGATACGCACCGCCATGGCGTTGACGGTGAAGTCGCGCCGGACCAGATCGCCGTCGAGGGTGTCGCCGAAGGTCACCTCCGGATTGCGCGAGACCCGGTCGTAGGCGTCGCTGCGGAAGGTGGTGATCTCGAGCTGCCAGCCCGCCTTCGACGCGCTCACCGTGCCGAACGCCAAACCCCCTGTGTCCCACAGATTGTCCGCCCACCCCCGCAGAATCTGCTGCACGACCTCCGGCCGCGCATCGGTGGTGAAGTCCAGATCGGTACCCAGCCGCCCCAGCACCGCATCCCGCACACTGCCGCCCACCAGGTACAACTGGTGCCCCCGCGCCGCGAACATCTCCCCGAGCGGCGTCAGCACATCCGACAGCCGCCCCACCGTGATCGCCGCCGCCGCAAGCAAACGAGTACGACGATCCTCACTCGGATCAGACAAGGCGACATCCTCGGACTTCGGCGAAACCACGGATACGCAGCTTAGTTGGTCCCCCAACACCACCCGACGCCGCGCCAACCCAGCCATTGCGAGCACCCCCGGCAATGCGACGCAGGAGCGAGCCGACCAGAAGCCGTCCCGAGCAGAGCATCTCCATACCTTGCCAACCCCACCCCGTTGCCAACCCCGGCCGC
>NZ_BDBV01000069.1 GCF_001613165.1 Nocardia mexicana NBRC 108244
GGCAGCGGCCTCTGAAAATCGAGACTCCGGGCGCCGAAAACCCGCCGCAGCGAAGCGGAGGCCAATAAACACAGCCCGCGAGCGATGCGGAGGCCGCGGACCCATCACCGCTAGACTGACGCAGTGTCTCCGGCCGATCGCGCGAACAGTCGACGCCGCCAGCCCCGGCGCCGCGGTTCGGGCGGTAATGCGGCGGAAAACCGCAAGAGCAAACCCCGCATGCGCACAGTGCGCGAGACCTCCGCGGGCGGCCTGGTCGTCGACGGCCTGGACGGTCCGCGGGACAAGCGCTGCGCCGCCCTGATCGGGCGCACCGATCGGCGGGGTCGGTTACTGTGGTCGCTGCCCAAGGGACATATAGAAGAGGGGGAGACCGCCGAGCAGACAGCCGTCCGCGAGGTCGCCGAGGAAACCGGCATCAACGGTGTGGTCGTCGCCGAGCTCGGCAGTATCGACTACTGGTTCGTCACCGACGGCCGGCGGGTACACAAGACCGTGCATCACTATTTGATGCGGTACGTGGGTGGTGAGCTGTCCGATGCCGACGTCGAGGTCACGAAGGTGGACTGGGTGCTGTTGAGCGAGCTCGAGTCTCGGCTCGCCTACGCCGACGAGCGCCGGCTGGCGGAGGTTGCGATCCGCCTGATCGACCGGATGGAGAACGGCAGACAATGACGCGTGCGACGTGGAGGCGTCGGTGAGGCACATTCGCGCAGCGCTCATCGACGCCGACCGGGTGCGGGTGTCCCGCAGAACACAGCGCCATCGGCACCGCTGGGTGCCGATGTTCATCGCGCTGGCGCTGGCCGTGCTGGCCGCGCCGCTCGCGGGTCCGGCCGCCGCACAGTCGTCCGATAGCGGGTCGTCGACGTCGACACCGAAGTTTCTCAAGCTCACCCTCGATTCGGTGGCCCCGAATTCGGTGACCACCAGCAGTGATTCGGTGCTGACGGTGACCGGCACGGTCACCAATATCGGGGACCGGGTGGTCGACGACATCAGCGTGCGGGCCCAGCGCGCGGACGCCATCACCAATCCCAGCGCCCTGCGTTCCTCGCTGCGCCTGGATCAGGCCAACTACGAGGTGGTCGGCCCGTTCCAGGATGTCGCCGACCGGCTCAGCCCAGGGCAGCGCAAGCAGTTCACGGTGCGCATCGGGGTGCGCGAGGGCGCGCGGGGGACCGCGGGCAGCGCGCCGGTCACCTCGTCGCTGGACATCACCGATCCGGGTGTCTACCCGCTGCTGCTGAACGTGAACGGCGAACCGGCCTACGGCAACCAGGCCCGGCTGGACGACGCGCGCTTCCTGCTGCCGGTGCTGGGTCTGCCGCCGACCTCGACCGATGCGAAAGCGACCGGGGCGCAGGCCGTTCCGCCCGCCATCGATTCGCCCGTTGCCACGACGCTGGTGTGGCCGCTGGCCGATCGGCCGCGGCGGGTCGGCGGCATCCCGGGCTCGGTCGACGGCAAGGAGCTGCTGACCGACGACGAGCTCGCGGGCGAACTTGCTCCCGGCGGCCGCCTCGACCAGCTGGTTTCGGCCCTGGAGTCCTCACTGCGTCCCGAGGGCGGCCGGGACGCGACCCGCGGCGGCCCCGGATTGGCGGGGGCCGTCTGCCTGGCCGTGGATCCCGATCTGCTGCTCACGGTTTCGGATATGACCGAGGGTTACCGGGTGCTGGCGAGTCCGTCGGATCCGGACGGCCCGACCCGCGACGGTTCAGGGACCAGTGCCGCCCAGAACTGGCTGGATCGCCTGCGCACGCTGGCGCCGTCGCTGTGCACGGTGGCGCTGCCGTTCGCACAGGTCGACCTCGACACGCTGGCCGCCGTGCACGATTCCGACCTGACCGCCCGCGCGGTGCAGGCACCCGCGGACATCGTGGATTCGATTCTGTCGATCAAATCCGTGCGCGGAGTGTCGCTGCCCGCCGCGGGCAGCATCGATTCCGATGCCTCGGCGCTGCTCACCGACCGCGGCTACACCACCGCGGTGCTGGCCGACAATGCCGTGGCCCCCGCCGATTCCCGCAGTACCGCAACGGGTTCGGGGGTCTCCGAAGGCGCCACGGTCCGCAGCACCGCGGCGGTGTCGGCGGCCGCCGAGGTGTCGAGTCCGGAGATGGTGCGCCTGCCCCCGTCCATTCCCTCCGCGAACGGCGCGACACCCCCGGGCCCCGACGCGCGGCTGAAGGTCGCCACGTTCGACGTCTGGTCGGCCACGGCGCTGGCCGCGGTCGGATCCAATCCGCCGACGCCGCCGTTCACTCCCGATCGGGTGCGCTACGAGGTCACCAACGATTCGCGGGCCGCGCGGCTGCAGGACGCGCTCGGGGCGGTGTCGTGGTCGGCGCTCAACCCGCAGCCCGACCGCCCCCGTTCGGCGCTGCTGATGCCGCCGCAGCAGTGGGGGGCGAATCGGGACGAGGCGACGGCGCTGCTGAGTCAGCTGGATCTGATGTTCCGCAGTGGGCTGGCCACGCCCCGGCCCTTCCAGGACCTGATGGCGCTGTCGCCGGACCCGCAGCCGTTCGATGTGGACTACCGGTCGGAGGTCGCCGAGGCCGCGGTGCCCGCATCGTTCGTCCCGCCGATTCAGGAGCAGGAGCGGCGCATCGCCGATCTGATGAGCGCGCTGGTCGAGGTGCCGCAGCAGGAGCCGACGCCGCGGTCGTTCCTCACGCCGCTGCGCGACGATCTGGTCCGGGCGCTGACGATGTCCGACCGCACCAGCACCGGCGCCCAGGCCGACACCGCCGCGCAACGCCGGATCGACCAGGTCACCCGCACGATGGACAACCTCTACCGCTCGGTCACGGTGCTGCCGCCGGGCGGGGTGTACACCCTGGCGTCGGAGCAGAGCCCGCTGCTGCTGGTGGCCCGCAACGAGCTGCCGGTCGCCATCCGAATCCGATTCCGGATCGGGGTTCCGGCCGAAACCAATATCACCGATATCGGCGAGCAGCAGCTGCCCGCCGAGGGCAGCCGGTCGTTCCAGATTCCGACTCAGGTCAGCGACAGCCGCAATCTGACGATTCCGATCTCCATTAGCACACCGGACGGAATCCCGCTCGGCAATGCCACCTCGGTTTCGGTGCGGTCCAACGCGTACGGTCCAGCGTTGGCGATAATTACCGCATGTGCCGGTGCACTGCTGTTCCTGTTGGCCGGTCGCCGCTTGTGGCGCCGCTTCCGGGGACAGCCCGATCCGGCCGACGAGGGGCTGGACCCGGGGAAGCGCCGCAGGCTGAACCGATACCTGCGCGCACGGAAGCGGGTCCTGCAGCGACAGGAGGCACCGTGAGCGAGCTTGCGAGCGAACCGATGAACGCAGCCGAGCCGCTCGCTCGCGACGGAGCCGAGCGCCAGCGAGGTGGAGTCGTGAGCGACCGAACAACAGCCCTCGCTACGGAACCGAGCATCGACGAGGCGTGGCCATGAGCGACGGCTCGGGTCTTTCGGCCGCCGCCACGCGGGGTGGCCTGTCACATCTCGGCGCATGTCCTCTACAGGACAACGGCTTTCGTCGCGACCGCATCCCGTTACCCGTGATTCGTTCGGTTCAGGGGGCACCGTGAGCTTGCGTCCGAGCGAACCGACAACACAAGCGTGCCTCGCGCACGACGGAGCCCAGCGTCGGCGACGTGGAGTCGTCAGAGAGCTTGCGAACGAACCATCAACGCGGCACGCCTCGCGCACCACGGAACCGAGAGTCAGCGAGGTGGAGTCGTGAGCGAATACGACAGCCGCCGCCCTGACGATCCCGCCGACGAGGGTCCTCCGCTACGCCGCGCCCCGGCCGCTCCGTGGGAACGCAATCGGCCACGCCCGGCGCCACCGCAGCCCGGTGGGCCGCCGGGTGAACCACCGCGCCCTGGCCAGCCTCAGGGACCGCGCCGACCCGTGCCGCTGAGCGGACCGATTCCCCAGGTGCCGCCGAGCGGACCGATGCGCCGGGTACCACCGAACGATCCGAACGATCCGAACCACCCGGCGCCGCCGAACCACCCGAACCGCTCGGCCCCGCCCAATGATTCCGGCCGCCCGGCCCCGCCGAATCCCGGCCGCCCGGCACCGCCGCCGAACAACCGCGGCATGTACCCGAACGATCGTCGGATGCCGCCGGGCCCGCCCCCGCGGCAACAGCCACCACCACCGCCGCCCGGCGGGCCGAACCGCATGCCTCCGAGCGGGCCGATGCGACGCGTCCCGCCCGGCCCCCACCAGGGTGGACCGCCACCGCCCCCGGGTCAGGGCGGCCCACCCCAGCGCGGTCGACCCGCCGGCGGGCCCCCACCTGGCCGCGGACCGTATCCCGCGGATCCGGCGAGCGGTCCCACCCGGCGCATTCCACGCCCCGAAAACGTCGGCGGCGCACCGCGTCCCGAACCCCGTCCGCAACCGCGGCACGGCGGTCCGGCGCGCCCCGAGCGTCCGGTCCGCGGCGAACGGCCCGCACCGCCCCGCACGGCGCCGCAGGCCGCGGTAGCTCCGCGCGAGAACTCGAACGCGCGCCTGGTGCGTGACTCCGGCTCCATCGCGATCGCGACGCTGATCAGTCGCATCACGGGATTCGGTAAGCAACTGCTGCTGGTCACCGTGCTCGGCCCCGCGATCGCCAGTGCGTTCGCGTCCGCCAGCCTGATGCCGAACATGATCGCCGAGCTGGTGCTCGGCGCCGTCCTCACGGCGATCGTGGTGCCGACCCTGGTGCGCGCGGAGCAGGAGGACGCGGACGGGGGTGCGGCCTTCATCCGCCGCTTGGTCACGGCGGCGTTCACCGTATTGGCGTTCGCCACCGTCCTGGCGGTCGCGGCCGCACCGATCCTCGCGACGCATGTATTCGTGTCGTCGGACGGCCAGGTCAACACCATGCTGACGACGGCGCTGACCTTCCTGCTGTTGCCCGCGATCCTCTTCTACGGACTGTCGGCCCTGCTCACGGCGATCCTCAACACCCGGCAGGCATTCAAACCGGGCGCCTGGGCACCGGTGATGAACAACGTCGTGGTGCTGGTGGTCCTGGCGCTCTACGCGCTGACGCCGGGCGAGATCACGCTGGATCCGGTCCGGATGAGCGATCCGAAGGTGTTGCTGCTCGGCGTCGGCGTCACGGCGGGCGTGGTCGTGCAGGCCGTCAGCCTGCTGCCCGCGATCCGTCGGCACAATATCGATCTGCGCCCGCTGTGGGGACTCGACGCCCGGCTCAAGCAGTTCGGCACCATGGGCGCCGCGATCATCCTGTACGTGCTGATCAGCCAGCTCGGCATGATCTTCGCGAACAACATCTCCTCGCACGCGGATGCGGCGGGACCGACGATCTATCAGAACGCCTGGCTGCTGCTGCAGCTGCCGTACGGCGTCCTCGGCGTCACGCTGCTGACCGCGATCATGCCCAGGCTGAGCCGCAACGCCGCGGCCGACGACACGCCGGCGGTCGTGGACGATCTCTCGGTGGCGACCCGCCTCACCATGATCGCGCTGATCCCGGTCGTCATCTTCCTGACCATGGCCGGACCGCAGGTCGGCGAGGCGCTCTTCGGATATGCGCGGTTCTCCGAGGACGCCGAACGACTCGGCACGGCCGTGAGCTGGTCCGCGTTCACGCTGATCCCGTACGCCCTGGTGCTCATCCACCTGCGCGTGTTCTACGCCAGGGAACAGGTGTGGACGCCCACCTGGATCGTCCTCGGAATCACCACCGTCAAGGTGCTGTTCTCGGCGCTGGCGCCGGTGGTGGCCAGCTCCGCCGACCAGGTCGTCATCGTGCTCGGCGTGGCCACGGGGCTGGGCTACGCGGTGGGCGCCGTGATCGGCGGATACCTGCTGCATCAGAGCCTGGGCGATCTGCGCATGGTGAACGTCGGGCGGACCGTCACCCGGGTGGTGCTCGCCTCGGTCGCCGGCGCCGCGGTCACCCTGATCATCGACCAGGTGGTCGGGCTGTCGAACCTGCACAACGGCATCGGCGTGCTGTTCCGGGTCGCGGTCGACGCCGTCGTCATGTTCGGCGTCGCGTTCGGTTTGATGCGACTCGCCGGTATCCCGGAGATCGTGGCGATCACCGTGGCCATCTCTCGCCGCCTGGGCCTGACGCCGCCCGCCCCGGACCTCGGCCTCGACGAGACCGACGAGGACATGCACCCGACGACGGTGCTGCCGCGGCCCGACTCGCCGTACTACTACCAGTACGACCCATATCTCGACGGTCAACAGACCATGGTCCTACCTGTTATCCGACCCGGCGCCGTTGACCGCACCGGTACGGGTGAGTTCCCGTACCCTGTTCGGCAGAGAAACGCAAACGCCGGATCCGGCACCCGCGGGGCCGGCGATGCCGGTTCCCGTGCGGAACCGGAGGTCGGCCGAGTCGGCGACGGGCCCGGTGCGCCGCCGGTTCATCGAACTTCGACACACCAGGGCGAAGGAGGCACGAGGGTGAGCGACGACGCGGCGGGCGGCGTCCCGGCCGCCGACCCTGCCGATGCGGCAGGCGCAGTGCGCACCGACGACGTCGCGCCCGGGAAGGTGCCGGCGGGTCACGCCGCGGACCCGAACTCGGGCGACGCCGAGCAGGCCGCACCGCCGCCGCCGGGTACCGAGCCACCGGCCGACGATCGGTCGGGACCACCGCGCGATCCGGTATACGACACGGGCATGCTGCCGGTCGGATCCCCGGAGATGCCGCCGATGCGGGTCGAGCCCGCCGCGGCGAAGCGCAGCGGCCAGCGCGGTCCCAAGCTGATGCCGGGGGCGTCGGTGGCCGGTGGCCGCTACCGCCTGCTGGCCGGACACGGCGGGGCGCGCGGGCTGCAGTTCTGGCAGGCGCTGGATGTGAAGCTGGACCGCGAGGTCGCGCTGACCTTCGTCGACGCCGACCAGAAGGGTGCCGAGAACGCGGGCCACGACGGACCGCAGGCGATCCTGTCGCGAACGCTGCGCCTGGGCCGGATCAATTCGCCGGGCCTGGCGCGCGTACTCGACGTGGTGCGCGGCAGCTCGGGCGGCATCGTGGTGGCGGAGTGGACACCCGGCCGATCGCTGCGCGAGATGGCCGAGACCATGCCGTCGCCGATCGGCGCGGCGCGCTCGATCCGGGCGCTGGCGGCGGCGGCGGAGCTGGCCCATCGCGGCGGCGGTTCGCTGTCGATCGACCATCCCGACCGGGTGCGCATCAGCGCCACCGGCGACGCCGTGCTCGCCTTCCCGGGCACGCTGGCCGACTCCGACGCCCAGTCCGACGTGCGCGGCCTCGGCGCCATGCTGTACGCGCTGATCACGGCCCGCTGGCCGATCCGTTCGGGCGGTATGAGCGGCGCGGCGGCCACGGTCGGCGGGCTGCGGCTGGCCGATTTCGGTTCCGACGGCACCCCGGTCGAGCCCCGGCAGATCCGCCCCGAGACCCCGTTCGAGATCTCCGCGGTAGCGGTGCGCTCGCTGGAGTCCAATAAGGGGGTGCGGACCGCCGCGACCGTCCAGCACGTGCTGGAGCAGGCCTCGGTGGTCGACCAGAAGACCGACTTCATCCCGGTCCTGCGGCTGGGCCAGCGGGCTACCAGCGCTCCGGACGAGTCGCTGGCCGATCCGGAGCTGCTGGCCGCCGAGAAGGAGCGGTCGCAGCGGATGATGTGGATTCTGGTCGGGCTGGGCGTGCTGGCGGCGCTGGTGGTCGGCGTGATCATCTGGTGGCTGCTGAGCATTTTCGCCCCGGGTGACTCCGATGCTCCGCTCAATGAGCAGAAACTCGGCCTCACCACCCCCAATACGGCGCCCGTGAACCCGAGCGCCGGTTCGCCGGAACCGTCGGCCGCCTCCGGTGGTGCGGTTCCGGTGCGCGCCACCGGGGCGACGGTGTTCTCGCCCGAGGGCACCCCCGACGGGGCGAGCAGCGCGGCGTCGGTACTGGACGGCAATCCGACCACGGTGTGGCACACCGACCAGTACTTCCAGCAGTTCCCCGCGTTGAAGAAGGGGGTGGGCGTCGTGGCCACCCTCGGCAGTCCCAGCAAGCTGAACAAGGCGATCATCGAATCCCCGAGTCCGGGCTCGGTGGTGGAGGTTCGCACCTCACCCACCGCCACGCCCACGCTGGACCAGACACAGCTGATCGGCCAGGCGACCCTGGCCGACGGCACCACCGAAATCCCGCTCCGCGCCGACCAGCCGGCCCGCTACGTGCTGGTCTGGATCACGTCGCTGGCCAACTCCGGCGGCCAGTTCCAGACGTCGCTCGCCGACATTCGATTCGAAGCCGCGCCCTGACCCGAGCCCTTCGACTCTGGTTGCCGCGAATTCATGACAGCCGATATGATTCTCAGCGCGCTCTCAGCAGGGGAGCTTCCTGGGATCTGGTGTCTCGGTCCTGGATGACGCGAAATTTGCGGTGCCCTCCGACCGTGGTCGTGGTGTGCCGCCGTGAGCGCTGATCCAAGGGGTTTGTGTTGTCGTTTGATGCGGTCGAGCGATCCAGCGGGGGGACGTCCGATTCGCCTGGCGTCCGGCGCCGCTCGTTCGATCTCGACGACGCGTCCGACCGCCGGCTGCTCCGCGCGCACATCGAGGGTGACCGCGACGCCTTCGGCGTGCTGTTCCGCCGCCACTACAACCATCTGTGGCAGCTCGCCCTGCGGACGTGCCGAACCCCCGAGGATGCCGCCGACTGCCTGCAGGACGCGCTGCTGTCGGCACACCGCAATGCCGCCGGCTTCCGCGGCGACGCCGAGGTCCGCAGCTGGCTGCACCGCATCGTCGTCAACGCCTGCCTGGACCGCATGCGGCGCAACAAGGCTCGGGCCAGCGTCTCGCTGTCGGAGGAGACGGTTGCCGAACCCGCCGTCGAGCGCGACGACATCGCCCATCGCGAGGTCTCTATGGTGGTCGACGCCGCACTGTTCACGCTGCCCGACGACCAGCGTGCGGCCCTGGTCGCGATCGATATGCAAGGGTATACGGTGGCGGAAGCGGCACAGTTGCTGGATGTTGCCGAGGGGACGATCAAGAGCCGTTGCGCTCGCGGACGCAAACGACTGCAACAAGAGTTGGGATTCCTGCGCAATCCGGGGAACCGGAAGTAGTTGAGATGCGTCATTACTAGAGACGAAGAAAAACACCCCGCCGTACGCACCGATGCCGCCACGACGGGGTATTGCTGAACCACACCACAGCAGGCTCGACCCGGAGAGGCGATGGACGACAAGGGCGAAGCCGCCCGTCGGCGACGTCGGCCCGGGCCGCGCGACGACGAAGAGACAGGAGGTGCGATGGCAGCCCGTTCAGTGCCGCAGCCTCCCTTCTCCACAGATCTGCTGGCCGATCTGCACGCCGACAACGTTGCCCCGGAGCTGTCCGAACAGCTGTGGCCGCAGGTGCGCAACGATCCGGAGGCACTGCGATTCCTGCGCTCCCTCGACGACGTCACCTCCGAATTGCAGGCGCTGGGCCGGGATTCCCGCGTGCTGCACGCGATGCCCGCCGACGTCGGTGCCCGAATGGACCGCTTGCTCGACGATCTGGCCCGCGGCGACCACCCCGAGCGGAACGCGTCCGGAGAACACGTGGCGACGGTGCACCATCTGCCGATCAGCGGCCCCCCGGCCCACGCCGACGATGCCCCTCCGGCGACGCGCCCGATGCCCGCGGTGACGGGCGAGGATCCACCGGAGCCGATCCGGCTCGACGAGCGGAGGTCACGTCGGCTGCGCTGGCTGACCGCGGCGGCCGCCGCGGTCGCGATCATCGCCGGATCCCTGATCGCGGTGGATGCCGTACGCGAAAGTGACACCACCCAGAAGGCCTCGCCCACAACGGAAACCGGTGCCCCGCAACTCGACGGCGACTCGTCCGACGCGGTACTGCTCAGCGCGCTGGGGCGCAACGACGTCGCCGGACCACTGGGGCTTCCGGGCGCGATGACCCGCTGCATCGCCGCCGCGGGCCTGGACCGCGCCGTCATCGGTTCGATGGACGTCACCTTCCGAGATCGTCCCGCCGTGGTGATATTGCTCAACAGCGCGCGGCCGCCGAAGATCACCGCCCTCGTCGTCGGCACCGGTTGCGGCCCGGGTGATGCTCAGGTGCTGGAGCAACGCGATATCGGCTGAGCAGCGAGGCGACCGGTAGACCCGACGAGTCTCGGGGCCGGAGCCCCGGGCCGGGGAACAACACCGTTTACCCTGTTGTTGACTGACAAGCCTGATGACACACTCCCTCGGAAGGGCCTCATGAACACGCCTGTTCGCGATCTCATCATCGTCGGCTCCGGCCCCGCCGGCTACACCGCCGCGGTCTACGCTGCCCGGGCCGAACTCGAACCCCTGCTGTTCGAGGGCACCCAATTCGGCGGCGCGCTGATGACGACGACCGAGGTGGAGAACTTCCCCGGCTTCCGCGACGGCATCATGGGCCCGGACCTGATGGAGGAGATGCGCGAGCAGGCCAAGCGTTTCGGCGCCGACATCCGTACCGAGGACGTCGAGGCGATCGACCTGTCGGGCCCCATCAAGAGCGTCACGGTGGGCGGCGAGACGCACCAGGCCTACGCGGTGGTGCTCGCCATGGGCTCGGCGGCGCGCTACCTCGGCGTCCCGGGGGAGCAGCGGCTGCTCGGCCGCGGTGTGAGCGCCTGCGCCACCTGCGACGGCTTCTTCTTCAAGGGCCAGGACATCGTGGTCGTCGGTGGCGGCGATTCGGCGATGGAGGAGGCGACGTTCCTCACCAAGTTCGCCGCCAGCGTCACCATCGTGCACCGCCGCGAGGAGTTCCGTGCCTCCCGGATCATGCTGGAGCGGGCCAAGAGCAACGAGAAGATCCGCTTCGTCACCAATGCCGAGGTGCTCGAGGTGCACGGCGAGGACAGCGTCACGAGCCTGACACTGCGCGACACCACGACCGGCGAGACCTCCGAGCTGGCCGCGACCGGCCTGTTCGTCGCCATCGGCCACGATCCGCGCAGCGAGCTGGTGCGCGGCCAGGTCGATCTGGACGACGAGGGCTACGTGCTGGTGAACCAGCCCACCACCGCCACCTCCGTCGAGGGTGTCTTCGCGGCCGGTGACCTCGTCGACCACATCTACCGCCAGGCGATCACCGCCGCGGGCACCGGCTGCCGCGCGGCCATGGATGCCGAGCGCTGGCTGGCCGACAAGGGCGACATCACCAGCAACACCCTGGACCACGCCGGCCGGCCGGTCGAAGTCACCGCCAACTGATCATCCAGTTTCGAAAGCACGAGGAGTTCGATCATGTCCGAAACCGCCACCAAGACCGTCACCGACGACACGTTCGCGCAGGACGTGCTCGGCAGTGACAAGCCGGTCCTCGTCGATTTCTGGGCGGCCTGGTGCGGTCCCTGCAAGATGGTCGCCCCGGTGCTCGAGGAGATCGCCGCCGCGAACACCGACAAGCTGACCATCGCCAAGGTGGACGCCGACGCCAACCCGGTGACCTCGAAGGACTACAACATCCTCTCGCTGCCCACCATGATCCTGTTCTCCGGCGGCAAGGAGACCAAGCGGATCGTCGGTGCCAAGGGCAAGGCGGCCCTGCTGCGCGAACTCGAAGGCGTTCTCTGAGTTCGGTGTGTGATTCGGTGCGCAGTCCTGTGTCACACGCAGTACTGCGCCTCCGGGAATCCGGTCGGCGCTGTAGTATTTCGGCGCTAGCGGCGGCTCCGCAGGACGATGCGGGGCCGCCGACTCCGGGCCTGGCATGCAAATGCCGGGAGTAGGATCTCTGCACCTGGAGAATTGCTGAAATTCGGTCCGGGTCTGAGACAATCGACCGACGCTCCGGTCGTGCGAGGGTGTGAGCCGTCGCATGAGTGGGTACCCGGGTTGGCGGAAGGAAAGGGCTCTCACGCATGCACCGACTTCGTCACGGCGATACTGGACCGGCCGTCGCTGAGGTTCGGAGCACCCTGGCAAGTCTCGGATTCCTGCACATCCACCCCAACGGCGCCGACCGATCCGACGGGCACGGCGAGTATTGGAAGGATTCCGACGCCGTTTTCGACCACGATCTCGACTCCGCGGTGCGCGCGTTCCAGCAGCATCGCGGACTGCTCGTGGACGGCGTCGTCGGCCCCGCCACCTACCGGGCACTGAAGGAGGCGTCCTACCGCCTCGGTGCCCGCACGCTGATCTATCAGCTGTCGGCCCCGCTCTACGGCGATGACGTGGCCACGCTGCAGCGGCGCCTACAGGACCTCGGCTTCTACGTGCACCGCATCGACGGCTACTTCGGCCCGCACACCCACGACGCCCTGACCGCGTTCCAGCGCGAGATCGGCCTGTCCGCCGACGGCATCTGCGGTCCGGACACGCTGCGTTCGCTGGATCTGCTCGGCGCCCGGGTGACGGGCGGAAACCCGCACCGGATCGCCGAGGAGGAGGTCGTGCACCGCGCCGGGCCGCAGCTCACCGGCAAGCGGATCGTCATCGACCCGGGAATGGGCGGACCGGACAAGGGATTCGCGGTCCCCACCGAGTTCGGTGACGTCTACGAGTCGGAGATCCTCTGGGATCTGGCGAGCCGTCTCGAGGGCCGGATGGCCGCCACCGGCATGGAGACCTTCCTGTCCCGGCCGTGGGGCGCCAACCTCTCCGATGCCGAACGCGCCGAGACCTCCAATACTTTCGACGCCGATCTCATGATCTCGCTGCGCTGTGCCACCAACCCCAGCCCCGTGGCGAGCGGCGTCGCCAGCTTCCACTTCGGTAATTCGCACGGTTCGGTGTCGATGATCGGGCAGGTGCTGGCCGGGTTCGTGCAGCGCGAGATCGTGGCGCGAACCTCGTTGCAGGACTGCCGGACCCATTCGCGCACCTGGGATCTGCTGCGGCTGACCAAGATGCCGACCGTCCAGGTCGACATCGGTTATCTGACAAACGAATACGACGCCTCGGTGCTGACCAATCCGCGCATGCGCGATGTGATCGCCGAGGCCATCCTGATCTCGGTGAAGCGGCTGTATCTGCTGGGCCAGGACGATCAGCCCACGGGCACATACACTTTCGCCGAGTTGCTCGCGGAGGAACTGGCCGCCGCCGACCGTATGTAGTCGGCGGCCGCCCCCGGGCACGGCTAGCAGCCGACCCGGGGCTTCGCCTCGGCCGACGCGGCGGCCAGCAGCTGGTCCAGAGCGCGCTCGACATCTTCCTTCCAGAGGTGGTCGCTGTCGAGTTCCAGACGCAGGCGTGGGAACCGGTGATGCTCTGCCACCACGGTGAATCCGACGTCCTCCAAGAAGTCGGCATCGATCATGCAGCTCTCGGGGGAGCATCGGGAGTCGGTGCGCTGACGCGGCGCCGACGGAATGCCGTGCGCGGGCGTATCGATGCGTTCCATCAGGAACATCGAGCTGATCGAGCGCGTCGACATCGATGTGGCCGCCGGGTCCTTGCGGATGCCGAAGGCCTCGATGGCGCGCACGCCGCGGCGCATCAGATCGGCCACCACCGCCTGGATCAACCGATCGGCTATCCCGCTGTCCCGGTAGGGGAGATCGGTCCGCAGCGTGGTCAGCAGGACCGCGTCGGCACTCACCGGTGAGGTGGGGAAGAGGGCCGCCCGCGGTACCGCGCTGGGCGGCGAGTACAGCGCGCACCCGGCGGGCTGACCGTCGACGAGCGCGATCTGTCCGCACGATCCCCATTCGAGGAGGACCGTGGACAGCCACGCCTCCTTCTCGAAGACCGGGTCGCTGAATTCGCGAGAGTCTTCGGCCACGGCGGGATCGATCTCCCAGAACACACACCGACGGGCATGTGCCGGGAGTTGGTCGAGTCCGCCGAGGGTAAGTGCGGTAACGCTGGTCGACACCGCTCTACTCAGCCTCCAGCTCTCCGATTCATCCAGACTCACGCTGCATCAGTATCTACTCGCCAGCAAGAATAAGCGATCAAAGCGAACCGCCTCATTTCGGTAGCTGTGCTGTCCGTCGGGATCGCAAACGCGACCCGACAGGCACCGTCACAGTGACGTTTTACCGCCAGGGTCCAGTATCTCCGGTGATCACGCGGATTTCGGCCGTGATCACTCGTCGCACTAGCGCTGCTGCTCCATCATCGCCACGATGCGTTCCAGATCGGCCACGTCCCCGAATTCGACGACGATCTTGCCCTTCTTCTTTCCCATGCTCACCGTGACACGGGTATCGAACGAATCGGCGAGCCGCTCGGCCAACCGATCCAGACCCGGCATCTGGACCGGCTTCCGTTCGGCGGGCCGCTTCTTCTCCTCGTCGGGGTAGCGGTTCGCGAGGGTGACCGCCTCCTCGGTGGCGCGCACCGAAAGGCCCTCGGCGACAATCCGTTCCGCGAGCTTCTCCTGTGCCTCCGCACCGGACTCGAGCCCGAGCAGCGCGCGGGCGTGCCCGGCGGACAGCACCCCCGCCGCGACCCGACGCTGCACCGGAATCGGAAGCTTCAGCAGCCGGATCATATTCGTGACGACCGGTCGGGACCGGCCGATCCGGTTCGCCAGTTCCTCGTGGGTGACGTCGAACTCCTCCAGCAGCTGCTGGTACGCCGCCGCCTCCTCGAGCGGATTGAGCTGCACCCGATGGATATTCTCCAGCAGGGCGTCGCGAAGCATCGCGTCGTCGGTGGTCTCCCGGACGATGGCCGGAATGGTTTCCAGGCCCGCATCCTGGCAGGCCCGCCACCGGCGCTCGCCCATGACGATCTGGTAGCGCGGGGTGGGGGAGGACTCCAGCAGCCGGACCACGATCGGCTGCATGAGCCCGAATTCGCGGACCGAGTGGATCAGTTCGTTCAGCGCGTCTTCCTCGAAGACCTGGCGCGGCTGCTTCGGATTGGGCTGAATCTGTTCCGGCGGAATCTCCCGATAGACGGCTCCGGCGTCGGATCCTTCCGCGGGGTCGGGGACCCGATGCAGGTATGCCGAGGCCGGATGCGGGCCGATCGGGTCCAGCCCGATGACGGCATTCGCCGCGGCACTGCCGAGCCCCTGCACGTCGGTCGGTCCGGTCGGGATCAGCGCGGCAAGCCCACGCCCCAGTCCACCCTTCTTCGCCTGAGTCAACCTACCGGCCCCTTTCCTCGTTCACTCCACCAACCACCGCGATCGACCTGGCGGCCATCTCGCGACCAGCATCCAAATAGCTCATCGCACCCCGGGAACCGGGATCGTAATCCAGCACCGTCATGCCGTAACCCGGTGCCTCCGAAACCTTCACGCTGCGGGGGATCACCGACCGCAGCACCACATCGCCGAAGTGTCCACGCACCTCCTCGGCGACCTGATCGGCCAGCTTGGTCCGCCCGTCGTACATCGTGAGGACGACGGTCGACACGTGCAGCTCCGGATTCAGGTGTGCCTGCACCAGACCGATATTGCGGATCAGCTGCCCGACACCCTCCAGCGCGTAGTACTCGCACTGAATCGGGATCAGCACCTCCTTGGCGGCCACCAGTGCGTTGACGGTGAGCAGGCCGAGCGAGGGCGGGCAGTCGATCATCACGTAATCGATGTCGTAGCCGGCGAAGTTCGCGTCCTGGATCGCGGCCTTGAGTCGTCCTTCGCGGGCGACCATCGACACCAACTCGATCTCGGCACCGGCCAGATCGATGGTGGCGGGGATGCACAGCAGCCGCTCGTTGTGCGGACTCCGCTGAATCGCCTCCTGCACAGACGCTTCGCCGATGAGCAGTTCGTAGGAGGAGGGCACACCGGAGTGATGCTCGACGCCGAGTGCGGTGCTGGCATTGCCCTGCGGATCGAGATCGATGACGAGAACGGTCATCCCTTGTAGCGCCAGGGCCGCTGCGAGATTCACCGCCGTCGTGGTCTTCCCTACGCCGCCCTTCTGATTCGCGATGGTGATGATTCGTTGTTCGCGCGGCTTCGGGATGGTCATCGAACCAGGATGCAACACCTGGCTGGCTCGCTGTGCCTCGGCTGCGATGGGCGTGTCGGCGGTGATGCTCCCGAACGGGCGGCCGAGCTCGTCCAGATCGAAGCCACTACCGTCCAGCATTCCGGGCACCCGCGACGTTGTTTCCCGTGAAACATTCGCCGGACCGTTCGACATACAGGCTCCTAACCCCGAGAACTTCAGACACGTGCCCAAGCAGCATCGGCGCCGCATTGGCTCGAGCAAGCGGAGCGCGGCACGTTCCTTGAGTCCGGTGCCCATCCTGGCGAGCCTGTCGGGCACCTCGAATCTGCGCTCACGCTCGACTGCACCTAGCTTGCCAGCACCGCGCACATTACGGAAGTTGAACCGCGGCGATCACACCCTGATACGCAAACTTTGTTGCCCGGAGGGCGCTTTCGCGGCTTCCATCCACCTCTCGTTCACCAGGACGCCATCGTTTCACATGAAACATCGGGGGAGTGACGGCGAGCCTGGGCGCCATCCGCATCAGCCGATCCGGATGCGGCCGAGCCTTCGCAGCGCCGGCGACGCTCCCGCTCGGCGTCACGTGACTCTTTGCCGCACGAGGGGTAGGCCGCCTCCCACCGATCGATGCGGAGTTCGATATCGGCGACAATCTCGCACACCCGTCGAAGAATCGGAGCTTGATCGACGGGCGACAAGAACGCTCGGCCAACCATCAGCTTCCGAACCACACAGTGACCACTCTTCCGCCGTCGTAGTCCACCCCGAGCCAGAGCTGCCGCCAGCCCGCCCGCGATGTTTCACATGAAACCGGAGTCGGCGAGAACCGGGCCCCAAGCCGAGATCGTGCTCATCCAACTCATCCTGGATCGAACAAATTCGGCGGCTGGATCGAAGCGGTAGGCGAACCCCCGCGGTTCCCGAGATCGAGTCCATCCGCCCCAATTCCAGTCGGCCCCCGACGGATACAGAGGAATCCGTGAGCCGAGACGCGCCGGGTGGGTTCCGACCAGATGTCGTGACGGCCACGCTCGATCTCCAATGGCGCTCCCAGGGACCAAAGCTCTCCGAGGAGTCGGCCCTCGCTGCCTTGTTTCACATGAAACAGCGATGGGGCAGACTACGACCGCATTCGG
This sequence comes from Nocardia mexicana NBRC 108244, assembly GCF_001613165.1. Lineage (GTDB taxonomy): Bacteria > Actinomycetota > Actinomycetes > Mycobacteriales > Mycobacteriaceae > Nocardia > Nocardia mexicana. The sequence goes on from NZ_BDBV01000069.1 coordinate 16,999, forward strand.
CTGCTACTGCTTCCCTCCCGACCGAGTTGGGCATCGACTGGCTTAGCGCGGCCCACCGATGATACTGGGCGCGGCCACGCTAGATTTGCCAGACATTCGAATGCGGGGATGCCGCTCCGAGTGACAGCGAGGGGAGCACTCGGCGTCTTGTTTCACATGAAACCTGCGTGCAGACGGAACCGCGTGCCCGCCGATCCGATCCGCTTCCCGCTGTCTCGAATCGCGCAAGAACCGGCCGGGGAGAGGCTGACGCGGCGAACGTACCTGAGTGGCCCAAGGGCCCCACTTAGGCGTGCTTGGCCGTAGGCGGACCGGTCGCCGCGGTGACCGTCGGGATGATTGTTCGATGCGACTTCGTCACGGTGACAGTTGAGTTCGATAGTCGGCCGATGGCGACGCATCCGAGCCAGAACGTCGGCTCCGATAGTCGAGCCCGTGGAGGAGTCAGGTCCGCCGCAGAGCGCTCCCCGAACCAGCTAAGCAAACCGACATCGGCTGCGTCCCGAGACGAGTTCGCGGACGACCCTCGCACCGAGCCTTCGCCACGCTCCGAGACCGGGGGACGGGTTTCACATGAAACAACCGCCGAGGCGTTCCCGGCGCTCGACAGTCGCGCGGACGAGACACGAAGCGGACGCCGCGCCGCAATGTTTCACATGAAACGCTGCGTCCTCACCGACGACGCTTCGGCTTGCCGCCCTCTGCCTTCCGCTCGGCGCGGGGGAGGCGTTCGACGCTCAGCACCACGGTCGGCGGATCCACAATTCCGGCACCGCACTCCAACACCTGGGCGTGGCCGCCGCCCGCGCGCAGCAACTCGGCACGGTCGCGTTCCAACTCCTCGGTAGCGCTCGATCCCTTCAGCGCCAGCATCCGACCATGGTTGTGCACCAGGGGGAGCGACCACTTCGCCAGCTTGCTCAGCGGAGCCACCGCGCGAGACGTCACGACATCCGCGCCGCCCGCCACCTTCCGCACATCCGGCTGTTCCGCCCGGCCGCGCACGACCGTCACCTCGAGTCCCGCCTCCTCGATGAACTCCGCCAGGAAAATGGTCCGGCGCAGCAACGGTTCGACGAGGGTCACCCGGAGATCGGGGCGAGCGATGGCGAGGGGGATTCCGGGCAGTCCCGCCCCGCTGCCGATGTCCACCACGGCCGCTCCCGCCGGGATGAGCTCGCCGAGCACCGCACAGTTCAGGATGTGCCGATCCCAGAGCCGAGGCACCTCGCGCGGTCCGATCAGCCCGCGCTGCACCCCGGCCGTCGCCAGTGCCGCGCAGTATCGACGGGCCAGCGGGAGCCGATCCCCGAAGATCCGCTCGGCCGCCGCGGGCGCCTCCGGAGGCGCCGCACCCGGGGTAGGGGAGTGCTCCGGGTTACTCACGCCGGTTCCTCGTTCCACGTGAAACATCCTTCCGGATTCGCGACAGATCGACACACACGGACCCCGCACAAGGCTAGGGCCCCCGGTTCCGCGAACCAGGGGCCCAGCCCGCACTGCACAGCGCTCAGGACGGCAGCACCACCACGTGCCGATTCGGCTCGACGCCCTCGCTCTCGCTCTCGACCCCGTCGACCTCCGCCACGGCATCGTGCACGATCTTGCGCTCGAACGGCGTCATCGGCGACAGGGATTCGGGCTTGCCGGAATCCAGCACGCGCTGCGCCGCCGCGGCGCCCAGGGCGCTCAGCTCCTCTCGGCGCTTCGCCCGCCAGCCCGCCACATCCAGCATCAGCCGGCTGCGCACGCCGGTCGTCTGCTGCACGGCCAACCGGGTCAGCTCCTGCAAGGCATCCAGGACCTCGCCGCGCCGGCCCACCAGCTTCGACAGATCGCGGCCGCCGTCAATGCTCACGACCGCCCGGTCGCCCTCGACGTCCAGGTCGATATCGCCGTCGAAGTCGAGCACGTCCAGCAACTGTTCGAGATAGTCACCGGCGATCTCGCCCTCTTCGATGAGCGCTTCCTCCGCCTCGCTGGCATCCCCGCTCGCCGTCTCCGATTCGGGCTCGCGACTCTCCGCGACATCCGATTCGCGGTCGGCCGCGGTGTCCGGATCGTGGCTCTCCGCGGTGTCCGCCACGGTCGTGCCGTTTGCGCCGAGGGCCACAGTGGCGTCCCCTCCGTCGGTCTCAACAGTCATGTGTGTCGTTTCCTTCAATCTGCATCATCCGTCGTGTCGGCCAGTCGCGTGGGTCGGCTAGCGACGCCGCTTCTGATTCGCACGGCCACGGTTTCCGGATCGCTTCCGATTGCCCTGTCCGCCCTTGCGCGACGAGGCGGTCGCCTTCCCCTGCTTATTCGATCCGGCCCCGTTGCGCGCCGCGGTCGAGACATCGCCGTCGGTCACCGGAGCGTCCACCGGTCCATCGATCGGTGCGTCCGTCGGCTCGTCGGCCGATCCGGCCTTCTGCTTGTTCTTCGGATTCGGCTTGGCACCCGGCTTGGGCGCGTTCGACGCGCGCCGCTCGATCGCCTGCTGCTTCTTCGCTTCCTCTTCCTTCTCGATGCGGCCGAAGACGAGGTGCTGCTGCCCGTAGGTCCAGATGTTGTTGGAGACCCAGTAGATCAGGATGGCGATCGGGAGGAAGGGACCACCGACGATCACACCGAGCGGGAACACCCACAGCGCCATCTTGTTCATCAGCGCGGCCTGCGGGTTGGCGGCCGCCTCGGCGCTCTGCCGCGCCACCGAGGCACGAGCGTTGAAATGCGTTGCCAGACCGGCGATCACCATCAATGGAATCGCGACCGCGGCGATGTTCACAACCTGGGGAATGCCGCCGTAGTCGAGGAAGGCATCCAGCTGAGTCTTGGGCGTCGTGATCGCCACCGAGATGGGCGCGCCGAAGATGCGGGCGCGCAGGAACGACTGCACATCATCGGCATTGAAGACGTAGTTCGCCGTGTGCGCATTGTCGTAGGCCGACATGCCCAGCTGGCCGAACCCCGTACCGGTTCGGTTGAACGACCGCAGCACGTGGTACAGACCGAGGAACACCGGCACCTGCGCCAGCACGGGCAGGCAGCCCATGAGCGGGTTGAAGCCGTGGTCCTTCTGCAGCTTCTGCATCTCGGTCGCCATCTTCTGGCGATCGTTCTTGTACTTCTTCTGCAGCTCCTTGATCTGGGGCTGCAGCTCCTGCATCTGCCGGGTGGTGCGCACCTGCTTGACGAACGGCTTGTAGAGCACCAGGCGCAGGGTGAACACCAGGAACACCACGGCCAGCGCCCAGGCCAGACCGTTGTCAGCGCCCAGCGCGAACCCGAAGACACGGTGCCAGAACCACAAGATCCAGGACACCGGATAATAGATGAAATCGAGCACGGCTCTATGTACTCCCGTCGGTCGTATCACCGGCCACCGCGCGCGGCGACCCATTACAAAGCTCGTGTGCGGCCGTCTCCGAGGTCGGCTCGCTCGTGACCGGGCCCGGCGACGTCGGATCGGCGCCGAATTCGCGGCTCTCCGTGCGGGAGTCGCGGCTCGCTGCAGCCCCTCTCCGCTTCGGCTCCGGAACGGGGTCCCACCCACCAGGGTGCCAGGGCGCGCATTTGGCCAGACGCACGGCTGTCAATCCGACACCGACGAACAGTCCCCGGGTGCGCAGCGCGGTCACCGCGTACTCGCTACAGGTCGGGGTGAAGCGGCACACCGGCATGCGGGTGGGGGAGACGTAGGTCCGATACAGCTCGATGAGAAAGATGAGCACGGTGGCGGGCAGCCGGGTCAGCACCGCGAGACGGCTCATGACGACCTGCCCGCGGGATCCGCGACAGCCGTTGCGGCCGCGTCGTTTTCGGGAAGCAGCTTGCGGAGTGCGGCGCGCACCTGCCGATCGAGTTCGACCGAGGACGCGGCCGCGGCGCCGGGCAGCGCTCGGATCACGATGTCCGCCTCCGTCGGCGCCTCGCCCGCGAGGGAAGCACAGATATGACGCAGGCGGCGGGCCACGCGGTGACGTACCACCGCGTTGCCCACCGCCTTGCTGACGATCAAACCGAAACGCGGACCGCCGATACGAATCGACGGCCCAACAGTTCCTTCTCCGGCGTCATCGGACGCCGGAGTTGTCAATAATGCATGCACGACCAGATCGCGCCTCCCGATTCGCCTGCCACGCCGCACCGTCCGGGAGAAATCGGCACGATGGTGCAGCCGATACGGTTCAGGCAACACCCGAGTGTCCGAGCACGTAACGGATTGCGGGATTCGGCGGACCGAACGGCGAACGGGGCATGACGCCGATGCCGGTACCGATGGATCAGGCCGTGAGCTTGGCGCGGCCCTTTTGCCGCCGCGCCGACACGATGGCGCGGCCCGCACGGGTGCGCATCCGGAGGCGGAACCCGTGGACCCGCGCCCGACGACGGTTGTTCGGCTGGAACGTCCGCTTGCCCTTGGCCACGGTCGACACTCCTCGAGTTGGTGGGCGCCCGGCGGCACCCGAAGTTTGTGGGTAATGCTGGTCTGTGACGAGTGACATGGTCATCTTCGGCACAGCGCCCATCGAGACACGGGCAGCACGCAGCCGCCACCACGTCAATGGGTGACTGTACGAGAGTACTTACCGGCTCCTGCCAGGTCAAACCGGGGTCCCTGGTCCGGCGCCCGCGCCCGACCTCGGCGAATGGCACGCGGTACCCGGTGAATCCCCGCCCCGGCGGACACGCCCCGGCGCGCTCCGGTGACGAACGACACGGCCGTGAACCACCCTTGCCGACGACTCACCCGAGCCACTAGAGTACTTAGCCAGAAGATTGCTGCAGAAGCGCTGGTCGAAGCGCTGCGTGGGGGCGCGAGGCAGCTCTACTCACATCACTGTGGTTCTCCACATCTGTGGATAATTGTGTGGAAAGACCCCTGGAGTGGCATATTCGTATGGCCGACGGCCACGCCTACGCTCGCGCTGCGGGGGGATGCGGGTGGTGTCCGACCGTCTGCTCCTATCTACCTATTCCGGGGAGGAAACGTACGTGGACGACGAGCAGAACGTGTTGACCGGCGTGTGGCCCGAGGTGGTCGCCGAGCTCACCACGGGCTCCACCGACGGCGCCATCCCACCGGTGACCAACGCCCAGAAAGCGTGGTTGGGCCTGGTCAAGCCGCTGACGGTGGCCCAGGGATTCGCGCTGCTCTCGGTACCTTCCTCCCTGGCCCAGGAGGCGATCGAACGCGATCTGCGCGAGCCCATCCTGCGGTCGCTGGCCCGCCGACTCGGTCCGCAGGTGGAGGGCCTCGGCGTCCGGATCGCCGCACCCGCCGCGCAACCGGCCGATCGCCCCGCCGGACCGCCCCGCCACGCGCGGCTGACCTCCCGCCCCGAGCGGGTGCGGGAGGCCCCCCGCGAACCTGTGGGATATCCCGCGCAGCCGGAGTATTCGGCGGCCCCGGAATACCCCGCACCCCGCTATCTCTCCCCAGGGGAGTTCCCCGGCCGCACCGACTATCCCCAGCACGAGTTCGCCACCCAACCGATGGCCGGAGAATTGCCAGGCAACTCCGGACCGGATGAACCCGCCGCACCTCGACGAGACAGGGAGCTATCTCCCGGACCGGGCGGCGCCGGATCACCGGCCCAGGAGTCGCTGTTCGCGTCCGAGCCGGAGCCCGCACCCGCCCACCGGCCCATGCCGCCGGAGCGCGCGGACAACGACGAGCCCGTGGTCAACGTGCGCAACTCCTGGCCGACCTACTTCGCCAAATCGCCCGAGCCGACACCGACGCCCCCGGCGTCCTCGGCCAGTCTCAACGCGAAGTACACCTTCGAGACGTTCGTCATCGGCGCCTCCAACCGGTTCGCGCACGCCGCCGCCGTCGCGATCGCCGAGGCTCCCGCCCGGGCCTACAACCCGCTGTTCGTGTGGGGGGCTTCCGGTTTGGGCAAGACCCACCTGCTGCACGCGGCCGGTCATTACGCCCAGCGGCTGTTCCCCGGGATGCGGGTGAAGTACGTATCCACCGAGGAATTCACCAACGACTTCATCAACAGCCTCCGCGACGACCGCAAGGTCGCGTTCAAACGCCGCTACCGCGAGACCGACATCCTGCTGGTGGACGACATCCAGTTCATCGAGGGTAAGGAAGGCATCCAGGAGGAGTTCTTCCACACCTTCAACACACTGCACAACGCCAACAAGCAGATCGTGGTGTCCTCGGACCGGCCGCCCAAGCAGCTGGCCACGCTGGAGGAGCGGCTGCGCACCCGGTTCGAGTGGGGCCTGATCACCGATGTGCAGCCACCGGAACTGGAGACTCGGATAGCGATCCTGCGCAAGAAGGCGCGGATGGATCGCCTCGACGTCCCGCACGACGTGCTCGAACTCATCGCCAGCCGGGTGGAACGCAATATCCGCGAGCTGGAGGGTGCGCTGATCCGGGTCACGGCCTTCGCCTCGCTGAACGGGCAGCCGCTGGATCTGTCGCTGGCCGAGGTGGTGCTGCGCGATCTGATGCCCGACACCACCACGATCGAGATCACCGCGTCGACGATCATGGCCGTCACCGCGGAGTACTTCAACACCACGCTGGAGGAGCTGACCGGCCCGGGTAAGGCGCGGCCGCTGGCCCAGGCGCGGCAGATCGCGATGTACCTGTGCCGCGAGCTGACCGATCTGTCCCTGCCGAAGATCGGTCAGGCGTTCGGCCGCGACCACACCACGGTCATGTATGCGGAGAAGAAGGTGCGCAAGGAAATGACCGAGCGTCGCCGCGTGTACGACCAGGTTCAGGAACTCACGGCACGAATCAAACAGCGCTCCCGCTGACTCGGCGGGCGCTCTCCGCGTAGTTCCACAGGCCGTCGCCCCCAGACTCGACCGCTCCGTCGATCCACAAGCCGATCCACCCGAACGACCTGGGTGGATCGGCTTTTTCGTGTTGTGGATTCCTCGAGGAATCCCTGGGGAGTCCTCGAGGAATCCCCCTGTTCTCCACCGTTTTACCCACAGTTCGTCGGCAGGGGTGTTGACACCGCCACTCACACCCGTTGGTGCACAGTTCGCACAGCCCGGCCCATCCACGGCCCCCACCTGCGCCGATCGGGAGTTGTGCTTGTGGATTCCTCGAGGAGTCCCTGTCAGGTCCTCGAGGAATCCTCGAGTTGTCCACTGGTTTGCGCACAGATGTGCACAAACCGGGCATCGTGATGGAACAACTCGAGGACCGCTCGAGGATGGGGCTGGGACAGATTTGTTACCTCCACAGCGACTCCACGTTCATCCTCGAGTCACCCGACGGACATCCCCACGCCGCCACGCCCCCCGAGCAGCGGATTCGCCCGTGGTCCACAGAATCCACAGTGCCTACTACTGTTTCAGTTCTTCTTCTTCAATAACTTCTTTCAAAACAGGGTGTGTGGAAACTCGGTTCGTGGAGCGACGGCACGATCGGCATCCCGGGACTCGGTGAACGAAGGAGCCATGAGGAGAACGGGTCCACAGACCCCCGGGCGACGCACCGGGAGGGCGGCGTGGTCATTCGTCGTCTTCGCGGGTACGGTTTGATGTCGGTCGCCTGTGACACACTGCGGTGAGACAGCAGAGCGGCCGATCCAGTACCCCTGCATGAAACGGCGTTGAGCCGAACGGATCACGACCGATCGAGACTTGGGAGAGGACATACCGGGCGATGGAGCTTGCAAGCATGAAGTTTCGGGTCGCTCGCGAGGATTTCGCCGAATCCGTCGCCTGGGTGGCCCGCAGTCTGCCGTCTCGCCCGCCGGTACCGGTGCTCGGCGGCGTCCTCCTCGTTGCCGACGAGGACGGGCTGACGGTCTCCGGTTTCGACTACGAGGTCTCCGCCCAGATGCGAGTGGCCGCCGAGGTCGCCGGCCCGGGGCAGGTGCTGGTCTCCGGCCGCCTGCTGGCCGACATCACCAAGGCGCTGTCCAACAAGCCGGTGGATGTCTCCGTCGACGGCACTCGCGTGCTGATCGCCTGCGGCAGTGCGAAGTTCTCGCTACCGACCATGCCGGTCGAGGACTATCCACAGCTGCCCGAACTGCCGCCGCAGACCGGTGAGCTCGGCGTGGACCTGTTCTCCGGGGCCGTCGGCCAGGTGGCCGTCGCCGCGGGCCGCGACGACACGCTCCCGATGCTGACCGGTATCCGGGTCGAGATCGAGGGTTCCAAGGTCGTTCTCGCGGCCACCGACCGCTTCCGCCTCGCGGTCCGGCATCTGGAGTGGCAGCCCGGACGCGACGACGTGGAGACGGCCGTCCTCGTGCCCGCGCGCACCCTGTCGGAGTCCGCCAAGACGCTGGGCACCTCCGACCAGCCGGTGCAACTCGCCTTCGGCACCGGTACCGACGGTCTGCTCGGCATCGTCAACGGCGGCCGCCGCACCACCACCCGGCTGCTCGACGCGGAATTCCCCAAGTTCCGCCAGTTGCTCCCCAAGGAGCACACCTCGATCGCGACCCTGCAGGTGAGTGCGCTGATCGATGCCATCAAGCGTGTCGCGCTGGTGGCCGAGCGCGGTGCCCAGGTGCGCCTGGAGTTCTCCGAGCAGGGGCTGCTGCTGTCGGCCGGCGGCGACGACGCGGGCCGCGCCGAGGAGTGGCTGGAGGCCGAATTCCGCGGTGAGCCACTGACTATCGCCTTCAATCCGGGCTACCTCAACGACGGCCTGTCCGCGCTGCACTCGGACCGGGTGACCTTCGGATTCACCACGCCCAGCCGTCCGGCAGTGCTGTGCCCGACCACCGAGGAGGACCCGGAGGTGCTCGAGTCCGGCGCCTTCGCGGCCCTGGGCGGCACGTACACCTACCTGCTGATGCCGGTTCGACTGCCGGGCTGAGTCCGGCGGGTGCACACCGGACCCGATGGCCCGAGGCCGGCCACCGGGTCCGTGATTCCTGCCGGATTCTTTGTGAACAATGTTGATAACTCTGTGAAAAACTCTGGGCACGTGGACAACTCATGCCGCAATACCGAGTTGTGCACAACGCCTGCGGGGACGGTGAACTGAGCGATGCACGTCCGGGCGTTGAGCCTGCGGGACTTTCGCTCGTGGGAGCAGACCGAACTCGAACTGACCACGGGCCGAACGGTTTTCCTGGGCTCGAACGGCAACGGGAAGACGAATCTCGTCGAGGCCCTCGGCTATCTCGCCACCCTCGGCTCGCACCGGGTGTCCACCGATGCGCCGCTGATCCGGTTGGGGGCCCAGCGCTCCCGGATCGGTGCGACGGTGGTGAACTCCGGCCGCGAGCTGCGGATCGACATCGAGCTGAACCAGGGGTCCGCCAACCGGGCTCAGATCAACCGCTCGCCGGTGCGGCGGCCGCGTGAGATCCTCGGGATCCTGCAGACGGTGCTGTTCGCGCCGGAGGACCTGGCGCTGGTCCGGGGCGACCCGTCGGAGCGCCGTCGCTTCCTCGACGAGCTGTGTACCGCCCGGTTACCTCGGCTGGCCGGGGTGCGTTCGGATTACGACCGGGTGCTGCGGCAGCGGTCGGCGCTGTTGAAAACCGCAGGGCGGCAGTCGCGCTCGCGGTCGGGCACACCGGCGGACCTGAGCACGCTGGACGTGTGGGACGGCCACCTCGCCGCACACGGCGCCGAACTGCTCGCCCAGCGGCTGCGCCTGGTCCACGAATTGCACCCCTATCTGGAGCAGTCCTACCGCTCGATCGCCCCGGAATCGCGCACCGCCTCCATCCGCTACCGCAGTGCGTACCTGCCACCGGAGTTCCTGGACACCGGACGCGCGCCGGAGCCGGACGACACCGCGGCGCTGGAGTCGATCATGGTGCGGGAACTGACCGCCGCCCGCGGGAAGGAACTCGAGCGCGGGGTGTGCCTCGTCGGCCCGCATCGCGACGATCTGGAGCTGGTGCTCGGCTCGGCGCCGGCGAAAGGCTTTGCCAGCCATGGCGAATCGTGGTCGTTCGCGTTGGCGCTGCGGCTGGCGGCCTTCGAACTGCTGCGCAGCGTCGGCACCGATCCGGTCCTGCTCCTGGACGACGTCTTCGCCGAACTGGATCGCCGCCGCCGCGCCGCCCTGGCCGCGGTGGCCGCCACGGCGGAACAGGTCCTGATCACCGCGGCGGTCCCGGAAGACGTCCCGCCGGAACTCGAGGCCACCCCGCTGCGGGTGGAGACCGCGGGCGAGGCAGACGAGCGCACGTCCCACATCGTGGATCAGGCCGGTCTTCCACTCGCGGCGGCGCCGGAGGACGGATAGGCGGTGAAACCGCCGATGTCACAACAATGTCACGTGACACCGGCCGCGGCACGCCGGAAGTCGGATGCCGACCGATTAGCCTGTCCTGCAATGCCCGGCCCGGGGCATGTGGAATCCACCCGGGCCACGAAGGATCACGAGCGAGAGGAGTGGTGGTGGACGGACCCGAGTACGGCGATGCGGAAGCGGCTGCTCCGGCCGAGTCCGGTACCGAACTGCGCGGTGTCGATCTGGCGCGGCGTGCGCTGGAGGAGGCGCGGGCCGCGGCCAAGGCCAGCGGCAAATCGGTCGGCCAGGGGCGGGCGTCGCCGCGCAGGGGCGGGGTTCGTGCGTTGCGGCGGCGCTCCGGATGGTCGGGGGCCCGCCCGGACGAACGCGACCCGCAGCGGCTGGCCACGCTCGCCGGTGCGCTGGCGAAGAGTCGCGGCTGGTCCGGCAAGGTCGCCGAGGGCATGGTGTTCGGCCGGTGGGCGAGTGTGGTCGGCGACGATGTCGCCGCGCACGCCACTCCGGTGTCGCTGACCGACGGCGTGTTGAGCATTCAGGCGGAATCGACCGCGTGGGCGACCCAGCTGCGCATGCTGCAGTCCCAGATCCTCGCGAAGATCGTCGCCGCGGTGGGTCAGGGCGTGGTCACGTCGCTGAAGATCAGCGGCCCGGCCGCGCCGAGCTGGCGCAAGGGTGAGCGTCATATCAAGGGTCGCGGGCCGCGCGATACCTACGGGTGAGGGTTTCACGTGGAACCGGGTCGCCGCGGAATCGGCCGGTCGCTCGAAGATCGCCCAACTCTTCCGCAAACTTTTCCGGCCACCTCTCGACGAGCCACTGAGGCCCGCCGGAGCGTCGAACCCTACAACCAGACCCGGCAGCGACCGATTTCACGCACTCACGACCCTCTCAGGGGTGTCATAGGTGCATCCTGAGCCAGGTGTACCAGTAGGATGGTGGGGTAACTAGCGGCGATACCTTCGACGCGTTCCGGGCAAGCCCGCGCAAGGACCCGTAATTCTCGAGCAGTTCGTCATCTCGAGCAGATGTCACTCGGGGTCCCCTGTGTGTTGCTCGACGCTGCGTCGAGGGATCAGCAAGTAAGGAGAGCTACCGAGCAGTGGCTGCCAACGACTCCAATGCAAGCTCGACCAAGGGCAAACAGCAGGATTACGATGCCTCCAGCATCACGGTCCTGGAGGGACTGGAGGCGGTCCGCAAGCGCCCCGGTATGTACATCGGTTCCACCGGCGAGCGCGGTCTGCACCACCTGATCTGGGAGGTTGTGGACAACTCCGTCGATGAGGCGATGGCGGGCTACGCCAGCCGCGTCGATGTGACCTTGCTGGCCGACGGTGGCGTCGAGGTGGTCGATGACGGCCGCGGCATCCCCACCAGCATGCACGCGCAGGGCATCCCCACCATCGAGGTGGTCATGACCCAGCTGCATGCCGGCGGCAAGTTCGACTCCGAGTCCTATGCGGTGTCGGGCGGTCTGCACGGCGTGGGTATCTCCGTGGTGAACGCGCTGTCGACTCGGCTCCAGGCCGATATCGACTACGGCGGCTATCACTGGACCCAGGAGTACAAGGACGCCAAGCCCGGCAAGCTGGTGCAGGGCGACGCGACCAAGCGCACCGGCACCACGATCCGGTTCTGGGCGGATCCGGACATCTTCGAGACCACTTTCTACAACTTCGAGACGGTGTCGCGCCGGCTGCAGGAGATGGCATTCCTGAACAAGGGCCTCACCATCACCCTGACCGATCAGCGGGTGACCGAGTCCGAGATCACCGAGGAAGTGGTCAGCGATACCGCCGAGGCGCCCAAGCATGCCGAGGGCGAGGCGGCGGCCGCCGCCGAGCAGAAGGTCAAGACCCGCACCTATCACTATCCGGGCGGCCTCGAGGACTTCGTCAAGCACATCAACCGGACCAAGCAGGCCATCCACAACACGGTGGTGGGTTTCACCAGCAAGGGCACCGGTCACGAGCTCGAGGTGGCGATGCAGTGGAACTCGGGCTACTCCGAGTCCGTGCACACCTTCGCCAACACGATCAACACCCATGAGGGCGGCACGCACGAGGAGGGTTTCCGCGCGGCGCTCACCTCGGTGGTGAACAAGTACGCCAAGGACAAGAAGCTCATCAAGGACAAGGACGGCAACCTCACCGGTGACGATATCCGTGAGGGACTGGCCGCCATCGTGAGCGTGAAGGTCGGTGAGCCGCAGTTCGAGGGCCAGACCAAGACCAAGCTCGGCAATACCGAGGTCAAGTCGTTCGTGCAGCGCACCTGCAACGAGAACCTGGCGCACTGGTTCGAGGCCAACCCTGCCGACGCGAAAACGATTGTGCAGAAAGCCGTCTCGTCGGCACAGGCGCGGGTCGCCGCGCGCAAGGCGCGAGAACTGGTGCGGCGCAAGAGCGCAACGGATCTGGGCGGCCTGCCCGGCAAGCTCGCCGACTGCCGTTCGAAGGATCCGCGGCTGTCCGAGATCTACATCGTCGAGGGCGACTCCGCCGGTGGCTCGGCGAAATCCGGTCGTGATTCGATGTATCAGGCGATCCTGCCGCTGCGCGGCAAGATCATCAACGTCGAGAAGGCGCGCATCGACAGGGTCCTCAAGAACAACGAGGTCCAGTCGATCATCACCGCGTTCGGCACCGGTATCCACGACGAGTTCGATATCGCGAAACTGCGGTATCACAAGATCATCCTGATGTCCGACGCCGACGTGGACGGTCAGCACATCTCCACGCTGCTGCTGACGCTGCTGTTCCGATTCATGCGTCCGCTGGTCGAGCACGGTCACGTGTATCTGTCCTGCCCGCCGCTGTACAAGCTCAAGTGGCAGCGCAG